>CALOFD010000027.1:0-138827 GCA_942492505.1 Thermoanaerobaculia bacterium
GACGGCAGCTCCTGCTGCAACCGGCTACGCAGAACGGCCTCATCCAGTCCGGCCTCCGAAACGAAGAACGCCGCCAGCTCGTTGCGATCGGAGGAGCGACCGTCGTCCTCATAGCCGACCTCGCTCAGGATGCGATGGACCCGGTCGAGATCGATCTCATCGTCGAGTTCCTCCAGCGCAGCGTCGCGGGTCTTGTGTCCCATCCGGACATCCCAGCTGTAGGGCAGCGCATAGTTGTGGAAGCCCCTTTCCCGCTTGTGGACGAAGATGCCCACGTCGTTGATGAGGCAGTTCGTCGAGCGACCGGTGTCGACCGGCCGGATCCAGGGGACCTTCTCGTCGAGGTAGGACAGCATCTCGTCGAGGCTGGCGTCACAGTAGCGGTAGAAGTCGAGGTATTCGACCTGATCGAAGATGGCGTCCTCCTGAAACGCCGAAACATCGAGCGAGCGAGCCACCTGGTCGGGAACACGATGGTAGACCTTGCGGGCTTCCCGCACCGCGCGGTCGACCTGGTCGGGACTGAAACGACCACCGCGAAAAAGGTCCTCCGTCAGACGGGTCTCGAACATCTGGCCGCGCGAAAGACCGGTCACGATCAGAGGAATCCCCAGCTCCCGCGCCCGCAGCGTGCCGAGCGTGTAGATGGTCTCGAAACAGCCGTGGCAGACGTTGCTGAAACGCTCGAGGGAATCACGGAAGATGTCGTTCATCGCCGGCGTACTGGCGAACTCCACCGGCACGCCGAGCTGCTCGGTGACCCGGGTGATGTTCGCCTTCGCGCCTTCGGAGATGAAACCGTTGTCGAGAGTGAACGCATAGACGTCGAGACCCAGATCGACCAACCGACAGAGGGCATAGCTGCTGTCCTTGCCGCCGCTGAGCAGCATCATGCAGTCGTGGCGACCGGTCCTGCGGTCCCGGACGGAACGGACGATCTCGCGCAGGTCCTCCATGGTCCTGAAGTAGGCCGCGGCCTGCGCCTCGATCGACTCGTAGGAGCGGCAGATCGAGCAGACGCCCTCGTCGTCGAATCGCGCTTTCGGATAGTCCTCTCGAAGACCGCAGCGAACGCAGGTCTGCAGGCTGCCGGCTCGCACTTCAGGTGCCGGTGCTCGTTCCGACCGACGACGGGGAACCACGACGCAGTCGTCGACCCCCTCGACTCCCAGGATGACGGCTTCGATCTCGCCCGGTTCGACTCGGTGACCCGAGATCTTGATCTGCCGATCGACGCGACCGAGGAACTCGAGGCAACCATCCTCCCGCAGGCGCACCCGATCCCCGGTCCGGTAGCGACGATCCCAGGTTCCGCCTCGCTTCGCCTGGAAGCGCTCCTCACTGAGTTGGCGCTGACCGAGGTAGCCGCGCGCCAGGCCAAAACGGGAAATCCACAGTTCTCCGGGAGTGCCGATCGGGGTGGGAACACCGAGACCGTTCAGGATCTCGAGTTCGACGTGATCGGCCGGGCGACCGATCGGAACGCTCGTGCCACGATCGTTCGAAGGATCGAAACGATGCGCGACGCAGCCGACGATCGCCTCGGTCGGTCCGTACTCGTTGTAGATCTCGGCCCGACCTTCTAGCAGACCGTCGATCGAGGTGGCGAGCCTCGTCTTCAGGTCTTCACCGCCGACGACCACTCGTCGGAGTCTCGAAGCCTCGAGACTCATTCGGGGCAGCAGCGAGAGATGCGAGGGGGTCAGTTTGATGAAGTCGACTCGGTTCTCCTCGATGACCGCCGCCAGTGCGGCATCGACGACTCCCCCGGGGTGGGGGTAGATCCGCAGCGTCCCACCGGAGATCAAGGGTAGGAAGAGGCTGGTCAGCGTCAGGTCGAACGACAGCGAGGTGAAGAGCGGCCAGCTCAGTGCCTCCCCACGGACGTAGGTGCGCTCGGCCCATTCGAGATAGTCGGAGAGTCCTGAGTGCTCGACCTCGACGCCCTTCGGACGGCCGGTCGAGCCGGAGGTGTAGATGACGTAGGCCAGGTCGTCGAGCCTGGGACTCTCGGACTCGGACGGCGTGCACAGGGTCGCTTCCGGGAGCGCCGACAGCGACAGGACCTCGGCGCCCGGCGTCTCGAGAAGCGGGTCGATCTTCTCGACGAGCGCAATCGCAGCGCCACTGTCCTCGATCAACTGACCAATCCGGGCAGGGGGGTAGTGAGCGTCGATCGGTAGGAAGGCCGCCCTTGCCCGCAGGATACCCAGCACCCCAACGACAGCGGCGATCGATCGACCCGTCACGAGCGCCACCCTGTCCCCCGCCGAGACGCCCCGGTCGATCAACGACCCTGCCAGCGCGGCGGAGCGACGATCGAGTGCCGCGAAGCTCATCTCCGCGTCTCCCTCGATCAAGGCAATCCGCTGAGGTGCCTCGCGCGCCTGTCGCAGGAACCTGTCGATCACGGTTTCGGTCGGGGTGGGAAGTTCGCAGGTCGCGTTGAGTAGGGCGAGTCGCGACCGTTCCCACTCACCGAGCAGATCTACGGCGGCGATCGGCTGGTCGGGATCCTCGAGGCAGGCGTCGAGCAGGCTGAGGAAGTGGTCGACCACGCATTCTCCCTGTCGGTCGGAGAACGACGCGTCGAGATCGAAATGGAGTGTCCAGCGACCGCTGGCGTTGAAGTCCTCGACTTGCAGACGCAGACGATGGTGACGGTCGGTGTGACCGGAGTGGATCCACTCGGCCTCGACCGGCATGCCGGCGAAGGTTCCGAACCGGACCGGCAGAAAGTTGAGCAGAACGTTGCTCGACGACGAACCCGCCGGGGCGCTGGTTCCAGGCAGCGCGTGGGCGAACAGGGAGAAGACTTCCTCGAGGCAATGCCGAGCCAGGTCCCGAAAGCTCAGATCGGATGCCACGGTCAGGCTCAGCGGAAACATCTCCATGAAGAGGCCGGGCGTGTTTCTCGAGGCGGCGGTCGAACGGCCTGCCACGGGGACATCGAAGTCGACTTCGGCCCGGTCGCTCACCCGAGTCGACCAGGCTGCGAGGAGAACGGCGAAGAAGGAGAAGGCCGAGACGTCGTCGGACAGGCTTCGAAAGCCTGCTTCACCGAGTCGACGTTCGATGGCCTTCGATCTGGCGGCTCCGAGAGGCACCGTCCGACGATGACTCGCTGTCGACGGCTTCGGGGAGGACTCTCCGTAGATCCGGCAGGATCGATCGCGACCTTGGAGATGTCTCGACCAGTAGGTCCTCTCGACCGCCCCCGTTTCAGCTCGCGGCAGGCCGGAATGCCAGATCTCGAAGTAGTCCGGCAACCCCCCAGGAACATCCTTCTCCGAAACCAGGGCTTCATAGGTCGAGGCCACCTGTCGAAAGACGATCGTCGCCGACGTCGCATCGGAGATCAGGTGGTGCTGGTTCAGGTACCAGCCCATCCTTCCCTCGGGCAGGACGACCAGTGCGCTGTCGATCGATCCGAGTTCGAGGTCGAGAGGGTGCGAGATTCTCTCCCGGCACCAGTCCTCGAACGTCGCCTCCGCTTCTCCCGTCAGGTCGACGACCTCAGTCGGGAACGCATCCGCCGGCAGTCTTCCGGCGACCGCCCTGCCCGACTCCTCGACGATCGAAAGCCGCAGCACCGGGTGATCCTCCAGCACCTGGTTCCAGGCCTGTTGGAAGACATCCACACGCAGCGAGCGTTCGAAGCGCACGGCGAACGCCATGTTGAACAGGGGGCTCGCCGGACTGAGCTTCTGGGCCAGCCAGATCTGCAGCTGGGGGTGGGTCAGTGAAGTGTCGCCGCGCTCCGACAATCGCTCACCCTTCATGAAAATGGGGTCCGCGAGGCACCCTGGAAGGACTGCTACTATACCGCTCCCGAGGATGACTCTTTCCTTCACAGACGAGCAAATCCAGCGCAGTCAGGACGTTCTGGCCTTCGCGTCCGGCCAGCTCGGCGCCGATCTCGGAGACAACGATCGGCGGGGATCGTTCCCTCGCGACGACTGGCAACGTTGCGGCGATTTCGGTCTGATCGGTTGTCACGTGCCGAGTGAGTTCGGAGGCAGGGGGCTCGACACGGTGAACACCGTGGTCTCGCTCGAAGCCATGGGTCGAGGTTGCCGCGACAACGGACTTTCCCTGGCGATCGGCGGACAGACCTGGAGTGTCCAGGAACCGATCGTGGTCTACGGGAGCGAAGACCAGAAGAGGCGCTTCCTGCCGAAGCTGGCCAGCGGCGAGTGGATCGGTTGTCACGCGGTGACCGAGATGGATTCCGGTTCCGACGCTCTCAGTCTGAAGACCACCGCCAGGGCCATGGACGGCGGCTTCATTCTCAACGGTAGGAAGTCCTACATCGGGATGGCGCCCGTGGCCGACCTCTCCCTGGTTCTCGCCAGCACCGATCCTGCGGCAGGAAGGTGGGGGGTCTCGGCTTTCCTGGTCGAGAGCGACCGGCCGGGTGTGAAGCGTTGCGAAGCCAGGGCCAAGACCGGCACACGCACGAATCTGCTCGGCGACCTGATCTTCGAAGACTGCTTCGTTCCGGCCGAGAACCAACTCGGCAAAGACGGGATCGGCATGTCGCTCTTCACCCGTACGATCGCCTGGGAGAGGGCCTTCATCCACGCCGGCCATCTCGGTTCCATGGCTGCCGTCCTGGAAACCTGCATCGACTACGCCCGAAAGCGAAAGCAGTTCGGTCAGCCGATCGGCAAGTTCCAGTCGGTGTCGAATCGAATCGCCGACATGAGACTGAGAATCGAAACCTCGCGCCTCCTGATGTACGAGGTCGCCGGCCGCAAGGATCGCGGCGAGGAAGCGGCGCTCGAATGCGCGATGGCGAAGCTCCACATCGGCGAAGCGCTTCTCGCCTGTGCCACCGACGCAGTGCGGATCCACGGCGCCTGCGGCGTTCTCGAAGAGTACGGCATCGAGCGCGAGCTCGAGACTCCCTGGGCGGAGTGATCTACGCCGGCACTTCCGACATCCAGCGCAACCTGATCGCAGGTCTGCTCGGACTCTGACGAACCGTGGGATCCCTGCTTCATCACTCGGTCGACGAGTCGGCCGAGCGCGCGCCGCATCACGAAGCCTTTCGCTTCGGCGCCGCCGGCCTCAGCTACGAGGAACTCGCCGCACGATCGGATCGCCTCGCGGCGGCTCTTTCAGAAGAAGGGGTCCTGCCGGGCGATCGCGTAGCGATCTACATGACGAAGAGTCTCGATCTTCCGGTTGCCATCTACGGCATCCTCAAGGCGGGGGCCGCCTACGTACCCATCGACCCGGCTGCACCGCGCAATCGACTGCGCTTCCAGATCGATGACTGCGCAGTCCGCCACCTGGTCACGAACGATTCGCGGGCTCGTCAGGTTCGCCGTTGGGCCGTGGATTCTCCTGGACTCGAGTGCGTCATCGGCGCAGACGCCGACGATGACACCGGGCGTCGGTGGCTCGCCTGGTCAGAGATCGAGAAGGCACCCTCGAGAGCTCCCAGTACAGCGACTCGCGAAAGTGATCTCGCCTACATCATGTATACCTCGGGGTCGACGGGGGTTCCCAAGGGACTCATGCACACCCACCGCAGCGGTCGCGCCTATGCCGTGTTCTCGGCTCGCGAGTACGGAGTCCGCCCCGAAGACCGGCTGGGGAACCATTCGCCGCTTCACTTCGACATGTCGACCTTCGAGTTCCTGACCGCGCCGCTGTGCGGATCGACGACCATCCTGATTCCCGAGGAGACGACGCTGTTCCCGGTCAGCCTGGGAGAACTCATCGAAGCGGAGCGACTCAGTTTCTGGTACTCGGTTCCCCTGGCCCTGATCCAGCTGCTCGACGCCGGAGAGATCGAGCACCGAGACCTCAGCTCGCTGCGATGGATCCTCTTCGGCGGTGAGCCGTTCCCCCCGAAACATCTCGCGCGGCTGGCAAGCCACTGTCCGCACGCTCGCTTCTCGAACTCCTACGGTCCCGCGGAGGTCAACCAGTGCACCGCCTTCCACCTGACAGCGGAGTCGATCGACCCTGACCAGCCGATTCCGCTCGGCACCGTATGGTCGGGAGCCGAGGGGTTGGTGCTCGATGAAGCGGACCACCCCGTATCGAGCGGAGACGTGGGCGAACTCGTGATCCGGTCGTCGACGATGATGAGCGGCTACTGGGCACGTCCGGACCTCAACGAGCGAGCCTTCTTCCATCGTCAGAACCCGGCCGGCACCGATCAGATCTTCTATCGCACCGGCGATCTGGTGCGAGAACGTGAAGACGGCAATCTCATGTTTCTCGGCCGCAAGGATCGCCAGGTGAAGATCCGGGGCTACCGGGTCGAACTCGAGGAAGTAGAAGCGGTCCTCAGCTCTCTGGCCGGCGTCGCGGAGGCTGCCGCCGTTGTGCTGGAGAGCGACACAGCCGCCTCGACGATCGTCGCGGCTGTACGCGGCGGCGAAGGCCTTCAGCTCGATGCAGCCCTCTTGCGCCAGCAGGCGGCCAGGTCATTGGCTCCCTACGCGGTTCCTTCACGCATCGAGGTCTTCGACTCCCTGCCGCGTACCGGCAGCGGCAAGATCGATCGCGGCCGACTCCGCGAGCAGTGGCTTCGCGCCGACGACTGACGCGTCGCTTCAGGCCGACTGCAGGCTTCCCAGATAGGCAGCCATGGTTCGAACGCTGCGGAAGTTCTCGGGAACGAGTCCGTCGGGGGGAACTCTGACGCCGACCTGATCTTGAAGATGGCCGATCAGGCGGGCGATCGACATCGAATCGACGAGTCCGCTGGAGAGCAGGTTCTCTTCTGGGCCGAGATCGAAGCCTTCCTCGATATCGACGAGCTCGTTGGAGATGTAGTGGAAGATCATCTCCTCGATTCGGTCGTTGTCGATCATCCGCGATCCCCAGACATCAACCCAGGCCGAAGGCTCGTTGGATGAACCACCAGCCGGCAATCGCGATCATGACGACTGAACCGCCGCGAAGCACCACAGGCTCGTAGAACGCTCGACCTGCGGAGCAGGAAGAGCAGCGGGAAAATCACCGCGACGATGGCGATCTGGCCCAGTTCGACGCCGATGTTGAAGCCGATGACGCCCTTGAAGAGGTCGACCATCCGGAACGGCAGATGCCCCATGACCGAAGCGAAGCCGAGACCGTGGAACAGGCCGAGGCCGAGGATCACCCACAGCGAGCCGGCCGTCGACTTGCCGGTGAAGTTGTTCAGCGCCACCAGGATGATCGAGAGCGCGATGATCGACTCGACCAGTCGCGAGGGCAGCGAGATCGAAGTCGAGCGCGGCCAGCAGAAGCGTGACCGAGTGGGCGATGGTGAACACGGTGACGATCTTGCAGCAGCTTCCACAGCGCACGTCCGGAAGGTGTCGACCGGCCTCCAGCCGCCCTCCTTCGGCGCATCAGCACCGCCGGGAGCATCAGCGCGAGCAGGAAGAGGATGTGGTCGATCCCGATCCAGATGTGCCAGACGCCCTGGGGAATCATGTCCCAGGGGGTCATGATCGTCGTGACGTCTGTCAGATCGAGTGTCTGCTCTTGATTCGACGGACTGAAGACGAGCGCCGTGTACTCGTCGGGGAATGTCGTATCGGTCTTGGCGTTCTACTCGACCAACACCAGACCGCGGTGCAGCTTGTCGCCGTCGTAGAACATCGAGTGGTGATGTCCAAGCTGATCCGGCAACGGGCCCCTGGCGATCTCGAAGTGGTACTGGGCGAAGGTACCCTTCGGCAGGACCTCGACGGCCGGCCGGTGAACTCGATCGTGTACGGCTCGAACCGCCTTCGCCGGACCGACCGAGAAGTTCTCGAGGATGTACTGCTCGACCCGAGCCGCGTTCGACTCGATCATGCCGAGCGCCTCTTCTTCAGTACCCCGGATCTCCAGATCGAGCTTGTCGCGCAGGTCGTCGAAGTGGACCTCGAACAACCCCGTGATCCGGCTCTCTTCGAAGCGGAAGAAGACGTAGTCCTCGCCCGTCGCGTGAGCGAAGAGAACCGCGGGCGTCGCCAGCACCCCCAGCAACAGGCTCAGCCAGATTCTTCTTGCAACCATCCCGCATCCACCCCTTGCCTGAAATCTTCGAATCGGAGACTCGGCCCGACGGGAACCGAGGAACGCGGAGTCTACTCGACCGTGTCTACGCAGCTAGCGCATGACTCGGCCCTGCGGACCCGACGAATTCGCGCCAACCGCCGCTGCCGTTTCGGTGCAAGCCCAACGCGAAGCGAAGAACCGTCAGGCGAACGAAGCCAGACCCTCATCGAGGGTGTCGTAGATCTCGAAGACCCCGATCAGCTGAGTGACCTTCAGGACCTGACCGACCTTCGGCGACAGCTGCGCCAACTTGATCTGCGCGTCGTTCTCGACGGCAGCCTGTCGAGCAGCGACCAGCTCTCCGATCCCCGAGGAATCGAGCGCCGTCACACCCGACATGCCGACCAGGATCTTCTTCTCGCCAGCCATCAGCAACATCGCCAGACGGTCGCGGATTGCACTGTCACCCTCGCCGATCGAAAGTCGGCCGAACACTTCCACAACGACGACATCGCCGGAACGATTCTCTTTGATCTCCACAACGCTCTCCTTGGATCCAGGTACCCGAAACGGGTTCCTCTAGGCTATCAGCCCGGCGGTCGCCTCGCCCTCCCTGGGGGCGCCTGCTTCGTCAGCGGGCCGGCCCGACGATCGGCTCGGCGAGGACCGCTCGAATCGGTCTCGACTCCGGCGAACAACTCGCGAAGCCTGAGGTTCTCGTTGGGGCTGTGTTGATTGTTGTCGGGGTTGACGGTCGGAACCACTACGGCGGGCACATCGAGGGTCTGAACGAAGGGTGCGATCGGAATCGAGCCGCCGAAGGTGCGAACCAGGATCGGAGGTTCGCCGTTGCGACGTGTCAGCGCCCGATTCAACCAGCGGCCGGGGAGGGAGTCGAAGTCGGTACGGAAGGCGCCATAGGAGATCGCCGAGTTCATCGAGATCAGACGCGCGTGCTCGCTGCGTTGTGAGTCGGTTGGAGGTCCCTCGGTGACCGTGTAACCGAGACGCTCGAGGTGCGAACGAAGAAGCCCGATCAGTCGTTCCGGCTCGCTCTCGAGCACCAGTCGGATGTCGATCTCGGCGGTCGCGGAGGCGGGAATGATGGTTCGCGCCTGATCGCCCACCCAGCCCGACTCGAGACCCCGGATGTTGAGGGACGGATACTGGATGGCTTCCTGCAGCGTCGGTGCGACCGCGTCGGGTAGCGAGAAGCCCTGGGCCGCCAGCATCGCCGCCCGATCGTCGGGCACCGAAGCGAGGGCTTCGCGAAGGGGCTGGTCGATCTCGATTCCGTCGTACCAACCCTCGATCAGGACCCGACCCGAATCATCCTTCATGGAAGCCAGCACCTGCGCCAGGCGCAAGGCCGGGTTCGGCGTCCAGTTTCCGTAGTGGCCGCTGTGCTGCGGGACGCGCGGTCCGAACGTCTGCAGGGTGACCGTGGCGATGCCGCGCGCCCCGAAGGTCAGGGTAGGCCGGCCGGAAGCGTGTGGCGGCCCGTCGAAGATCACCAGCATGTCGGCGGCCAGGTCGCGTCGGAATTCCTCGACCGCCGGCGCGAGATTCGGTGATCCCAGTTCCTCCTCGGTGTCGACGATCACCTTCAGATCGAAGTCGGGCACGACTCCGTTTCGATCGAGTCTCGAGATCGCCGACAGGAACTGGACGATCGGGCCTTTCGAATCCGATGCCGAGCGGGCGAAGACACGCCAGTCGAGGTCGACGTCGCCGCCGAGACGCGACCAGTCGATCTGCTGCCAGTCGCCGCCCGTACCGCGGTGTTTGAGAACCGGAATCCAGGGACTTTCCTGCGACCAGCGGTCGGGATCGACCGGCTGTCCGTCGGCCTGAAGGTAGACCAGGACGGTGTGGCGAGCACCGGGTATGACGCCGCTCCGCGAGCAGGGCATCGCTGCCTGCCGTCGGCAGCCGCCGGGTCGAGAATCCACGCTCCCCGAACTGCGCTTCGAGCCACTCGATCACCGCCACGATGTCCGGCGCGAAGCGGGCGTCGTTGGGCAGCTGCAGGAAGTCGCGAAAGAGTTCGAGCGTCTCGCGATCGTCCGCCGAGATCGACTCAGCGTTCGCCGGCGGCTGCACGACAGCGCCCCAGACAGCCATCGAGATGGCGAGCGCCAGGCCCGCGAGGCGGCTGCCGTTCACCGGGGGGCCTGCGCTCGATCCGCCCGCCCTGCGAACGCAGCGGCGATGCTCTCGGTGAACGGAGGCTCGAGGACTCCTTCCTCGGTGATGATGGCCGCGATCAATTCATTCGGCGTGACGTCGAAGGCGATGTTCAGGGCCTCGATCCCCTCCGGCGCGACCGAGACGTCGAACACGCGTGTCACCTCGTCTGGACTGCGCTCTTCGATCGGTATGTCGGCGCCGGTCGCCGTCGCCCGGTCGATGGTGGAAAGCGGAGCGGCAACGTAGAACGGAACGCCATGACGATGGGCGACCGCAGCCACCATGTAGGTGCCGATCTTGTTGGCGGCATCACCGTTGGCGGCAATCCGATCGGCGCCGACCACGATGCGGTCCACCATGCCGCGCGACAGCAGGGATCCAGCACTGTTGTCGGTCACCAGGTGGAAGGGAATGCCGAGCTTCTTCAGCTCCCAGGAGGTCAGTCGAGCGCCCTGCAGCAACGGACGCGTCTCGTCGACCCACACCGAACCGAGCCGACCCTCGCTCCACGCTGAGGTGATGACCCCGACCGCGGTGCCGTAGCCGGCCGTGGCCAACGCTCCGGCGTTGCAGTGGGTCATCACCCGATCGCCGCTCTCGAAGAGCCGGGCGCCGTTCGCCCCCATCCTGCGATTGATCTCGATGTCTTCCCTCTGCAGTTCCTTCGCCCATTCGAGCAGGCGATCGCGAACGGCTTCGCAGTCGAGACCTTCCTCGAGTGCGTCGTCGAAGACGCCACGGCCCTGATCGAGCGCCCAGACGAGATTGACGGCGGTCGGACGGGTGGCCGCCAGGACTTCATAGGTCGCATCGAATCGGCGGCGAAGGTCGGCTTCGTTGGAGGGCAGGCCGCCGGCATTCAGGCCGACCACCAGACCGTAGGCGGCCGACACGCCGATCGCCGGCGCGCCCCGCACCGAGAGACGGTAGATCGCCCCGGCAACGTCATCGGTCGTTCGGCACTGGAGCCAGGTCTCCTCGACGGGCAGGCGGGTCTGGTCGAGCAGTTCGAGGCAGTCGTCGGCCCAGCGCATGGGCGAGAATGGCGCCGGGCCGGGAGTCGTTTCCGGGTTGCTGGTCATGGTCGTCTCCGCGCAACGGTTTCGAGTGTCCGGGCGAGGATATCTGGTCCGGCCCGCTGGTAGGATGACTCGCTTCCGGTCGCCGAAACCCACCTCCCGTTTCGAGGTGACTCCGACCGGTGCCAACCAGGAGGTCCCGCCGTGAAGGCCGATCCGAAAGACAAGAACTTCGCGACCCGTACCGTACACGCCGGTCAGTCCGCCGAGCCGGTGACCGGGGCGGTCAAGGTACCGATCTTCCAGACTTCGACCTACCAGTACCGCGCGGTAGGCGAGCACACCGGATTCGAGTACGCCCGGGTCCAGAACCCGACCCGCCGAGCCCTCGAGGAGTGCGTCGCCTCGCTCGAGAACGGCGTCGACGCCCAGGCCTTCGCCTCCGGCATGGCGGCGATCAGCAGCCTGATGACCATGGTTCACGCCGACCAGCACGTGGTCGCCTCACGCAACGTCTATGGCGGTACCTACCGGCTCTTCGAGCAGGTCCTCGACCGCTACCGGCTGGAGGTCTCCTGGGTCGACACCACCGATCTCGGGGCTGTCGAAGCGGCCCTGCGCGACAACACGCGACTCGTCTTCCTCGAATCACCGACCAATCCGATGATGGAGGTCTCCGACATCCGCGCGATCTCCGAGATGGCCCACGCACGCGACATCGTGGTGGCCGTAGACAACACCTTCCTCTCGCCGGCCCTGCAGCGACCGCTCGACCTCGGCGCGGACATCGTCGTGCATTCGATGACCAAGTTCCTGAACGGACACTCCGACTCGATCGGAGGGATCCTGGTGTCCGCCGATCAGAAGCACGCCGACTGGTTCGCCTTTCTGCAGAAGTCGATCGGGGCCATTCTCAGCCCCTTCGACAGCTTCCTCACCCTGCGCGGCATCCAGACTCTCGACGTACGAATCGAGCGCCATGAGAAGAACGCCCGCGCCATCGCCGCGATGCTCGACGCCCATCCCGCCGTCGACAAGGTCCACTATCCCGGCCTGCCCAGCCATCCCGGCTACGACCTGCAGCAACGCCAGGCCGACGGTTTCGGCGCGCTGATCGCGTTCGAGGTCGGCACCTACGATCGGGCCAAGGCCTTCCTCGACCGGCTCGAGGTGTTGACCCTGGCCGAGAGCCTCGGAGGAGTGGAGACCCTGATCTCCCATCCTGCATCGATGACGCACGCCGCGATCCCCGAGGAGCAGCGCGAGAAACTCGGCGTTCGCGGCGGTCTGGTCAGGGTTTCGGTGGGAATCGAGTCACTCGAGGATCTCGAGGCCGATCTGTCGCAGGCGCTCGAAGTCCTGGCGGGCTGAAATTCGACACACGTTCGCGTCATCCCGAGGCTCTCTCTCCCTGACGGGATGGGAGGGCGTTTCGACTCGTCCTGGACTGTGGTCAGGCTGCAAGCATGTCGCTGCGTTCAGTCGCCGCCTGGAGTCCGAAGCGCGGCCCTGAGCCACTCCAGGTAGGCGGACGAACCACCCACAACGGGTAGCGCCACCACTTCGGGGAGGTCGTACTCGTGCTCCTCCGTGAGGCGCTCGTTGATCGCTTCGACGTGCTCCTCGGTGGTCTTGATCACCAGCAACCACTCGGCGTCGTCGCAGACCTCCCCCTGCCAGCGGTAGACCGAACGAACGCCGGCGACGCGGTTGACGCACGCGGCGAGACCTTCCTCCACCAGAAGTCGTGACAGGCGCTCTGCTTCCTCGCCGGAACCTGCGGTCGACAGCACCACTCGCTCGAAAGACACGATCAGACCTCCATCCTGTTCGAGACCCGCGAGGAGCGGAGCGAAGCGGGGGCCTTCTTCGGATCCGAGTCGCCGCTCTCGAAACCATTCTACGATCGGCCCTCGACAGCGCGATCGGGCGACAGGCAGCCCGGCATCACCGGGCGCAGCGCCCCGCAGCGTGGGCCCGTCGACATCAGTACTGACGCCAGCTCCCATCGTCGGGATCGCGAACGAAGATCCTGACCCTGCCGGCCATGCTCGAAACCCGGACCGCTGCCAGACCCCGTCGTCCGTCGGTGAGGTAGAGGGTTCCCGGAGTGGCGGCTCCCTGCGACGAGAAGGAGGCGATGTCCGACCGATTGAAGCGAATCGGATCTTCGAGGTGATCGAGCAGAGTCCCCGTGGTCGGATCGGCGGGGGGTGGACCTTCGGTCGGAAACCCGAAGTGCAGATCGCCACCCACATGGGCCAGGGAGCGCAGAGGGCGAACCGGGAGATCGACTCCCGCCTCGATGTCTTCGCTGAGGACACCGTCCCGATCGCCGTCGGCGAAGAGACCGAAGCGCACCTTCGGGCCGTCGGGATAGAAACGGACTCCAACGGCGATCGAGCTGCGGATCGCCTGGTGACGGGCGACGTGCAGGACGGTCCGCAGCTCCCCGGCCGCCAGTCGCAAGCGCTCACGAGCCGTCCAGTGCCAGAACGGCGGAACGCCGAGACTGAGAATCAGGGTGAGGAAGACGAGAGCGACGAGGAGCTCGACCAGGGTGAAGCCTCGGCTCCTCATCGCAGCCCCCTCAGCCCGACTTGCGCGGCACGCTGACGGGCTCCTTCAGCGTGGTCTCGCCGTCGACGGCAACATAGGGCTCGAGCAGCTGGTAGGTGCTCTCGCCGATTCCTCGCACCAGCAACAGGTCCTCGGAGCTCTTGAAGCGACCGTTGGACTCGCGATGCTCGATGATGCGCCTTGCCAGTGACGGCCCGACCCTTGGCAGCAGGGTCAGCTGCTCCTCGTTGGCAGTGTTGATGTTCACGACCTGCTTGGCCTGGGCAGCGACGGCGGCAACCGTCAGAACCAGCAGCATCAGGATGGCAACGACCCGGCGGGACCGATCGGGACTCGGATTGAATGTCTTCATGTTTCTCCATTTCTGGGTTGTGTTCGAGAGATCGAGGGGACCCGGCGGGTCCCCTCCCTTCCTACCGTTGAAACGATGTGTAGATGAACTCTGTCGGTGCACCCCCTTGTTGATGAATTCGACATGCCCGCTTTGCAGTTCAAGCTCCGTGCCAGCCGCGAGTGAAGACCAGGAAGTGGCTATTGTTCGTAATGACTTCACGCCTCGATCTGACTCCCTCGCGGGAGCTCGACGACAGCAGACCTTTGTGCTCGGCCGGAGGCCTTCATGCAGCGATTCGGCGAGAACATGCCGTGAATCGTGCGAAGACGGGTCGTCAAGATTTTCTGTCCCCCTGGAAAGAATTCCTGCCCCGTGCGCGAGGTTGCCGCCGCGCCGACCGACCCGCTATGCTGCCGTGTCCGTTCTCGAGTTCGGTGGCAAACCCGATGGCATCACCCGATTCACAGCCGAGACAGCGATCGACGTTCCGCGAGTACCTCGAGGCGCTGGTGGTCGCAGGGATCTTCCTGGGATTCACGAACACGTTCGTGTTCAAGACCTTCTTCATTCCGAGCGAGTCGATGGTGGACACATTGTTGGTCGGCGACCATCTGATCGTGAACCGGTTCATCTTCGGCATCGAGGAGCTTCCCGGCGTCTCGAAGGTGCTGCCACTGCGCGACGTCCAGCGCGGCGACATCGTGGTCTTCAGGTCGCCGGAACAGCTCGAACTCGACCTGGTGAAACGCTGTGTGGCGATCGAGGGCGACGTAGTCCAGTTGGTGGAGAAGGATCTCTACATCAACGGCAAGAAGGTCGACGACGACTCCTACACCCAACACGGTGATCCCTTCATGCGGCCCGCCCGCGACAACCTCCAACCGAGAACCGTGCCGAAGGACCACGTTTTCTGCCTCGGCGACAACCGCGACTTCTCGAACGATTCCCGCTACTGGGGCTTCCTGCCGACCGAGTACGTCAAGGGTCGGGCTTCGCTGGTCTACTGGTCCTACGGCGGCGAGACGCCCGACGGCACCTGGCGCGGCTTCGGGCACCGCTTGAAGCAGCTCGGGGCCACTGCGCTCGGATTCATCACCAAGACCCGCTGGTCCCGCACCTTCCACCTGATCCGCTGACCGGCGGATGCAACCAGCACGGATCTTCACCGGTCTTCGTGCCCTCCGGCTGCCGCTGGTCGGAGTCGTTCTCGCGGTCTTCGTTCGCACGTTCCTGGCACAGGGACTGGCGGTATCGTCGGTCTCGATGAGTCCCACGCTGTTGCCGGGAGACCACGTGCTCGTGGAGCGACTGACGGCCGCTTTGCCGGCGAGTCGATGGTTGCCGGCGAGGCCGATTCGACGGGGCGACGTGGTGGCGATCCGTTCTCCCGAAGATCCGCGCACTCTCCTGATCAAGCGCTGCGAGGCGGTGCCCGGCGACACCGTCGACTTCGATGGAGATTCGTTGAAACTCTCCGAAGGCGAGTACTGGATGGTCGGCGACAACCTCGATCGCAGCCTCGACAGTCGCAGTTTCGGTCCCGTTTCGAGACAGGCGATTCTCGGCCGGGCAACGCTGATCTACTGGTCGAGGAAGGCCCGATTCGAGAATGGCAACCCGATGGAACCGATCCCTCAAACGGATCCGCTGATGCATTGATTCATGCAAATGCGCTAAAATGCCTCGCTTGAGGCGAACGCGATGATTTCGAAGTCCGAAAGAATTCCACGCAAGCGACGCTCCGAACGCGGCGAGGGCAACATCGGCTGCATCTTCTGGGCCCTCGTCTTCGCCGCCGTCGCCGGATTCGGATGGAAGGCCATTCCGATCAAGATGGCCTCTTCGCAGCTCAACGACTACATGGTCGAACAGGCCAAGTTCGCCCTGCGGAGTTCACCGCAGCAGATCAAGACGAGGATCATCAACAAGGGTCAGGAGCTCGGCCTGCCCATCACCCGCAAGGACTGCCAGGTTTCGAAGACCGGTGCCCGGGTGCGGATGATCTGCGAGTACACCGTGCGTGTCGACTTCCCGCTCTATGAGTACGACTGGGATTTCGACCTCGAGGTCGATCGCGCCATCTACCAGTGGGTGACCAAGTCAACCTCGGTCCGGGATCGAACTTCGTTCCCCTGAGGTCGAGGCCGCCGATCAACTCGCTCACCGAGCCGACCTTCATCTCCTCGAGCCTCACGGCGAGCCCTTCGACCAGCCGTCGAGGCGTTCCCGGTCACGGAACAGGGTGGTGCCGACCTGGACCGCTGATGCACCGGCGAGCAGGTACTCGATCACGTCATCGACACTCTGCACGCCGCCGACGCCGATCACCGGAAGCTCGACCGCACGGCTGACCTCGAACACGATCCGAAGGGCGATGGGCTTGATCGCCGGCCCCGACAGACCGCCCCGAACCGTATGCAGCAGCGGTCTGCGGGTTCTGGAGTCGATGGCCATTCCGACCACGGTGTTGATGCACGACAGCGCGTCGGCCCCGCCGTCGCGACAGGCCTGCGCGATGGCAGTGGGCGAAGTCACGTTCGGTGAAAGCTTGACGATCAGGGTCTTCGACGAGACATCGCGCACGCCCCGGACCAGCTCGCGCAGCTGCTCGGGGTCGTGCCCGAACTCGATCCCGCCCTTCTCGACGTTCGGACAGGAGACGTTCAGTTCGATCGCGGCGACGCCGCTCGCCGATTCGACCCGTTCAGCGAGCTCGCGATAGTCGTTCTCGGCGTTGCCGAAGAGATTGACGATCACCGCCGCGGGGTAGTCGGCGAGACCCGGGAGGACGTGGTCGAGAAAATGCTCGATGCCGATGTTCTGGAGTCCGATGGAATTGAGGACTCCGCCGCGGGTCTCGCAGATCCGCGGACCGGGGTTGCCGGGCATGGGTTCGAGCGACAGGCCCTTCGTGACGATCCCTCCGAGTGCGGTCAGATCGGTCAGATCGGCGAACTCGAGTCCGTAGCCGAAGGTTCCGCTGGCAGTCAGGATCGGGTTGCGCAGTTCGAGTGCGGCCACGCGAGTCGAGAGATCGGGACCACTCACCAGCGCACCTCGTCGAAGCGGAACACAGGGCCTTCCTTACAGCACAAGGCCCACCGGCCTTCGGCATGAGGTACGGCGCAGCCCAGGCAGGCGCCGAAGCCGCAACCCATCGGTGTTTCGAGAGCTGCCTCACCGGGAATCCCGAGACGCCCGCTCATCGATGCCAGAGCGGCCAGGAGCGGCATCGGACCGCAGGAGTAGATGAACTCATGGTCGCCGTTCTCGAGAACCGCCTCGAGGGATTCGGTCACCAGGCCGCGTTCGCCCGCCGATCCATCTTCGGTAGTGGCACGATAGACGCCGCCACTGTCCTCGGCCACTCGACGAAAAAGCTCGGAGCGACTCAGGTCGGACCGCGACCGACCACCGTAGAAGAAATCGACGGTTCGACCCATTTCTGCCAGCCGATGCGCCAGGATCAACAGGGGAGCCGACCCGACGCCGCCTGCGACGAGCGCCAGCCGACCCTCGGAGCTGTTCTTCCCTGGCTCGAGATCGAAACCTCTTCCGAGCGGACCGAGAACTCCGACTTCTTCGCCATCGCGGGCCCGCGCCAGCAGATCGGTTGCCCGGCCGACGACTTTTCCGAGAACATCGATCCAGGTACCCTCCGACCCCTTGCTAACATCGTGAATGGAGAAGGCACGACGCAGGAAGGGCTCGAGGCGCTGACCGGCTTCGAGCATCACGAACTGGCCCGGCCGACAGTCCCCATAGGAGTCGGTCACCAGCAGACGCAGGCGAAAGTAGGGGTAGGGGCACTCTTCGACTTCGAGCACCCTGGCCCGCGTATCTTCCATGGGCGGCAAAATAGCACGGTCTTCCACGCCTCATGAGCAGCTCGACAATCGAAGGAGGATTCCACCGCAACTCGACTCGCCCGGCCTCTGCTGATGAGGACGAAGCGCGCCTTCTCGCCGACGGTCTGGGTCCTCGGATTCCTGCCCGGAGGACTGCTCGGAGCGTGTCTCGCGAGCCTGCTGTTCTTCCTCAATCCCGATCTCGATTTCAGCGCGACCCGTGTCGCCCGCTCTATCGTCTTCTACACGATGGTGGTCGGCGGAGTCAGTTCGGTGGCGCACAGTGCAGCAGCCTGGGCCTTTCGCTGGAGCAGCCGTCGCTGGCTTCCCTGGGCCATGACCCTCGGGCTGTCACTCACCACCGTTGGAGCGTGGGTGCATGCGTCCCACTATTCCTTCTATCTGACGCCGGGGCTCGACAACCGGTTGCTGAAGGCGGCGATCTCGCTGACCGTCTTCGCTCTCGCCACGTTCTATACGACCCTGCTCCACACCCTGAACTCGCGGCCGTGGAGCTACCGGAGTCAGCTGTTGGTATGGGCTCTCTGTTTCCTGACGGTCGGCGTGATGATCGAGCGCCGCAGCGCCTGGAAGCCTTCCGTGCGTCAAGCACAGCGACCCGTCTTCGCCGCCGCCCAGAGCTCTCCACGCCTGCTGGTCGTCGCAATCGAAAGCGCCACCCTCGACGTGATCCTTCCCGTGACAGGCCAGGGAAGGCTGCCCTTCCTCGGGACTCTTCTGCGCCAGGGTGCCTACGGCCGGCTCGGAACCTTCGGACCGACTCGCAGGTCCCCAGTCTGGTACTCGCTCGCCAGCGGTCAGTATCCCTACAAGCACGGGGTCGTGTCCGAGAACGGGCTGGCCACGCCGTTTTCCACCACCACCGATCAAAGGTACAACCTGAGACCGATGGCCGCCGGCATGGACCAATGGGGACCCTGGATCGGCCTGCAGCGCCACGATCTTCCCCCGACCGCCAAGTCACCGGCACTCTGGGACTTCCTGCAGCGCTTCGGCCTGAAAACAGCGATGGTCGGCTGGCCGGCGCCCGACGAAACCCTGGCAGGCTGCGATATCGCGATCAGCGACTCCTTCCTCGGTCGCAGCGATCCCGGCAGCGAGGTGCCGCCGGGCATTCCGCCCGGCGTGCTGACCTCGAGAGTGACAGCCAGGGACATCGATCCTGCCCTGCTGGCGCGGTTCGGTGAATCGCCGCCGAGTTGGCTGGCCGAGAGCCTGGCCCAGGATCTGTGGCGCGAGTCCATCGCCCTGCGCATTCTCGAAGCCGGCAACACCGATGCGCTGTTCCTCGGGCTGCCCGGACTCCAACGAGTTGCCACCGAAACCTTCGGAGGGTACGACTCTGCCCAGTTCGCCGCCCAGACCAGCCCTCGCTCCGCGCTTGCATCGCAGCAGCTGACGACCTACTACGCCTATCTCGACGCCGCCCTCTCTCGACTCTGGCAGCGGATCGAGGGTCCGAAACTGCTGCTCGTGACATCAGCCTGGGGCATCGATGAGCCGGGTGCAGACCAATGGCTCACTTCCCTGATCCAAGGCGGACGCCCGATGGGCGGCCGCTACGACAACCAGCCCGATGGTGTCCTGATGCTGCTCGGTGACAACCTGGCGTCAGGAACCTTCCTGGACGGTGCTGACGTGCTCGACGTGGCGCCCACGATTCTCTACGCGCTCGGCCTGCCGCTGGCACCCGATCTCGACGGCCGAGTCCTCACCGACAGCTTCGGTGACGCCTTCCTCGATCGAACTCCGCTGACGTTCGTGCCGTCCTATCGGCGACGAGTCCAGGATCCCTGAAGCGATTCGCCGGCAAGCGAACAAGACTACTGTAAGTTTTTGAATAAAAAAGACTTACACCCTTATAGAGCTTCGTCGTCCTCTTCGCCATTCGCGTTCGAGGGGGCCTCGGAGGGGGAACCTCCCATCGAGCTGGACCCCTCGAGAATCGCGCCATCTTCGACCACCAGGGCCTGGGTCTGGACTTCGCCGTAGACGCGCCCCGTGGCTCCGACCTCGACTCTGTGGGCTTCGTGGATCGAGCCGCGAAACTCCCCCGAAACGAAGACGTTGCGAACGCGCAGTTCGCCCTCGACCCGTCCGCGCTCGCCGATCACGAGGTTCCCTTCCGAGATCACCTTGCCTTCGAGCTGGCCGTCGATCCGGAACGTGTCCTTGAAGCGGAGTTCTCCAACGAGTCGCGTTCCGGCATCGATGAAGCCATCGAGATCGCCCTTGCCGGCATCTGCCTTGAACATCAGCCCTGACTCCCTTCGAGGAGAACTTCATAGAGTCTCTGAAGCTCGTCCTCCGAGTGAAAGTGGATCTTGACCTCTCCGCCCTTCTTCCGGCGACGGATCTCGACCCGGGTCTGCAGGCAGCGGGTCAGGCGCTCCTCGGCCGCGCGGGTATGAACGTCGCTCTCGGACTTCGACTTCTTGCCGCGCTTCTCCACCGCCTCGGCCGGACGAGCGGCAGCCTCGACCTGGCGTGCCGAGAGTCCTTCTTCGACGATCCGTTGCGCCAGGGCGATCTGTCTCTCGGCGTCGGTCATTCCGACCAGGGGACGGGCCTGACCCGCCGACAACTGACCGGAACGAAGCAGATCCTGAACGGCCGGAGGCAGGCGCAGCAGGCGTAGGGTGTTGGTGACCGCCGGTCGGGAGCGCCCGACCCTGCCGGCGATCTCCTCCTGGGAAAGAGCGAAGTTCTCCCTGAGCGTCTTGTAGGCCTCAGCCTCTTCGATCGCGTTGAGATCGGCCCGCTGCAGGTTCTCGACGAGGGCCAGCTCCAGGAGTTGCCGATCGTCGGCGACATCCCTCACGAAGACTGGAACGGTCTGAAGGCCCGCCTTGCCGGCAGCCCGCCAGCGGCGCTCTCCGGCGACGATGATGAAGTTGCCCGGCGCCTTCTCCATGACCACCAGGGGCTGAATGACACCCTGGGCGCGGATCGAGTCGGCGAGTTCCTCGAGCCCCTCGGCGTCGAAGTTCGTTCGCGGCTGGTGTCGATTCGGCTTCAGCGACGTGATCGGAAGCTCTCGCACCCCGGCTACCGGTGCTGTCGGCTTCTGCAGGATCGCGTCCAGGCCCTTGCCCAGTCCTCTCTTCAATGCCATGTCAAGCTACCTTTCGAAGATACTCTCGGGCGACGTCGAGGTACGCCTGGGCGCCGCTCGACTTGACGTCGTAGTGCAGCGCCGGAAGCCCGAAACTCGGCGCCTCGGCGAGCCGAATGTTGCGGGGAACGGCCGTTTCGTAGAGCAGTTCCGGGAAGTGGCGATGGATCTCGTCGCGAACCTCTCGTGCCAGATTGGTGCGCTCATCGAACATCGTGAGCAGGATTCCGGCCACCTCGAGACGGGGATTGAGCGTGTCGCGCACCCGCCCGACGGTCGACAGCAGCTCCGCCATGCCCTCGAGGGCGAAGTACTCACATTGCATGGGTATCAGGACCGCGTCGGCCGCGACCAGGGCGTTGACTGTCAGGTGTCCCAGCGACGGCGGACAATCGAGAATGATGGTCTCGTACTGTCGCGACTCGGCGACCAGGTCCTTGAGGCGCGTCTCCCAGCCATCGACTCCCACCATCTCGATCTCGACACCCACGAGGTCGCGATTCGACGGCACCACGTCGAGTCCCGAGAACTCCGTCTCGCGGATGGTGTCTTCGAGGCTGCAACGACCTACGAGTGCGTCGTAGAGCATGGGTGGCGTCGGTTCGACACCCAGGCCCCGCGTGGCATTCCCCTGTGGATCGCAATCGATCATCAGGACGCGGTGGTCGAGCACGCCCAGGGCGGCCGCCAGATTGACCGCGGTGGTGGTCTTGCCGACCCCGCCCTTCTGGTTCACGACCGCCAGTACCTTCAAGTGTTCGCTCCACGATCGTTCGTTTCGGCCTGCCAGACCACGATTCTCCGAGACCGCGAACCGGTCAACGGGACCTCTTCGACCTTCTTCAGCCCCGCGGGAACAGCCGGTTCTTCGACGCCACACCAGATCAGGATTCGTCCTCCGACTCGTAGTTTCCTCGAAGCTGCCTGCCAGACGTCTTCCGGCAGACGCACCGCTCGAAGAGTCAGGCAGTCTACAGTCTCCGGGAGCGAGCGCGGTAGAGGAAGTTCGAAGCGATCGGCAAGCAGATTCACGGGCCGCTGGGCCTTTCGGGTCACCGAACGAAGGAACTCGAGCTTCCGGGTCCTCGATTCTACGAGAAAGACCTCCCAATCGGGCAGCGCAAGAGCGAGCACCAGTCCCGGAAAGCCGCCACCACTCCCGATATCGACGAGAACAGGGCTGCCAGCCGTGGATTCCGGGCCTGAGGAGCCGTTCTGGGGCACCGGGGGTTCCCCAGAACCCTCTTGGGACGTTTCACGTGAAACATCGGGGAGCAGCGGGAGGGCCGCGAGGGACTCACCGAAGTGGCGAATCACCACCTCTTCGGCAGTCCCGGGTCCAACCAGGGAGAGGCGCTGATTCCAGCGAGCCAACTCCTGGAAGTGGATATAGAGGCGCTCGACGGCCGCCGGATCCAGCGGCCGCGAGACGCACTCGGCGAGTCGGTCGCCGAAGGCTTCGGGAGTCAGATCCGGGATCGATGTTTCACGTGAAACATGCATCCCGGACACGCTGCCCCGCTATGCCGGTCGAACGGTTACGCGCTTGAAGAAGCCCCGGCCTTCGCTCTCGGTCACCACATCCTCTTCCTCCTGGAGAGCCAGGTGGATGGTGCGACGATCGGCCGGGTTCATCGACTTCAGGGTCTTGGAGCGGCCGGCCTCGCGAACTTCATCAGCCACCTCGAGCGCCATACGCTCGAGACTGGCGATCCTCTTGCGGCGGAAGCCGTCCGAGTCGACCTTGCACGGCACCATCTCTCCGGTCAGACCCTGGAGCATGCGCGGGAGAAGGTGCTGGAAGGCCAGCAGAAGGCGTCCCTCACCCTCGACGAGATCTCCCTGATCCTCTCCGAAGACCTCGACGTAGAGCTGTTCTTCGCCTTGATGAACCCGGGCGGTCAGCTTCAGGTCGGCCATCCTGGCCAGCAGGGAAACACCCTTCAGGACGGCTTCGGCCTGCGGGCCCGTGGCCTCGGGCATGTCCTCGATCCGCGGCTCGGTGCGGGGCTCGGTGTGATCCTCGCGGTTCGGTCGCGGTCGGCGGGGCTGCCTCGCTTCGCGGGCCTTCTCGGGTTCGGACGAGTGCTCTTGCGAGTTCTCGTCATCGGTCTCGTCATCGGTCTCGTCATCGTCATCCTCCTCGGCCATAGCGGCTGCGACGGATCTGCGCTCCTCGCGAGGCGGCGCCAGGGAGGACTGGGGAGCGGCCGGCTCAGGGACGGCCGGCGTGTTCTCTGTCGGCGTGTCGAGTTGGAAATCACTCTGCGTTTCGGGCTGGGGCGTCGACTCCGGCGCAGGCTCGTCGGCCGTCGCGTTGCCGTCGACCACGCCCCGGGCGGGACTGTCCGCGTCGACACGGATGACGATCTTGCGCTTGCCGCTCAGCAGGCCCGCCTTGCGTTCGATCTTCTCGTAGTCGACGGCGTCGGGCTCGATCTCGAAGTGTCGCGCCGCCGCCAGGACGGCCTGCTCGAGGGTCGATCCGGTGAAGAAGAGGCGAGATGAGTCACTCATGGCTTATTTTCCTCGGGAGGGGCGCTTCTTCGAAGCGCCCAGCTTTTTGGTGACACCGGCCTTCGCATCCGTTGGCGGCTTCGTGCCGCCGAGGTGTCCGGATGTCTTGAGTCGGTGATAAACGGCTGTCTGAACGATGGTCACGGCACTCTGCGTCAGCCAGTAGAGGACGAGGCCGCTGGCGAAACCGAAAGAGATGAAGGTGAACATGATCGGCATCATGTTCATCATCATCTTGTTGGTCGGATTGGTGTTCGGAGTCGGAGTCATGCGCGTTTGCAGGAACTGCAACGCCCCCATGACCAGGGGAAGAACGTAGTACGGATCCTTCGCGCTCAGGTCGGTGTACCAGAGGATCCACGGAGCGTTCCAGAGTTCGACCGAGCTGCCGAGCAACCCGAACATGGCGAAGAAGAAGGGCATCTGCAGGAGCATCGGCAGGCAGCCGCCGACCGGATTCACGCCCTGCTCCTTGAACAGCGCCTGCATCTCCTCGTTCTGCTTGCGCTGCGCCTCCATGTTCGGACGACCCTGCTTGTCCTTCTGCTTGCCGCGATACTTGGCCTTGATGGCGTCCATCTGCGGCTGCAACTCTTTCATCCGCTCCATCGAGGTCATCGACTTGTGGGTCAGCGGAAAGAGCAGGATCTTGATCGCGATCGTCAGCAGGATGATCGACCATCCGAAGTTGGCGATCACATGGTCGTGGATCCACAACAGTCCAAGGAGCATCATCCGCGCCAGGGCATCGATCCCCGACCATCGAACCGTCTCGGTCAGGCCGAGATCGCCCTGGACCGACTCGAGGCGCTCGTAGCGCTTCGAACCGAAGTAGGCCCGGCCCTCGAACTCGTCTCCCAGGGGCTCGAACAGCACCCGATAGTCGCGCACATCGGCGACATCGACATCCTCGGGCACTCGGGCCAGGGCGGCGGGAACCCACTCGACAGCGTCGGGAGGACCCTGTGGCAGGACCGGTTCAGCGGTCACGCTACGGATGGGTGACGTCGGCGCGAGAATGGAGAGGAAGTAGCTGTCCTCGAGGCCGGCCCACTGGACACCCTGCCCTGGAAACTGGGTGACCTCGTTGGCCTTCTGAGCCGGCAGCAACTCGATCTCGCCGCTGCTGCGCCAGGACATGCCGCGGGTCTGACGCCCGCCGGTCAGTTCAGAGGCTTCGGGGTTTCTAAGACCCGGGCCCAACAGCACTGTCCAGTCGCCGAGACCGCGTGCCTCGATGGCGACATCGATGAAGCCGTCGTCGCTGAGGCTGAACTCCTTCGTCACCTCTCCCTGGGCGTCGCGATAGGCAAAGCGGACCGAGGAGGGGGTCGACGCCTCGACCACGAACAGCTTGTCGTTGATCCACAGGCGACTCGCCACGCGACGAGAGCAGGGCGAACGGCCCCGGACCCACGGCATGATCCCTCACCATCTCGACGCTGTCGCCTTCGCTGTTGCGAATTCTCAGCAGGCGCAGCGATCGCAGCTGCGCGCCACGGCTCGAGAAGGTCGATTCGAAGTACTCGTGATCGAGTTCGACGGAGACCTCGGCGCCGCCGACCAGGGGGACGAACTCAGCTGCTTCCTCTTGTTCGTCTTGCGGATCTCCCGCTGCGGGCCGGTCCGTCGAAGTCCTGGCCGGCGAAGACTCGCGCTGCGGCAGCTCGAAGATGTCCTCGACCGGCGCGCCCTCCTGCACCGGTGGCGGCGGCGGAAAGAGATACGACCAGCCGATGAAGACCAGGAAGGAGAGGGCGATCGCCAGGATCCAGTTGCGCTGTTCCACGATTTCCTCGGCTCAGTCCCCAGCGAACACTTCAGGGATAGTCGATGCCACCGGGGTGAAACGGGTGGCAGCGACAGATCCTTCGAATCGACAACCAGGTCGCCTTGAAGAATCCATATTGTTGATAGGACAGGAGTGCATATTCAGAACAGGTTGGAGTGAATCGACACGACGGCGGCAGGAGAGGCGAGATGAAACGCTTGTAGCCACGCAGCAGAATCATCGCCAGGCGATTCACCGACTCGTCGAACCTCCAGCCTGGGCCTTCTCGGATTGTCCCAGGACCTTCTCGAACTGACCGATCAACTTCGCCTGATAGTCGTCGAAGGTCGAGACGGCCGCTTCCGGTCGAAGGTGAACCACAATATCTACCGGGGGTAGGTTTGCCCTGGACGGCCATCTCCTGAAGATCTCGCGAGTGCGACGCTTGAGTCGCTGGCGGGTGACTGCCTTGCCGACCTTGCGCGTGACGGTGATGCCGACCCGATAGTGGTCGCAGTCGTTGGCCAGGACGTGCAGAGTCGCAAAGCGCCCATGAACGCGGCGACCGCCGCGGTAACAGCGCTGGTACTCCGCACGCTGCCGAATTCGCTGCGCGCGGGTCAGCCTCTCGGAAGTTTCTGAAGACAACCGAATCGGCTCAGACGGATAGACGCTTGCGGCCCTTGCGACGACGACGGGCGAGAATCGCCCTCCCCTGACGGGTCCGCATGCGAATGCGGAAACCGTGGGTCTTCTTTCGACGACGGTTGTTGGGCTGGTAAGTCCTTTTCACAGCTGGTTTCCTCGACCCCGTTCAGACGAACGAGCGGGATGGCGGAGAGGGTGGGATTCGAACCCACGGACCGCGTGAACGATCAACGGTTTTCGAGACCGTCCCATTCGACCACTCTGGCACCTCTCCGGATGGTTGGAAAATGGCGAGACGCACGACAGCGCCTCGTCGCGAAACTTCAGATTCATGGCGGAGAGGGTGGGATTCGAACCCACGGTAGAGTTTCCCCTACACACACTTTCCAGGCGTGCTCCTTCGACCACTCGGACACCTCTCCGCAAGACTCTCAACGACCTGCCTTTCGCCGCAAGGCGGCAAAGAACGTTTTCAGCAGCGTTGCACTCTCTTCCTGCCTGACTCCCTCGACGACCTCGAGACGATGATTCAATCGGTCGTCCTGAACCAGGTTGCCCAACGACCCGCAGAAGCCGGCCTTCGGATCCCTGGTCGCGAACACCAGTCGTTCGACACGACTGTTGACCAGGGCTCCCGCACACATGGCGCACGGTTCCAACGTCACGTAGAGGGTACAGCATTCGAGTCTCCAGTCTCCCAACGCTCGAGCCGCTTGACGCAGCGCGAGCACTTCAGCATGGGCCAGGGGATCGCCGTCCTTCTCGCGTAGGTTGTGTGCTCGTCCGATCACTTGTGCGCCGTGAATGACGACGGCGCCGACCGGTACTTCACCTTCCGCCGCAGCTCGTTCCGCTTCTTCGAGAGCCAATCCCATCCAGTGATCATCGTCCATGACACCGGCTCCCTGCGAACCGCCCTGCGGCGAACGACGTATTCTAGCTCAACACGGTGCGGCGCGTAAACCTGCCTTTCGACTCGAGTTCGCCCGTTCTTTACTTCGCCAGGATCAAGACGTACGATGCCCTTTGCGGAGGGGTCGGTGAAGGGTTCGGGCCCTGTGCGTCGGGAGTCTCCGAACCTCGTCAGGCCCGGAAGGGAGCAGCGATAAGGTGTTCGCCCGAGCGCCGCAGCCAAGCCGGAGCCCTTCACCGACCCCTGCCGCCCGACGATCGCGATGACCTATCAGGCCCTAGCCCGCAAGTGGAGGCCCCAGGACTTCTCATCGATCGTCGGCCAGGCGCCGGTGGTGACCGCGCTACGTAACGCGATCGCCGAGAGTCGGATCGCCCAGGCCTACCTCTTCGCCGGCATCCGCGGAGTCGGCAAGACCACCGCGGCACGGGTGTTCGCCAAGGCTCTCAACTGTGAGCGACGCGGCGAGCAGACCGACACCGGTCCGCGCACCGACCCCTGCAACGACTGCGCGACCTGCGCGCAGATCGGCAAGGGTTCCGACCTCGATGTGATCGAGATCGACGCCGCCACCTACTCGAAGGTCGAACAGATCCGTGAGCTCACCGAGAGCTTGCAGTACGGACCTTCGCGCGATCAAGTACAAGGTCGTGGTCCTCGACGAAATCCACCGTCTGTCGCGCCAGGCCTTCGACGCACTGCTCAAGATCGTCGAGGAACCTCCACCTCACCTGGTCTTCATCTTCGCGACCACCGAAGTCGAGACCGTACCCGCGACCATTCTTTCGCGCTGTCAGGAGTTCCACTTCCGCCGGGTGCCGGCAGCGGAGCTGACGCCGTACCTGCAGGCCATCTGCGAGGCCGAGTCGATCGAGGCCAACGATCGCTCCCTGCGACTCGTGGCTCGCGCCGGCGAAGGCAGCGTGCGCGACTCGGTCGCGCTGCTCGATCAACTCGCCACCTTCGGTTCGGGAACGGTGCGAGAGGAAGATGCCGTCCGCCTGTTGGGCGGTCTCGACTTCGGATTCTTCTACGACCTGCTCGGGGCCATCCTCGACGGCGACTCGGCGGCGGTATCGCAGGCCCTGCTGTCGACCGAACAGGCCGGTTGGGACCCTCGCCGGGTTCACACCCAGTTCCTGGGCTACTGCCGCGATGCACTCCATGCCTCGGTCGGGGCCGACCCCAACCTCCTCGATCTTCCTACCGAAGAGGCCAACCGACTCGCCGAACTCGCCGCCGACGCCGGCTATCCGAACCTGCTGCGCCTCGTCCACCAACTCCTCAAGAGCGACGAGATCCTGCGCCGTAGCGAGGCGCCCACGCTGGCCGTCGAGATCGCCTGGCTCAAGGCTGCGGAACTGCCGCGCCTGATCGCTCTCGAGGAAATGCTCTCCGGAGGCACTGCCACGAGCGCCGGCGAAGACGCACCGCGGGGCGTCCGCAAGAAGCGAGCGACGCCAAGGGCGACGCCGGAGCCTCGCGCTCCCGCGGCGAAGCCGATGGCCCGGAAGGAAAGGGTGAAGCCGAGGGTAGCGCCCGAACCTGCGCCCGTAACCGAGAACGAACCCCCGCCTCCAGGACCGGCGACCTCCGGAGAAAGGACGGCGACGGAACAGGGCGGCGTAGACGATCCCGCTCCAACGGTCGAGCCGGTGGCGCCGGAGCCTCCGTCGGAAAGCCCGACGGCCCCTCGAGCCAAGCTCGCCTCCGATCCGGTCACCGCCTTCCTCGAATCGGTCAACCACCAGAAGCAGCCGTTGGCCGCACACCTCCGGCAGGCCCAGAAGCTCGTCTTCTCCGACGGCGTGCTGACGATCGAAGTGCCGCGCGGCGACGACTTCATCCCGCCGGCCCTGCAGCGCGACGCCAACCGCCAGATCCTCGACACGGCGGTCAGGGAGATCTGGGGCGCCGACAGTGTCTGGCGTCTGCAGGAAGTCGACGGTCGTCCGTCACCCGTACCTGAAAACGAGTCGCCCGCCGGGGAGTCGAAGGAGGACACCACGATCGATCATCCGGTGGTCCAGTCCGCCCTCGATCTCTTCTCGGGCACCATTGAGGCCGTCGAGCGCTCCGGCTCCAAGGCCGAGGGAGAGTCATGAACATTCAGAAGATGATGAAGCAGGCTCAGCAGATGCAGGCCAAGATGCAACAGGAGTTGGACGCGCTCGAGGTCTCCGCCCAGGTCGGCGGCGGCATGGTCACCGTGACGATGTCGGGCCACAAGCAACTGCTGTCGGTCACGATCGATCCTGAGGCGATGGACCCCGAGGATCCCGAGATGCTGCAAGACCTCGTCCTCTCCGCGGTGAACGAGGCCAACCGCAAGGTCGACGAAGCCATGAAGAGCCAACTCGGCAGCCTCGCCGGCGGCGGCATGCCCGGCCTTTTCGGCTAGGAAGCCTGTTGTCGTCCGCAGATCCTCTCGGCCGGCTCGTCACCGAGCTGGGTCGCCTTCCCGGCATCGGTCCGAAGACAGCGACTCGACTCGCTCATCATTTGATGAGGGTGTCCGATCAGGCTGCCCGCAATCTCACCGAAGCGATCATCGAGGTCAAGGAGACGCTGCGTCACTGCTCGACCTGCAACAACATCACGGTCGATGACCCGTGCTCGATCTGCACGAACCCGGAACGGGACTGCACTCGAATCTGTGTGGTGGAACAACCTTTCAACATCCTTCCGATCGAGCGCACCGGCGAATTCCGGGGTCTCTACCACGCACTCATGGGAGTTCTCTCACCGCAGCGCGGCGTCGGACCGGATCAGATCGAGATCGCCGGACTCCTGGATCGTCTCGACGGAGTCGAAGAAGTCATCGTCGCCACCAACCCCAACGTCGAAGGTGAGGCCACGGCCCACTACCTGTCGCGAGTGTTGCGTCCACGCGGCGTCGAGGTTTCCCGCCTGGCCTTCGGTCTCCCCGTGGGCGCCGACCTCGAATTCGTCGACGACGTCACCCTGGCAAGATCCATGGCCGGCCGTCGAAGCGTCTGACCGTGGGCGCTCTCGTTCGTGGCGATCAACTGCCGGAGATCCGGCATCGTCCTCCCGGACCGACGGCGCGAGCGATGGCGGAGCGCCTGCGGTCCAGTGAAGCGCCGATCGTCAACACGCTCTACGAAGACACGATCCCGATCGTCTGGCAGGAGGCCCTGGGGTCGAACGTGCTCGACGTCGACGGCAACCGCTACATCGACTTCACTGCCGGCTTCGGCGCTGCGGGAGTCGGGCACCGACATCCGCGAGTCGTCGCCGCCCTCGCCGAGCAGTCGGCCTGCCTCGTCCACGGCCTCGCCGACGTTCACGCCCACGGTGTGCGAATCGACCTCTCGGAACGACTCCGTGACATGGCGCCGATCGACGACCCTCTGGTCCACCATGCGATCTCGGGAGCCGATGCCGTGGAGATCGCCGTTCAATCCATGATTCTGGCTACCGGACGAGCTGGGGTTCTGGCCTTCACACCTTCGTACCATGGACTGACACTCGGAGCCCTGGCGCTGACCAGTCGATCGCACTTTCGTGAACCCTTCCGCGAGTGGCTGCCCGATACCGTGACCCATCTTCCCTGGGGTTGCTCGAGAGAAGAAGTCGTCGAGGCGCTGTCGGAGGATCGAATCGGCGGTGTGATCGTCGAACCGACGATCGGCAGGGAGGGCGTGGTCTTCCCTGAACCCGGTTGGCTCGCGATGCTCTCGGAGGTCTGCGCCGGCCACGGCGTTCTGCTGGCTGTCGACGAGATCTTCACCGGCTTCGGTCGCACAGGCAGGACCTGGGCCTGTGATCACGACACGGTTCGCCCCGACCTTCTCTGCTGCGGAAAGATCCTCGGAGGCGGGATGCCGATCGCGGCCGTGATCGGGCGATCCGAGGTGATGGCTGCCTGGGACCGCGGCGGTGAAGCCCTGCACACGGCGACTTTCCTCGCCAACCCGATGGCCTGCGCCGCCGCGCTGGCCACCCTCGACGTCCTCGAGGACGAGCGACTGGTGGAGCGGAGCGCGAGGCTGGAACCCCGGATGCGCGGTCTCTTCGCCAGGTTCGCCGAAATCGAAGCCGTGGCCGGAGTCCGAGGGCGGGGTCTTCTGTGGGGCGTCGAACTGCACTCGGCTCGATTCGCAGGACGGGTCGTCGGCCGCTGCCTGGAGGAAGGTCTCTTGATTCTCGCCGCCGGCGAGTCGGGCTCCGTGCTGGAAATCTGTCCGCCCCTGTCGATTGCCGAGCGGCAACTCGAGGCCGGCCTCGATATCCTCTTCAACGTCCTGATCACCGGAGAACCCTCTTGAACCAACCGATCGTCGTCCCGATGCTCGACCTGCCGGCCTGCCACGAGCCGCTGGCTGCCGAACTGGAAGCCGTGTTCCGAAAGACGCTCGAGAGCGGCCGGTTCATCCTCGGGCCCGAGGTCGAGGCGCTGGAGCGCGACGTCGCGCAGATCGTCGGGGTCGAGCATGCGATCGGCATGTCCTCGGGAACCGACGCCCTGCTCGCAGGCATGATGGCGCTCGACATCGGCCCGGGCGACGAGGTCCTCTGCCCGGCGTTCACGTTCTTCGCCACGGGCGGCTGCGTCAGCCGCCTCGGGGCCACGCCGGTCTTCGTCGACACCGACGAGGCCACTTTCAACAGTCGTGCCGAGGACTTCGAGGCTCGGATCAGCGAGCGAACCAAAGCGCTGATCGTCGTTCACCTCTACGGGCGATGCGCCGAGATGGGTCCGATTCTCGAGTTGGCCAAGCGGCACGGACTGCCCGTGATCGAAGACACCGCCCAGGCCCTGGGCGCGACCTCGCCCGACGGCCGAGCTGCCGGTGGAGTCGGAACCCTGGCCACCTATTCGTTCTTCCCGACCAAGAACCTCGGCGCCCTCGGCGACGCCGGCATGACCTCGACCGACGATGACGAGCTGGCCGCACGGATGCGATCGCTGCGCGCCCATGGGGAGAGCCGCAAGTACCACCACGCCGAGGTCGGTGGCAACTTCCGGATCGACGCCCTGCAGGCATCGTTCCTGCGGGTCAAGCTTCCCCATCTGAGCTCCTACAACGAGGCCCGCCGCTCCAACGCACAGCTCTACAGCGAGATCCTGTCGCAACACCCGCTGATCGGCGCCGCGGGATCGCAGGGCGCAAGCGTGACCCTGCCCGATCTCGAAGACAGGGGACAGATCTTCCACCAGTTCGTCCTGCGAATCGGCGGCGGTCGTCGTGATTCCCTGCGTGCCTTCATGGCGGCCCGGGGAGTCCAGACCGAGGTGTACTACCCGACCCCCCTGCATCTGCAGCCTTGCTTCGCGAATCTCGGCTACCGCGTGGGCGATCTACCGAAGTCCGAGAGGTTGGCCGCGGAAGTCCTGGCGCTGCCCATCTTCCCGGAGCTCGGGCGGGACCGTATCGAGCTCGTTTGTGAGGGAATCCAGGAGTGGCTCGACTCCTGACGCTCGACTCCCCAGGAGACTGCACGATTGCCTGACTTCGAGATCCTCCTCTACATCGGCCTCGCGGCGGCGATCCTGATCGGTGGACTGATGATGGGTATCGCGCTGCGGGAGAGCCGCCCCACGCAAGCGGGTCGCGCTCTCGATGAAGGTCGTTTCAACGACGCTCTCGCGCTTTCCGAAACCGGTCCTGGGGCGTCGGAGCGCGATCTGCGCGTCGCCGCCATCGCTGCCAAGCACTGCGGAGACTGGGACTCCGCTGACCGGTTCCTCGACCGCCTCCTGGCAGACGATCCCCAGGACGCCGAAGCGCTGCTCGAGAAGGGATTGGTGGCGATCTACCGAGGGAATCCAAAATACTGCTCTCGGGTTCTTCGACCGCGCCGGCGCCATTCGGTCCGACCTCGCGGAGTCGATCTCCCTGCACCGCTCCTACGCCCAGCTTTCCCTGGGCGATACCGATCGAGCGGCCCGTCTGTTCGAGGAAGTCGAGGTTCCGCTGGAGACCAAACTTCGAAGCGACATGGGTTCCGGTGAACCCATCTTCTGTGAGTGGTTTCTTCATGCAGCGTGCCTCTGGGGCATGGCCGGCGACTGGCAGCGCGCCTCGTGGGCCCGAGAAGAACTCACCCGCAGTGCCGGCGACAGCACCCTTCCCGACAGACTCCTCGCCGAACCTGAGCAGAGGCCTTCGGACCAGACCAGCGAGGACGGCGAACGACCGACCTAGGAAGTGCGAACGGCTGCGACGATCTTTCCCACGGAAGCAGCCGTCGCCAACGACTCCAGTTCGGTTGCATCGAACCAGGCCAACTCCGGGCCTTCGGCGATCGCTCCTGTCTCCCTCAGTTCGGCGCTGCGAATCTCGACCTCGTAGTCGGTCCGAGTGATCGTGTGTCGAATCGACCCCAGCCGACGACCCAGCTTCCATTTGCCGCCGTAGGTCGCCGACAACGCTGCACTGCGCTGCGCCAGCGTTCCGGCGACGTCGGTGCTCGGGAACTCCCACAGACCGGCGAGTCGAGCACTTCCCTCGGGCACCCTGCTGAGAAGCATCCTTTCGCCCGATCGAACGAACGCGGTCACTCGCCTCACCTTCGTCTGGGGCGCCGCCTTGCGCCGAACCGGGTACGACTCGGGATCGCCCTGGGCGCGAGCCCTGCAGCCGGACGAAATCGGGCATCGACTGCACACCGGCGATCGCGGCAGGCAGACCGTCGCACCGAGTTCCATCATCGCCTGATTTCCGTCGCCGGGGTCGTCCTCGGTCAGCAGCGAGGCCGCTCGTTCGACGATCGCCACCCTGCCTTCCTTGAGCGACGGATCCGTCGCGAGAGCCAGGAGCCTCGAAGCCACCCGATCGACGTTGCCGTCGACCACCGGCACCTTCTCCCCGAAGGCGATGCTGGCGATCGCTGCGGAAGCATACTCACCGATCCCCGGAAGCTTCCTCAAGGACGCCCGGTCACAGGGGAATCGGCCGGACTCGACGATCTGAATCGCCGCCGCATGGAGACTGCGCGCCCGCCGGTAGTAGCCCAGGCCGGACCACGCCGAAAGCACTTCGTCGAGATCGGCGCCGGCCAGCGCTTCGACGCTCGGGAATCGCTCCAGAAAAGGCTCGTAGAATCCAAGTACCGTGTCGACGCGCGTCTGCTGGAGCATCATTTCCGAAACCAGGACGCGGTACGGATCCCGGTCCCTACGCCATGGCAATGACCGTCCGTGGCGTCGGTACCAGGCCAGAAGGTCGATGGCTTCTGAAGGTGACCATATTCGTTGCACCGACAGAGTATAGAGGTCGAAACAGGCAGCCGATCGGGCGCCGGAAAGGCCCCTCCGATACCGGAGAAGAATTGATTCGTCAAGACTAAATTTCCCGAAAAAACCCCGGAAAAAGGGGCTTTCGAGGTATTGCACGTCAAAATACCCGGTGCTACAGTGGCTTCTTCCCGACGGGGAAGAACCTCCAAAACAGAGCGACCTTCAAGGGGTCGAAAAGTTTCCACAGGCTGCGGAAAGGCTGTGGAAAAACGGTAGATCTATGCCTTCATCAATCTGGAACCGCCTGCAGAACGAGCTCCGCGGAAGTCTTCCAGCCGATGAGTTCAGAACCTGGTTTCGCCCCCTCGAGGTCCAGTCGGAAACCCGCGACCGGCTGGTGTTGAGAGCTCCCAGCCAGCGCTTCGTTTCGTCTCTCGAAGAGGCCTACCGACCGCTCGTCGATCGGGCCGTCGCCAATCTCGGCGGCGCCGCCTGTGAGGTCCTGTTCTCGACCTCCGAGGCCGCAGAGACGCGTCCGGCCGACGCTCCGAATTTCGACCGGCGCTACAGCTTCGATTCCTTCGTCGTAGGAAACTCGAATCAGCTCGCCCACGCGGCTGCCAGGGCGGTGGCCGAAAAGCCCGCACAGTCCTACAACCCCCTCTTTCTCTACGGTGGAGTAGGCCTCGGAAAGACTCATCTCCTGCACGCGATCGGCCGCGAGATCCAACGGCTCCATCCTCGTCTGAGGATCCGCTACCTGGCGACCGAACAGTTCGTCAACGAACTGATCAATTCGATCCGTTTCGACCGCACCTCGGCGTTCCGGGAGCGCTATCGAACGATCGACGTCCTGCTGGTCGATGACGTCCAGTTCCTCGCCAAGAAGGAACGGACCCAGGAAGAGTTCTTCCATACCTTCAACACTCTCTACACCGCTCAAAAACAGATCATCCTGACGTCCGATTCATCGCCGAAGAACATCCCGACGCTTCAGGAACGCCTGCGCAGCCGATTCGAGTGGGGCCTGATCGCCGACATCGGTTCACCCGATCTCGAGACGAAGGTCGCGATTCTCCGGCGCAAGGCGGAGTTGGACGGGGTCGATCTCGACGACGAGGTGTCGCTCTACATCGCCCGCAAGGTGGCTTCGAACGTGCGCGAGCTCGAAGGGTTGCTCAACCGCGTCCTCGCATACTCCTCGCTCACGGGCCAGCCCCTCGATCTCGATCTGACCAAGGAAACACTCAAGGACATTCTCCCTGAGGAAGACCGACGGATGAAGGCGTCCCAGGTCATCAAGGTGGTGGCGCGCTTCTACGGTTTGAAGTTGAGCGAGATCAAGAGCAAGAACAACTCCAAGCAGATCGCCTTCCCACGCCAGGTGGCAATGTACCTCTGCAAGCAGTTGACCGATCTCTCCTACCCCGAGATCGGCAAGAACTTCAACGACAAGCACCATTCGACGGTGATGTACTCGGTCGAGAAGATCGATCGCCTGCGCCGCGAAGATCGCGATCTCGACCGCACCATCGAACAGTTCAAGCAGCAGTTCGTCTGATCTCTTCTTCATCGAGCGGCGACCGCACGATTCCGCTCTCCTCCAGGTCGAGAAGCGGCACTCCCCAACTGTACGGCTGCGGTCGAGGAAGGCAGGAGGCCCTTGTGGGAAGACTGTGGAAACCTTCCGGAGAAGCTTCGGAGAAGCCCCCGTCTGCTGCGGGCCAGGCTGCGGAGAGATCTGCGGAAGCCTCCGGAGTGTCCTCGAACATCCACAGGCGTCCACATTTCATCCACAGCTCGAGCGACTCCGTTTCCACTCTGCAATGATGTTGTTAAATTTATTGTTTTCAGTCGTTTATGTTATATTTCCTCACTCTCCACAGGGCCTACTACGACGACTACTATCCATGTAAGATAGAAAGATAAGAGAAGGAGGATGTGGATGGAGCTCCGCCTCAATCGAAGCGAGTTGCTGAACGAACTGGCGCCCATGCAGGGAGTCGTGGAACGCAAGACCACGATTCCGGTCTTGTCGCACATTTTGATGCAGGCGCGTGATGGAAAGGTCCATCTTGCAGCAACCGACCTCGACGTCTCCTTGACGTCGTGGTGCGAAGCCGAGATCAAGCAGGAGGGTGGAATCGCGATCCAGGCGCGCAAGTTCCTCGAGATCATCCGCTCCCTGCCTTCCGAAGAAGTCCTCCTCATGCAGGAGGATCCGAAGATCCTCACCATCCACGGCGGCAAGTCCCGTTTCAAGTTGAATGGTCTTGCGCCGGAGGACTTTCCGACCCTTCCCGAGGTTGTCGAAGGTGAACGTCTCGAGTTCCCGTTCGTCGATTTTCGTCGCATGATCTCCAAGGTGATCTTCGCGGTTTCGGCCGAGGAGAGTCGTTTTCAGCTGAATGGAGCCCTGCTGCTGCCGAAGGACGGCAGTTTCGAGATGGTGGCTACCGACGGTCATCGTCTGGCCCTCGTCGAAGTGGAGCATCCATCTTCATCGAAGGCCGACGGTGTTCTGGTGCCTCGCAAGGCACTCCAGGAGCTTCTCCGGTTCGAAGGTGATGGAGCCCTCAGTTTTTCTCGAGGAGAACATCACCTGTCGTTCGTGGTCGGCAGACGCGAGTTGATCTGCCGGATCCTGGAAGGCACCTTTCCGGATCACGAGCGGGCGATCGCCAAGGACAACGATCATCACGCCGTGTTCGAGACCAAGGGTCTTCAGGCCGCGGTTCAGCGCGTCGCCCTGTTGACCGGTGATCGTGCTCGAGCCGTCAGACTCCAACTGGCCGACAGCAGCCTGGTGGTTTCGACGGCGAATCCCGACATGGGTGAAGCGGTCGAGGAAATGGGCTGCGAGTACAGCGGTCCGGAGATCCGCCTGGGCATCAATCCCGACTACCTCGGTCAGTTTCTCGGAGCGCTCGAGACCGACAAGGTTCGGCTCGAAGTCAAGGACGAGAACTCACAGTGCGTGGGCTATCCGGTCGACGGCAAGGATCGCCGCTATCTGTGCGTGATCATGCCGATGCGTATCTGAGTCCGAAGAACGGGACGGGGGCCGCGTGCTCGAACGGCTCGCGCTGAACGGTTTTCGCAACATCGAGGCTGTCGACTGGCCCTTGTCGCCGGGGAGTCACCTCCTGATCGGCGACAACGGCGCCGGCAAGACGAGTCTGCTCGAGGCGGTCTACCTGGTCGCTACCACTCGCAGTTTCAGGACGTCGGTGATTCGCGACTGTGCCCGGGTCAGTGGGCCGGTCGGGTCGAGTTCGACCCTCGATGTGATCGCCGACTCGGGAATCGACCTTTCCGTTCGCGCAGAAGTCGGTGAACCCCGCAGGGCCTCTCTTCGACTCTGGCTCGCCGACGGAGTCCTGCAGCGTGAGCTCGACGATCAGCGCGTGACATTGCGGGAGTATCTGGAGCCTCTGCCCGTCGTGGTCTGGAGTTCGAGGGAAACCGAGATCCTGAGCGGCGCCCTGGAACAGCGCCGTTCGATGATCGATCGAGGAGTCATTGGATCGGACCTGAGGCATCTCGACGATGTTTCGAACTACCGGCGCTGCCTCAACCAGAAGAAGGAACTCCTGCGCCGAGGCCTCGGGGGCCTGGAGAGCTGGAATGCGCTCCTTGCCCCGGCGGCGTCCCGCCTGGCCCGCTTGCGAAACGATCACATCCTCGAACTCCAGCGGCGACTCGATGACTGCGCCCGGGCCTCAGGACTCTCGATTCCCGAGCTTCGACTCGTCTACCGACCCTCCCCGTCGTGCGCCCTGGAGGGCGAGGAGGCCGTAGCGACGGCTCTTGGTGATTGCATGGCCGAGGAGCGTGACCAGCGGCGGGCGCTCTACGGACCTCACCGCGACCGGATCCGGTTCCTGTGGGGTGGATCTGAGGTCTCGAAGGTGGCTTCTGCCGGCGAAAGGAAGGCCTTCGGTCTCCTGCTCCTGGCGGCCCAGGCAGGTCTGCTGGAGGCTGCCGGAAGATCTCCCGTAGTCCTGGCCGATGACATCGATACGGAACTCGATCTCAAGACCTTCAGCGCCCTGTGGGGCGTTCTTTCGCAGTCCCCGCAGATCCTTGCGAGCTCGAATCGGGAGGCCGCCTGGGAATCTCTTCCGGTTTCGGGTCGATGGTCGGTGGCCGATGGGAGAATTGAGTCATAAGTCCCTTTGTTTGCAGTAGTTTGAAATTTGTCTAAGGCATCTCGGTGTGATAGCCTGAGGGGCGCTCGGAGGGGTCCCTCCGAGTTCTCCAGATCAACTCCGGGAAGCGTGACGCGTGGCCGATTCGAAGAACGACTACAACGCCGATTCCATCAAGGTCCTCAAGGGCCTGGAGGCTGTTCGAAAACGTCCGGGGATGTACATCGGTGACACCGATGACATCAGTGGTCTGCACCACATGGTCTGGGAGATGGTGGACAACGCCATCGACGAAGCCCAGGCGGGCTACTGCACGACCGTCGACGTAGTGATCCACGAGGACAACTCGGTGAGTGTCCGCGACGATGGTCGTGGCATACCGGTCGATTTTCACGAGGGTGAAGGTCGTTCCGCTGCCGAAGTGATCATGACCGAGCTGCACTCGGGTGGAAAGTTCGACCAGAACTCCTACAAGGTCTCGGGTGGACTCCACGGAGTGGGCGTCTCGGTCGTCAATGCCCTCTCTGAAACGCTCGAGCTGGAGATCTGCCGTTCGGGCAGGGTCTGGCAGCAGACCTACCATCGAGGCGTGCCCGAGGCTCCCATCGCCGATGTCGCCGATAGCGAGTCCACTGGAACCTCGATCCACGTCATTCCCGACGCTTCTATCTTCTCGGTCCTCGAATTCAACTACGAAGCGATGGCGCAGCGCCTTCGGGAACTGGCATTCCTCAACAGCGGCGTCCTGATCAATCTGCTCGACGAGCGCGACGGACGTCAGGCCGAGTTCCAGTACGAGGGAGGCGTGCGGAGTTTCGTCGAGCATCTGAACCGCCGTCGGACACCACTGCACGAAGAGCCGATCTATCTGTTCAACGAGAGGCAGAGTTCCGAGGGAACTATCGAAACCCTCGAGATCGCCCTGCAGTGGAACGACGGCTATCAGGAACAGGTCCATTGCTTCACCAACACGATCACCAATCGCGACGGTGGCACCCACCTGGCGGGCTTCCGCGGTGCGCTGACCCGCGCGGTCAATGCCTACGCCAGCGAGAGCGGACTCGCCAAGGATCTCAAGGACAATCTCAGTGGTGAGGATGTCCGCGAGGGCCTGACGGCGATCGTGTCGGTGAAGATCGCCGACCCCAAGTTCTCGAGCCAGACCAAGGACAAGTTGGTTTCGTCGGAAGTCCGGGGCTGGGTGGAACAGGTGGTCAACGCTGAACTCTCGAGCCATCTCGAGGAGAATCCAGCCGTAGCGAAGCGCGTCGTCCAGAAGTGCGTCGACGCGGCCCGGGCTCGTGACGCGGCCCGCAAAGCGCGCGAACTGACGCGTCGAAAGGGGGCCCTCGAGAGTTCGACCCTGCCGGGCAAGCTGGCCGACTGCAGCGAAAAGGATCCGGCGAAGTCGGAGATCTTCATCGTGGAGGGAGAGTCTGCCGGCGGTTCGGCGAAGCAGGGTCGCAATCGCCTGTTCCAGGCCATCCTTCCGCTGCGCGGCAAGATCCTGAACGTCGAGAAGGCCCGTTTCGACAAGATGCTGACCTCGAACGAGATCAAGGTGCTGATCTCGGCTTTGGGAACCGGGATCGGTCGCGAGGACTTCGACCCCGCGAAGCTGCGCTACCACAAGCTCATCATCATGGCCGATGCCGACGTCGACGGCTCCCACATCCGCACCCTGATCCTGACCTTCTTCTTCCGGCAGATGCACGAACTGATCGAACGCGGTCACCTGTACATCGCCCAGCCGCCGCTCTACAAAGTGATGCGAGGAAAGCAGGAGACGTATCTCAAGGACGAAGAGGAATACGCCCTGTACCTGATCGGCAGGATCGTCGAGGACTGGACGGTCGTCATCGATCAGGGCGAAGGTGAGGAGACCTATGGGGGCGATGAACTTCGCGAATTTCTCGCCGTGATCGATCGCTTCAGGACCCACCGCGCGAAACTGGTGGCTCGCGGCTACCCCGCCGATGCGCTTTCGGTCTCTCTGCGCCAGGGCCTGCTGCAGCGTCGCGATCTGCGCGACACCGAAAAGGTCAAGGCCCTGGGAGAGGTGATCGAAGCATCTGGCTTCCACAACGTCGTGGTCACCGAACCGACCGAGGAAGACCACGGCAGCATCGCGTTCACGAGTCGACGGGACGGCGTCGAACGCAAGGTGAGAATCGATTCCGACCTGGTCGGTTCGGTCGACTACCGTGCCCTGGCGGCGAACAAGACCGGTTTGCGGGCACTCGACAGCAGTAGCGTCGCCCTGGTCAAGGGCGACGATCGGATCGAGTGCGACTCCCTCGGTGAGGCGCTCGAGCAGCTCTACTCCGCGGCGCGTCGGAATCTCAGCATCCAGCGCTACAAGGGTCTCGGTGAGATGAACCCGGAGCAACTCTGGGAGACCACCATGGACCCCGAGCGCCGGCGCTTGCTTCAGGTCAGGATCGCCGACGATTTCGCCGCCGACGACATCTTCAGCGTCCTGATGGGCGATCAGGTCGAGCCTCGTCGGGAGTTCATCCAGGACAACGCCCTGTCGGTCAGCAATCTCGATGTCTGATCTCCACCTGCCCAGATTCTCCGAGCCAGCTTCACGATGACCGACGAAACGACGACTCCGTTCAGCGAGAGCACCCGCCAGGTGGATCTCGAGGAGGAGATGAAGCGCTCCTACCTCGATTACGCGATGAGCGTGATCGTGGGCCGTGCACTTCCCGACGTTCGCGACGGTCTGAAGCCGGTGCATCGCCGCGTTCTCTACGGTATGTGGGAGAGCGGCAACACCTCGAACAAGGCCTACAAGAAGTCGGCGCGCATCGTCGGTGACGTCATGGGTAAGTACCACCCGCACGGCGACAGCGCGATCTACGACACGGTGGCGCGGCTGGCGCAGGACTTCTCGATGCGCTACATGCTCGTCGACGGTCAGGGCAACTTCGGTTCGATCGACGGGGACAGCCCGGCTGCCATGCGCTACACCGAAGTGCGGATGACGAAGCTCTCCGAAGAGATGTTGCGCGATGACATCGACAAGGAAACCGTCCCATTCATCGAGAACTACGACGGCTCGGAGAGCGAACCCTCGGTGCTGCCGGCGAAGATCCCGAACCTGCTGATCAACGGCGCATCGGGAATCGCCGTCGGGATGGCGACCAACATTCCGCCGCACAACCTGACCGAAGTGATCGACGCGCTGATCCTCTACATCGGAAATCCCGATGCGACGCTCGATGAGTTGATGGAGGTTCTTCCGGGACCGGATTTCCCGACCGGTGGCGCCATTCATGGATTGAAGGGCATTCGCGATGCCTATCAGACCGGTCGGGGCACCATCCATGTCCGTGCCAAGGCTGAAGTCGTCGAAGCCGGAAACGACAGGCAGACGATCATCGTCTCCGAGATCCCGTTCCAGGTGAACAAGACCCGGCTGATCGAGCGGATCGCCGAACTGGTGCGGGAGAAGAGGGTCGAGGGGATCTCGGACCTGCGTGACGAGTCCGATCGCGACGGCATCCGGCTCGTGATCGAACTGAAGCGCGGCGAGATCGGAGAGGTGATTCTCAACGCGCTCTACAAGTTGACTCCGATGCAGACCAGTTTCGGCATGAACATGCTGGCGATCGTCGACTACCAACCGCGCGTTCTCCGACTCCAGGACTTCCTCGACTACTTCCTCAATCATCGCAAGACGGTGGTGGTGCGGCGGACGCGATTCGACCTGCGAAAGGCCGAAGACCGAGCCCACATTCTCGAGGGCATTCTCAAGGCGCTCGATCACCTCGACGAAGTGATCGCCACGATTCGCGCCAGCCAGACCGCTGCCGATGCAAGAGCGAACCTGATGGAGCGCTTCGAGTTCTCGGAAGTGCAGGCGCAGGCCATTCTCGACATGCGCCTGCAACGCCTGACGGGCATGGAGCGCGACAAGGTCGTCGAGGAGCACACTCAGCTCCTGGCTACGATCGAACGCCTGCGCGCCATCCTGGGTTCCGATGCCCTGGTGCTCGAAGAGATCCTCGGCGAGCTGCGCGAGATCCGCGACACCTACGGTGACGAACGTCGCACTCTCCTGCTGCAGGCGACCGGCGACATCTCGATCGAGGACATGATCGCCGACGAGGACATGGTGATCACGGTCACGAACACCGGCTACGTGAAGCGATCGCCCCTCAGCCTGTACCGGGCGCAGAATCGTGGCGGCAAGGGCCGCATGGGGATGCAGACGAAGGACGGCGACTGGGTCGAACAGCTCTATGTCGCGTCGGCTCACAGCTACATTCTGGCGTTCACCTCCAAGGGCCATGTCTACTGGTTGAAGGTGCATCAGATTCCCGAACTCGGGCCGGCCGCGAAGGGCAAGGCGATCGTCAATCTTCTCGACCTGAGCTCCGACGAGAAGATCGTCTCGACAATCGCACTGAAGGACTTCGCCGAAGGCAAGTACCTGTTCTTCGCGACCCGCAAGGGCACGATCAAGAAGACCGAACTCGAGGCCTACTCGCGACCGCGCGCCGCCGGAATCATCGGCCTGCGAGTCGATGACGACGACAGCCTGCTCGACGTCCGCATCACAGATGGGAAGACCGACATCTTCCTCGCCACCCAGCAGGGTCGTTCGATCCGATTCCCGGAGTCGGATGTCCGGCCGATGGGACGCGCGACCCGTGGAGTCCGCGGTATCTCGTTGCGTGACGACGATCAGGTGGTCAGCCTCTCATCGTTGTCGTCCGACGGCGAGATCCTGACCCTGGCGCAGAACGGCTACGGCAAGCGCACCCGGGTCGACGAGTATCGCGTGCAGGGACGAGGCGGCAAGGGCATCATCAACCTGAAGGTCAGCAAGAAGACCGGGCTGGTCGTTGCGGCACGACAGGTCGAACCGGACGACGGACTGATGCTCATCTCCCAGCAGGGAAAGCTGATCCGAGTCGCCGTGGACGGTGTTTCCGTGATCGGGCGTTCGACTCAGGGCGTCCGGGTGATGCATCTCGAAGACGGTGACTGTCTGGTCGCCGTGGCGAAGGTGCATGACGACGAGGATGCGGCCGAGCAGGAGCACGACGATTCAGGTTCGACGGAAGCCCAGGGCGACGATTCGGACTCGAACGGCGCCGACGAAGAATCGCTGAACTGATCGCCGGCGAAGCGGATTGGAGGCAGGCAGATGGAGTTCTTCCTCGACACAGCCAGGATCGATGAGATCGAACAAGGTCTCGAGTGGGGCATGGTCGATGGGGTGACGACCAACCCCTCGCTGCTCGCCAAGGAGGGCAAGCAGTACCTGCCCGCCGTCAAGGAGATCGCCCAGCTCGTTCCCGGTCCAGTGAGTGGCGAAGTCCTTGCCACCGACTACGAGGGAATGATGGAAGAGGGTCAGCGACTTGCCGACCTCGCCGACAACGTGGTCGTGAAGGTTCCTCTCCTCCCGGAAGGCCTGAGAGCAGTTCGTGCGCTCAAGGAGAAGGGCATTTCGAGCAACGTCACCCTGTGCTTCTCTGCCAATCAGGCGCTGGTGGCCGCGAAGGCGGGAGCGGCCTACATTTCGCCCTTCGTCGGACGTCTCGACGACATCGGTCAGGAAGGGATGGAGCTGATCGAGCAGATCGTGACGATCTACAGCAATTTCCCCTTCGACACCAAGATCCTGGTCGCCTCGGTTCGCAGCCCGGAGCACGTCCTCGAATCGGCGCTGATGGGGGCCGACGTCGTCACCATTCCCTTCAAGGTGCTGGCGCAGCTCTACCGACATCCCCTCACCGACATCGGCCTCGAGCAGTTCCTGGCGGACTGGAAGTCGACCGGCCAGTCTTTCGACGGCTGAGCGTCAACCGCGTGGACGAGGGTAGCGATCGAGACCCGCAGGGGTTCCCTGCGGGGAGGATGTACGTCGTCGCGTGGGGCTTCTACCTGGTGCTGGCACTGGTCGGCGTGCTGTGGATCGGCAGCCGTGAGGGATCGATCTCCGTCGACTGGTTCTTCGACTCGCAGCGCTGGTGGCTGGACCTCGGCGCCGGCCTGGCGGCGGCCGGAGGCCTCTGGCTCGTGTGGGCCGCCGCCGAACGATTCCTGCCACACGCATCGACTCTGGAGTCGAGCCTTCGGGAGGCCCTCGGGCCGATCGAGCGCTCCGAGGCGATCGGTCTGGCCCTACTGTCGGGCTTCGCCGAGGAGTTCTTCTTTCGTGGCGCGATGCAGTCGGCCTGGGGCTGGCCGATCGCATGCCTGTTCTTCGCGCTTCTTCATACCGGTCGTGGCGGCGCTTTCTGGCTGTGGACGGTCTTCGCCGCCGTGTCAGGCTTGCTGTTCGCCGCACTCACTCTGTGGAGTGGAAACCTGATGGCGGCCGTCGTCGGGCACTGTGTGTTCAACGCCGTCAATCTCTGGCAGATGGCCTCCCCGGAGGAAGAACGGTAGTCCCCAGGAGAGGTCTTCTGGAGCGGAGCTGCTGCTATGCTGGAGCGTCCATGACTACCAGCGAAGACGTTCTGAAGGCTGTCGACGAAGGACAGCAACGAGCTGTGGAAGAACTGTGCGACTTCCTCAGGATTCCCTCCATCTCGACCGATCCCGCCTACGAAAAAGACGTCGACCGAGCCTGCGACTGGCTGCTCGAGAGAATGGCTGACGCGGGGCTCGAAACCGAGAAGATCACCACCGACGGTCACCCGATCGCCTATGCCCAGTGGTTGGGCGCCGAGGGCGCTCCGACCTTGCTGTTCTACGGCCACTACGACGTTCAGCCCGTCGATCCCCTCGAGCTGTGGCGCAATCCGCCCTTCGAGCCGACGATCGAAGGCGATCACCTGCTGGCGCGTGGAGCCACCGACGACAAGGGCCAGTCCTACGCTCATCTGAAGGCGGTGGAAACGCATCTGAAGACGCGCGGGCGACTGCCGGTCAACGTGAAGTTCATCGTCGAGGGCGAGGAAGAGAGCGGTGGTGAGGCGATCGAGAAGTTCGTGCGCGCGGACGGCGGTCGCAAGCTGGCCTGTGACGCGGTGGTGATTTCCGACAGTTCGATGCTGGCACCCGGCAAGCCTTCCCTGATCTATGGACTTCGCGGCATGGCCTACGTCGAACTCAAGGTCAAGGGTCCCGATCGCGATCTCCATTCGGGAACCTTCGGGGGCGCCATCCAGAATCCCCTCAACGCGCTGGCTACGATCGTCGCCAGCCTTCGCGACCCCGAGAGCGGCAGGATCCTGATTCCCGGCTTCTACGACGATGTGCGCGAGATCGAAGACTGGGAGCGGGAGGAAACCGCCGCGCTTCCCTACGATGCCGAGAAGTACGCCGACGCCCTTGGAGTCGGAGAATTGTTCGGCGAGGAGGGATACACCACCCTCGAACGGACAGGAGCGCGACCGACCTGCGACGTGAACGGCATTTTCGGCGGCTACATGGGTGCCGGCGCCAAGACCATCCTGCCTTCGTGGGGTGGCGCGAAGATCTCGATGCGGCTGGTTCCCGACCAGGATCCCAGGAAGATCGGAGAACTGTTCCGCGCCCATGTCGAAGCCGTCGCTCCCGCTGGAGTGGAGGTCGAGGTCACCACTCACCACGGCGCGTCTGCGGTGCTGGTCGATGCTTCCGGGCCGATCGTCGATGCTGCGATGCAGGCGATGGAAGACGCCTGGGGCGCGGCCCCGGTGAGAGTGCGCGAAGGTGGGTCCATCCCGATCGTCTCGACCTTCTCCGAGGTCCTCGACAAGCCCGTGCTGCTGCTCGGAATGGGACTGAACGACGACAATCTGCACTCGCCCAACGAGAAGTTCAACCTCTCGCAGTACCACGGCGGAATCCGCTCGATGGTCCGCCTGCTCGACCTGGTCGGCGAAACAGGATGAGCGTCGAGCGCGAACTCAAGTTCGCGGTTCCCGAACATGAGCCCGTGCGTCGGCGGGTCGAAGAACTCGGCGGAGTGGAGCTGGCTCCAGAATCCCTCGAGCGAAACTGGGTTTTCGATCGCGGGCGGGAGTTGTTCGACAAGTCGACCCTGCTGAGGCTTCGAAGCGACGGCCACGGCGCCCGGCTGACCCTGAAGGGACCGGCACACTACGAAGAAGGCGTCAAGGTTCGCGAGGAACGGGAACTGTCGTTGAGTGACGCGCGCGAGATGGGGCTCATCCTCGAGCGGATCGGCTTCCGGGTGATGGTTCGCTACGAGAAGTATCGCGCCGAGTGGCGCCTCGACGATCACACGATCACCTTCGACAGGACCCCCATGGGACTGTTCATCGAAGTCGAGGGGGAGCGCTCGCGGGACGTCTCCGAGCGCCTCGGTCTCGACCCCGATTCTTCCGACCCGCGCTCCTACCTGGCGCTGTGGGCTGCCTATCGGCAGGAGCATCCCGACGCGCCCATGGAGATGCTGTTCTCTTGAGCTCGATTCGATCGCGGGCCCTGGTCCTGACCGCAGGGCTCGGCTCGCGACTGCGGCCCCTGACCCTCGACGTTCCGAAGCCCCTCCTTCCGGTCCTCGGTCGACCGCTGATCTTCCATACCCTCGACTGCCTTCGCGGTATCGGTTGCGAGGCCGTGGTTCTGAATCTGCATCACCTCGGCGAGCGCGTGTCGGCTGCGGTGGGGGAGCGCTTCGTCGATCTGCCCGTTACCTATTCGAGGGAACCGACCCTGCTCGGAACCCTGGGCGGCATCGTCGCAGTGAAGGAGTTTCTCGTCGACTGCGATGTTGCCCTGGTGGTCAACGGGGACTCGCTCTGCGACTGGCCGCTCGAGGGACTGATCGAACGCCACCTCTCGGCGGCCGCCGAGGCCACCCTGTTCGTGCACACCGCAGCCGACCCGAACGAGTTCGGAGGGGTCGGTGTTCGCGAGGGGACCCTGGTCTCGCTGCCCCCCGACAGGGTTCCCGCTGACGCCCGGCCGCGGGTCTTCGCTGGTGCCCACGCCTTCAAGCCCGAATTGATCCAGAGCCTCGAAGCCGGCCTGCCCGATCTCGTACCCCACCTCTACCGGCCGATGCTGACTTCCGGCCGTTCGCTGGCGGCCTTCGAAGCACAGCCTCCGTGGCACGATCTCGGCACCCCCGAACGCTATCTCGCTGCCGTTCTCGACTGGGTGGGAGAGTCGGGGTGGGCAGCTCCGTCGGCGCAGGTCGACGGAAGCTCGCAGTTCATCGAATCCGTCGCTGAAGACGGGTGCCGAGTCGCTGCCCGGGCTCGGATCGAAGGCAGCCTTCTGCTCCAGAACAGTCGGATCGGCGAGCACGCCTCACTGCGCCGGGCGCTGGTCGGACCGGGTGTGGTGGTTCCGGACGGCTGCCGGATCGAGAACGCGATGCTGACCCGAAACGCTGCGGGAGGCTTCGACGAGCGGCCCCTGGAGATCGGATGACGTCTCTCTCGTGGTATCTGCTGCTGCTAGCCGCAGTGGCCGTGGAGCGAGTCGTCGAACTCCTGGTATCGCAACGCAATCTGCGTTGGGCACGGGCCCAGGGCGGGGTGGAAGTCGGCGCCACCCACTATCGTTGGATGGTCCTCACCCACCTGGGTCTGCTCGTGCTGCCGCCGCTCGAAGTGTGGGCCTTCGACCGCCCCTTCATTGCTCTTCTGGGATGGCCGATGCTGGCCGTCGTTGCGGTCACGATGGCTCTTCGCTACTGGGTGATCACGACTCTCGGGAAGCGCTGGAACACGCGGGTGGTCGTGGTCCCGGGAGTCCGCCTGGCTCTCGATGGGCCGTATCGCTGGTTGCGCCACCCCAACTACCTGGCCGTGATCCTGGAGGTCGCCGCCCTGCCGCTCGTGCATTCAGCCTGGCTGAGCGCGTTGGTCTTCAGCGCTGCGAACGCACTCATCCTGTTCGTGCGCATCAGGGTCGAGGAGCGGGCGCTCGATGAACTCGCCGAGACTTCGGCGCCCGACGGTCGACGCCGACTGCTACCGTTCCGTTCGTGAGCAACGCCGAGCGCCATGTCGTGGTCGTGGGCGGCGGGCCGGCGGGTCTGGCGACGGCGATCGCCCTGGCGCAGCGCGACGTCGAAGTCAGCGTCGTCGACGCTCAGCGCCCGCCGATCGACAAGGCTTGTGGTGAAGGCCTGATGCCGCCGTCGAGGAAGGCGCTGGAGCGGCTGGGAGTTCACATCGAGGGACTGCCAGGACGTGACTTTCGGGGCATCCGCTACAGCGACGCGCGACACTCGGTGATCGCCGAGTTCCCGGGCTCTCCGGGCCGGGGCGTTCGCCGACTCGTGCTGCACGGCGCCCTGGTCGAGCGCGCCCGGGAGTTGGGCGTCGAGCTTCATTGGGGTCGCCGAGTGACCGACATCTCCAGTCACGACTCCGAGGGCTGGCGAATCGAGACCGATTCGGGGTCGTTTCGATCGTGCTGGCTGGTCGGTGCCGACGGTCTGCGTTCCAAGGTCCGTCGTTGGGTCGGACTCGAAGGTCGACCGGTCGGCTTCGAGCGCTTCGGGGTGCGCCGGCACTACCGGATCCCTCCCTGGAGCGACCTCGTCGAGGTCCATTGGACTCGCAACTGCGAGGCGTATGTCACTCCGGTCGACGACGAACTGGTCGGTGTCGCCATGCTCTGGAATGGGGGCGGCAGCGGTTTCGACTCGTTGCTCGAGGGGTTCCCGGTTCTCGCGCGCCGACTCGGCTCGGCGGAGGTGGCGACTCGGGATCGCGGCATCGGCCCCTTGCGTCAGCGGGCTCGCGGTGTGACGGCCTCGCGCGCGGCCCTGGTCGGCGATGCCGCCGGCTATGTCGACGCGATCACCGGCGAGGGTCTGGCGCTCGCCTTCCAGCAGGCCCACGCCCTGGCCGACGCGGTCGTGGAAGATCGGCCGGCCGACTACTCCGAGGCCGCTTCGAGGATCGTTCGAGACCCGGATCGTCTGACCCTGCTGACGTTGCAACTGGCACGCCGACCCTGGCTTCGGCGGCGGGTCCTGGCAGCGATGCAGCGCCGGCCGGAACTCCTGGCCAGGCTGCTCGCCGTGCAGAACGGCGAGGGATCGCTGCTGCGCGACGGCAGCGGTGCCCTCACACGCCTGGCCTTGGCGAGCCTGCTGCCCGGCCGCCGCTGAGAATCAGGATCCGATCGACGACGCGGGTTCGTCGGGGAGGTCCAAGCCGACCGCTACGCCGGCGGTCTGACGCGTCTTCTGCTTGATGTCGTCGAGAACGATCAGCGAGCAGGGCACCAGGATCAGGGTGATCATGGTGGCGAACACGATTCCGAAGCCCAGCGAGATCGCGATGGGCACCAGCGGAAATACGATGGGATTGTCGTTGAACATCAGAGGCAGAAGGCCGACGAGGGTGGTGACCGAGGTCAGGAGGATGGCCCGGAATCGCGTCGTCCCCGCGGAGATGACCGCTTCGAGGGTGTTCATGCCCTCGGAGATCTTGCGGTTGACGTAGTCGACCAGTACCAGGCTGTCGTTGACGACGACGCCGGAGAGCGCGACGATTCCCAGAATCGAGAAGAAGACCAGGTCCCATCCGAGGACGATGTGTCCGACCACGGCCCCGATGGCTCCGAATGGAATCGCGCTCATGATCACCAGTGGCTGCAGGTAGGACTTGAGGGGGATCGCGAGCAGGGCGTAGATCAGGATCAGGACCAGTCCGAACCCCTGGGCCAGCCCACCCATGGCGCGAGTGCGTTCCCGCTGTTCCCCTTCGAGCGAGAAACCGACTCCTGGATGTCGTTCGAGAATCTTCGGCAGGCGGGTTTCGAGGACGCTGGCCATGACCTCCTCGGGAGTGGTGACGGATCGATCGACGTCGGCGGTCACGGTGACGCGTCGTCGACGATCGGTACGCTGGATGGCGGCGTAGCCATGGCCGAGTTCGGCACTCGCCACCGTTGCGAAGGGCACTTCGGTGCCGTCGGCGGTGCGAATCCTGAGGTCCTCCAGATCGCCCACCGAGCGGCGCTCGGATTGCGGGTAGCGAACCATCACCTTGACCTCCTCGCTACCACGGGGAATCCGCTGGACCTCTGCACCGTAGAAGGCTTCCCGCACCTGGCGCGCGAGATCGGTCTGGGTCAACCCGAGGAGCTCGCCGCCGGGCAGGATCGAAAGCTGGATCTCCCGCTTGCCGGCTCGGAACGAGTCGGAGATGTCGAAGACGCCACTGTAGCCTTCCAGTTCGCCGCGCAGTTCGGCTGCCGCCGCGCGCAGTTCGTCGATGTCGCGGCCGCTCAGCTGTAGCGCCAGTGCCTGCCCGGCGCTCACCCTCTCGGCGGAGAACTTCAGTTCAACGGCCTCCGGGACCGGACCGGTGAGTTCACGCCAGCGTCGAACGAACTCGGCCGTCGACAGGTCACGCTCGGCTTCTGGAACCAGGGTCAGGGCGACCTCGCCGAGGTGCTCGACACCGGGGACGGAGAAGCTGACCTCGGGTCCGCCCTGTCCCATGTGTCGACCGAGAGTGGACTGGATGGACATCACCATCGACTCCCCCTCGGTCTCGCGATCGACCTCCTCCCGTAGGATGGTCGCTGCCATCTCCATCCGTTCGACGGCGGCAGCGGTGGTTTCGAGAGGGGTCCCGAAGGGCATGGTGAGCGTAGCCCGGATCTGGTCGCTGGCGATCGACGGGAAGAACTGGAAGACCACCCGGCCGCTCGCCACCAGCCCGAGGGCGATGATCAGGGTTCCGACGGCGCCTGCGACGACCGTGTAACGGTATTCGATGGCGCGCTCGAGGACGGGTCGGTAGTAGAGCCTGGCGAATCGCTGCAGGCCGTTCGCTGTAAAGCTGAGGAAGCGCGGCCCGGAGTGTGACAGCCCCTCGCCGATCTTGCGCTTGCGCAGATGCGAGAGGTGGGCAGGCAGGATCAGTTGCGATTCGATGATCGAGAACACCAGCGCGATGACGACCGTGAAGCCGAGCGATGCGAAGAAGGCGCCCATCGGCCCGGGAATCGCGATCAGCGGCAGGAAGGCGGCGATCGTGGTCAGAACGCCGAAGATGACCGGGATCGACACCTCCTGGGCTCCGCTGATCGCAGACTCACGAGGATCTTCACCGACGGCCTGGTGGGCGTGTACGCGCTCCGCGATCACGATGGCATCGTCGACCAGGACGCCGAGGACGAGGACGAAGCCGATGAGCGAGAGTGAATTCACCGTGATGCCGAGAACGGGGAAGAAGATCAGGGTACCGAGCAGGGCAACGGGAATTCCGGCTGCGACCCAGAGAGCGAGACGGAACTCCAGGAAGAGAGTGAGCACGAACAGCACCAGCAGGAGTCCGGTGAGAGCGCTGTTGAGGACAGTCTTGAGGCGGTAGCCGAGTTCGTAGGATCGGTCGCCCCAGACCGTCAACTGGATGCCGTCGGGCATCTGGGGCTGGGTCCTTTCGACGAAGTCCTTGACCTCGTGGGCGATGGCGAGGATGTCCTCATTGCCGACCTGCGACACCCTCAGCATGACTGCGGGGCTGCCGTCGAAGGTCGCCCTCAGCTCTCCGTCGGCGAAGCCGTCGACCACGGTGCCGATCTCGCCGACCGTCACCGTGGTGCCGTCGGGCCGAGTCAGGACCACGATGTCCTCGAACTCCGGTCCGCGGTACGCCTGACCCTTCGAACGCAGCAGGATCTCGCCGTCGGACGTCTTGAGCGACCCGCCCGGCATGTCGATCGACGATGCCCGCACCGCCTGGGCGACCCGTTGCAGGGTCAATCCGTGTCTGCGTAGCTGTTGCTCCGAAACCTCGATCGAGATCTCGTAGGGCCGCGTGAACTCGAGGCCGACCTGGGAGACGCCGGGGAGTTCCACGATCTGCTCGCGCAGGCGCAGTCCGATCTCCTTCAGCGTCCTTTCCGGTGCGTCGCCCGAAACGGCGATGTTCAGGACGTCCTGGCGAATCGTGACGAGCGAAACCGAAGGCTTCTCGGTCTCGACGGGAAACGTACTGATCGAGCCGACTCGACTCTCGACTTCGCCGAGGGCCCAACTGGTGTCGGTGCTGTTGAGCAGTTGGAGCATGACCGTGCAGGAACCCTCACCGGCGGTGGTCTCCATGCGATCGATGCCGACCGTGCCGTCGAGGGCCTCTTCGATCCGCAGACACACCCCTTCTTCCACTTCCTCGGGTGCGGCGCCCAGGTAGGCGACAGAGACGATCACGGCCGGCACCTCGATGGCGGGAAACTCCTCCTGGCGGATGTTGGGCAGCAACAGGAGGCCTCCGATCAGGAGGCCGAACATCAGCAGGTTGGCGGCAACCGGGTTGTAGACGAACCAGGCGATCAGGCGTTTCACGACTCGTGCCCCCAGCGCCTAGGAATCGATCTCGCGGAGACCCCGAACGAACGGAGCCACCTGGGTACCGTCGATCACTTCGGCCGGCGCCGAGACGCAGACCCTCTCTCCCGGTTCGAGCCCGCCGGAGATCAGCACTTCGTCGTGATCGAGGCGCAGGATGTCCACGGGTCGGATCCGGAGGCGGTCTTCGCTGTCGACGACGATCACGTTGGAATCCTCGAAGAGCGTGGCGCGCGGCAGGACCACCACCCCGTCTTCGTTTCGGCCCTCGATCTCGGCCTGGACGAAGAGTCCGACCGGCAGGGGGGTCGAATCCTCGGCGGCGCGGTTCGAGACCCTGGCGATGACATGAACCATCCGGCTGTTCGGATCGATCTCGCCCTCGGTGCGCACGACTTCACCCCACCAGGCGTGGTCCTCGCCGGCGAAGCGGGTGTACAGCCGGACCCGGGGTCGCCGAGCCTCGTTGCCGCGCTGCCAGATCGGATCGGCGAAGAAGGCCAGTTGATCGTCGGGTACGGGCAGCCGCACCTCGAGATAATCGGTGGCGTAGATGGTGGCGAAGGCGGAGCCCCGGTTCAGGTACTGACCGAGGTCGACGGCTTCGTCGCGAACGCGGCCCTCGAAGGGAGCCTTGATCTCCGTACGCGCGAGGTCGCGCTCGGCATTGGCGAGGGCTGCGCGCGCATCGCGCAGGTTGGCGCGCGACACGCTCTCGCCGCGTTCGGCCTCTTCGAAGCGGATGGGACTGACGATCTGGTCGTCGGCGAGTTTCTTCTGACGCTCGAGCGTCGCCAGGGCGTAGTCGTACTCGCCCTCAGCCCTCTCGACCGCGGCGCTGGCGCGCTGTACCGCGTTCTCGTAGTTGGCCGGATCGATCCGGGCGAGGATCTCGTTCTTCGAGAAATAGCCGCCCGTCGCCAGGGACGGCGACATCCAGACCACCGGCCCCGAGACCTCGGGGATCAACTGGCTCTCGGAGCGCGGCGCCACGGTGCCCTGGGAGCGCACCTGGAGTTGCACCGACTCCGGCTTCACGGTCGTCACGGGAACGGCAGGAAGTCGCCGCACCACGGGCTGTGGCGTGACGATCTTGCGGGTTGCCAGCAGCGCGAACGCGCCCAGAACGGCGAGCGTGATCACGACGATCGGCAGCAGGGTCTTCAATCGCATGGGAATCTCGGAAGGTCGGAGCGGCCCGAACGGGCCCGGAGTCGGTGGGAGTGGGGACGATCGGTGGATCTCCGGATCAGGGTGACCGGAGAACAGCCGTTCGTCCTACGTTAGGACGGTCGAACGAACCGTTTTGGTTCAGATCAGTCGGTCGTTCGCGACTGCGCGAAGAGCCATTCCCAGAACGCCGGATCGTCGTAGGTCTGGGTCCAGGAGTCGTGATCGACGCCCGGATAGACCGTCAGCCTGGCGTTGCCTCCGCGACGTTGCATGGCGTCGACCATGCGCTGGGACTCTTCGACCGGTACCACCGAGTCGGCTTCACCGTGGAAGGCCCACACGGGCAGGGAGGTGCCGATGCGGTAGGCGGAGATCATCATCCCGCCGCCGCAGATCGGCGCTGCGGCCGCAAACCGGTCCGGCTCCCGGGAGGCCAGGTCCCAGGTGCCGAAGCCGCCCATCGAGAGGCCGGTGATGTAGACCCGATCGGCGTCGACGTTGTAGGTGGCGGTGACCTCGTCCAGCAGCGCGAGCAGGGTCTCCGCGTAGGCGTTCCACCACTGATCCTGGGGACACTGTGGCGAGACGACGATGGCCGGGATGCTCTGGCCGGCAGCGATCAGTTTCGGAGGACCGTGCAGCTTGACGCGTTCCAGATCGCTGCCGCGTTCTCCGGCACCGTGCAGGAAGAGCACCAGCGGCCAGGCCTCGCCGTTCTCGGAATAGCCCTCCGGAAGCGCGAGGAGATAGTCGATCGTTTCCGTGCGGGAGATCTGGTGCTCGAAATTCCTCGCGGCCTGCTGGGCGGGAGCGGCCGTCGTCGTGATCGCGACGACAAGGGCGAGAGAGGCCAGCATTGGTGCTGTTCGGGTGCGTGTCATCGCGCCATTCTACTCCTGCTCGGAGCTGTCCTTCGTCAAGGGGAACTCCTGATTCCAGTGGCAGTGCAGGCAGATCACGTTCCTGCGCTGAGGCATCAGTTGGGAGATCGGGTGGAGCGCCGCGCTCGGTCCGGCGATCACGAGGATCGCGAAGTAGCCGGAGCATCCAGACGTAGAAGAGCGCCATCGTGGGAACCAGGGCCACGCCGATCCGACGAACGAAGCGGGCGCTCGGGCCGGGAGTTCGCTGGTAGTAGGGATACTCCGAGAGATCCTCGCCGCAGATGGGACAGTGTCGCGGCGGTCTCTCGGAAGCCATTCCCGGTCACAGGTCGGTCAGTCGGCGCGCAGGACCTCGACCGGGGCGGTCTTGGTGGCTCGCCGTGCCGGCACGAAGGCGGCTGCCAGGGCGACCGCCATCAGCATGAGTCCGACAGCGAGGAAGGTCGGAACGTCGAGCGGCTCGACGTCGTAGAGGAGGGTGCCCATGAGACGGGTCAGGAGTACCGACCCGAAAGCGCCTAGCGCGAGACCGATCAGCGCCATCCTGCCGCCCTCCGAGAGGATGAGCCGTAGCAGTTCGCTCGGCGTCGCGCCGAGCGCGGCCCGGATTCCCAGCTCCCTACGACGGGTGTTCACGGAGAAGGCGAGCACCGCGGCGACTCCGACGGCGGCGATGGTCAGGGCGAGCCCTCCGAAGATCAGGAAGAGGATGGCGTTGAGTCGCTGCGGGGCGAGGCTCTCGGCGCGCAGTTCGGCGAGCGTGCTGATGTGTTCGAGGGGTCGTTCAGGGTCGAGGGCGCGAAGTGTCTCGACGATCTGTGGGGCGATTGGATTGGGATCTCCCTCGGTTCGAACCAGGACTGCCTGGCCGGGGAACGACTGGGCCTCGGCCAGGTAGACCATGTGCTGGCCGGAGGTCTCCATCGATGTCATCCGTGAATCGGCGGCGACGCCGACGATGGTGGCTTCACTGGGGCTGAAGCCCCCGAAGCTGTAGCGCACCTTTCGGCCGATGGCTTCCCTGTCGCCGAAGTAGTGGCGGGCCGCGGACTGGTTGATGACGGCCACCGGCGAGCCCGTGCGATCGTCGCCTTCGCGAAAACCCCTGCCCTGCAGGATCTCGATTCCGAGGGTGTCGAAGTAGCCTGGACTGACGGTGTCCCAGAGGGCGGGAATGCTCGACTGCGGGTCGGCTGCGACGCCCTCCACCGAAACCTGCAGGGGCACGCGGTCGACGTCACGCAGGGGAGCGTTCTGGGAGATTGCCACCGATCGGACGCTGGGGATCTCGGCGAGGTCGGTGACCGCGCCGCGGGAGAACCGTTGATCGATGCCACTGCCGAAGTCGCCCGAACTCGGCGTCTCGATGGTGATGACCTTCTCGAGCTCGTAGCCCGGGTCGACGGCGTGGAGGTTCCACAGGGTTCGCGCGAGCAGGCCGGCGCCGACCAGGAGAACGAAGGACACGGCCAGCTGGCCGGTGACCAGCGCGCGCTGCAGGAACTTGCGGGCGCCGCCGGCCGTCGATCGACCGGCTCCCGCGGCGAGCGCAGCACCGAGGCGTTTGGCCGGAACCAGTCCGGGGAGAAGGGAGAAGGCCAGGGCCGTGGCGACCGCGACGATCAGCGTGAACGCCAGGACTCCACCGTCGATCGCGATCTCACCGGTGCGGTTGGTGAATCGCGAGGTGTAGGCGCGCAGGGCGTCGAGCAGGCCGTAGGCGAGCAGCAGGCCGAAGACGGCGCCACCGAGGGCCAGCAGGAGACTCTCTCCGAAGAGCTGCATCCGCAGCTGCCGCGAGTCGGCGCCCAGCGCGGTGCGCACGGCCAGCTCACGCTCCCGGCGCAGGGTTCGGGCGAGAGTCAGGTTGGCGACGTTGGCGCAGGCGATGATCAGGACGAAGGCTGCGGCGCCCAACAGCAGGAAGAGAGTCGGTCGCGCTCGCGCGACGAGCTCGTCCTTCCAGGGAGTCACCTGGACCTCGAAGCCGAGGTTGTCGGGATAGTCGTCGGGGTGATCCTGCTTGAAGAGCGTGAGGGCGTGGTTGACCTCCTGGCGGGCCTCCTCGAGGGTGGCCCCGGGAGCCAGCCGGGCGAAGACATCGGTCATCCGATGCGACCGATCGTCCTCCATGGTGGCGCTCGAATAGTGGTCGTTGGTGGTGTAGTTGGTGTAGAAGTCCTGGCGCCGCTGGGTGGCGTAGTGGGCACCGGGTTCGAGGACGCCGACGATGGTCGCCACCTTCGCGGCCAGGTCCAGTTTCTGGCCGACGATTCCCGGGTCGCCGCCGAGTGCCCGTTGCCAGTACTCGTAGGTGAGCACGGCGACGGGAGCCGCCCCCTTGCCCCGATCCTCTTCCTGGAGGACGCGACCCAGGATGGGACGCATTCCCAGAACCTCGAAGAAATTCGCCGTGACCAGGCCGGCGATGGCGCGATGCGGCTCACCTCGACCGACGACATTGAAGGTCCAGTCGCCGAACTCGACGATCTCTTCGAGAGAGTCCACCTGCTCGCGATAGTCGCCGACCTCCGCGAAGGAGAAGTTCATGTTCTCGATTCCGGCGCGGGTGGCGGCGTTCTCCAGATAGACGATCCGGTCGGCTTGCGGGTAGGGAAGCGGGCGCAGCAGCACGCCGTAGACGAGGCTGAAGATGGCCGTGTTGGCGCCGATGCCGAGGCCGAGAGTGAGAACGAAGGCGATCGTGAAGGTCGGCTCGTTGATGAACGAGCGAAGCGCGACCTTGATGGAACGCAGTGGATTCATGGGCCTTCTCTCCGAGTCGCCGAAGGGCGAAGAGTCCGAGTCGATTCGCGGTGCGACTTTCTACAGTTCCGTGATGCTACGCGATCCTGGATTCATCTTCCGATTGGGGAGCTGCCGCCGAGGCGCTCCGTTCCATGGCGGGAAGTCGGTACTCGATTCCGTTCCGGGTCCGGCCGATGACCGAAACGACGCCGGCTTCGCGCAGGCAGTAGGCGAGTTCCTGGGCGACGTGTCGACTACGGCTCATGCCTCCGGCGATGTCGGCGGTCGTGAAGGGATCGGGCAGATCAGACGGCAGAAGACGGAGCAGGTCGTCGGGCTCGCAGAACACCTGGGACTCGAGGACTGAGAGGAAGCGTCGTTCCACCAGCCCCCAGCCCCGCCGGCGTCTGTTGCCCTTGTCGGGACGTTGCACTTCCTCCTCCTCGATCAGGAGCACCTCGAGCGAGAAGTTGGGATGACTGAGCAGCGAGGGGAACGAGACCAGCTCCTCGCAGACGTCGACGACGAGTCCCTTCTTCGGCGACTTGCGACGCGAGATCTGAGTGCCGTTCTCGTCGTGCCTGCGGATCCACTTCGTCGCTGGGATCGGGTGAACGAGCCGAATGGAATGCTGGTCCAGGAGGCGATCGAACTTGCGCCGCATGGCAGAGAAGCCGCGCGTCTGGATCTCGATCAACCTGCCGTCTCGCACGAGGTCGATGACGAAGCCGCCGACTTCGACCTCCAGTCGATCTCCCTCCTCGCGGTACCACTCCTTGAGAGCGGCATGCAGGTGTCGTTCGCCGAGGACGCCGATGCCTTCCGACGCCACGCTTCCATCTACTCGGGAGGGGTCGGTTCAGCCGACGCCGCCGCCGACGCCTCGGCCTCGCCGCCGACAGACGGCTCGTGCGCGGAGTCGGCTTCGTCCTCGAGCCTGCCGATGGTCCCCCACATGTGCCCGCCGAAGGCGTCGTGCGCCCAGGTCCCTGCGTAGGCACCGCCGTAGATCAGGACGCGGGCCGAGAACAGCCCCTCCATGCCGGTGATCGGTTCATTGGTGAGCGTGATGACCGGGGTGTCGCCGGCCCAGACGACTTCGAATGGCATCGGCAGGGTGATCTCGTTGTTCATGTACTTCATGGTCGCGTTGAACAGCCAACGACCGTCGTCGAGCTTCTCGATCTTCGACACGGTGTAGCTCTCCGGCTGAACGGGGATGTTCATGCCGTCGACCGTGAACTGGCCGATCAGGCTGGCGCCGTCCATGAGTTCCTCGAACTCGGCTTCGAGCTCGGCCCGGGAGCGCTGGGCGAAAGTAGGAGCGACCGCGATGAGGAGCAGGGTGGCGAGGAAAAGGACCGATCGACGGTTCATGGTTGATCTCCCGGGGGCTGCGGTTCGACTCATGCTGCCGCCCTGGCGTCGCCCAGCAGGAGTCGTTTGACGTCGTTGCCGGCGGCGAGGCTGGTGAAGAAGAGGTAGATGGACAGGAAGAGACCGCCGCCCAGAAACGCCAGCAGGGCGAGCCCGAGGCCGGCGGGCGAGCACTGATGCCGCCAGGCGACCCACAGCGCCGACAGCGTGAGCATGCTGGTGAAATCGAGATTGAACTGACCGGGCCAACCCATGGCGGCGATGTCGCCGAAGAAGATCCCGAAGAGTCCGAAGCCATGGTTCGAGGTCACGACGGCCGTGTAGCCGACAATGGCCACGAAGATGACGATCATCAGAAGTCGGAATCCGGTCATGGTGAACCTCCTGTCTCGTGTCAGTCGCTGATTGCGATCGAGTTTCCGAAGCTTGGGGCGATGCTATCGCCAAGGATCCCAGCGGACGCTCGACTCACCAGCCGGCGTTCCAGCTCTGCAGGGTGACTCCGACGGACCAGCCATCGAAGCTCGCAGCCTCGGTCCGGGTGATGCCGACACCGAAGGCCTTCGGGAACCACCATGAGCGATCGCTCGAGAGCTGCTTCGGCTCGGCCACCAGGCGCAGTCCGAGAGCGGTCATCGAGTCGGAGCCCAGCGGTCTGGAGACGACGTCGTTGAAGGCGATGTAGTTGATCCTCGGGGAGAGATACAACCCCCACTCGCGGATGTCGATGCTCAGCGGAAGCCTGGCCCGAGCCTGGAGTCGGGCTACGTTGGCGTTGGTGGAGGCCTCCTGGATCGGGTCGTCGGTGTCGAAGGGGTTGGTCGACAGGGTCTCGGCCTGGGCCGCCACGTCGATGGCGAAGCCGTTGCTCCAGTCGTATTCGTAGCCGACGCGAACGGAGGCGAAAGCCGTCAGAGCCTCAGCCTCCCAATTGAAGAGCCGGCCGTCGATGATCGGAGCGAAGGCCTCGGTCAGCGGATTTCGATAGATCAGCTCGTTCTCCACCCTGGAGTAGACGACTCCGGCTTCGGGCTCGACGTACCAGTGTTCGTCGATCGAGTACCTGAAGCCGCCCGCGACCAGGAGACTCTTGCCGTCGAGCCTGCCTTCGTCGAGAGGCTCGCCGAAGAAGTCGAGCGGCTGTTCGAGCTTGACCCGTCCGAGGGCGCCCCTCACCCAGGGGACGAGGCGACGCTCCTGACGGAAGCGCATCCGTCCTCCGAGATGTCGCAGTCGAAAGCTGCCCTCGGATTCTCCGCTCAGGTCGAAGCGCCCACCGCCGACCAGGTCGGTGGCCGACAGCACGACGCCGACCGAGATGATTTCTCCGATCGCCCTGCGGGTCTGGCGTTCCGATTCCGTGAGCTGCGCCTGCAAGCTGGTCGGGAACGGGACGAGCAGCGCGAAGAGGAATGCGAATCGAGCGACTCGAGGGCTCCTTCGCAAGGTCGTTTGTGCCATGGGGTGTGATCCTCGCATCGATGGAGCCCGGATCCAAGTCGGGTCGGGAGACGGGGAGTGGAACAGCCTGCCGAGGACTCGGTCGTTGACGCGATCTCTTGCGCTCGAACTAGAGGGTGACCAGGGGGGAGCCGGAGGAGGGGACGGTCAGCTCGGTATGCCCCATCAGGTAGCGGTCGATCATCGCCGCCGCCGATCGACCCTCGTTGATCGCCCAGACCACCAGGCTCTGGCCGCGGCGACAGTCGCCGGCGGCGAAGACGCCTTCGACCGACGTGGCGAAGTCGCCGTAGTCGGCCTTGAAGTTGGACCGGTCGTCGACCGCGAAGCCCAGCTTCTCGACGAGTGTCGCCTCCGGGCCCAGGAACCCCATGGCCAGGAAGACCAGATCGCACTCCCAGGTCTCTTCGGATCCCGGGATCTCGTGCATCTGGAATCGCCCGTGGTCGTCGCGTGCCCACTCGACCCGGACGGTTTCGATACCGCCCAGATGTCCCTTGCCGTTGTCGAGGAAGCGCTTGGAGAGAATCGAGAACTGTCTCGGATCGTCACCGTCGCGAGCGGCCACCTCGGCGTGACCGTAGTCGACGCGCAGGATTCGAGGCCACTCCGGCCACGGATTGTCGGGTCCGCGGTGTGCGGGAGGCTCCGGCAGCAGTTCGAAGTTCACCAGACTGTCGCAGCCGTGCCGCAGGGAGGTTCCGATGCAGTCGTTGCCGGTGTCGCCTCCTCCGATCACGATCACCTTCGCGCCACGAGCGTCGATGAAGTTGCCGTTGGTCAGCCCGGAGTCGAGCAGACTGCGGGTGTTCTCGGTGAGGAACTCCATCGCGAAGTGGATCCCTTCGAGTTCACGGCCGGGGATCGGCAGATCGCGCGGCACGGTCGACCCACAGGCCAGCAGCAGGGCGTCGTTCTCGGAGCGCAGCTCCTCGGGATCGATGTCGACGCCGACATGGGCACCGGTGATGAACCGGACGCCCTCACGATGCATCTGGTCGAGTCGACGCTCGACGACTCTCCGCTTGTCGAGCTTCATGTTCGGGATGCCGTAGGTCAGCAGTCCGCCGATGCGATCCTCACGCTCGTACACGGTGACCCGATGACCCACGCGGTTGAGCTGCTGAGCCGCGGCGAGGCCGGCGGGACCCGACCCGACGATGGCTACCTTCTTGCCGGTCGAGCGATCCGGCATCACGGGCACGACCCAGCCCTCGGCGAAGCCGCGATCGATGATCGCGTTCTCGATGTTCTTGATGGTGACGGGGGGGTCGGTGATTCCGAGGACGCACGAACCCTCGCAGGGCGCCGGACAGACGCGTCCGGTGAACTCGGGGAAGTTGTTGGTCGAATGAAGTCGGTCGAGAGCGAGTCGCCATTCGCCCCGGTAGACGAGGTCGTTCCATTCGGGGATCAGATTGTCGACCGGACAGCCCGTTGCCGACATGCAGAACGGAACTCCGCAGTCCATGCAGCGGGCGCCCTGGGTGGCGAGGTGCTCGGCGGGGACGGGTTCGAGGAACTCGTCGAAGTGACCGATGCGTTGAAGAGGGTCGGAGTACGGCACGGGCTGGCGCTCGAACTCCTTGAATCCCGTTGGTTTTCCCATGTTGTCGCTTCCTGTGGGAGAGATTGACTCAGGCGGCGCTGCGCTGGTTGGAGCGCTGTTCGAGGGCTCTCTTGAAGTCGGTGGGCATGACCTGCACGAAGTCTTCGACGGCGGCCGGCCAGTTCTCGAGCAGGGCCGCCGCCTGCTTCGATCCGGTGAAGTGGAGGTGCCGTTGCAGCAGCTCATGCAGTTCGGCGATCCGTTCCTCGTCTTCGAGCGCCTCGAGCTCCACCATTTCCATGTTGCAGTTCGCGGCGAGCCTGCGGTCGGGATCGAGCACCCAGGCGATACCGCCGGACATCCCCGCGGCGAAGTTCGGTCCGGTTTCGCCGAGCACGACGACCCTGCCGCCGGTCATGTACTCGCAGCCGTGATCACCGACGCCTTCGACGACGGCGCGCGCTCCCGAGTTGCGCACGGCGAAGCGTTCGGCGGCGCGACCGTGGAAGTAGGCCTCGCCGGAGGTCGCTCCGTAGAGAGCGACGTTGCCGATCAGGATGTTGTCCTCGGGAACGAAGATCGACTCCGGAGGCGGGGAGACCACGATTCGTCCGCCGGAGAGTCCCTTGCCGACGTGATCGTTGGCGTCGCCGACGACCTCGATCGCCACGCCCCGAGCCAGGAAGGCGCCGACGCTCTGACCCGCCGATCCACTCAGTTTGATCGCGATGGTGCCTTCCGGGAGGCCGTGTTCACCATGCGCCTTCATGACTTCGTGGCTGAGCGTCGTCCCGACGGCTCGATGGATGTTCAGGATCGGCAGATCGATCGCGACCGACTCGCCCCTCTCGAGTGCCGGCTTCGCCAGTTCGATGAGTTGATGGTCGAGCGCCGATTCGAGGCCGTGATCCTGGCTGCGGGTGCAGTAGAGCCCGGTTTGTGCGTCCTTGCGAGTCGCCGGGGTCAGGATCGGCGTGAGGTCGAGTCCGTCCGACTTCCAGTGGTGGATCGCCTGGTCGGTCTCCAGCGCCTGCACCTGACCGACCATCTCGTTGATGGTTCGATAGCCGAGGGTGGCCATGATGTTGCGAGCGTCCTCGGCGACCATGAAGAGGTAGTTGACGACGTACTCGGGCTTGCCGGCGAAGCGGCGGCGAAGCTCCGGATCCTGGGTTGCGATTCCCACCGGACAGGTGTTCAGGTGACACTTGCGCATCATGATGCAGCCGAGCGTGACCAGCGGAGCCGTGGCGAAGCCGAACTCCTCGGCTCCAAGAAGGGCAGCCATGACGACGTCGCGGCCGGTCTTCAGTTGACCGTCCGTCTGCAGCACGACCCTGGAGCGCAGGTCGTTGAGCACCAGTGTCTGGTGGGTTTCGGCGAGGCCGAGTTCCCAGGGCAGGCCGGCGTGCTTGATCGAGGTCAGCGGTGAGGCGCCGGTGCCGCCGTCGTGACCGGAAATCAGGATGTGGTCGGCGAAGCCCTTGGCGACGCCGGCGGCGATCGTGCCGACGCCGATCTCCGATACCAGTTTCACCGAGATCCGCGCTGAGGGGTTGGCGTTCTTGAGATCGTGGATCAGCTGCTTGAGGTCTTCGATCGAGTAGATGTCGTGATGGGGGGGCGGACTGATCAGACCCACGCCCGGAGTCGAGTGGCGAGTCCGGGCGATCACCTCATCGACCTTGTGGCCGGGGAGTTCGCCGCCTTCTCCGGGCTTGGCGCCCTGGGCGATCTTGATCTGCAGTTCGTCGGCGTTGGTCAGATACCAGGCGGTGACACCGAAGCGACCCGACGCCACCTGCTTGATCGCGGAGCGCTTCGAGTCGCCGTTCTCCATGACCTTGAAGCGTTCGGAGTCCTCGCCGCCTTCGCCGGTGTTCGACTTTCCACCCATGCGATTCATCGCGATCGCCAGACTCTCGTGACTCTCCGCGGAAATCGAACCGAAGCTCATGGCGCCGGTGCAGAAGCGTTTGACGATCTCGGTGGCGGGCTCGACCTCCTCGATCGGCACCGGTTCTCGCAGCCCCTCCCTGAAGGTCAGGAGTCCGCGCAGCGTGCAGCGACGAGTGGAGAGTTCGTTCGAGAGCCTGGCGAAACGCTCGTAGTCCTGCCGACTGTCGTTGCGGGCGGCGTTCTGCAGAGAGGCGATCACGTGCGGCGACCACATGTGGCTCTCGCCGCTCGCTCGCCAGTGGTACTCACCCGGATTGGGCAGAACGGTGGCCTTCGATTCCTGGTGCTTCGGGTAGCCGATCGCGTGACGACGCATGGCTTCGGCGGCGAGGGTGTCGAAGCCTACTCCGGCGAGCCGGCTGGCGGTGCCGGCGAAGCAGCGGCGCATGATGTCCGGGCCCAGTCCGACGGCCTCGAAGATCTGCGCCCCCTTGTAGGACTGGAGCGTCGAGATGCCCATTTTCGCCATCACCTTGAGCATGCCCTTGGCGACGCCCTTGCGGTAGCGCTTGACGACCGCGTCGGTGTCTTCGACGGCGATCCCCAGGCGGTCGCTGTCGAAGTCGTGGACCAGGGCCTCGAGCGCCAGATAGGGATTGATCGCATCGGCGCCGAAGCCGATCAGGAGGCAGTGATGGTGGACTTCGCGAGCTTCTCCGGTCTCGAGCACGATGCCGATGCGAGTTCTCTTGATGTGGCGCAGGAGATGCTGATGGACGGCGCCGCAGGCCAGCAGCGACGAGACCGGCACGCGGTCGATGGCGGTGCGCCGGTCCGACAGGACGACGATCTGGTAGCCGTCGTCGATCGCCTGCTCGGCTTGTTTGCAGATCCGATCGAGGGCCGCCAGCATGCCGGCCTCGCCCTCTTCGCGATCCCAGGTGATGTCGATCGTGCGGGATTTCCAGCCGCGGTAGTCGAGGTGTTTGAGGGCCGCTGTTTCCTCGTTGGTGAGGATCGGGTGGGGAACCCTCAGTCGATGGGCGTGCTCGGCGGTCGTCTCGAGCAGATTCGACTCGGGTCCGATGAAGGTCTCGAGCGACATGACCACCTCTTCCCGGATCGAGTCGATGGCCGGGTTGGTGACCTGGGCGAAGAGCTGCTTGAAGTAGTCGTAGATCAGGCGCGGTTGATCGCTGAGTACGGCGAGCGCCGCATCGTTGCCCATCGAGCCGACGGGATCGCGCTGTTCGGTGACCAGGGGCCGCAGCATGAAACGGACGCTCTCGGCGGTGTAGCCGAAGGCCTGCATGCGGTCGAGCAGGTAGGGCTGGCGTTGGGGAATGTCGCTCGGACGAGGCAGTTCGTCGATCTCGATCCGCTGCTCCTCGAGCCACTGGTCGTAGGGTCGGCGGTTGGTGAACTCGGCCTTCAGTTCCTCGTCGTCGACGATCCGGCCCTGTTCGAAGTCGACCAGGAACATTCGACCCGGCTCGAGGCGCCCCTTCTCGAGGACCGTCTTCGGGTCGACCTCGAGAACGCCGACTTCCGAGGCCATGATCACGCGGTCGTCGGTGGTGACGTAGTAGCGACTCGGCCGCAGGCCGTTGCGGTCGAGGACGGCGCCGATGTACTTGCCGTCGGTGAAGGCGATCGAGGCGGGACCGTCCCAGGGCTCCATGAGACAGGAGTGGTACTCGTAGAACGCTCGCTTCTTCTTCTCCATCGCAGCGTCGTTCTGCCACGCCTCGGGGATCATCATCATGATCGCTTCCTGCAGGGTTCGTCCGGTCATCAGGAGGAACTCGAGAGCGTTGTCGAAGTTGCCCGAGTCGGAACAGTCGGGTTCGATGATCGGAAAGGCCTTCTGCAGTTGGCGACCGAAGAGTTCACTCTTCACGACGCCCTCACGGGCGTGCATCCAGTTGGAGTTGCCGCGCAGGGTGTTGATCTCGCCGTTGTGCGACATGAAGCGATTGGGCTGGGCCCGATCCCACGACGGGAAGGTGTTGGTGCTGAAGCGCGAATGGACCATCGCGAGGTGACTGGTGAAGTCCTCCGCGGCGAGGTCCGGGAAGAAGGGTACGAGCTGGTCCGGCGACAGCATTCCCTTGTAGATCAGGACCTTCGTCGACAGGCTGCAGATGTAGAACATCTCGGCCTGGGTCATCCGGGAGATGGTGCGCAGGTGGTGGCTGGCCTGCTTTCTCACCAGGTAGAGGCGGCGCTCGAAAGCGTCGCTTTCGAGACCCTCGGGAGCGCTGACGAAGAGCTGGACGATCACCGGCATGGCGGCGCGGGCGGTGGGTCCCAGATCGGCGATCTCCGGCTCGACCGGCACGTCGCGCCAACCGACCAGGTCGAGCGAGTGGTCTTCGAGCAGCTCCTCGACGTGATCTCGGCAATGCTGGTTCTCTTCGGGATCGGAGGGCAGGAAGACGATGCCGGCGGCGAAGCGACCCGGTTCGGGCAGCGTCGCTCCGAGTTCCTCTTTCGCGACCCGCTGGAGGAACTCGTGCGGTAGCGCGGTCAGGATTCCTGCGCCGTCGCCGGTGTTGGGCTCGCAGCCGCAGGCGCCGCGGTGGTCCATGTTGCGCAGCATCTGATCGGCGTCGGTGACGATCGAGTGACTGCGAACTCCCTTGATCTGGGCGATGAAGCCGACTCCGCAGCCGTCTTTTTCGTTCGCCGGGTCGTAGAGCCCCTGTGCCTGGGGCCTGAGCTGTCGGGGTTGTCCCTTGGAAGGTTCGTTCATCGAATGGGTCTCCTAGCTGGCGAGCGAAACGCGGTCGTCGCTGTTCTCGACGATTGCGCTGGGACCGGCGTGTTCCACGAGGAACTCGAGGAAGGCCCGAGCGGGGAGCCTGAGGCCTGGCTTGCGCCGATGGATGATGCCGAGAGGACGATTCAGTTCGGGGACGAGATCGACGACTCCGAGGGCCCCTGCGGCAACCTCCCGGGCGACGGTGCGGCGCGGCAGGATGGCCACCTGGTCGCCGATCTCGAGCATGCTCTTCATCGTGTCGATGTTGTCCGGTTCGTAGGCGTACTGGGGGTCCACCCCTTCGGCCTTGAGGTAGCGGCGAATGTGTCGGCTCACTGGAAGTCCAGGCTCGAGGCCGATCATCGTCCACTTGCCGAGCTCGGAGGCCTTGACACTCCTTCGACGCAGGAGGGGGTGACCCGGCGGGCAGACGACGCTCATGGGCTCGTCGCGCAGCATCCGAACCCCCAGTCCCTGCCAGCGGCGGGGGTAGGAGACGATGCCGAAATCACAAGTCCCCTCTCGAACGGACCGGTCCACTTCCTCCGGTCGCTTGTAGGAGAGATGGATGACGACGCCGGGAGTGTCGGTCTCGAAGTTCTCCCGCAGCGCCTGCAGGAGATCGATGCCGGCGGAGTAGATGGCTGAGACACGGACTTCGCCGACCGGCTCAGGCTTCATCTGGCAGATCCGCTCGGTGAGCTTGCGGTAGCGCTCGAGGATGTCTGCGACCTCCTCGGCGAAGACCTGGCCCGCCGTGGTCAGGGCGAGGGGACGAACCGAACGGTCGAGAAGCTCCACGCCGAGCTTCGCCTCGAGTTGGCTCATGCGCTGGGAGACCGCGCTCTGCGTCAGTCCGTGGGCGTCCGCAGCCTGGCTGATACTGCGAAAGCCGGCGACGTCGAGAAAGATGCGCAGCGTTCTCATGGGGGCGGGAATACTACCATTATGAAATCTAACAACAAGAATTTGATAATTAGAAATTCTAATGATCGAGTCTGGCCCAGCCAGGGCCCATCCTGCTTCGCAGGAGCGACCGCACCGACGTCCGCCGAGCGGCGCGATCAGGGGGTGAGGAGATCGCGGAGGGCGTCGTCGGACGCGGGCAGGTCCGTGATCTGGTCGTCGAGCTCGAGCCGTTCGGCGACGGCGGGCGGCAGATCGATCGTCTCGCCGATGGCCTCTTCGACCACCTCGGCGAACTTCGCCGGATGAGCGGTGGCCAGGAAGATTCCGAAGCTCTCGGGAGGTCGCGGCCGCGCCTCAGCCAATCCCAGCCAACCGATCGCTGAATGGGGGTCGACGACGTAGCCATGATCGCGGTGCAACTCGCGAATGGCCCCGACGGCCTCGGCGTCGGAGTAGCGGGCTGCGCGAAGGTTCTTTCGCAGGGCTTCGAGATCGTCGGAGTAGAGGTGCCGAATCCGGCTCAGATTGCTCGGATTGCCGACGTCCATGGCGTTCGAAAGGGTGCGCCTCGACGGTCGGGGCTCGAAGACGCCGCTCTCCAGATAGCGCGGCACCGTGTCGTTGATGTTGGTGGCGGCCACGAAGCCTGCCGCCGGCAGTCCCAGTCGATGGGCGATCAGTCCGGCCGTCAGGTTGCCGAAGTTGCCGCTCGGAGTCGAGAAGACGACGGGTCGGTCCTCGCTCGCGTCGATCTGGGCGATGGCGAAGAAGTAGTAGAAGACCTGGGGCAGCAGCCGGCCGACGTTGATGGAGTTGGCTGACGCCAGGGGGCAGAGGCGTCGGAGTTCGGCGTTCTGGAACGCCGCCTTGGCCATCGCCTGGCAGTCGTCGAAGGTGCCGTCGACCGCAGCCGCGGTGACGTTCCCGCCGAGGGTCGTGAAGAGCTTCTGCTGGGCGTTGGAGACCTGACCCTTCGGAAACAGCACGACGACTCGAAAGCCTTCGATGCCGAGGAAGGCATGAGCCACCGCAGCGCCGGTATCCCCCGAGGTCGCTACCAGGATGGTCAGGTCGCGTTCACCGGCGGGGCGCAGCTGACGCATGAGATGGGCCATGAACCTTGCGCCCACGTCCTTGAAGGCGAGGGTCGGGCCATGGAAGAGCTCGAGGCAGGCGACGCCATCACTGACCGGCACCAGCGGGACATCGAAGTCGAGCGCCTCTTCGACCACCGACGCGATCTGATCGGGGCCCAGGTCGGTTTCCAGAAAGAGACGCGACAGGTCGAGAGAGATCTCTTCCCGGGTTCTGCCGCGCAGGCTCTCGACCCAGCCCTCGGGGAGTTCTGGAAGGCGCTCCGGAATGTAGAGGCCTCCGTCCGGAGCCAGGCCCGCGAACAGCGCCTCCTTCAGGGAGGTCGGCGGACAGCCTCCCCGCGTGCTGAGGAATCTCATCCCTCGTCACCGTCGTCGAGAACTCGGGCCCCCCGGCTGCCCACCGCCGTTACCTGGATCTCGGACGAGACTCCCTGGTCGGCGAGTGCCTGTTGCATGGCTTCGGCCGCGCCGTGGGCTGTCGAGGCGCCTCGACAGAGAGCGAAAATGGCGGGCCCGGAGCCGGAGAGGCTGCTGCCCAGTGCGCCGGCCGCAAGCGCTGCTGCCTTGGCCTCGGGGAATCCTCGCACCGTGCCGGCACGCTTCGGCTCGGCCACCACGTCGACCAGACAGTCGGAGATCAGTGCCCAGTCGGAGCGGTAGAGGCCCGCGATCAGGCCGGCGACGTTGCCCCATTGCTCGACAGCGGTTCTCAGACCGATGGTGTCGCCGAGCAGTGCGCGCCCCTCGCCGGTGTGGACAGTGAGGTTCGGCCTCACGAGGGCGCAGGTCAGTCCTTCCGGCACCGGCAGGGAGAGGATCCTGGGGTCCTCGCCGCCGCGAACCAGGACCAGCCCCCCGACCAGGGAGGGCGCGACGTTGTCGGCGTGAGCGGTGCCGCCGATGAAGCGCTCGCCTTCCACGGCGCAGGAGACGAGGTCCTCCTGGGAGAGGCCCGTACCGAGGAGGTGATCGGCGGCGACGGCGGCGGCGACGGAACTCGCCGCGCTGGAGCCCAGTCCGCTCTGCAGCGGCATTCGCTTGTGAATCGAAAGAATGAGGCCGGCGTCGGAGAGTCCGCATCGATCGAGCAGGGCCTGGACGGCGATCCCTGCTGTGTTGCGCTCGGCTTCGTAGGGCAGCCAGCCATTGTCGCCGGTGATCGAGTCGATGCGGATTCCTGGTTCGTCCGCGCGTCGGACCTCGACCACGTCGCCGAGATCTTCGATGGCGAAGCCGAGGATGTCGAAGCCGCATGCGACGTTCGAGACCGAGGCCGGCGCGAACGCCCGGACCCTGCTCATCGGGCTCTCATGCCGAGGGCGCGGCGAAGTTCGGCGAACATTCCTGCAGCCGTCACTTCGGGGCCGGCGCCGGCCCCTCGGACGACCAGGGGCCGTGGATAGCGGGCCGTCGCGAAGGCGAACAGGTTGTCGGTCCCCCTGGCTCCGAAGCAGGGGTGATCTGGACCGACTTCGACGAGACCGACGGATGCCCCGTCGGAACTCCAGTGAGCCAGGAAGTGCAACTCGGCGCCGCGCTCGCTCGCAGCGGCCTGACGACTCGCGAACTCCTCATCGACCGACGGCAGTCGCTCCCAGAACGCGTCGAGATCGAGCGTGCCCCACCGCGCCGGGTCGAGGAGCGGGACGATCTCGATGTCATCGATCTCCAGGCTCGCTCCGGCGGTGCGAGCGAGGATGAGCAGCTTTCGAGCGACGTCCATGCCGCTGAGGTCGTCACGAGGATCGGGTTCCGTGTAGCCGGCGCGATGAGCCTCTCGAACGATCTCGCTCAAGGGTCGGCCTTCACGGAGGTGGCTGCACAGGTAGCCGAGAGTGCCGGAGAACAGTCCCTCGATCGACTCGATTCGATCACCGGTGGCCACGAGGTCCTGAAGAGTGCCGACGACCGGCAGTCCCGCGCCGGCGGTCGCTTCGTAGAAGAGCCTGCCGTTGCCGCGCTGGGCGTCGAGGATCTCCCGGAACGACGATCGAGACCCGGCGAGAGGCTTCTTGTTGGCGGTCACCACCGAAACGCCCGCTTCGAGGAGCGTAGGGTAGCGGTTTCCCACGGTGTCATCGGCCGTGCAGTCGAGAAACACTCGACGGCCGGGCGTCTCGAGAATGGCCGCCACCAGGGCATCCGAATCTGCGATCTCACCTTCCGCGGCGAGATCGGGCAGCCACTCGGAAGGCCGCGATCGCTTGCGATCGACGTTCAGGCGGCGGCTGTTGGCGACTCCCGACAGGCTCCAGCCGGTGGCTTCAGGGCTGGCGCGAAGCTGTTCGAGCAGGGCGCCGCCGACGCCCCCGACGCCCGCGAGGAAGAGGTGGACGTTGGTATCGTCGAAGAACGCCGAATGGACGAGCCGAAGGACACGGGTCTCGTCGGCCGAGGCGACGGCGAAGGAGATGTTGAGCTCGGAAGAGCCCTGCGCGATCGCCCTGACGTTGACACCGGCTTCACCGAGAGCGCTGAAGAGGCGGCCGGAGATACCGGGGCGATGAGCCATGCCGGCGCCGACGACCGCCACGATGGCCACGTCCTCGTCGATGTCGAGGTCGTCGACGAGGCCTGCTCCGCGCTCGCTGGCGAACTCTTCGTTCACCCGCTCTCGGGCGAGTTCCGTCATCTTCGGATCGATCGCCAGGCAGATCGAGTGCTCGCTGGAGGCCTGGGAGATCAGGATGACATTGATGTTTGCCCGGGCCAGGGAACTGAACAGCCGACGTGCGATCCCCGGCACCCGCGCCAGGCCGTCGCCCTCGAGCAGCAGAAGCGAGACCCGGGAAATGGCCGAGATGCCTCGAATCGGATGCGGACCGATCGCAGCGTCATCCGTGACCAGGGTGCCCGGAAAGTCGGGATTCATCGTGTTGCGGATGACGAGCGGGATCTTGCCGGCTCGAGCGGGATGAACGGTGGGTGGGTACACCACCTTGGCGCCGAAGTGCGACAGTTCCAGCAGTTCGTCGTAGCTCAGGGCCTCGAGCGTGAAGGCATCGGGCACTCGGCGCGGATCGCAACTCAGGACGCCGTCGACGTCGGTCCAGATCTCGATTCGGTCCACCATCAGTGCGGCGCCCAGCAGTGATGCCGTGTAGTCCGATCCGCCTCGACCGAGAGTGGCGGTCTCGCCCTCCTCCGTGGAGCCGAGGAAGCCGGTGACCACCTGCACGCGATCGACGCCCTCGAAGTGGTCGCGGATCTGTTCGTAGCTCCGTTCGAAATCGACGCGGGCGGCGCCGAAGCCGCGATCGGTGCGGATCAGGTGGCGGGCGTCGCAGGCATCGGCTTCGATCCCGAGCCGGCGCAGACCGGCCGCCACCAACTGGCTGGAGAGCAACTCACCAGCACTGAGCACCTGGTCGAGACTGCGAGGCGAACACTCGCCCAGGAGTGAGATGCCTTCGAGGACCGAGCGAACCTCTTCGAGCTGGCGCTCGATCGTCGCTTCCAGTTCGGCGAGTTCATCGCCCTCAGCAAGCTGGCCGGCGGCTTCGAGGTGTCTGTGGAGGAGAGCCTGGCAGTCGTCGGCAACCGAGCCTTCCCCAGCCGCCGCTCTCGCTGCGGAACCGTTCAGGTCATCGGTCACTCCGCCGAGGGCAGAAACCACCACGACGGTGCTGGTCTCAGCGAGGCTGGCCTGCACCAGCCTGGCGACAGCTGCGATCCGCTGCGCATCGCGGACCGACGTGCCGCCGAACTTCATCACTCTCATGCGGCTCTCCGGCTGGACCTCGGTGCGATGGGAACGGTCCGCGCTGCGGCGGAGGAGGATTGTAGCAATCTCTGTCTGCCCTTGCCGACGGGGTGTTGCTAGACTGTGCGGCTCGTGACTGCTCCGGATTGGCAGGCCGTCGTGCGGGACGAACGTCCCGTGGAGAGCTTTCCCGAGGAGGGTGAGTTCAGGATGGCGTTCGCCTACGCGAATCGCTACCACCTTGGCATGTCGAGCCTTGCGTATCAACGGGTCTTCGAACTCGTCGGTCGGCGGCCGGGCTGGGTGTGCGAGAGATTCTTCAGCGACGGTGAGGGCCCTCCGACGGCACTCGGAAGCGGCCGCCGGCTCGGCGAGTTCGGCTGTGTGACGTTCTCGGTCTCCTTCGAGGAAGACTATGTCGGGCTGCTCCAGATGCTGGCGCGATCGGGGATCCCGATGCGTCGCAGGGACCGGACCGGTCGGCATCCACTGATCGTCATGGGCGGCGCCTGCGCTTCGATCAATCCGCTTCCGATGGTCGAGTTCGTCGACGTCTTCGCACTCGGCGCTGCCGAGAACGTACTGCCCGGCCTGCTCGAGTCGCTCGAAGAGGAGCACGGCAGGGAGGGAGTTATCGAGCGTCTCGCGGCGCAGGACGGCTTCTTCGTTCCGGCTCACCACGATCCCGAGCGTGCGGCGGTCGAAGGCAAGTTGCGCAAGCTCGAGCTGACAGCCGAGCAGATGCTGCTGCCGGGTCATCTACCGACCACCGCAATCGTGACTCCCCACACCGAGTTCGCGAACAAGTTCCTGGTCGAGATGTCGCGAGGCTGTCCCGAGAAGTGTCGCTACTGTTGGGCGACCTTCGGCATGGGGGCCTTTCGATGGCACCCGACGGAGTACATCCTCGAGTCGTTGGATCGAGCGCGGCCGGTGACCGACCAGCTGGGTTTCGTAGCGACTGCGGTCGGCGACCATCCCGAGATCGAGCGCATTCTGCAGGAGGCCAACCAGCAGGGTTTCAGGACGTCGGTTTCCTCGATTCGGATTCCCGCCGTCACCGACGGCGTGCTGGCGGCGCTGCGCGCGTCGGGCGACCGCTCGATCACTCTCGCGCCCGAGACCGGCAACGACTCGATGCGAGCGAGGATGGGCAAGCCGGTGACCAACGCATTCCTGCTCGAAAAGGTCCGCCTGATCTTCCAGCACGGCTTCACGCAGTTGAAGCTGTACTTCATCGTCGGCCTGCCGGGAGAGGAGGAGGCCGATGTCCAGTCGATCGTCGATCTGGCGGCGGAGGCTCGAGGTGTGATGCTCGAAGAGGCCAGAAAGACCGGTGTCATGGGGCATCTGAACCTGGGCGCCAGCGTCCTCGTCCCCAAGCCGTATACGCCCTGGCAGCGTGAATCCATGGACGACCGGCGCAGCCTGAAGCTGAAGATCTCCCTGCTCCAGAAGGGGATTGCCGCCCTGCCGAACGTCTCGTTGAGTTCGATCTCGGTCAAACAGGCGGTATGGCAGACCTATATCTCCCGTGCCGGCGTGGACGCCGCCGATGCCATCGAGAGAGTGGCGCAGGGCGAACCCCTGGCCCAGGTCACCCGGGATCTCGCTCCACGCATCCAGCACGCGGTGTTCGACCGTCAGGAGGGCGACCTGCCCTGGCACTTCCTGCGGGCTGGTTGACGACGTCTGAACCGCCAGGCCGGTACGCGCCCACCGGCCCTTCGGAGAGCGGCCGCTCCAGGGTTCAGTCGAAGTTCGGCACGAGCACGGGAACTCGTTGCGGACTGATGCCGATCTGCAGGGGTTTTTCGGCCCAGAAGGCATCGCCGTCGAGTTGGTAGCAGAAGCGGTCGGCGGACTCGATCACCATCGAGTCGACGGAGCGGAAGGACACGTCCTCGCGGCGCGGATGCGCGGCCAGGCCGACGTCGAGCAGGAAGGTGAGGAACGCGCGGCGGTCGCTGCCGTGCCATTCCACCAGTTCGAGGCTGTCGTCGAAAGGGTCGGCGGTCGGCGCCATCTCGAACGGGCCGCCGTACCAGGGGATGTTGGCGGCGACAACGAAACTCGACTCGTGGGTGATGCCGCCGGTCGTGACTTGCATCGGTGGAAAGCTGTAGCGAAGCCAGCCTGCGAAAGCGTTCTTCAGGACTGCCGCCTGGCCCCACCGCTTCTTGTCTTCCGAGCGGGTGCGGGCGAGGACCTCGGCGTCGATTCCACACGACGCCATCATCAGGAAGGGGTCGCCGTTGCAGAGACCGACGGTCATGTCGCGGCGCCGGGTCGGGCCGATGAGCAGGCGGGCTGCAGCCAGTGGATCCTGCGGCAGGTCGAGAGCCAGCGGCAGGACGTTGGCGGTGCCGGCCGGAAGCATGGCGAGCGGCAGGTCGCCGCCGATCAGACCGGCCGCGACCTCGCGGTGGGTGCCGTCGCCGCCGAGGGCGAAGAGGACGTCGTGATCGCCCCTCTCGCGAGCCAGGGCTGCGATCTCGGTGGCGTGGGCCGGTCCGCGGGTCGGAGCGTCGTCGAGCAGAAACCCTCCAGAACCGAGGACCTGCCGTAGCTTCGTGAGGAGCTCAGCGGCCTTGCCGTGGCCGGCGTTCGGGTTGAAGACGAGGAGAGCCTTGCGAGCTCGCATGACGGGGTCGGCGACTAGAAGAGTCGCGGTTCGTCGGTCTGCCGTCGTCCCAGACCGAGATGACGGTAGGCGCGCTCGGTGGCGACCCTGCCGCGCTGGGTGCGTTGCAGGAATCCTTCCTGGATCAGATAGGGCTCGTAGATGTCCTCGAGCGTGCCACGGTCTTCGCCGACGGCCGCGGCCAGGGCCTGGACACCCGCGGGACCGCCCTTGTAGTGCTCGATCAGCGTGGTGAGGATCTTGCGGTCGACCTCGTCGAAACCGAGTTCGTCGACTTCGAGATGGTCGAGCGCGGACTTCGCCGCTTCGGCGTCGATGGTGCCGTCCCCCTTGACCTGGGCGAAGTCACGCACCCTTCGCAGGAGCCGGTTGGCGATTCTCGGCGTGCCGCGGCTGCGCCGCGCCATCTCCCTCGCTCCCGGGTCGTCGAGCTCGACGCCGAGAATGCCGGCCGATCGCGCGAGAATCCGGGTGATCTGTGCGGGATCGTAGAAGTCGAGTCGATGAACGATTCCGAACCGTGCTCGCAGCGGCGCGGTCACGAGGCCGGCTCGGGTTGTCGCGCCGACCAGGGTGAACGGCTGGAGATCGACCTTCACACTCTGGGCTGCCGGCCCGGCGCCGAGCATGACGTCGACCTGGAAGTCCTCGACCGCCGGGTAGAGGATCTCTTCGACAGTGGGGCTGAGCCGATGGATTTCGTCGATGAACAGAACCTGGTGGGGCTCGAGATTCATCAAGATGTTGACCAGGTCTCCCGCCTTCTCGAGCACCGGACCCGAGGTCGACTTGAAGGGCACGCCCATCTCGTGGCTGATGATGCTGGCGAGAGTCGTCTTGCCGAGGCCCGGTGGTCCGAACAGCAGAGTGTGGTCGAGCGCCTCGCCACGCTCTCGCGCCGCCTGGATGAAGATCCTCAGGTTCTCGACGATGCGGGTCTGACCGACGTACTCATCGAGGGTCCGTGGGCGAAGAGACGTCTCGGCCTGGAGGTCCTCGCTCGACGCCATGGACGAGAGGATTTCGCGGTCTTCGCTCACTACCCTAGTGTACCGATCCGGCGAGGGCCGCGGGCGTTGGACTTCAGGCCCTCGACAGCTTCTTCAGGCTGAGGCGAAGCAGCTCGTGGAACGCTTCGCCGTCTGCAGCTTCAGCGGCGACCTCGCCGGCGACACGTTCCGCATCGCGGCTGCGATAGCCGAGATTGACGAGTGCCGATACCAGGTCGTCGCGTCCGCTGGCCGCGGTCTCGATCGGCGGATGGTCGAACTCGAGCCGCATCTTCTCGGCGACCTCGCGAAGTTCCAGCACCATCCGCTCGGCCGTCTTCTTGCCGACGCCCGGGATCCGGGTCAGGCGCGCGGCGTCGCCGCTGGCGAGGGCCGACAGAATGTCCTCCCAGGCCATCCCCGACATGATGACCTGGGCGAGGCGAGGTCCGATTCCGTTGACCCCGATCAAGCGCTCGAAGACCAGCTTCTCCTGCTGGGTCCAGAAGCCATAGAGGTCGAGGGCATCCTCGCGCACGTGGGTTCGAATCCACAGGCGCACCGGACCCGAGGTGCTTTCGATCTCGCAATAGGTCGAGAACGGGACGTGGACGCAGTAGCCGACGCCGTTGACGTCGATCAGGACCTGGTTGGGTTCGCTGGAGAGGAGGGTGCCTTCGAGAAAGCCGATCACATCAGGAACTCGCGGCCGAACTCAGGATGCCGATCTCCTGCAGCAGACTGTTGTTGGGCTTGACCCCCAATTCCTCGCGTCGCTGTTGAACGGTGGCGCTGAGCATCTCCTCGGTCCTCTCCTGGACCAGCCGATCACGCGTCTCCTCCTTCTGCTCCTCGAAGGAGACGGGATCGAAGGGGGTTCGACTCGTGATCTGGAAGAGGACATGACCGCTCGTGGTCTCGACGGGACCGCCCCACTGGCCTTCCACTCGCTCGAAGGCGGCCTGCGAAAGATCGGGCTCGCGGCCGATTCCGGCGATGAAGCCGGTTCGATTGAATTCCTCGGTTTCGGTGAACTCGACTCCGAGCCGCGCGGCGGCCTCCTCGGCCTCGAGTCCGGCTTCGATCTCCAACCGAAGAGCCTCGAGTTCCCGTGTCGCAACTTCGCCGAGCTTCTCGCCCCGGACGTCCTCGCGGACCCGATCGACGACCTCCTCGAACTCCTGGATCCTCGACTCGGAGACCTCCGCGAGCCGCAAGACCGCCCAGCCTCCGGTCACCGCGATGGGTTCGGACACCTTGCCGCTCTCGAGTTCGAAAGCCGTGGTGGTGAATTCGGTGCCCCGTCCGATTCCGGGAACGTTGTCTTCTCGTCCGAAGGCCGCCGGTGTTTCCCAGGTGGCGCCGGATTCCGCTTCCGCCCACGCCTGGAGGGCCTGGGCCGACTGATCGCCCTCGCCCGACAGTTCATTCGCCAGTTCTTCGGCGCGGATGGCTGAACGCTCTGACAGGAGGCGAGCGCGGATGCCCGGACTGACGGTCTCGAAGTCCTGCACTCCTCCCTCGCGCCGTTCCTGGATCTGGACCAGGTGAAGACCGGTCTGGGTGATCAGGTCGGTTTCGACGGGACCGACGAGGGTGCCCGGAGTGCCGCTGAAGGCAGCGTCCTCGAGAGTCGGGTTGTAGCGACCCCGAGAGAAGAAGCCGAGCTCTCCACCGAGTTCCCGCGTGGCGTCGTCCTGGGAGACCTGCCTCGCAACGGTACCGAAGTCCTCTCCCGCTTCGACTCGGCGGCGGATGTCCTCGAGGCGGGCGCGCGCTGCCGCCAGTTCTTCGGCGCCGGAAGCCTTGAGGAGGATGTGGCGGGCTCGCACCTGCTCTTCGACGGTGAACTCCTCGGGGTAGGAGTCGTAGTAGCTTCGAATCTCCTCGTCGGGCAGATCCATCGTCGACTCGAGCAGGCGCGGCTGGATCAGGACGTAGTCGACGCGACGCTGTTCGGGCAGGTTGTAGTTGCTGCGATGGCCCTCGTAGAACGGCCGCAACTCCTCTTCGTCGACCACCACGCGATCGGCGAAGTTCTCCTTCGGAACGCTCACGTAGCGCATCGCGGCTCGTTCCGTCTGGTCGCGGAAGGCCTTCTCGACCTCGCTGTCGGAGACGAAGAGCGTCTGGCCGAGCACCTGGAAGAGCTTCTGGTTCTTGATTCGCCGGCGAAGATCGGTCTCCCATTCGGCGGGAGTCAGGCGGTAGTTCTTGAGTTCTCGTTCGTAGGCTTCGGCGCCGATGAAGTTGCCGTTCGCATCCTGGAACGCCGGGTCGGCCAGAATGATGCGCTGGATCTCCTCATCGGTGGCTTCGAGGCCCATCCGGTCGGCCTCCTGGCGCAGGATCTCGGCGTTGATCACCTGTTGGAGGGCCTGGTCGCCGAGCCCCAGTTGCTGGGAGAGTTCCGCGGTGTAGGCGTCTCCCCACATGCCCCGTGCCCGGTTCTCCAGTTCCTCGTACTGGCGCTGGAACTCGCGCAGGGGGATGTCGACTCCGCCCACGCTGGCCACTGCACTCGCCGAGGTCTGCGGCCCGGCGCCGCCGACGTAGCCGAGTCCGATCACGAAAGCGATGATGACGAGCCACAACGCCCATTTGAGGTCATGGAAGGAATTGCGAAACGCTCTGAGCATGAACGGTGGCTCCGGTAGCTGAAGGGGTCCGACCTACAGAACGTCGTATCCTACCAACGGGCATCAGGAGGAGCAAGGACTCCCTGGGCGTCCGGGGAGCCCTCCGAGACCCCCCTCGAATGTCGATAAACCCCCATTTCATCGTAGTTTGTGGTATGTTCGGGGATGTCTGGGAGGGACAGACTCGGGGGTTTCTGCGTGGCAAAAAAGTCGCGAAAAGTCGGTTGGTATTGGATCTCTGAAGACACCCTGCGAGGTGTGTTCACGACCGTCGTGGCGATAGCCGTCCTCGCCGTAGCCGGACTCGGCTACCTCGAGTGGCAGGATCGCCAGCGCGAACGCCTGGCCGTCGAGCAGATCGAGCGCGCCCGCACCCTGCTTCGGGTGGTCGAAGAGGAGGGCGGTGCGGAACTGCAGCGTTCCACCTTCGCGGAGGCCGAGGCGGCCCTGGTCCAGGCCGAAGTGGCGTGGCGCGAGGACCGCATGCGAATCGCGCAGTCTCGCGCCGAGGTCAGTCGCTCGCTGCTGGTTTCGATCCTCGACTCTCTGCGAAGCTCGAACAGTTCGAGTGAGGCACGGTTCATCTACGTCGAGGGTGCCGTCGAGCTGCGGCGCGGAGAGACCGGGGTGTTCAGGCGCGCCCGGGCTCGCGACCTGCTCTATGAAGGCGACTACGTTCGTTCCTCCAACAGCGGTTCGGCTGAGTTGCTCTTCGGGCGCAGAGGGTCGCTCTTCACGGTTCGGCCGGCGACGCTGCTCAAGATCCAGCGCACCGAGGCAACAGAGGAACAGCCGCAGGCTGTCGGCATCAGCTATGGCTGGGTCGACCTCAGCACGTCGGGGGCTCGCGCCGGTCTACAGACACGATTCGCGCAGATGACGCTCGAGAACGACTCCAACGGCGGGGTCTCCCTGCGAGAAGCCTCCGACAGCGGCCGCTTCCGGGTCGATCGGGGCCGGGGTGTTCTCGAATCTGCCAGCACGGGGCAGGTGGTCCGCGTCGCCGCCCTCGAAGAGGTCGTGGCAGGAGAGGACGGCTTCGGTTCCCGACTCTCGCTGCCCGCCCCGCCGACCCTCGAGGGTCCGCCCGACAACCTGGGCGTCGATCTCGACAAGATCCAGGAGGTGCAACTCGCCTGGCAGCCGGCGGGCGGTGACGCGCAAGGATATGCCCTCGAAATCTCCCGTTCCCGACTGTTTTCGGACACGCTGATCCAGGACGGCAGGAAGGCGACGTCGGCGCGCGTCGGCCTGCTGGGAGAGGGAAACTTCTATTGGCGTGTCGCGGCCCGGTCGGGCAGTGGGCAGCTTGGTCCCTGGAGCCCCGCCCAGAGCTTCCGGGTTGCCTCGATGGGTGGAATCGGATGGGAAGACGCCGAGCCGCCGGTGCTGGTCGTCGACGAGGTCTATGTCAACGGCAGGATCCTGCTCGTGACCGGCCGCACCGAGCCGGGTGTGCGCCTCGAGATCGCCGGCCAGTCGGCCTCGGTCGGGTCCGATGGGACCTTCAAGGCCTCGGTGGCGCCGCGCGGCGAGGGGTTGCTGTCGGTGACGATCGCTGCGACCGACGCCGCCGGAAACCGTAGTGAAACCCGGCGGGAAGTGCTGCTCGAGGATCTCTGATGCTCGTTGACGCCTGGATCGTGAAGTCCCTATTGTTCAATGTCCGTGAATTGTATGAGGAGATGACGCTCGCCGCTTCGGCCTAGTGGCCGATCGGGGTTCGTGACCGAAACCAACCATGCCCTCCCTGTTCAGACTGTTTTCCAATGACCTTGCCATCGACCTGGGTACGGCGAACACGCTCGTGTTCACCCAGGATCAGGGAATCGTGGTTCGCGAGCCCTCGGTCGTCGTCCTCAACAAGCTGACGAACCGGATCGAGGCGGTGGGCAACGCCGCCAAGGACATGCTCGGCCGCACGCCGGGCAACATCGTCTCGGTGCGTCCGATGAAGGACGGTGTGATCGCCGACTTCGAGATCACCGAGCAGATGCTCAAGTACTTCATTCGTCAGGCTCACGGCGGCCGTCGATTCCCAGCCCGCCCACGGATCGTGATCGGCGTCCCGTCGGAGATCACGCCGGTCGAGAAGCGCGCCGTCAAGGAATCGGCGATGAGCGCCGGTGCTTCGGAGGTCTACCTGGTCGAGCAGGCCATGATGGCGGCGATCGGCGCCGGCCTTCCGATCACCGAGCCTTCGGGCAACATGGTGGTCGATATCGGGGGTGGCACTTCCGACGTCGCGGTCATTTCCCTCTCGGGTACCGTCTACAGCCGTTCGGTGCGCGTCGCGGGCAACGAGATGGACAACGCGATCGTCCAGTACCTGAAGCGCAAGTACAACCTGCTCATCGGTGAGCGGACGTCGGAGCAGATCAAGATCGAGATCGGTTCGGCGTGGCCGCTCAAGGAAGAGCTGACGATGGAGATCAAGGGGCGCGACCTGGTCGAGGGCGTGCCCAAGACTCTCCGGATTCGCGACACCGAAGTGCGTGAGGCGCTCGAGGAGAACGTCAACACCATCGTTTCGGCGGTCCGTTGGGCACTCGAGCGCACTCCGCCCGAGTTGTCGGCCGACATCATGGACAAGGGCATCGTCCTGTCCGGCGGTGGAGCGCTGCTTCGCGGACTCGACACCAAGTTGCGTGAGGAGACCGGGTTGCCTGTGGTGCCCGCCGAGGACCCGCTGGCTTCGGTCGTCCTGGGCACGGGCCGAGTGCTGAAGGACATCGACTTGTTGCGGAAGGTGTCGCTGCGGTGAGAACGTCCCGCGAGCGTGAGAGTCCTGTCGTGGGCGGACGGCTCACGAACGTGGTTTTCGGACTCCTGCTGCTCGGCCAACTCGTTCTCCTGACTTCTCAGGTTCGTGATCCAACGACCGAGAAGACCCAGCTCGAACGCAGCGCCCTGACCGCTGTAGCGCCGGTGGCACACTCCGTGTCGTCGGTCGTCGACGCTTCGAAGTGGCTCCAGCAGCGCTTTGAAACGAGAGAGTCACTGCAGGAGGAGAACGCTCGTCTCAGGTCCCGCCTCGAGATGCTCGAGCGAGAGCGGGTCGCCACCAGCGGACTCGACGTCGAGGTCGAAAGGCTCTCCGATGCGTTGGGCTACAAGCCTCCCTTCGACGGTCAGGTGCGCCTTGCCGACGTGGTCTACATCGACCATGCGTCGTGGTTGCGGACATTGCTGCTCTACATTCCCGGTCAGTGGGCAACGGAGAACTCCCCGGTGACCTCGGCCGACGGTCTCGTCGGTCGCGTCGTCCTGATGGAGGGGTCGTACGCCAAGGTGCAGCTGATCACCGACCGTGCTTCGGGAATCGGCGCGATGATCGAACGGACCCGCAGGCAGGGCGTCGTCCGAGGCGCCGGTAGCGACGGTCTGACGCTCGAGTACGTTCCCCTGTCTGCCGATGTACGGATCGGAGACAAGGTGATCAGCGCCGGCACCGACGGCCTGTATCCGCGCGGCCTTCCGATCGGAGTGGTGGTCGATGTCGGCGAGGGCGGCGATCTCTTTCAACAGCTCACGATCATGCCGAGCGTCGATTTCGGGGCACTCGACCAGGTCTTCGTACTGCGTGGCGGTGGTATTCCCGAGCGGCTGAGGGGGACTCTCAGTGCGAGCCCTTAGGTTCGCGATCGGCCTGCTGGTCGCCCTTCTCGTACACCTGCTCGTCGTCGCTCTGGGTCCTGAGGCGGCGGGAGCCGTCGATCCGTTCCTCCTCCTGATCGTCCTCTTCTCCCTGGAGGGCAATGTCCTGGCTGCCGTGATCGGTGGTTGCGTGGCCGGCCTGACCGAGGATGCGGTGACAGGAGGTCTCTTCGGGCTCTACGGTCTGGCGGGAACGATCGTCGGATTCATCGCGGCCCGCACCACGCATCAACTGTCGCTCGATCAGCGTCGCTTCGTCGCCCTGCTCTTCAGCCTTGCGGCCGTCATTCAGCAGATCGTGGTCCAGGGGCTGCTGGTCCTGTTGGCCACGGATCAGGAGATGCCGAGCCTGACGCTTCTGGCGGTGCGAGTCGTTCTGGCCGCAGTGTTCGGCTCGCTGCTGGTGTCGGTCTGGGGCAAGGCCGAGGGAATCCTGCGCAAGCGCCGCCAGGAACGCCGCCCGCGTGTCAGTTGGGGAACGAAGTGAACGTCGGTCGAGAGGAGAGTCGGCGGCGCTACATCGTCCGGATCCGTCGTCTGGCGATCCTGATCAGTGTCGCCTTCACGATCGTCGGCGGGAGCTACTGGTACACCCAGGCGGTCAAGGGAGCCGAGTATCGGGCCCTGGCCGAGAACAATCGGCTACGCGAACAGCGCCTGCCGGCTCCCCGGGGACTGATTCTCGATCGCCATGGCAGGTCGATGGTCGAGAACGTCCCGTCCTATCGTCTCCTCATCGATCGATCGCGCACCTCCGACGTCGAGGCGAGTCTCGCTTTTGCGGCCCGCACGCTCGACCTGCCGCTTGCCGATCTCGACGAGGCTTTGCAACGGGGACGGGGAAGGTCGGAGATCTTCCCCGTGCTGCTGGCCGCGGATCTGACGTTCTCGCAGGTCGCCAGGATCGAGGCCAGCGGTCTCGAGCATCCGGAGTTCGAGGTCGACGTGCAGTTGCGCCGTTTCTACCGGCTCGGCGATCAAGCAGCTCATGTGCTGGGCTACATCGGCGAAGCGAACCAGCAGGCGTTGGATCGTCGACCCGAACTGAGCAGCGGCGATCAGGTCGGAATCAAGGGCGCCGAGAGCACCTACGACAGCCGCTTGCGCGGAGAAGACGGAAGTCGGGTGATCGTGGTCGACAGCCGGGGCCGGGTGATGGAGGAGCATCAGAACCATCCCGCCCGACATGGCGTGAATCTGCAGCTGACTCTCGACCTGCAACTGCAGCAGGAAGCGGAGCGCTACTTCGAAGACCGAGTCGGCAGTGTCGTCGCGATGGATCCCCGGACCGGGGAGATCCTGGCGATGGTGTCGGCGCCGTCGTTCAATCCCAACTCCTTCGCTCGCGGAATCGCGGCGCGGGAGTGGCGCGAGCTGTTGGAGTCGCCGAACGATCCGCTCCAGAACCGAGCCCTCCAGAACAGTCACTCGCCAGGCTCGATCTTCAAGATCGTCACGGCGGTCGCGGCTCTCGAAGAGGGCATCGTCACCCCCGCAGACACGTTCACCTGCAACGGGTCGGCGCAGATCTACAACCATCGCTTCCGCTGTTGGAAGGCGGGGGGACACGGCACCGTCAACCTCCACGAGGCGCTGAAGCACTCCTGCAACGTCTACTTCTACCAGGTCGGTCAGCGACTCGGTATCGATCGGATCTCCGAGTACGCCCGCCGACTGGGTCTGGGTTCTGCGACCGGGATCGACCTGGAAGGCGAGAAGGACGGACTCGTTCCCGATCGGCAGTGGAGCCTGCGTCAACGAAAGACCATGTGGTTTCCGGGCGAGACGATCTCGGTCTCGATCGGTCAGGGTCCATTGTTGGTCACGCCGCTCCAGGTGGCCGTCATGATGTCGGCGGTAGCCAACGGGGGTTCGCTCGTCACGCCACGGTTGGTGATGAGCGATATCGAGGCGGTTCGGCCGCTGGGCGTCTCGGATCGAACGATGTCGGTCGTGCGCGAGGCTCTCGCAGCGGTGGTCGAAGCCGGCACGGCCCGGGCGGCAGCGGTACCGGGCCTGCGAGTGGCCGGCAAGACCGCGACGGCTCAGGTGGTCAACCAGGCGACCCGGATCGATTCCGAGGATCTCGAGTACCGCTTCCGGGACCACGCATGGTTCGCGTCCTTCGCTCCGATGGAGGCTCCCGAGCTGGTGGTGGTGGTCTTCGTCGAACACGGGGGGCACGGCGGCAACGCCGCGGCTCCCCTCGCCAAGAGACTCTATGAGACACACTTCGGGACGCTTCCCAGCCCTTCCGATACGTGAGGACGTAGACCTCCGGGGACGGATCGAACGGCCGTCCCTGATGCTGGCTGCCAGCGCTGTTCTGCTCGCGCTGATCGGCTTGTCGACCGTCAAGAGCGCATCGGCAGAACTGCCGATCGACTACTTCCCGCGTCAGTCGATGTTCGTTGGAGTCGGGGTGCTGGTGATGGTGGCGGGCCTCGGGTTGAGCTACAAGTTGATGCTGCGCTTCGCCCTGCCGATCTACTTCCTCGGTCTCGCCCTGTTGGTCGGGATCCTGCTGGTCGGCCATGAGGCCGGCGGTGCCCGGTCGTGGTTCGGTGTGGCCGGATTCGGGCTGCAGCCCTCGGAGTTGATGAAGCTGGCAACGCTTCTGGTGCTGGTGCGCTTCCTGTCTTCGATCGACTCGTTGCAGGTGGAGTTGCCCGACCTGGCTCGCGCCACGGGCATCGTGCTGATTCCCTTCATGCTCATCTACCTCGAGCCCGACCTCGGCAGCGCCATGATCCTGTTCGCGATTCTCGGCGCCCTGGTGCTGGTCGCCGGACTCAGCCTGAGAACCGTGTTGATCCTCGGCCTGGTGGTCCTCATCGCCGGCGCGGGAGTGTGGTTGTTCGCACTCCAGGACTATCAGAAGGCGCGCGTCATGACGTTCTTCAAGCCCGGCGACGATCCGCTGGGCGCCGGGTATCAGATTCGTCAGAGCAAGATCGCGGTCGGCTCGGGTGAGATCCTCGGCAAGGGCTACATGCAGGGCACCCAGAGTCAGCTGCGCTTCCTGCCGGCTCGCCACACCGACTTCATTTTCGCGGTGCTGGCCGAGGAGCGAGGTTTTCTGGGCGTGGCGGTGGTTCTCGGCCTCTATCTGGTATTTCTCTACAACGGAACGCTCGTCGCGACCCGGGCAGGCGACAGGCAGGGCATGCTGCTGGTCGTGGGCCTCCTGGCAGTTCTCTCCTTCCATATTCTGTACAACACCAGCATGATGGTCGGACTGGTACCGATCACGGGTCTGCCGCTCCCGTTTCTGAGCTACGGCGGGTCTTTCACGCTGTTCTGCTTCTTCGCTACCGGCGTGATCCTGAGTGTCGACTTCCGGCGCTACGTCAATCGCTGATCCGAGTCTGGAAACCTTGAACAACACTCTCCTGATCGAGAGAGGCGTCCACCAGACCCGGGTCGCGGTGCTCGAGGACGACCGCCTCGCTGAGATCCATATCGAGCGGCGCCGCGGCAGAGGGGTCGTGGGCAACTGTTATCGCGGGCGGGTGAATCGAGTCCTGCCAGGGATGCACGCTGCCTTCATCGACGTCGGCCTGCCCCGGGATGCGTTTCTGTGGGCCGGAGACGCCCCGGGCGCGGGAGACTCCGAAGAAGGGGATCCACCGGCCATCGACGAACTGCTCTCGCCGGGCGACGAGATCCTGGTGCAGGTGACCAAGGACGCGCTGCCACGCAAGGGCGCTCGGGTGACCTCGAAGGTGTCGCTCCCCGGCCGCTACCTGGTGCTGTTGCCCGGGGTCGATCACATCGGCGTCTCGAGACGGATCGAGGACGAAGAGGAGGAGGCTCGGCTGCGGCAACTGGCCCAGCCGCTGCTTTCGCCCGGCGTCGGTTGGATCGTCAGGACGCAGGCCGAGGGTTGCAGTGCCGAAACGCTGAGCCAGGATCACGTCGGCTTGCTCGAGATGTGGAAGGAGGTCCAGGCTCGATACGAAGAAGCTTCGGCTCCGGCACTCCTGCACCGCGATGCCAGCGTCGATCTTCGTCTGGTTCGAGACCTCTTCAACTCGACCTTCGAACGGTTGATCGTCGACGACGAGGAGGCGTACGGTGAGATCGTGGCCCTGCTGACCCGCTTCGAGCCCTCGTTGGTCGAACGGGTCGAGTTGGAGCCTTCGGCACCGGGAGTCCTGTTCTCGCGCCACGGGGTCGAGAAGCAGATCGAGGCAGCGCTGAAGCGACAGGTCTGGTTGCCTTCCGGGGGTTACCTGATCATTCAGCAGACCGAAGCCCTGGTCTCGATCGACGTGAATACGGGCCGCTTCGTCGGCAAGCGGGATCTCGAGGAGACCGTTCTACAGACCAACCTCGAAGCCGTCAGGGAGATCGTCCGGCAGATCCGACTGCGCGATCTGGGCGGGATCCTGGTGATCGACCTGATCGACATGACACCTGAGGAGAACCGTCGCAGGGTCATGGAAGAGCTCGACAAGCACCTCGCCAAGGACCGGTCTCGAAGCAACGTCCTCGGATTGTCGGACTTCGGTCTGTTGCAGATCACCCGCAAGCGCAGCCGTTCGAATCTGTACAGCCAGTTGCTCAGGCAGTGCCCCTGTTGCTCGGGCACGGGAACGGTGAAGTCGTTGGACACCCTGGCCCTCGCCCTGCGCGACGAGGTGGTTTGCGAGATCGAAGAGGGTCGGCCGGGTCTGTTGCGAGTCAAGGTCCCTGCGGACCTCGCACTCCATCTGAGAGGGCGCGATCACGCGATTCTCGACGAGATCGAAGAACGCCTCGGGGGTACGCTGGACATCGAAGTGGACTCCTCGCTGGCGATCGACACGTTCGAGGTCGTCCGTGTCTGAAGAGGGTCGCCCGATTCGACGCCTGGCCTGGGAGGGAGCCTGGGCAGAGCTCGTGGGTGAGCTCGATGTCCCCGCTGCCGAGAGCGAAGTTCAGCGCCTGATCGATCCTGCGTCGGCCACGCGTAGCGTGCACTGGGGCAACAACTACCTCTATGAGGCGCAGTTGCAGACGACCGACGGCGAAGTTCCGGTGGTGGTGAAGGGTTTTCGCAACCAGGCGCCGGCCGAGCGTCTCCGAAGACGCTGGCGGGGCAGCAAGGCGATCCGCTCCTGGAAAACCTCTCTTGCGATGCGGGAGGCCGGCCTGCGCGTTCCGGCTCCGGTCGCCGTCGTCGAATCCGTTCGTTCGGACGGGCCTTCCTACTTCATCTGCGAACTCGTTTCAGATGCGATCGAGTCCCGCTATGTCTTCCGCGCCGTCGAGGCGGGAACTCTCGAAGAAGAGTTTCCCGATGTCGACCTCGAGAGGTTCCTGGCGGCCGTCGGTCGGACTTTGCGGCGGATGCATGATGCCGACTTCTGGCATCGTGATGTGTCGGTCGGCAACGTCCTGCTGGTTGCGGGCGAGAATCGTCGACGCGACGAGAACATCCTGCTGCTCGATCTGAATCGAACCCGTCGTCGACGCCTCGGTCTCAGTCATCGCATGCGTGACCTCTGTCGGTTGCCGATCGACGATCCCGGCCTGCAGGAGACTTTGTTGAGCGGCTACTGGGGGGATTCACCGGTTCACGGCCGCTGGTTGTATCGCGCCTACCGCTTCGGATTCCGTACGAAGCTCGCGGTGAAGGCGCGTTTCAAGGGACTGAGAGCGGCCCTTCGAAGGCTTCGGCCGCGCTCGTACCACGTCCATATCGAACCTCCCGAGCCCGGAGTCGATCCCCGGGACCGGATCGTCTGGGACCCGCTCTCCGACCAACCGCACCAGCACGCCGGACGACTCGCGAAGATTCGCGTTCGAGTCGCCGACGCCTGGAGTCATCTCGTGACCCTCGGAGTCGTGGCCAGGTCTCTTCCGGGCAGCCTGGCGCTCTACCGAAAGCTCCACGGAAGGGGGCCGGCTCTCCCCGTCGAGTGGCCCGAACCGGGCATCGCCCTGGGGTCGGACCACCCCTGGGAGATCGTCGAGAGCCTTCTCGAAGGCCTCGGCAGTCGTCGTGTTCTGCTTCGGGTTCAGCCCTGGGAGGACATGGGCGACGCCGAATCACTGGCACGGGGCCTTCATGCTGCGGGCTACGAGATGTCCTACGCCCTGCCGCAGAATCGGGAGCTGGTGCGGGACCCGAAGCTCTGGAGAGCTCGGCTGGAGGAATTCGCACAGCGATTCCTTCCCTATTCCAGCGACGTGCATGTCGGTCACGCGATCAATCGTTCCAAGTGGGGTCTGTGGACGTTCGAGGAATACGAGGCCCTGCTGGAGACGGCGGTCGACGTCCTGCGCAAGGACGCCAGGGTTCGCATCGTGGGTCCCGCGGTCATCGACTTCGAGTTCCACCAGATCGCCAACGCCCTCAACCGGAAGAACCCGGTGCTGTCCTTCGATGCGGTATCGAGTCTCCTCTACGTGGATCGCCGGGGAGCTCCGGAGAACACCCAGGTCGGTTTCGACACCGTACGAAAGGTCGAACTGTTCAAGGCGATCGTGGCAGCTTCGCGTCACGGCGACCGCCCCTGCTGGATCACCGAAGTCAACTGGCCTCTGCAGGAGGGACCCCATTCGCCGGCCGGCAAGGGCGTGGCAGTCGACGAACAGACCCAGGCGCAGTACCTGGTGCGCTACTACCTGCTGGCCCAGGGAACCGGCCTGGTGGATCGCGTCTACTGGTGGCAACTCGTCTCGCGCGGCTACGGTCTGGTGTCGCCGACCGACTCCGGCTTCCACCGTCGCCCCTCGTACTTCGCCTTCTCCCGCCTGCTCGCCGAACTCCGAGGCTCGACCCTCACCTCCATCACCACCCCGGAAAACGGCGTCCACCTCTACCGCTTCGAAATCCCCCAAGGCGGCCAACGAATCGTTGGCTGGTCCGCAGACGGTTCCAGGGACGTCGAGATCGGCTCCCCGATCGCAGCCGCCCGCGACCTCCTCGGGGCGCCCGTGGAGGTTCGGGGGGTGACCGCGAGGCTAGGCTCCGCCCCTGTGTATTTAGACATTTGACGGCGGCAACCCTTCGGGTTGCTTGGCAGTTCGCTTCGCGAACTGCTGCCCATTCTGCTGTAGTGGAAGCCGTCGTCTCGGACAGCGGCTGCAGGGCGAACCCGGGCGCTAGTCAAGATCGAAGGGGCGTGCTGGGCGGGTGACCTCACCACCATCGTCGGCTTCTTCGAGCGCCTTCCGGAACTTCTCATCCATCAGGCGATCGCGGTCTTCGAGGCTGGCCTTTTCGCGCTCGAAGATGTCCTCGGCGCGGCTTCGGCCGTCGCGTTCGGCGCGCATCAGATCGTCGAGGCTCCGGGCGGCTTTGGGAGGAGCCGAAGGGGGGCGGTGGTGCAGGATCTCGCCGGTTTCCCGGTCGACGATCAGCTCGGACTCGCAGTCCGGGCAGCGGATCCGCAGGGAATCGGAAGCGCTCATGAGCTTCATTGTAGTCGTGGCGAGGCGGCGATCCGAGAGTCCATCTCGCGTATGCTTGAGGTTCTGGAGTTCGCTTGGTCGATCCACGTCACATTCTGCGCTACCGCGGGCTCCTCGGGGTCCTCACCAGTCGAGAACTCAAGGCCCGCTATCGGGGTTCGGCGCTCGGATTCGTCTGGTCCCTGGTCAATCCGCTGCTGCTGCTCGGTGTGTACACGTTCGTCTTCAGTCTCGTGTTCCAGCCCCGCGCCCCGGGAGCGACGCCCTACTCTCTCTTCCTGATCACGGGTCTCTTTCCCTGGATCTGGATCTCTTCTGCGCTGTTGGAGGGGGCGAGTTCGCTGATCGCCAACAGCGGCCTGATCCGCAAGTCGGTGTTCCCGGTCGAACTGTTGCCGCTCGTACCCGTGCTGTCCAACCTGGTCAACTTCCTGCTCTCTCTTCCGGTCATCGCCGGAGGACTCCTGGTCGGACGGTGGTTCGGCAACGACGTCGGCGGGGCCGGAGCGATCTGGTTGCCGTTCGTCGTCCTCTTGATGCTGCCGTTTCTTTCCGGGCTGTCGCTGGCACTGGCTGCCCTGACCGTGCACTTCAAGGATGTGAGAGACATCGTCACCAACGTCCTCACTCTCGCCTTCTTCCTGACGCCGATCCTCTATACGCTCGATTCCATTCCGTACGCGACCCTGCGCCGGTCGATTCTCTTGAATCCTTTCTCCCCGTTCATTCTCGGCTTCCGACAGTGCCTGTTCGTCGGCGTTGCGCCGAGCCTCGAGACCTGGGGGCAGATGGCTGCCGTTTCCCTGGTGGGATGGCTGATCGGCTCGTGGATCTTCTCGCGCTTGAGCGAGACGCTGGCGGAGGCGGTATGAACGAGGTCGCGATCGAGGTCAAGGACCTCTCCAAGCGCTACCGACGGGTCGGGGCCGGATACCCTCTGCGCACCCTGAAGAGCGCGCTCCTCGACCGCAGCCTGGTGCGCGACCTGCGGCCGGCAGATTCCATTCAGGCGCTGACCTCGGTCTCCTTCGAGGTCCGGCGCGGCGAGGCGTTGGCCCTGATCGGTGGCAACGGTTCGGGGAAGTCGACGCTGCTGAAAGTCGTTGCCGGAATGATGAAGCCGACCGAGGGAAGCGTGGCCGTGAACGGTCGGGTCGCCGCGCTGATCGAGCTGGGTGCCGGCTTCCATCCGGAGATCTCGGGCCGCGAGAACGTGTTCATCAACGGCGCGGTGCTCGGATTGACCCGGCGTGAGATCGAGGAGCGCTACGACCGGATCGTCGAGTTCGCAGGTCTCGCCGACTTCATGGACGAACCGGTGAAGAACTACTCCTCGGGCATGTTCGTCCGGCTGGGTTTCTCGGTCGCGGTTCACACCGATCCGGAGATCCTGCTCGTCGACGAAGTGCTTTCGGTGGGCGACGAGGCCTTCTCCCATCGCTGTCTTCGCAAGATCGAGGAGTTCCTTGCCGCCGGCGGTACCCTGCTGTTGGTGAGCCACGAACTGTCGATGGTGGAAGAACTCTGCGACCGGGCCCTGTGGTTGGATCGGGGAGTTCGACAGCTGGTCGGGCGCCCTCGCCAGGTCGCCGATGCCTATCGGCAGAAGATCGCCGAAGAGGAGTCGGAGGAACACCGTCGCGAGCATCAGGAGACCGAGGACGCAGCCAGGGCCGCGAGTGCCAGGTCTTCGGCTCCGTCCAGGGAAGGCGAGGCGAAGGACTCCGAGGATGAAGAGGAAGTTCTTCGCTGGGGTTCGGGCTCTGTGGAGATCGAGTCGGTCAGGATCCTGAACGGGGAGGGGAACGAGGCCTACCACCTGCAGTCGGGAGATGCGGTGAGTTTCGAGATTCGGGCCCGCGCCGACCGGTCGCTCGAAGACTTCGTTTTCGGCGTTGCCATCTCCACGCCGCGTGGGGTCGAGTGTTGGGGGACCAATACCGATCTCGGCGATCTCGAGCCGGTTCGTTTCCAGGGCCGGGGCTCAGCGACGCTGTCGTGTCCGGAGCTGCGGCTGGCGCCGGGCGAGTACTTCGTGGATGCGGCTTGTCACTCGCAGGACGGCGCGCCCTACGACTACCGAAGGAAGGTGCTTGCATTCACGGTGACGTCGCGTCAGCGGGGCGTGGGCATGTACTTCCCGGTCCACGAATGGACCGCGTCAGGAGGCATCGAGTGGCAGGTGGAGAGTGAAGAGGAGGAGGAAGCCGATGTCGCCAGCGCAGACTGAGAAGGAGTGGAAGGCCGGTCCCTGGGACCTGGGGCAATTGCTCGAGTCGGGTGAGCAGGGTGTCGTGCAGAAGGCTCTCTCCGAAGTCGAAGAGCAGGTTTCGCGGCTCGAGGCGCGACGCCGCGAACTCGACTCGGCGAATGCCGAAACGGTGTTGTCGTTCGTTCAGGAGTACGAGGCGATCTCCGAGAACGCTCATCGACTGGCCGCCTACGGTGCGCTTTGGTTCTCGGCCGATACCCAGAGTGAGGACGCCCTCGCCTTTCGCAACCTCGTCCACCAGCGACTGACGCCGATGCAGAACCGTCTGCTCTTCTTCACGCTGTGGTGGAAGTCGCTCGACGACGATGAAGCCGACCGGCTGCTGCCCGATGCAGCGACCCATCCCGACCAGCGCTTCTTCCTCGAGGAGCAGCGAAGAGTCCGGGACTTCGCACTCGACGAGGCCGGCGAGCAGCTCGTGAACCTCAAGGATGCCGATGGCATCGGTGGCCTGCTGACTGTCTACTCGATGCTGACCAACCGTCTGGTCTTCGAACTCGAGGTCGATGGCGAGATGCGCCAGATGACCCGCGATGAGCTGATGGGGTACGTCCTTTCTTCAGACGCCGGCCAGCGTGAAGCAGCCTATCGGGAGTTCTACTCGGTGTTCGAGAAGGAAGTGAAGGTCCTGGGGCAGATCTACGTTCATCGAGTCCGCGACTGGTACAACGAGAACGTTTCCCTGCGCGGCTACGAGTCGGCGATCGACGTTCGAAACGTGGCCAACGACATTCCATCCGCGGCCGTCGATCGGCTTCTCGAAGTCTCGCGCCGCAATGTCGGCATCTTCCAGCGCTTCTTCAGGCTGAAGGCGAAGTGGCTGGGGCAGGAGCGCCTGCAGCGCTTCGACCTCTACGCGCCCCTGGCCACCACCGGCGAGCAGATCGCCTACGGCGACGCGGTCGACTCGGTGCTCGACACCTTCTCCACCTTCGACCCCGGCTTCGCGGCGGCCGCGAGGACGGTCTTCGACGACGGTCACATCGACAGCGAGATCCGTCGCGGAAAGCGGAGTGGAGCGTTCTGCGCCACCGTTCTTCCGAGCCTCTCGCCCTGGGTGTTGGTGAACTACGCCGGACGACCGCGCGACGTCGCGACGCTCGCCCACGAGCTCGGCCATGCGGTTCACAGTGTGCTGGCTTCCGGACACACCGTTCTCACCCAGAGTGCCTCGCTTCCGTTGGCCGAAACGGCCTCGGTCTTCTCCGAAATGCTGGTGACGGAACGCCTGATGAAGGAGTGCACCGATCCCCTGGCCCGGCGTGAACTGCTGTCATCCTCGGTCGACGACATCTATGCCACGGTGCTTCGCCAGATCTTCTTCGTCGCCTTCGAGAAGCAGGCCCATGAGGCAATCCTGGGCGGCGCCCGCCTCGAGGACCTGCACGAACTCTATGAAGCCAATCTCGCCGAGCAGTTCGGCGACAGCGTCGAAGTGACGAAATGCTTCCGGTACGAGTGGGTCAGCATTCCCCATATCTATTCGACTCCCTTCTACTGCTACGCCTACAGCTTCGGGCAGCTGCTCGTCCTGGCCCTCTATCGCCGCTACCAGGCCGATCCGGAAGGCTTCAAGCCGGGATACCTGCAACTGCTGGCCCACGGCGGCTCGGCGCGCCCGCAGGAGATCCTGGCGGAGGCCGACGTCGACATGACCGACGAGCAGTTCTGGCAGGGCGGCTTCGACCTGGTAGCGGAGATGATCGACGATCTCGAGGCCGAATCCGGCAACGGGTCCGGCTAGGGCCGTCAGTCCTTCTGGACGGACAGCAGTTGGATCTCGAAGACGAGATCCGAATGGGGAGGAATTTCGTCTCCGGCTCCCTCAGCGCCGTAGCCGAGGTCGGAGGGAATGAAGAGCCTGCGCTTTCCTCCCACTCTCATGCCGATGACCCCTTCTTCCCAACCGGCGATCACCTGCTTCTTGCCGATCCGAAACGAGAAAGGCTTTCGGGTCTCGAGGCTCGAGTCGAACTGTGTGCCGTCGCTGAGCCAACCGGTGTAATGGACGACCGCTCTCATTCCCTTCTTCGCTTCGTCGCCCCGGCCGACTTCGAGGTCGACGTAGCTCAACCCCGAGCGGGTGCGGACCCGCTGACCTTCTTCCTCCTGGGCGGCGACGGCAGGGAGACCGAAAAGGAGAAGGGCGAGGCCGGCGAGGAGAAGCGTGGAGCACGCAACGGTTGCAGGGACAGATCGGGGGTTCGGCATTTCGTCGCTCCTGTCGGCGTCAGCGGTCTACGCGCTGGGACTTCAGGTACATCGAGGTCACGATGTCGTCGTAGCGTTCCAGGACGACGTTCCGCTTGACCTTGAGAGTCGGCGTGATCTCACCTTCCTCGAGCGAGAGCTCTCTCGAGAGAAGTTTCCAGCGTCGAATGCGCTCGTGATCGGCGACCTGTCGATTGACCTCCGCGATCGTCGCCTCGATGCGTTCGAGGATCCGGGGATGCTTGATTCTCTCCTCGGGCTCGAGCTCGGCGAGTTCGGTTGGGAGCTCCTCGAAGTTCGGCACCAGGAGAGCCGTGAGATAGGGGTAGTTGTCGCCGATGACCACTGCCTGTGCGATGACTCCGTTCGAGGTCAGTCGTTGCTCGAGAGGCTGGGGAGCGATGTTCTTGCCGCCCGAAGTCACGAGGAGGTCCTTCTTGCGGTCGGTGATCGTCAGGTAGCCGTCCTCGTCGATCTTGCCCACGTCGCCGGTATGGAACCAGCCGTCCTCGTCGATGGCTTCGCGGGTGGCGTCCTCGTCGTTCCAGTAGCCCTTCATGAGCCCGGGAGTGCGAGCCAGGATCTCACCGTCTTCGGCGATCCTCAGCTCGACCTCCGGCACCGGGCGGCCGACGGTGCCCCAACGATGTTCACCGGGTCGGTTCAGGCACAGAACCGGCGAGGTCTCGGTCAGGCCGTAGCCCTCGTAGAGATCCAGCCCGACGGCTTCGAAGAAGCGTCCGACGGCTTCCGGCAGGCCGGCTCCGCCGGTGATCGCGAGCCGGAGTCGCCCTCCGAGCCGTTCATGGATCTTGCCGTAGACCAGCCGTTGGGCGATCTTGCGCTGGGCGGCGAGATGGGGTGCGAATCGTCTGTGCCGCTGAGCCTCGGCGTAGCGCTCGCCGGCCCCGACTCCCCAGCGGAAGATCTTCTGCCTTGCCTGGGGTTCCTTCTCTACGTTTCCGATCACCCGCAGGTAGGCCCGCTCGTAGAGCCGTGGGACCGATGCCAGAACGGTCGGCTGGATCTCGATCAGGGCGCGCGCCACGAGTTCGATCGACTGCAGGTAGTGAATCGAGATGCCCTTGTAGAAGAAGATGTTGTCGACAGTCCGTTGCAGCACGTGCGACAGCGGCAGGAAGGACAGGCTGGAGTCGGTTTCGTCGATCGGCACCAACCGGGCGCAGATCGTCATGTTCGAAACCAGGTTGTGGTGGGTCAGCACCACCCCCTTGGGATTGCCTGTGGTGCCGCTGGTGTAGATCAGGCTGGCGACGTCGTCGGGAGCGGGTCGTCCGCGAAAGCTCTCCGGATCCGAATCGGGCGCCGATGCGAGCAGGTCGTCGAGGCAGAGATCGTGTTCGCACTCGCTCTCGAAGGCGATCGACTGGAGTTCGTGGGAGAGCATCGCGCCGGCTTCCTCGAGGATCGCGAGCTTCTTTCGGTTGCTGAAGAAGACGATCCGTGAGCCGCTGTCCTCGAGGATGTAGGCGACCTGGTCGGCGGGCAGGGTCGGGTAGAGCGGTACCGTGATGGCGCCGAGTAGCTGGCATGCGAACTCGGCGACGTGCCATTCGGGACAGTTCTCCGCGAACAGCGCCACGCGATCTCCCGGAACGACACCTCTCTTCTCGAGCACCGAAGCGAGAGCGACGACTCGACCGAACCAGTCCTCGGTCGACCACCAGACGCGCTCTCCCTTGCGCTTCGAGCTGACCAGGTCGGTGCGGCCCGCCTGCTTCTCGGCGACGTAGAAGGCCAGGTCGGAAAGAGTCTGCGGGTCTTCGAGAGCCACTGGAGTTTCTCTAGTAGATGGATCCGAGGAGGAGTCTGCTGATCAGCTGGATCACCACGAGGGCGAGAATCGGCGAGATGTCGAGACCGCCGAACGTCTCGGGCGGCACGATCCTGCGAATCGGGCCGAGCAGGGGTTCCGTCAGCGTGTCCAGGATTCTCACGATGGGATTGCGGGGATCGTGGATGAACCAGGAGAGAAGGGCCCGGACGATGATGATTCCAGAATAGAGATTCAGGAGCTGAACGAGCACGAGAATCATCGCATTCGGGACCGGTTGGGAACGCGAAACCCTACCACGCCAAGGGGTTCAGGCAGGTCGGGTGCCGAAGATGCCGGTCCCCACGCGGACGTGGGTGGCACCCTCTTCGATCGCGACCGCGAAGTCGGCGCTCATCCCCATGGAGAGGGCCGAGGAGGGTTGAAGGAGTCCCTCGCTTGCGGCTCTTTCCCGAAAGTCTCGCATCATGCCGAACCATCTCCGGGAACCTTCGGGTTCGATGCTGGGAGGCGGTATCGCCATCAGTCCTCCGACTTCGAGGTGATGGAGATTCGCCAACGCCTCGAGAGCCGCCAGAACCTCTGTCGGACGAAAGCCGTGCTTTGTCGGCTCCTCGCCCAGGTTGACCTGGGCGAAGCAGGGGAGGACTCTTCCCAGCTCGCCGGCGTGACGATCGAGCGCTACCGCGATCGACAGGCGATCGACCGATTCGACGAGATCGAAGGTCGCCGCGGCTCTCTTTGCCTTGTTGCTCTGAAGCGGGCCGATCAGGTGCCACTCGGCTTGCGACGGCAGCTGACCGCGCTTGGCTTCGGCCTCTTGAACCCGGTTCTCGCCGAAGGTCCGAAGGCCGGCGTCCCAGGCTGCCTGAAGTTTCTCGACCGGCTGGCGTTTGCTGGCTCCGACGAGGACGATCTCGGAGCCGCGGCGTCCGCTCACTCGGGCGGCTCGATCGATTTGGAGCCGGATCTCGGCGAGGCGGTCTTCCAGGCGGGATTCGGTCGGCTCGATCAGGACCCTTCGTCGCTCCAGAAAAGAAACCGCTGGCAGCTCTCGCACTGGTTCAGGCTGCCGTTGTTCCTGATGTCCATGACCACCTGCGGCCGTACCCGATAGTTGCAATTCGAGCAGTGCCAGACCGAAATCGCCTTCGCTCCCTTCTCGACCATCGCGATCGGCGCCAGCGCCTGACCGTCGAGGCGCTCGAAGAGGCGTCGGAAGTGCAACATCACGTTGGCCGGAATCGAAGCCTTGAGCTCTTCGATCTCGGCCTCGAGCCGTTTGAGTTCTTCGGCCACTGCCGGCTTCTCGGCCTCCCACTTCTTGAGGGCTTCCTGGTAGCGGGCGTCGAGCTCGGCGAAGTCGGCCTGCAGGGTCTCCTCCTGGGTCCTGGCCGAGTCACCGGCTTCGATGGCCTTCAGTGCGATCTCTTCCTGGCTGGTCATCTCGGCCCTGGCTTCGTCGATCTCCTTGAGCAGCGAGCCGTACTCGCGCTGGGTGGTGATCTGACTGACCTGGGCCTGATACTTCTCGAAACGGGCCTGGGCGTCTTCGGCGGCGGATTCGGCGGCTCGGCGTTCGAGTTCGGCTTCGGTTTTCTGATCGCGGAGGGCCTGGATGGCTCCGAATCGTTCCTGGTGTTCGTCGTGGAGCTCCTGCATCGAGTCTGGAACGCCCTCGAGGAGCTTGCGGGCCGCTTCGGCTCGGTTCAAGGTGTCTTGCAGTTGAACCAGAGAATCGAGATCGCGTGCCATAAAGTTTCTGCCTCCCTAGCAGCTGCCGCACCCGGGTGATTGTCCCGTGGTGGGCCCACCTGGATTCGAACCAGAGACCTGCCGGTTATGAGCCGGATGCTCTTACCGCTGAGCTATGGACCCTGCGACTCCAAGACGAGACAGTCTAGCACCGAATGACGCTCGAGGGTTGCTCCTCAAGATCCGAATCTGGAGCCGAGGAGGCCGGCGTCGCCTTGTGCGAGAACGGCAACCAACTCGTCGTCGAACCAGTTGTTGGCGAGTCGAATCCGCGCGTCGGTGCGCTCTTCGTAGATGGCGCGAGCGCGGTCGATATCGTCGCTCAGTCGGGTCAGGATGTCGCCCTGGAGACGGCCTCGCTGCAGTTCGTCCCGGTTGTAGAGCTCGATCTCGCTGACCAGCAGCCGAGCCAGGCGCCTGGCCTCCTGCTCCGGATCGTCGACTTCGTCTCCGCTGGCGTGCGGCGATGAAAAGGCCGATCCCGGTCCGGCCAGGTCCCCGGGCGGCTGCACCAGGGTGTCCTGGAGCGCACTGATCTCGGGGTTGGCGGTGCCTTCATCCCCGCGCGCCGACGAATCTCGCCCCGAGTTCGAGAGGGCTTCATCCACACCACCGCCCTTGTCGACGGTATCGCCGGTGACGATGTCGGGCTTGCCGGGTCCATCGGAATCGACGGGATCGACAGAAGGGGCCTCGGGGGAGCCTTCGGGGACTTCAGGGTCGGCAGCCGCCAGTTCGTCGTCTGCGTCGGCCTCTCCGATGACAGTGCCGTCGGGGGCCGAACGGTTCGCCCGGTCTGCGGGGTCTTGCGACGCTCGACCGAAACCGACCCGTACCGGGTCGAAGTCATTCTCGAGGTCGGCCGGGATCGGGGTGTGGGTCTCGGCTGAAGAGTCGCTGAGGTCGCCTGCGGTCGCGGGCAGCCCACCGGGCGTTTCGCTCCCCTCGAACTCGACCGCCTCCATGACCGTGAGCATGTCGGAAGACATCCTGGTCGCCGCCCCGTCCGCGTCCTGCACGGCGTCCAAGGACGAATCGTCGGAGGTGGCCTCGAGGATCTCTTCATCGGCGTCGTCCCAGGAAGGGTCGGGCCGAGAGTGCTCACCGGGATCGGAGTCCTCGTCCTCGACGGGGCTCGGTGCGCGGCCTTCGAGGGAGCCCGATTCGGGCGCCTCGACCGGTTCGATGGCTGCTGCGAGGATTGCGTCGTCGGTCGTGACCGTTGTCGCTTCGAGGACGTCTTCGAGCGCCGAAGCCTGTCCCTCCCGCACGCTCATGAGGTCCATCGACTGGGCTGCGCCGTGGCAGAGGATCTGCACCTCGTCGAGCGGCAATTCAGAGATCGAATCGTCCTGCAGGGCGATGACGGCGGCCGTCCGTCCGCGGAGCACGAACGGTACGAGAGCGGTCTCGTCGTTGCCCGAGAGGAATCGCAGGGGACGCTCCTCCTGGAGGATCGCGTCCCACTCGTCGCTTGGCGCGAGGGATCCGCTGTCGCGCGGCCACTCGACGAAATCTCCGCCGCGAACGAGAAAGACGTAGCTGCGACGGCAGCGGGTCCTTGCGGCGTTGAGAAGCCGGTTCAGGACCTCGCCCTGGCTCCGTGCGCGCTCGAAAGCCGCCAGGTCGCGGCGCAGTCGGACGATCTTGCTGTCTTCCCGGAGCGCAGGGTCGCTCGTGACAGTGGCTCGGATGCCCTCGATCTGGGATTCGAGAGTCTGACGGAGCAGGTCGAGGCCCTGCAGGAGTTCATGTCCCTCCTCGGCGCCTTGTTTCATGTCTGGAATCCTGGGGTTGGGGACGGGAAGCGCGCAGGATCTTCGCTCAGGCTCCGCGGAACTGTCAAGCAACGAAGGCTCGGCGGACCTGGCCCCGGCGCGGCCGACACGTTGCAATCGAAGCGCTTCGTGTGCTGAAATCGTTGTCTACATTGCCTGTTCGCGTCGATTTCCACCGGGAGGAACGAGATGTCCAAGATCCTTCGTTTGTTGACTTTGTTGGTGCTGATGTCCGGACTCGTGATCGCCTGCGGATCGGGCGACGAGGAGGGGGAGTCGGAAAAGGCGGCCGAATGGGCAGCGGTGCAGAGCGAGCAGAGTGATCTGATGGCGATGCGGGCCGAGCTGGCCGAGTTGCGGACCCAGGCTGCGGTCGGTTTCGAGGAGGATGCCGAGGACGGAACCAGTCCCGAGGAGCAGCTCGCCAACCTGGAGGCCGAGATCGAGACGAAGGTGGCCGAGGTCAACGCCGCCGCCGATGCCTTCAACGGCACCCTCGTCGAGTTCATCAACAAGTATGCAGGCTTCGAAGGTGAGGAACTGGACGACATCCAGGCTGCTGCGATCCGCATGAAGAGCGGCGAGGACATCGAGCTTGCGGCGGACTACATCCGTCGTGGTGGCGACTACAAGCGCGCGATCGACATTCTCAGCAACGCCTTGATGGTCGATCCCGACAATCCCGACCTGAGCGCGCGGCTGGAGGCGGCCGAGGAAGCGCGCTACATGGATGAGGAGCGCTTCGCCCTGGTCGAGACCGGAATGACCGAGAAGCAGGTCGTCGCGGCCATCGGTCAGGTGTTTCACCGCAACGTGCGTGAGCAGGCCGATCGCGGCATCACGACGTGGCTCTATCCGCGCCTCGAGGGTGCGGCCGCTGCCGTGTACTTCAAGAAATCGGGTGACTCCCTGGTGGTGTACGAGACCAATTTCGACGCCGTCAAGCCGGCCGCGGAGAGGGTCGAAGAGTAGGCCGGTTCGATTGACTCGGCGCTCCGGCTGCGTCAGAATGGCTAGCTCGGCCGTTGCTGGTCGAGAAGACTTCAAATTCGAAAGTAGGTGATTGGAAATGCCCTTTGTGCAAGTGCGCGAAGAGGAGAGTTTCGAGAACGCACTGCGTCGCTTCAAGCGTAAATGCGAGAAGGAAGGCATCCTGACAGAGCTCAGGAAGCGTCAGCACTTCGAGAAGCCTTCGGTGAAGCGCAAGCGGAAGGCCGTCGCGGCCCAGAAGAAAATGGCCCGCAAGTTGATGGAAGATCGTCGCGCAGGACTGGCGTGACGCGGCCTCCTTTTTCTGCCTCCAAGATCGGGGAGTGGGCTTTCGGGCTCACTCCCCTTCGTTTTTCCAGGGGTGGCGAAGCCCTGTTGTCGGTCGGCGCCCGGATTGTCGCCGGGCAGAAGCAATTCCTTGAGTCTCGGTAACGTCAATCTCACCCCACAGCTGGTCCAGGCGGTTCGCGATGCCGTCGACATTTCGGACATCGCGGCCCGCCACACGAGGCTCGAGAAACGCGGCAACCGGATGGTCGGCCTGTGTCCGATCCACAAGGAGAAGACGCCGTCCTTCAGTGTCGATCCGGATCAGGGGCTCTACTACTGCTTCGGCTGTGGCGCCGGCGGGGACGCCATCAAGCTCCACATGGTCACGACTGGTGACGACTTCCCTGCCGCCATCGAGAGCCTGGCACGAGAGTACGGAATCCCTCTTCCGTCGGTCGGGTCGAGATCTCGCGCTGCGAGCGGTCCCGATCCTTCGGTGGCGCTCGAGGCTGCCCAGGAGTTCTTCACGGAACGCCTCCGAGCGACCCGCGGCATCCTCGAGTACCTCGATCGTCGCAAGATTCCGGTGGAACTGATCCAGGGCTTCGGCCTGGGCTATGCCCCCGACGAGTGGCAGGCGCTCCACGACCGTCTGACTGCGCGCATACCGGTCAAGGATCTGGAGTCTGCCGGTCTGGTGGCCCGGTCGGAGAAGAACCCGTCACGACTCTACGATCGCTTCCGTGATCGCCTGATGTTTCCGATCCGCGATACCACCGGCAGACTGGTCGGTTTCGGGGGCAGAACCATGGGAGATCACCCCGCCAAGTACATCAACACCGCCGAGACCGAACGCTTCCAGAAGCGCACGCTGCTCTACGGCATGGATGTAGCCCGCAAATCTGTCCGAGAGCGGGGGACCCTCGTCCTGGTCGAGGGCTATTTCGATCTACTCGCGATGGTGGCCTCGGGGATCGACTATGCGGCGGCCACCATGGGGACCGCGCTGAGCGCCGAACAGGTTCGGCTCTGCGCACGCTATGCCGAGCGCGTGATCCTCTGCTACGACGGCGACGCGGCCGGAGTGAAGGCGAGGAGTCGGGCACTTCCGAGTCTGCTGGGACAGGGTCTGGAGGTTCTGCAGGTCAGCCTTGCGGAGGGCAGCGATCCCGATACGGTTCGTCTCGAGGAAGGGCCGGAGGCCCTGCGAGCGGCGGTCGAGGGGGCCACCGACGCGCTGGAAGACGAGGTTCAGAAGCTGGCCCCGTCTCGTGACGCCCGTCCCGCCGACCAGGCCCGTGCGGCGGCTTCCATTCGCGAACTGCTGGCGTCGGTGAAAGATCCGGTGGCGCGGTTCGCCTACAGCCGACGCGCCGCCGATCTCGTGGGACTGCCGGTGGACCTCCTGATGCGATCCCGCCGGGACGCCCGAGCGGCCGACGGCAAGCCCTCCGAAACCAATCAACGACGGGAAGTCGCGAGTCTCGAGGAGAGGGCTCTGCAGCTTCTGTTGCGCGAGACCGACCGCGTTCCGGCGCTCGAGGACCTACCGGTGGAAGAAATCTTCCTCGATCGCGAATGTGGGAATATCTACCGGCTCTTCAGGCGTTTGTACGAACAGGCCGGAACTGCGCCTACCGCGCAGGATGTTCTTTCGGCCCTGCCCGAAGACAGTGCGATTCTTGACCGGATGGCGCGTCTTCTGGTAGAAGAGACAGCTTGTTCGGAGGAGGAAGAGCTCGGGGGGGCCTTCGACCGACTGAACAGGCGTTGGCAGCGGCATCAGCTCAAACAACTTGCTCGTCAGATCACTGAAGCGCAGCGCAGCGGGCAGTCTGCGCGTGTCTTGGAACTCGTCGAAGAGAAGACTGCGCTGAGCCGATTACTGCACGAAATCGCGTCGGATCACTGAGGCGTCGGTTCGGATCATCAGGAGAAGAAATGGCAATCTCAAACATCGCACGGATCGAGGGTCGTCACAGCTCGCTCCGCCAACTGATGGAGCTCGGGCGTGAGAAGGGCTATCTGCTCTTCGACGAAATCCACGATCTCCTTCCGGACGACCTCGTCTCCTCGCCTCAGGATCTCGACGAGATCTTCCACACCCTGAGCGAGAGCGGTCTCGAGGTCATCGCCCGCCCGGAACGTTACTTGAGCCGCGAAGCCCTGGACGGCGGCCAGCGCGACTTCGAGAAGAAGGACGGCGCCCAGGAGTACCAGCTTCGCGATCACGAGAAGACCGGTGACCCGGTCCGCATGTATCTGCGAGAGATGGGCACGGTACCGCTGCTCGACCGCGACGGCGAGGTCGAGATCGCACGACGGATCGAGCACGGTGAATGGATCGTCTACGAAGCCCTGTGCGAGAACCCGGTCGTCCTGCGCGAACTCCTGCGTCTCAACGAGATGGGTCCCGAGGGCCGTCTGTCGCTCGACAAGGGCGAAGAAATCGAAGGGCTGGAAGAGGCTGTCCAGAAGCGCATCGCAGAGAACGAAGCGATCTTCGAGCGTCTGCGCGAATTCGACGCTCAGGTCGAGAAGCTCGACACCCAGCGTCGCAAGTTCGGCGTCGAGGATGATGCCTACCTCGAGATCGATCGCGAGATCGATCGGCTGGCGGCCAGGATCTCGGAGGAGATTCGCAAGGTCGACTTCAGTCTGCAGACGCGAAACCGCCTGGTGGAGGCTCTGAAGGAGCTCGATCGGGAGTTCTCCCGCCTCAGCCGAGACCTCAAGCGTGCCGACTCTGCCTTCAAGCGGGAGTCGAACAAGGAACTCCAGACGCTGCACAAGCGTCGCATCTCGAAGTACCGCAAGAAGCTGCGTGAACTCGAGAAGCGCTACGGCACCACCCGCACCCAACTCGAGAAGACCATCGTCAAGATCCGCAAGGGAGAAGGCCGCAGTGCCGAAGCCCGCGAGCAGCTGATCGTGGCCAACCTTCGGCTGGTGGTCTCGATCGCCAAGAAGTACACCAATCGCGGGTTGCAGTTCCTCGACCTGATCCAGGAGGGCAACATCGGCCTCATGAAGGCCGTCGAGAAGTTCGAGTATCGCCGCGGTTACAAGTTCTCGACCTACGCCACCTGGTGGATTCGTCAGGCGATCACCCGTGCGATCGCCGATCAGGCCAGAACCATTCGTATTCCGGTCCACATGATCGAGACGATCAACAAGCTGACTCGGACGAGCCGTTCGCTGGTTCAGGAGCTGGGCCGCGAGCCCACGGCGAAGGAGATCGGTGAGCGCATGGATCTGTCGGCCTCCAAGGTGCGAAAGATCATGAAGATCGCCCAGGAGCCGATCTCTCTCGAGACCCCGATCGGCGAGGAAGAAGACTCCCACCTCGGTGACTTCATCGAGGACAAGAGCGCCGAGTCTCCGGTCGAGGCGGTCATCACGACCAATCTCAAGGAGCAGACCTCAGGCGTCCTCAACACGCTTTCGCCGCGAGAGGAGCTGGTGCTGCGGATGCGCTTCGGAGTCGGTGAGGGCTCGGAACATACTCTCGAAGAGGTGGGCCGCTCGTTCAACGTCACTCGCGAGCGCATTCGTCAGATCGAGTCGAAGGCGCTGCGCAAGCTGCGCCACCCGAGTCGGTCCGGGAAACTTCGTCCCTTCCTCGACAGTTCCGCCTGAAGACTCAGGCCGGGTCGGCTGGATGAGCGGACCGCTGAAAGGGGCGTTGTTCTCGTGAAGCTGGGCTTGGAGGTGACCGTTGGCCGGTAGCCAGTTGGTGTTCTACGGCGAAGAGCTTCGTCGCGTCGACAGCGTGCTGCGCGATCTGTGGCGCGACGCCGTCGCCAGGGCGGTCTTTCTGATCGATCGCAACGGAGTTCAGCTCGCTTCGGCGGGCGAAGCCGAAACCTTCGATGCCACCTCGCTGGCGACCCTGACGGCCGGCAACGTGGCTGCGACCGACGGCCTGGCGCAGTTGATCGGCGAGCAGCGGTTCTCTTCGCTCGTTCACGAGGGCGAACACGAACACATCCACATTTCCATGGTGGCCGGACGATGCATCTTGCTGGTGATCTTCGATGAACACACGTCGCTCGGCCTGGTGCGTCTGCGCGTCCGTCAGGCTTCGCTGCGTCTCGAAGATCTGCTGCGCTCGCTGCCGGGTCGGCAGGGTAAGGTGAGCGGCCCGCTCTCGCGGATCACGGACGAGGATATCGACGCCCTCTTCAGCGAGTGAGGGCTGGGCGAATGAGCTTCATCAACTACGCGAACAAGGAGATTTCCTGCAAGATCGTCTACTTCGGTCCGGGCCTGGGCGGCAAGACGACGAACCTCGAACACATCTATCGTCAGACCGCTCCCGAAGCGAAGGGCCGGATGATCTCGCTGGCAACGGAGACCGAAAGAACCCTGTTCTTCGACTTCCTGCCGCTCGAACTCGGTACCATTCAAGGCTTCACGATCCGTCTCCATCTGTACACGGTGCCGGGTCAGGTCTTCTATGAGGCCAGTCGTCGCCTGATTCTCCGAGGCGCTGATGGCGTAGTCTTCGTCGCCGACTCGCAGCCTGAACGGCGCGACGCGAACGTCGAGTCGGTTCGCGATCTGCAGCGCAACTTGAAAGACCACGGACTCGATCTCGTAACCATTCCGTATGCCTTGCAATTCAATAAGCGCGATCTTCCGAATCGCGTCGACGTGGAGGAAATGTACCGAACGCTGAACTTCAAGAGAGAACCCACATTCGAGGCGATCGCGACCCAGGGGGTGGGTGTCTTCGACACCTTGAAAGCCGTCTCGAAACAGGTTCTCCACGAACTCAAGCGGACCGGACAGGAAGCAGTCAATGAGTAACACAAGCACCCATGCCATCAAGGCACGAGAAGAAGCACAGAAGGCGTTCGACAAGGCCGTCGAGGCCCTGCACAAGAAGAACTGGGCGACGGCCCAGCAGGAGTTCGAGAAGGCTGCCGAGGCCCAGAAGGGTACACCGCTCGCAGAGCGCTCCCGGCGCTACATCACGGTCTGCGAGGACCGGCGTGCGAAGCCCACGGATGAGGCCGATACCTATCTGCTGGCCGTGGTCGCCAAGAATCGGGGCGACCTGGACGAGGCCATGGACTACTGCACGAGGGGCGGGCTGAAGGGTCGTGACGAACGATTCGCCTATCTCGCTGCTGCCGTCGAATGCCTGCGCGAGAACGGCGAGGGCGCTGTCGATCAGCTCGCCAAGGCGATCGACCTCAATCCCGACAACAGGGTACACGCCTACCACGATCCGGACTTCCTCTTCCTGCGCGGCGATTCCGAGCTCTCGGCGATCTTCGCGGTCGAGTAGCGTGCCGGCGGCCGAGGCTGCGGGCGCCGGTCGTTCGGAGAGGCCTTGCGTGGCAGTGATCCTCGCTGCCGGTCGCGGCAGCCGGATGGGCGGTGACGTTCCGAAGGTCCTGATTTCCGCCGCAGGCCGTCCCCTGCTCGAGTGGGTCGTCGATCTCTCTGAGCGAGCAGGCTGTCAGTCGACGGTGGCGATCGTCGGGTTCGGAGCCGAGGAGGTCCGCCGACGATTCGCCCAGCGTGGACTGGGCTGGGCTCATCAGGCCGAACAGCTGGGAACCGGACATGCCCTGCTGCAGGCGGAGGAAGCCGTCCCTTCGCCTTCGCTCCTGCTCGTGCTCTCCGGCGATGCCCCCCTGCTGCGCGAGTCGACGGCCCGCCGACTGCTCGCTGCCGCTGAAGCAGGCTGGGGAGCCCTGGTGACGGCCACGCTCGACAACCCGGGAAGTCTCGGCAGGGTCGTGACCGACTCCGAAGGTCGTTACGTTCGGTGTGTCGAAGCCGCCGACGCGACGGCTGAGGAGCTGTCCATCCGGCGGGTGAACGCCGGCGTCTACGCGCTTCCGGCTCCCGATGTCTTCGACTTTCTGCGACGCCTTCAACCGGACAACGCCCAGGCGGAGATCTACCTGCCCCAGGCACTCGAGCTGGCTGTCGAGGCGGGCCGAGACGTTCACTGTGTCGAGGTCTCCGATCCCTCCGAGGCCTGGGGAGTCAACGATTCGGCCGATCTCGCCCGGGTTTCAGGGGAACTGAACCGTCGCCATGAGACCGATCGAGGGAGCGGCCATGAGTAGAGACTCCGACGCTTCGAACTTGAACCCGCAGCAGTTCGAGGCGGTGACCCACGGTACGGGTCCCCAGCTCGTTCTCGCCGGTGCCGGATCCGGCAAGACCCGCGTCATCACGCAGCGCATCGCGTGGCTGGTTCGCGAACAGGGAGTCGATCCGGCCGGCATCACGGCAGTGACGTTCACGAACAAGGCGGCTGCGGAGATGAAGCGTCGCGTCGAGGAGTCGCTGCAGACGTCGCCCCTGTCGGCGTACGTCGGCACCTTTCATCGCTACGCCCTGCGCCTCCTTCGCCGTTACGGCGAGAGGGTCGGTCTGAAGCGGGGCTTCTCGATCGTCGACGACGCCGATCAGCTGGCCCTGGTACGCCAGGCCCTGAAGGACGAAAGCCTGCCAGACACGTCGTTTCCTCCGCGAGGAGTGTTGTCTCGAATCAGTGACGCGAAGAATCGTCTGGTCGACGAGAAGACCCTGCAGGCCGAGGCAAGCGGTTTCTACGAGGAGCGTCTGGCTCGCCTCTACGTCCGCTACCAGAAGCTCCTGCGGAGAGCCTCGGCCGTCGACTTCGACGACCTGATCACGTTGACCGTCCGACTGCTGAGCGACGAGCGGCGGGTGTTGTCCTACGCTCGGTCGCGTGCCGCGTATCTTCTGGTCGACGAGTTCCAGGACACCAACCACGCGCAGCTCGAACTCGTGCTGAGATTGGCCGGCGAGGGAGGCAACCTGACCGCGGTCGGCGACGAAGACCAGGGTATCTACCGCTGGCGCGGAGCCGATCTCGACAACATCCTCCACTTCGAGCGCTTCTTCCCCGGGGCGGTGATCCGCAAGCTCGAACGCAACTACCGCTCGACCCAGAACATCCTGTCGGCGGCCGACGCAGTAGTGTCGAACAACGAGAACCGCCGCGGCAAGACCCTGTGGACCGATATCGGCGCGGGTGACCCGATCTCGCTGTACCGCGCTCGCGACGAGGCCGACGAGGCCCGATGGGTGGTGCAGGCGCTTCGCAATGCCGTCGAAGGACGCAAGTACCAGGACGTCGGCATCCTGGTGCGCACGAACGGCCAGACCCGCGCCCTCGAGGAAGAACTCATCCGCACGGAGACGCCCTACAGCCTGGTTGGAGGCACCCGTTTCTACGCTCGCGCCGAGATCAAGGACCTGGTTGCCTACCTGCGCGTGCTGCGGGATCCCAGCGACGAGGTCGCGATGCAGCGGATCATGAACCAGCCGCCGCGGGGAATCGGCAAGACGACGCGGGAGCTGGTCGAGGGTGAGAGGAGTCGCAGGGGTCTGACGCTGTGGGACTACCTTCGACTGGATTCGTTCGACAGCCTGCCGGCGCGAGCCTCGAAGGCGCTGACCGCGTTTCGCGACCTGGTGGTCGGTCTGCACGACGAGTTCGCAGACAGCGATGTCGGAAGTGCGCTCGACGCCATCCTCGAGCGCACAGGTTTCCTCGAACTCTTCAAGGGTCAGGATGCCGACTCTGAAGCGCGCCGCGACAACGTCGAAGAGATGCTTTCAGCGGCGCACGGCTTCGTGGAATCCCATTCGGATGCAGAAACGGAAGAGATCGGAGCTCTGGACGCGTTTCTCGATCATGTGGCGCTGGTCAGCGACCTGGACGACTGGCAGGTGGAGCGGGGAGTCTCCGTGATGACCTTCCACAGCGCCAAGGGTCTGGAGTTCCCCTTCGTCTTCGTCACGGGGTTGGAGGAGGGCCTGTTGCCCCACTACAACTCGCAGGGGGCGCCGGAGGATCTGGAGGAGGAGCGCCGACTGCTCTACGTCGGGATGACCCGCGCTCGAGAAAGGCTCTACGTTTCGTTCTGCCGCCGGCGGATGGTGGCCGGTCGGTATCAGGATCAGAAACCCTCGCCGTTCCTGTCGGAGATTCCACCGGATCTGATCGAGGCGGAGAACAGCCCCAGTCTCTTCGACTCCCCGAGGTCGGGCAACGTCGGCGCCTTCTTCGGCCGTGAAACGACGATCGAGCCGGTCTTCGAGGATCGGGAGGTCGGCAAGGGTCGCCGGGTCCGTCACTCCACGCTGGGGGAGGGTGTCATCCTGTCGATGGAGGGCACCGGCGGCGACGCGAAGCTCACCGTCTACTTCGATCAGGTCGGAAAGCGGAAGTTGATCGCCAGGTTCGCCAACCTCGAACCCGTCGACTAACCACGGTCTTCGTCGAAACCGGCGAGGTCACGTGTGTAGTCCTCCTTGAGGAGGGCGTAGAGGTAGTGATCGACCCGATCGCCGTCGAGGACGAAGTAGCCGCGCAGGATCCCCTCGCGCCGGAAGCCGCTCTTCTCGAGCACGCGTCTCGACGCGTGGTTCTCGACGGCGCAGCGGGCTTCGATGCGGTGCAGTCGGGTGTTGAACAGCAGCTCCGGAAGCAGATCGGCAAGGGCCTGCGTCATCACTCCCCGGCCCTGCCACGCCGAGGTGAGGGCGAAGCCCAGCTCGCACAGACCGTGCTCCCAGTTGCCCACCACCAGGGTGATCCAGCCTGCCGGTTCCTGGTTCGCCTCGACCACCCACTGGAAGCGATCTCCCCGCGCGCGGTAGAGCCCGTTCATGCGTTGCGACGCGACGTCGTTTCGCAGCTGGGTCAGGGCGATGTCGCGCAGAGGCTGGAAGCGACGCACGCTGGGCTCCGCGCGCCACTGCCTGAACAGCATGGCGTCGGAAACGCGAGCGGGCCTGAGGTCCACCGTGATGGGTCGTGGGATGGCCTCCATCCGCCGAGCATACTAGGGCTCGAAGGAGGGGCGACGCGAGCTCAGGACTCGAGCAGGGGCTGGGCGGCAGCGTCCGCCGGCAGAATGCGACCGCGCAGCGAGAACAGGAAGACCCAGGTGAAGCCCTGGGCGAAGACATAGAGAAAGGGAAGGGCGCCCCACATTCCCTCGTAGGCGGCGAAGAGGAGGCAGCCGACCGAGTAGGCGCTGAAGAGGCCCTCGACGACCAGGGTGGAGTCGACCCTGGCGCGGTATCTCGCGCTCGTCCAGGCCTGGCCGCGGTGTTCGATTCGGTACTTGGGAGTGCGGACGAACTCGCCGCCGGAACGGAGCAGACCCTCGATCACGGCTCGGCCGTTGTTGATGCAGAGGCCGATTCCCAGGGCCAGGACGGACGGCAGAACGAGGCCCGGACTGGGATCGCGATCGCGCGGTCGATCGGCGATCTGCCCCGACAGGAAGTACGAAATCGTCGACAGGGACGAGAGGGCGAACAGGGGCAGATCGATCCAGAGGAGGGACCAGGGATCGGCGGCGTGCCGAATCACCATGGCCGGAAAGATCAGGAGGGAGAGAACGATCATCAGCGGGTAGGCCAGATTGGTACTGAGATGGGCGAAGGCCTCCAGCTTCTGGGCTCGCGGTCGATCGGAGCGCAGCACGGCGGGCAGGACCTTTCTCGCCACCTGCATGTGACCCATCGCCCAGCGGTGCTGTTGGGTCTTGAAGGCGGCCATGTCGACCGGCAGTTCCGACGGTACCCCGAGCGTCGGCAGGTAGACGAAGCGCCAACCGGCGAGTTGAGAGCGGTACGAAAGGTCGAGGTCTTCGGTCAGGGTGTCGTGATGCCATCCGCCCGCATCGACGATCGCCTGCCGACGCCAGACTCCCGCCGTGCCGTTGAAGTTGAAGAACCTGCCGCTCAGGCTGCGGGCCGTCTGTTCGATTCGGAAGTGACCGTCGAGGAAAATCGCCTGGATGCGGGTCAACAGCGAGTAGTTCCGATTGACGTAGTCCCAGCGGGCCTGAACCATGCCGACAGAGGGGTCCTCGAAGTGGGGGACCACTCGACGCAGGAAGTCGGGCGCCGGAATGAAATCGGCGTCGAAGACGGCGATCAGGTCGCCTTCGGCCAGGTCGAGTCCGGCGGCGAGGGCGCCGGCCTTGTAGCCGGTGCGGCTTTCACGCCGGAGGTGGTGCACGCGTCGACCGCGTTGTCGCCAGGTGCACACGGCGGATTCGAGGATCTCGCAGGTGTCGTCGGTGGAGTCGTCGAGGATCTGGATCTCCAGTCGATCGTCGGGGTAGTCGAGCTCGCAGACGGCGTCGAGCAGTCGCGAGGCCACGTAACGCTCGTTGTAGAGTGGCAGCTGAACCGTGATCTTCGGTAGAGAGTCCCGCGCCGGAGTGATATCGGGCGCTGCGTGACGGTTTCGGTAGAACAGCACGAGCAACACCGCTCGGTGCAGGCCGAAGCCGGCCAGGCACGTCAGGGTGACGTAGTACGCGCCGAGAAGGAGATCGCTGGGTGAAGGCATCTTCAGAGCAGTCGGCTATGGGGTGGCTGCGGAGTCACGGCACCGTCTGGGCGCCCCTGGTCGTTCTTTCTACGGTTCTGGTGTGGGCTTCCGATGGCTCGGTGCATTCGGGCGTCTGGCTGACGGCGAGTCTGGCCTCTGGGGTCTGGTTCCTGATCGTTGCCTGGCGAACCCGGGACTCGGAGGTGCCGGTATCGGTCCTCGTCGGCATCGCGTTGATTCTTCGGCTGTCGGCCCTGACCCTCCCGCTGACCCTTTCGGAGGATGTCTATCGATACCTCTGGGACGGTCGTCTTGCGGTGGCGGGGGTGAACCCCTACGAAGTCGCGCCGGAGGATACCGGGCTCGTCGAACTGCGCGACGAACTCTGGCAGCGGGTCGAACATCGGGAGGTCGAAACAGTCTATCCGCCGGTCGCCATCGCGGCTTTCAGTATAGCGAGCGTGACCGACCATCCCGTGGTGGCCTGGAAGCTGATCGTCACGCTTGCCGACCTCGCTTCGTGTGTCGTTCTCTGGTTGTTGGCTCGGCGCCTCGGGCTGGCTTCCGGGCGTACGATCGGCTACCTCTGGAATCCACTGGTGGTGGTCGAACTCTCGGGGATGGGGCATGTCGACGGCCTCGGGATCCTTGGACTCCTGGCGGCGGCTCTCTGGCTGTCGGGATCGGCGACGGGGACGTCGGGATCGGCGACGAGGACGTCGGGATCGGCGACGGGGACGTCGGGATCGGCGACGGGGCCGCGCAGAGCAGGCGAGAGAACGATCTTCGCTGCCATCGCGCTGGCTGGTGCGGTCCTGACGAAACTGATCCCGGCCCTGGTGGTCGCCCCGTGGACCCGGAGCAGCCGCCGTCCGGCGTTGTTCGCCGGAGCTACGCTGCTGGTCGTGGCGACCGCGCTGGTGCCCGTCGGCATCGCGAGCGGCGGGATCCCCCCGGGGCTGACCACCTATGGAGTGTCCTGGGAGTTCAACGGTCCGATCTTCGAACCTGCCTGGCGACTCGTCGAGGTCGCCCGCATCGACGATCTCGCCAAGTGGGCTCTTTCCGGGGTGACGGCTGTCACAGGCGTCGATCGCCTCTCGAGCCTCAGCCGTTGGATGTATCCGCAGTTGATCACGAAGTTCTTTCTGGGCCTCGGCCTGCTGGCAGCGGTCGCTGCCGTCGCTCGAAGAGCCGACGACCTGGTGTCGTCGGCCTATCTCGTCTTCGCCGCCTTCGTGACGACTTCGGCGACGGTCCATCCCTGGTATGTGCTCTGGGTCGTGCCGTGGGCGGTCCTGGGAGGTCGCCGCTCCTGGTTGGTGCTCACCGTCTCCGTCCAGCTCGCCTACCTGCCGCGCTTCTTCGCGATTCCCTACTTTCCCTGGGTGTACTTGGCTGTCTGGTCGCCTTTCGTGCTTTCATTCCTGATCGAACGTGCGCTACAAACTGACACTGTCCTACCGCGGTGAGAGCTACGCCGGCTGGCAGCGCCAGCCGAATGCGGTCTCGGTGCAGGAAGTGGTCGAGGCTGCGGTTTCCGAGATCCTGGGTTGCCATGCGCCAGTGACCGGCGCAGGCCGAACCGACGCCGGCGTCCACGCCCGTGGCCAGGTCGCCCACGTCGACAGCCCTCGAGGGTTGCCCGAGAGCGCCCTCGTGGAGGGGGTGAATGCCCGACTGCCGGAGGATGTCAGGGTGATGCAGGCCGAGATCGTCGCCGACACGTTCCACGCCCGCTATGACGCGGTCGGCAAGGAGTACCGATACGCCATGACCTCGTCGCGGGTGCAGTCGCCGCTCGACTCCCTCTTCTGCCTGCGACTCAAACACGCCGTCGATGTCGGCGCCATGACCGAGGCCGCTCGAGCCTTCGTCGGTCGCTGGGACTTCTCGGCGTTCGCGAAGTCGGGGGGTGCTCACGGCCAGCCGGTTCGCGAAGTGATGCTTTGCGAGTTGGAGGTGGACGGCCCGCGACTCTTCTTTCGGGTGATCGGCGAGGGTTTCCTGCGAGGCATGGTGAGAGCGATGGTGGGAACGCTGCTCGAGGTCGGGACCGGAAGGCTCGAGACCGGCTCGATCCGGAAACTGCTCGAAGGGCGCCCGAGGAGCGAGGCCGGTGCGAATGTTCCTGCTAACGGGCTGGTTCTCGAGAAGGTCTTCTACGACCCTCGCGAGCTCGAGGCGCAGGCGGGTAGAGGGCTGCGGGTGTGATATTTTTGCCTTCTCCGCATGATCGTCGCCGACAACATAGCGGCCCCGGGAAGTCCTGAGCGGGCCCTGTTCGACCAGCTGGATCTCGCCTCCCTGCCGCGACACGTGGCCGTCATCATGGACGGCAACGGCCGCTGGGCGCAGGCTCGCGGCCGCGCGAGGATCGAGGGTCACCGTGAGGGTGTGCGCGCCGTTCGCGAGACGGTCGAAACCTCGGCGAGGCTCGAGCTCGACTATCTGACGCTCTACGCCTTCTCGGTCGAGAACTGGAAGCGCCCTCGCTACGAGGTCTGGACGCTGATGAATCTCCTCAAGGAGTACCTTCGTCGCGAGCGAGAAGAACTGGCGTCGAACAACATTCGACTGAACATTCTGGGTCGGGTGGAGGAAATGGATGCCTCCGTGCGGCGGGAGATCGACCGCGGACTCGAGACCACGGCTGCCTGCACCGGCATGACCCTGAACATCGCCCTCAACTACTCTGGACGTTGCGAGATCGTCGATGCCTGCCGAAAGATCGTTTCGGACTGGGCCCAGGGACAGCGAGTGGAGATCGACGAGGAAACGATCGGTCGCTACCTCTACACCTCGCAGCAACCCGATCCGGATCTGGTGATCCGGACGTCGGGCGAGATGCGACTGTCGAACTTCCTGCTCTGGCAGATCGCCTACTCCGAAATCGTCGTCACTCCGACCCTCTGGCCCGACTTCAGCCGCCTCGATCTACTCAGTGCGCTGCTCGAGTTCCAGGGCCGCGAGCGTCGCTACGGCGGCCTCGAGTTCAGTGGGTCGGACGCCAGGGCCGGCGCTGGGAGCTGAGGCTTTGGGGAACGCGGGCCGTTGGCGCCTGCGGCGCTTGCCGAGGATCGGCTGCGTTCTCCGAGAGTCGGGTAGGAGGCGATGAAGAAACGCATTCTCGTCGGCGGCATCGTCGCTGGGTTGGCGATCTTCGGGATCTTCGAGCTCGACACGTTCTGGATCCAGGTCGTCATGTCGGGCCTGATGACCCTGGGTGCCCTGGAGGTCGTTCGGATGGCCCGCGGGGCCACCGCCGGTTCGCCGTTGCCGGTTCTCGTGCCGACGGTCGCCGTGGCGTCAGTCCTGCCCCTCTTCGGGGTCGCACGGCCCGAGATGGTTCTGGTTGCGGCGCCGATCGCCTTTGGAGGGCTGGCGGTGCTCTCACGAGGTCCCCTGGAAGTCCGACTTCCGGCCCTGGGCTGGTTCGCCTTCTCTCTGCCCTACCTGGTCTTGCCGGTGTGGGCCATTTCCGGAATCCATCGTCACGGAGGCGCGGCACTGTTGTTGTCGATCCTGGCGAGTGTGTGGGCGAACGACTCGATGGCGTACTTCGCCGGCTCCATGTTCGGTCGTCACCGCCTGGCGCCCACGCTGAGTCCGAAGAAGACCTGGGAAGGTAGTGTCTCCGGGGCGGTCTTCGGGGCCCTGGTCGGCGTCGGAGCGGCCGTCGGACTTGCCGGGATGCCGTTGTACCCGATGATCGGGGTCTTCGTCGCGACTTCGATCGTCGCTCAGATCGGAGATCTGCTGGAGTCGCTGCTCAAGCGTTCGGCCGCGGTGAAGGACTCTGGTCGCATCATGCCCGGTCACGGCGGTGTCCTCGACCGGATGGATGCAATACTGCTTGCCGCGCCTTTGTTCTATGCCCTGATGTCGGTGCTCGACCTGTGGCAGCCGACGAGCTGATCATGTTTCAGATTCTCAGCAACGTCCTGGCTTTCGCCTTCGCCTTCGGCGTGATCGTCTTCATGCACGAGGCCGGTCACTATCTCGCTGCCAAGGCCTGTGGCGTCCGGGTCCTGACGTTCTCGGTGGGATTCGGCCGTCGGATCTGGTCGATGCGCCGCGGCGACACCGACTATCGGGTGTCGCTGATTCCGCTCGGAGGCTACGTCAGCTTCGCGGGCCAGGATCCGACCGAACCTTCGAACGACCCTGGCGACTACCTCAACCATCCACGCTGGCAGAGAATCCTGATTCTCGCGGCCGGACCGTTCGCCAATGTGGTTCTGGCTCTCCTGCTGGTGACGATCGTCTACAGCACCGGATTCACAGCCGTGGATCCGAAGGACATGGAGGCGGTGGTGGGAGCGGTCGAAGCCGGTTCGGCCGGCGAGGAAGCCGGCCTGATGGCGGGCGACCGTGTAGTCAGCATCGGTTCGTCGCAGGTGCACAACTGGTCGGATGTGAGCTTCGCCACCCTGACGGCGCCGGAGCGCGACCTCGAAGTCGAGTTCATTCGCGACCGCGAGCCGCGTCGAACGGTCCTCAGGCCGGCGATGGTACTGCCCGACGAGATCGGAGAAGCCGGTCTCTATCCCCTGGTCCTGGTCGGCGAGGTTTCTCCGGGCAGCGCCGCTGAGGAAGCTGGAGTGCTGGCCGGGGATGCCATTCTCGAGATCGGAGATCGCCCCGTTCGAGGATTCGGCGACCTGGTCGATGTCGTCAGCGAGAGCCGCGGAGAACCGCTGTCGCTGACGTTGCTTCGTGAGGGAGTCGAGCTCCGGGCCGAGGTGGTGCCGCAGGAAGTCGAGGGTCGAATGATGATCGGGGTCGGTCAGCCGCTGCGCAGCTTCACGGTCTGGGAAGCGGCTCGCGAGAGCGTGCGCTTCAACGTCGATCTGAGCCAGCAGATGTTCATGCTGCTCGGAAAGCTGGTCCAACGGGAGGTCTCGCTCAGGTCGTCGATCGGAGGACCGATCCAGATCGCCGAGGTTTCTGGACAGGCGGCGCGGCGCGGTTTTCGCGAGTTGCTGCTCTTCATGGCCTTCATCAGCCTGAACCTCTGTATTCTGAACATGTTGCCGATTCCCGTTCTCGATGGTGGACAGATCACGGTGCTGCTCGTGGAGGGAACCATGAGGCGGGATCTGTCTCTCCGTCTCAAGGAACGGATCACCCAGGTGGGCCTCGTGGTCATCGTCATGCTGATGGCGATGGCGATATACTTCGACCTCAGCAAGAGCCTTCCGCCGATGCTCTCTTCCGAGTCATCCGGGACGGAGGAACGCCAGGTCGACCACCCCTAGGCAGCCGTTCGAAGCTGTCGAAAGAACTCCTCGGAGAAGCCCAGGATGAGCACCGCCATCGCGATCAACGAAACCGCGCCGGACTTCGACTTGAGTTCGACGGAAGGCTGTCTTCTGAGCCTTCGAGGACGAGGTACCGCGCCGCGCGGTGCTGCTCTACTTCTTTCCGGATGCCGAGGCCGAGCAGGCCCAGGTCGACCTGAAGGCTCTCGAGGCCGGACGGATCGAACTCGACAAGGTCCACGTGAAGATCCTCGGGGTTTCTCCGTCGAAGATGCCTCAGCTGGTCTCGTTGCAGTCCGCCCTGGGGCTCGAGTTTCCTCTTCTGCGCGACGATCGAAAGTTCAGTGAGGCCTATGGGAGTGTGGCGCCGTCGGAAGATGCGAGCGCGCCGGCGGCCCTGTTCCTCGTCGACCGCCGGCGCAAGATCATCTGGATGGCGAATCCTGCCACCGACGTCGCGGCGGGTGTCTCGCAGGCCCTGCAGGCCGCGAAGGGTCTGGCCTCCCAGACCGAGAACGTGCCTCGCAGCGTCGTGAATCGCCTGCTCGATCGCTGGCTCAACTGAACCAGGATCGATGCTTCGCACGATCTTCCGGCGACTGCTCTACGTCGGCTATGCCGGGGTCTTGCTCGCTGTCTTCGTCTACTCCAGCTACCTTTCGTTCAATGCTTTCGTACGGCGAGGCGAGATCATCGTGCCGGCGGTAGTGGGAATGCCGAGAGAGGAAGCGGTGGCCGTTCTCGAGCGAGTCGGCCTGAGCACGGTGTGGGACGAGTCTCACGATCGGTTCGACACGGAGATCGAGGCCGGCGGTGTCGTCAGACAACGCCCGCGGGGCGGCGCTTCGGTCAAGCGAGGCGGCGAAGTCGAGATTCGCGTTTCGTTGGGGCCGCAACGGATCCAGGTGCCCGATCTTCGGGGTCAGACGCTGCAGGCGGCCCAGCTCAACTTGCGGGCCGCCGGTCTGTCGGTGGGTTCGTTGGCGCGGGTCTATGCCGAAGGGGCTCGTCAGGAGCGGGTGGTGCGCCAGAATCCTCCGGCCGGAGGCGAGGTCGGCCACGCGGCGGCGATCGACCTCTACCTGGGTCTCGAGGACACGTCGGGGTCGTATGTGATGCCGGATCTCGTGTATCAGAAGATGGATGGGGTTCAGCGCTTCTTCAGTCGTCACGACTTCAGGATCGGAAGTGTGAAATACGAGCCGTACGAGGGCATCGCGCCCGGAGTCGTGCTGCGCCAGTTCCCCCTGCCGGGCTATCGGCTCGGGAAGGACGACGTGATCTCACTGGTGGTTTCCGCGCTGCCTGAAAGAGTCGAGGAGGTCGGTCGATGAAGTTGGCCCCATCGGTCCTGTCGGCAGATATCGGAGACCTGGACAAGGCCGTCGAACAAGCGGAGGGCGGCGGCGCCGATGCCCTTCACGTCGACGTGATGGACGGTCATTTCGTGCCCAATCTGAGTTTCGGGGTGCCGGTGATCGCAGGCCCTGGCGAGGCGAACCAGGCTGCCGCTCGATGTCCACCTGATGGTCTCGAACCCGGCCGACCTGATCGATGCCTACATCGATGCCGGCGCTTCCTGGATCTCGGTTCACCAGGAGGCGACGACGCACCTCCATCGGCTGCTGGACCACCTTCGCAAGAGGGGCGTACGAGCCGGGGTGGCTCTCAATCCGACGACACCGGTGGAGACCCTGGTCGATGCGTTCGAAGTAATCGACTTCGTCCTTCTCATGTCGGTGAATCCGGGCTTCTCGGGTCAGGCTTTCATTCCCCGCGTTCGCGAGCGCGCTCGGCGGCTCAAGGGTCTGATCGAGCGGGAGGGACGGTCGATCGAGATCGAGGTCGATGGCGGCGTCGGACCGGGCAACATTCGCTCGCTGGCGGAGGCGGGAGTCGATATCTGTGTTTCGGGCTCCGAGGTCTACGGTCAGGACGACTCCGGCAGCCGCACTTCGCAACTTGCGCTCGGCTGCGGAGTCGGGTAGCGTGAGAGAGCTCACCTTTGGTTGGTCGCGCTCTTCGGTGTCCGGCTGTTCTTCGAGCGGAATCTCCGACCCGATTCTGCAACTCGTCAGCTCCCGAGGCCCTCGAGATTGGTCAAGCGAGTTGCTGGCCGACGAAGCAGTACCGTCAGGCACAGGCCTACCTGGTTCATGCCTTTGAGATTGAACCCAATACCGCGAATGGTCGTGAGGGCCTGATCTTGATGGCCGATGCTCTGTACCTGCACGGGGGGTGAGGCGAACTGGGTCAAGTCGCAGGGTCGCTATCGGGACTTTCTCAACCGTTTCCCGACCAGCCAGAAGGCGGCCTATGCCCAGTACCAGATCGGAATGTCCCTTTCGAAGCGACTCCAGAAGCCCGACCGGGACCAGTCCCTGACCCAGGATGCCCTGGATGCGTTCAACGACGTTCGTCGCCTCTACCCGACGAGCGAGTACAGCGAGATGGCACTGCCGGAGATGGAGCGGATCTACAACCACTCTGCGGAGCACGACTATCTGGTCGGACGTTTCTACATGCGCTATCAGCGCTTCGGGACGTCCTTCGCGGCGATCAGTCGTTTCGAGGGGATTCTGGAGAATTACCCGACCTACGAAGAGACCGATCGGGTCCTGTTCTACCTCTGCAAGCTCTACTCCTTCAGTGCGGTAGAGGAGCACATCGAACGGGGTCGGGAGGTCTGCAAGAGACTTCAGGACGAGTATCCGGACACGATGTACGCTCGCAAGGGGAGTCGCATCGAGCCCAAATGGCCGTCGATGGACGAGGAGTTCGCCAATGAGGAATCGGAGCCCGAAGCCGACGATGAGAGTGCTGTGGATTCTGCTTCTGACGAGTCTGCTGACAGCCGGTTGTAGCGCCTTCTCCGGCTCCGGAGGAAGCTCCGACGAGGTTCGGGGCGACATCGAGGAGTTGAAGAGCCGAGTGCTGGAGCTCCAGCAGAAGACGGCCGTCGACGAGATCGAGATTCGCCGTCTCCGGGAGCGCGTCGAGGAGCTCGAGACCGGCGGACGGGCGCCGCGCCCTTCGGCCCCCCAGGCGGCTCGTGGGATCGGAGAAGAGGACCTCGTGCCGCTCGAACCCGCCGGCCGTATCGAGAGCGTCGATCTCGGTGACGATGTCGGTGCCGATGCCGAGACCTCGCTGTCCAACCCTGGTTCTCAGAGGGTAACGGCCGATGCCCAGGCTCTCTACGACAGCGGATACACGCTCTACCACCAGGGTCGCTATCTCGATGCCGAGTCGGCCTTCACCCAATTCCTGGCGTCCTGGAGCCAGAGCGATCTGGCCGACAACGCCCTGTACTGGATTGGCGAGAGTCGCCTGGGTCGGGGAGAGTCGGCGTCGGCCCTCGCGGCCTTTCGTGAGACGGTGCAGCGCTATCCCGACAGCAACAAGGCGCCGGACGCCCTCTACAAGGTCGGCCGGGTACTGGAAGGCCTGGGAGATCTCGACGCCGCTCGCCGGGAGTACCAGGCCGTCGAGAGTCGCTATCCAGGTTCGGCTGCTGCGAGAAGCGCCGCGGATCATCTCCGAGACCTCTGAAGCAGCAACAGTCGAGCGCCATTCGATCGTTCGGCGCGCAGCCGTCATCCGTTCGCTGCTTGACAGGCGCGGATGCGAGGCATAGTCTTGTGACGATACGTGCATTTGCAATTCGTCGGGAGATTTGCGTGATCTTCAGAAGCGCCTCGATTCTGCTTGCCTTCCTGGTGTCGACCTCGGTCGTCTGGGCGCAGCAGCCCCCGAAGGACCTGCATCTCGTCGACGATCACTGGACTGCCTGGGAGCCGCCTTCGGACTTCCCTCCCGACGCTGAGCTCTACACCATCGTCGTGGGTGACACGCTCTGGGATCTCGCAGGCGAGTATCTCGGTGATCCCTACCTCTGGCCGCAGCTGTGGGAACGGAACCAGTACATCCTGGACGCCCATTGGATCTACCCTGGAGATCCGCTGCTTCTGGGCTTGAAGGTGACGACCCCGGAACAGGAGGAGCTCTACACTGAAGCTCCGGTGGTGGAACCCGAGGAAGAGGTCGCGCAGGCGATCCCGGACGCTGAGTATCCGTTCGTTCAACTCGGTCACGCCGATGACATCTACTGCAGCGGCTATATCGGTGACGAGAATCAGGCCTTCGAGCATCACATCAGCGGTTCGGAGTACGAGATCCTCGGCCCGAGTTTCGACCTGACCTCGCGCGGTCGTCTACAGGCACGTTTCGGCGATGTCGACACGATCAAGTACGGCTTGAGCCTGGGTGACATCGTCTACCTCGATCGAGGGCGCGAGGCGGGCCTCAGTCCGGGCGACAGCTTCACGACCGTCAGGTCCGGAGAAGTGATCAGGCACCCCTACTCCGGCCGCAAGCTGGGGCGCTTCTATCAGTACCTCGGGCGCGTGCGTGTGGTCTCTGTGCAGGAGACCTCAGCGATTGGTGAGATCGTCCACAGCTGCTCTTTCATCCAGGTCGGCTCGAACCTGATTCCCTTCGTGCCGGAGCCGATTCCCTCGAAGCGCAAGAAACCGATGCGTCCGGCGACCTACCCGGTTTCGCGCGACGACCTCGAGAGTGCAGCCGTCATCGTGCACGCCAAGGACGGACTCGTGGTGATGGGCAAGGATCACGTCGTCTTCCTGGATCATGGGCCTGACGAGGCATTGGAAGTGGGCGACATCCTGACGGTCTATCGATTGCCTCCGAACTCCGGTCCGCCGGTCGTACTCGGGGAGGTCGCGGTGCTCTCGCTCACCGGTGGCCGAGCCCTCGCCAAGGTCGTGGCCTCGCGCTACCCGATGTATGTAGGCGATCTCGCGCTGGTCAATTGAGGCCGGTCGAGGGGACCTCGAAGAGGACTCGCCGACGGTTGCGATCGGGAGTCGACGGTGTCTTGTGGCCGTCGATCGCTATGGTAGGGTCTCGCGATACTTCGAGCGGTTCTGGAAGAGAAGGGGTCGGCATTGAGCGGTGAGAATCTGAACGGTCGTCTGACCGATCTGGTGGGTGAACTGGTGGATCGGGGCCTGACCCTCGAGCAGGCTCGAAACGAGTTCGAGAAGCAGTTCATTCTCGCCTCGCTGCGCTCCAACAACGGCAATCTGAGCCGTGCGGCGATCGGGCTGGGAGTCCATCGCAACACTCTGCGAAACAAGGTGACCAATCTCGGGATCACCGATCGCAAGCCTCCCGTTCGCGGCTCCCGCACCGCGCCCCGTCGCTAGACGGTCCGTGCTCTCGCTCAACCGTTCGCGACGGCTGCGAAGACCCCTACCAGGTTCTTCGTCTGCGGCCGGCGGCGCCGAGGGGCGGCGTCAGGCGGCTGGAGCGCTGCTACCGTTCGCGGCGAACTCGGCTTGAGTGGGACTCGCTGCGACGGACTTCAGGAAGTGGCGCTGTCGTCGGCTTCCTTGCCCTTCTCGATCTTCGAGGAGCCGTCGTCCTTGAGACCCTTCTTGAAGTTGCTGATGCCCTCGCCGAGTCCACGGCCGAGTTGCGGCAACTTCGAAGCGCCGAAGATCACGAGAATGATCAGGAGAATCACCAACAGTTCCTGAACGCCGAGGGGGCCCAGAAGCAAGAGCGTATTGAGAGTGGTCATCGATGTCCTCCAAGCGTGAAGCGCCGAGAAGGAAGCGTATCAGAGCGGTGGCACCGTGAGAGCAGTCTTCCATCGACATCTCAGATCCTCGGCGAGCGCCCGGTTGTCGTCGAGCGCGGCCAGATGGACCAGGAAGCGGTCCAGCGCGAGTGGAACCTGCGGCAGATACCGTTTCGACCCCCGGAGACGCGAAGCTGACGAAGGTCCCCACGATCTTCAGGACAACGCTGGGCGGACAGCGACGGTAGTCGGCCGACTCCGTCGTCGTCGGCAGCAGTCGCTCGGCCTCGTGAATGGGCGTGTAGATGCTGTCGTTGAACAACGAGGCCAGGTCGTAGGAGGCCGGTCCGGGCTGAAGATCCTGATGGTCGATCACCGCGAGTTCGCCGGTTCGCGTGACGATGAGATTCCTCGCCATGAAGTCACGGTGGCAGGCGACGCGGGGCTGGGCGCCCAGTTTCGAGCACAGGTCATCGAGGGCCGATCGGAGGGCGTCTGCCTGTGGCCGAGTACCCAACATTCCCTGTGGCTCGAGGAAACAGCTCCACGTCTTCTCGAGTTCACTCCTCAGGAGAGAGTTTCGTCGAGACTCGAGAATCGCGGCAGCTGGGAGGTCTCGAGAGACTGGATGGCACTCAGGATCTCGACTGCGCTCTCGAACCAGCGGCGTGCCGCGGCGCCATCCGCCCGGGCGGCGTGATCGTAGAGGGTGTCGGTTCCCAGGTCCTCGATCCAGTCCATTCCCGATTCCAGATCGGAGTCGAAGACCCGTGGCACCCGCACACCCGCGCCCTCGAGGAGTCGGGTCGTGTGCCGGAACCGCTCCTGGGCCGGTCGCAGTTCTTGCGGATAGCGGGCGACGATGCTGGACTCGCCTTCGGCCGTGACTCGAAAGTAGTGCCTCGGAGAGACATCGCCGGCCAGCGCATCGATGCGGTCGATCCGACCGACTCGGGACCCGAGCCACAGGCGCACGGCCTCGATGCCCTCGGCCTGGGTCTCGGTCGTCATTGACAGTGCGAAGCTTAGCTCGGAATAATCCACCAGCGGTTGCCCGAGGGTCTTCGGCGCTTCCGAGACACGATGACTCTCAAACCCGACATCGACGATCTGCTGCGAGACCTCGGCGAAGCCCTGCTCGAGGCGGTGTCGGATTCGGACGTGGTCGTGGAGCGGCTTCAGCAACTCCAGGAAGCCGGCTACTCGTTGTCTCTGCGAGTCGATTGCAAGCCGGGAGAGCAGGACGACGACGCCGAGGACGGACCCGGTTCAGCCGAAGGTGCCCGTGAAGGGGCAGCGACGAGGCCCGCTGCCGCCGACCCGAACTTCCGAATCAACACCGACGACCTCAGCTTCCTGCGTTCGATCGGCATCGACCCGACCCGCAAGAGTCGCAGTCGGCGCAGCCGTTGATTGCCGCCGCAGGGTCGTCTGCGCGCTAGTCGAACCAGGCGAAGGTGAAGTTTCGCCCCGCTCGCGCTCCGTCGCGACGGTAGCTCCACAGCGATTCCGGGTGGCATCGGGTGCACTCTTCGAGGTGGCCGGCCACGTGCGCGCCCGCCTTGGAGAGCTGGATCTCGGCCGCCAGTCCCAGGTCGAGATGAGGCCGGGGTTCGCGGCGAAGCACGATCGCGGCGTCGATGGCCTGCGCCATTGCCCGCGCCAGATCGTCGCCGACCTCATAGCAGCACCTACCGATGTGCGGGCCGATCACGGCAACTGCGCCCTCGGCGGCTCCGACCAACGCCGCCGTCAGGATTCCGTCTCGCAGTCCCTTCCAACCGGCGTGAACCACGTGGAGTCGGTCTGCTTCCAGGATCACGACGGGAACACAGTCCGCGGTCTGGACGGAGATGGCGAGGTCGCGGCGTTCGGTGCGCAGCGCGTCGGCCTCACCGCAGTCACCCGCCCGGCCCTCGACGATCCGCGTGCCGTGGACCTGCCGTGACCAGCCGACCTGGTGATCTGCCCCCTGGAGGGCGGCGAAGGTCTCGGAGGCGGTCGTCGAGCCCTTGCCGGAGAAGAGCAGATGGGCGCCTGGAAGCTCCACAGACCAATGGTGGATGCCGTGGCTGAGCTGTGCTTCGAAATCCACTCGAAGGTCTCCTGGGTGGCTTCTCGGGTACCGTCGAGCGGCCCGTCGAAGGGCGAGATCGCTAGGTTAGACTAGCGCGCGATGCAGTGGGAAGCCGTCATCGGCCTCGAGGTTCACGTCCAACTGGCGACGAGAACCAAGATCTTCTGCGGCTGCGAGAATCGCTTCGGCTCGGAGCCGAACAGCCTGATCTGCCCGGTTTGCCTGGGCTATCCGGGAGTCCTCCCGGTCCTCAACCGCGAAGCCGTCAACCTGGCGGTTCAGGTGGCGCTGGCGCTCGACTGTCGAGTTCACGAAACCTCCGTCTTCGCGCGCAAGAACTACTTCTACGCAGACCTCCCGAAGGGCTACCAGATCTCGCAGTTCGATCGTCCCCTGGCGACCGACGGAAGGCTGCCGCTGACGGGCTTCGACCGCGTGATCGGGGTCCATCGGATCCATCTCGAGGAGGACGCGGGCAAGCTACTCCACGAGGCTCCGGGGGGTGGCTCGCTTCCGGGTCAGAGCCTGGTCGACTTCAACCGCTGCGGTGTGCCTCTGGTGGAGATCGTCTCCGAGCCCGAGATCCGGACGTCGAAGGAAGCTCAGGACTACCTGCAGACGCTCCACCAGGTGCTGCTCTACACCGGCACCAGCGACGGCAACATGGAGGAGGGAAGCCTGCGCTGTGATGCCAATGTGTCGGTACGGCCGCTCGGCCGCGAGGAGTTCGGGACCAAGGTCGAAGTCAAGAATCTGAACTCCTTTCGTCATGTCGGCAAGGCGATCGAGTTCGAGATCGAACGTCAGATCGGACGGAATGAGTCGGGCGACGAGATCGTGCAGGAAACGCGCTCGTTCGACGCCGCCCAGGGTGTCACCCGTCCGATGCGTTCGAAAGAGGAGGCGCACGACTATCGCTACTTCCCCGATCCCGACCTGCCTCCCCTGGTCCTCGATCCGGAACGTATCGCGGCCCAGGCGGCGGCCCTGCCCGAGATGCCCTGGAAGGCTCGGGAACGGTTCGTTTCCGACTACGGACTCTCCGACGAAGACGCCCGGCAGCTGACCTCAGCGCACGCGATCGCCATCTATTTCGAAGCCGCCGTAGCGGCCCATCCGGACAATCCGAAGGGCATCGCAAACTGGGTGATGACCGAGGTCCTGCGCGAGATCAAGACCTCCGAAGCAGAACTCGAGAAGGCGCTCGCGCCGCGTCGTCTTGCCGAACTGGTTCGATTGATCGACGAGGGGACTCTCTCGAGCAGCGCTGCGAAGGAGGTCTTCAACGCGATCTGGAATCGTGACGAGGCGCCCGCAGCGGCGGTGGAACGACTCGGACTGGCTCAGGTCACGGATCTCGGTGAAATCGGGATCTGGGTCGGCGAGATCATCGATGAGCACCCGGAGCCGGTCGCCCAGTTCCTGAGCGGAAAGCCCCAGGCTCTCGGTTTCCTCGTCGGTCAGGTGATGAAACGGTCGGCGGGACGGGCCGATCCTCGTCAGGCACAGGACCTGTTGCGCGCGAGTCTCGGTCGGATCCAGGCGGGCGCCGGCTAGTCCGGAGACCTGCCGGTGATCGAGTTCTTCCACGTCACGAAGAAGTATCCGGCCGGACCGGTCGCGCTGAGCGATCTGTCGCTGGCGATCGGGCGCGGCGAACTCGTCTACCTCACCGGTCCCAGCGGCGCCGGCAAGACCACCCTGCTGAAGCTGATCTACCGCGAGGAACTCCCCGACACGGGCCACATCCTGGTCAACGGCCGCAACGTGGGATCTCTGCCTGCTTCGAAGGTGCCCTACCTGAGGCGGTCGATCGGAGTCGTGTTCCAGAGCTTCCGACTGATTCGGCGCAAGACGGTGTTCGAGAACGTTGCCTACCTACCGAGGATCCTCGGCTTCAGTCGGGCGCAGCAGCGTGACTGTGTCGCCGAGGCCCTGGAGAAGGTCGGAATGGCGGACCGCATGGATGCCTTTCCCGCCGGACTCTCCGGCGGAGAGCAGCAGAGGGTGACCCTGGCTCGTGCGCTGGTTGGAAGGCCCGAGATCCTGATCGCCGACGAGCCGACCGGCAATCTCGACCCTCGGATGTCGCTGGAGATCCTGCGCCTGCTGCTGGAAGTTCACGCGCGTGGCACCACCGTATTGGTCGCGACTCACGATCCCCGACTGCTCGAGCTGGCTCCTTCGCGGGTTCTCTCCCTGGACGGCGGCTGCCTGGTCGGCGATGGCGATCGCCCGATGCTCGAGGAGCTCTACCCGGATCCGTCCACGGAGAGAATCGTTGAGCCTGGCTAAGGTCCTGGCCTACTTCTGCAGCGAGGGCCTGCGCGGCCTGGTTCGCAGCTGGCGCATCAGCATGGTGGCGGTGCTCACCCTGTCGATCAGCCTCTTTCTCTGCGGAGTCTTTCTCCTCATCACGCAGAATCTCTCTCGAGCCGTCGAGAGCTGGCGTGAGGAGGTCCGCGTCGTCGTTTTCCTCGACTCGGAGGCGCAGACCGAGGATGTCGTGGCCACTCTGCAGGGGAATCTGCTCACCCGCCCCTGGGTGCACGGGGTCGAGACCGTCGATCCCGATCTGGCCGTTCGGCGATTCGAGGAGTCGTTCCCCAGCCTCAGCGGGGTCGTCGAGGGGTGGCAGACGTCTCCCTTCCCGACCTCGCTCGAGGTGATCGTCGATGCCGAGGTCGTCGATCAGTCGGGGTTCGAAGAGTGGCTCGATCAGCTTCGCGCCCAGGCCGGGGTCGAGATGGTCGATGGAGATCAGCAGTGGCTGTCTGAGCTTGCCGCCTTCCTGCGGTTGATGACCGGAGCCGGACTGGGTCTGGGCATCCTCTTTCTTGCTGCAGCTGCCGTGACCGGCGCCAGCATTCTTCGTCTGGTCGCCCATCTGCACCGCGAGGAGATCGCCATCATGCGCCTGGTCGGGGCGACCGAATTCTTCGTACGAGGGCCGTTCTATGTCGAGGGCGCCGTTCAGGGTCTGGCCGGCGGGGCGGTGGCGGTCCTCGTGCTGCGAATGCTCGTGGAGGCCTTCCGGCGAGGTGAAGGGATGCTGTGGGCCGAGATGGTGTTCGCGACGCCCCTGGCGCCGGCCACCGCCTCGGCTCTCGTTCTCGTGGGTGGATTGACCGGTCTGATCGGCGCCTTCGTTTCGATTCGCAGCAACAGCCTCGGTTCGGACCTGCTCACGTGAAGGTAACTCTCCTTTCAATCCCTGTTGGTTTTTGGCACAATTGTTCCGTCGGTCAATTGTGGGAGAGGACTCCCCAAAGGAGTTTTGATGAGCATCGTCCCGAAGTGGTCATGTCTGATTTTCTTGTTCCTTTCCATCGTTCTTCCGAGCGCCCTGCTCGCGCAGGAGGATGTGTGCGCCGGTTATGAGAGCAATGAACTCATCCGGCGCTTTGGTCCGAATGCGATTTCTCCTGAGCATGTAGACGACCTGCCGGACCTGCAGCGCCTCGCCACCATCCATCGTGCCGAACTCGAGGCCGTCCTGAACAGTCAGGGCATGGGCCATCTAGCGCCCCAGATCTTCGAAGCCATCGACAAGGGACAGGTGGACGTTCGTCCCATGGCGCAGGGCGAAGAGTTCGCCTGGATGGCCTACCGCAAGGGCGGTGTAGCCACCGCCTCCGGCCGCCTCTGCCTGGCTTCTACCCGAAGCTACGAGGCGTTCGAGATCAAGGTCACCGAGAAGGTGACGACGCCGGCGAAGGCCACCTGCTCCCTCAAGGTCAGTGGCGACTGTGCCACCGGCAAGATCACGGTGGACGCGAGCGGTAGCACGGCCGGCGCCAAGGTCATGTCGGGCTCTCGCAGCATCCTGAGCGGAAGCAACACCAAGGCCGAGATCGACTTCGCGGATCGTTTCACCACGGACCCGACGTTCACCGTCACTGCCGATGCGACCGGCTCGACGACGACCACGACCCATACCTTCATCATTCCCAAGGTCTGTTTGAACCTGGCCTACGACGGCAAGCCCCAGAAGAGCGCTGCTCCGGTGGTCGACAGCTGCACGCAGACGGCTAGAGTGGATCGCTGCCCAGCCGTCGCCGAGCCCGAACTGGCCGTCGGCGATCCAGGTGCTGCCGGCGTCGCTCAAGAGCCGGATGCCGGTGCTGAGCACAAGTGGACGGCACGAGGCTACCTCGGCAGTCTGTCGCCGTCGTCCGATGAGCTGGTGCGCACCGGGATGGACCTGGTCGGAGTCAACCCGGGCCTCGACGAGCGGACGGCGCTCCACCTCAGTTCGGGCAACCTCATCGGTGCCGGAGTTGAGTACCACTTCACGCCGGTCATCGGCTTGATGGGGGACCTGGCCTTCGGCCGCATGGACGGGCATTTCATGTTCGATTCGAGCGTAGCCTGGCTGATGGACGACGACGGTGTCGACTACACCAGTCTGACGATCGGCCCGACCTTCCATCTGACCGGCAACCGCCGGGTCGATGTGTTCGTTTCGCCGTTCGTGGGTTACTTCGATCTGGGATCGGCGAACTTCAACCTCGGCAACGGCATCACGGTGAATCGTGAGTTGGACGGCGGGTTCGGGTTCGGTGCGATGCTGGGAGTCGACATCGGATTCGGTGCGACCCAGCTCTGGGGCCTTCACCTCGGAGCGCGGATCACCGACCTCGATGCAGACGTGAACAACAACGGTCAGGAGCTGGGTGAGGTCAAGATCGACCCGCTGCAGTTCGAAGCCGGCTTCCGTCGCCGCTTCTAGTTCGGACCGGTTCAGGGGCGGCCCTTCCGGGTCGGCCCCCCGTCGACAGGACAGCGCGTCATCCGAAAGGGTGGCGCGCTCGTCGTTTGGGGCTGTTCGCGACAGCGCCTGCGGTGGTTCTTGAGTCTGGTTGAACGAGTCCTCCTCGAGCAGGGTGGGTTCCGGCCGTGTGGCCTTCAGCGCAAGGAGGAGCCACCGCCCAAGGCAACCCCTTGGATGAGTTGGAGGAGGGTCGACTCTGGCGGGAAGAAGTGGCGAGTTCGTTCGACGAATCGCCGCGGGACGTTCGCACTATCGGGGCACCATGGGTTCACGGAGGTGATGAACAACGTCATCGATCAGTCGGAGGGACGAGGCCTGGCGATAGATCTGAGGGATCCGCGATCGGCAAAGAGGATGCGTCCTCACGATGATCGTGTCGGACTCTTCAGAAGGCCGGCTCGGGATCTCGGGTTCGAAGATGAGCGTCACCGCTGTGGGACGTGAACTCCTCGAAGGCCGACTGGAACGTCGCTGTGACTTGAAGTTTTCCAGGACGGCGATTCCTGTGAGCCTTCTTGCCTACGACAGCGAGGAGCTCCCATCTCGTTCCCAGGCAAAGCGCGATCGCCGGCCAGGTTCGATCGATTCGAGGTCGTCGTATCGGACTTCGAGGGCGTCCCGATGATCGGCCAGGCGTTTGCCGATGAGATCTTCCGTGTCTTCCGGACCCATCATTCCGACACCAGCATCGAGGCGGTGAATGCCAGCGCGCAGGTCCGCCGGATGATCCAACACGTTTCCTGAGAGCCGAAAAGAAAAGGGAGGCCCGTGGGCCTCCCTTCCTGGTCGACTCGAAGCGGGAGCTTCTAGCGCGGCGGCGGTGCGCCGGCTCCGGGCAGGGCTTTCAGCTCCTCTTCGAGTCGCTTGCGCTCGGCCTCCAGCTCCTCGATCGAGGCGTTGTGCTCATCGACCTGCTTGTTCTCCTGGGCGATGCGCTGGTTCTCCTCGACCCGGGCCAGTCCGCGAGCGTCACCGGCCTTCTGGTAGGCAGCGATCGATTTCGGGTAGTCCTTCACCTTCTCGTAGACGAATCCGAGTTGGCTGTAGATCTTCTTCTGATCGGCCTGCGGCTTCGTGAGAGCCGTCTCGAGCGGTCCGATGGCATCACCGTACTTGCTGAGCGAGGTGAGTGCCTGACTCTTGTAGTAGTAGGGCAGCCATTCACTCGACTTCTTGCCGATCGCCTGGTCCAGTGCGCCGACAGCGCTCTGGTACTGCTTGGCGCCGAGCTCGGCTTCGGCGAGGTGCAGGTAGTTGTCGAAGGAACCGTCGAGCTTGACGAGCTGCTTGCCGTTCTCGGCTGCCTTCGCGTAGACGGCAGTCTTGGCGTTCCCCTGGGTCTCGCGCCCCTGACGGATCAGCGCACTTCCCAGCGCCTTGCGGTACTGGGCGTTGCTGCCGTCGAGCGATACGGCCTTGGTGAGGGCATCGACGGCTTCCTTGGTGTAGTCGCTGGCGAGGGCGCGCGTACCGTAGTTGTACTGGGCCACGGGGTCGTTGGGGTTGAGCTTCGCAGCCTTCTCCATCTCGGCGAGTGCCAGGCCGTCCTGGCCGCTCTTCTCGTAGGACACCGACAGCATGTTGGAAACAGCACCCTTGGTGCCGGCCGGCAGGCTGTCGAGATTGATGGCGCTCAGCGTGCTGGCCGCCGCCTTGTAGTCCTTCAGCTTGTAGTAGGCCTGCCCCAGAACGAGCTGGGTACCCACGTTGGCGCTGTCGAGCTTCAAGGCCTGCTTCAGAGGGGCGATCGACTTGTCGAGCTGGCCGGCCTTGAAGAGCGCCTGGCCCAGCATCATGTAGTAGGGAGCGTACTGGGGGTTGTCCTCGGCTCCGACGATCTTGAGCTCTTCGACCGATTCGGTGAAGTGCTCGATCGCGAGGGCGTAGTCACCCGCCTTGTAGGCGTCGACGCCGGCGGCATACTCGGCCGGTGCCACGGTCGGAAGGAGCAGGGCTCCTCCCAGACACAGACGGAAGACGGTTTTCTTCATGACGCTACCCCTTTGCTTACTGCAACTGGAAGTTGACTGTGAGGTTGAAGTAGACCGCGACCGGCTTGCCGTTGAGCGTCGCCGGCTTGTACTTCCACTGCCTGACAGCGTCGACCGCTGCCTCGCTGAGTCCCATCGGCAGGCCCTTCAGCACCTTGACGTCCTCGATCTGACCCTCTTTGCTGATGATGGTCTGAAGGATGACGACTCCCTGGATGCGCGCCTTGCGGGCGATCTCGGAGTACTGCGGCTGGACGTCGGAGATCTTCTCCGGCTTCTGGACGTCTCCGGTGACGAAGATCGGACCCTTCTCCACCGGCGGCGGAGCGTCGGGCACGGCGATCACCAGATCGTCGATGTCGGGAATCTCGATGTCCTCTTCGGGCTCGGGGATCCGAATCGGTTCCGGCTCGTCGGGAGTCGGATCCGGGATCGGAACCTTCTTCGCCTTCGGCTTCGGAATCTGCTGTTCCTGTTTCGGTGGTGGCGGCTTGAACCGCACCTGTTGGATCACGAAGACCTTCGGCTTCTTCTTCTCGACCTTGATGTCCCGTGCGATCGTCGGGAAGGTGACGAAGAAGATCGCCACGTGGACCAGCACGGCGATGATGCCGGCGCGTCTCAGCAGGCGATTGTCGTCCGCCTCCTCGAGCGCGAAATGCTGGAACTCGTCCTCGGGCGTGACCGAGGCTGCGTTCTTCTCTGCAGGTTCTTTAGCCATGACTCACTCCTCTACAACTCAAAACCAGAGGCTGTCTATTTCACGCTGCGTCGGAAGAGTGATTCGAACCTCTTCCTTCAGGCCCTTGTCGGGGCCCTGCCGGAGCTCATCCATCACCGCGACCATCGCCCTGTAGGGCGCCGCCGGGTCGGGCCGAATGATCACCGGCTTCTCCGGATTGCGCTCCAGCTTGGGCTTCAGGTACTCGATCAGGTCCTCGATCACCATCGGGCGCTGATCGACGATCAGATCGCCGCTCGGTTGGATCTCGATCAGGACCGACTCCTCCTTCTCGATCACGGGTGGATTGTCGTCTTCCTCCGGGGTAGCGAAGTCCAGACCACGCGTGGCCGTGAAGGTGGTCGTGACCATGAAATAGATGATCAGAAGAAAGGCGATGTCGGCCATCGACGAAGTCGGGATCTCGTCGCTGGGCCGGTCTCTCTTGAACTTCATGCCGTACCGCCTTCCAGGCTAAGCATCATCGATGGTTTTCTGATCCGAGAGCAGGAAGATCATCTTGACCTTGGCCCGCTTCAGAGCGTCGATCACCTGATCGACGTACCGGTAGTCGACTTCTCCGTCGGCCTTGAGAACGAACTCCTTGGAGGGATCGGTCGCGATCACGCCGGCGGCGAAGGACAGAACGTCCTCCACGCCGGGAACCACGGCACTGATCTCTTCGCCGTTGCTGACCCGCAGCTGGCCACCCTCATCGATCGATACGTAGGCGGCCTTCTTCGGAATCTCGAGACGGATCTCGGTCCGGGGAAGGGCCACCTGGGTCTTGTCGACCTCGTAGGTGATCGTGAGCATGAAGAAGATGATGAGCAGAAAGGCGATGTCTGCCATCGAAGCCGTCGGAATCGCCGGCTCGAAGGAATTCTTGGCGCCGATCTTCATCGCGTCACCTCAGCCCTGCTGTGCTGAGTGTCTCGCTCAGGCATCTTTGCCCTTGGCTGCGGCGGCCTTTGCGACGGCCTGTGCGACGGCGGCCGGCGAAGCAGCGTGGAGCTCCGGCTGGATGCCGCTGCGCTCCATCTCACCGAAGGTTTCGAGCAGCATGTTGGTGGAGGTCTCGATGTCGCGGACGAAGCGGTTGATGCGGCTCATGAAGTAGTTGTACATGAGCTGAACCGGAATGGCGACACCCAGGCCGCCGGCGGTGGTGAAGAGTGCCTCCTTGATACCGATGGCGACCAGGCCCGGGTTCGAGAGGCCGGCGGCTGCCAGGGCGTCGAAGGACTTGATCATGCCCGTGACGGTGCCGAAGAAGCCGAGGAGGGGGGCAACGTTGGCGATCGTTGCGAGAACGACCAGGAAGCGCTCGAGTCGGCCCATCTCGAAGAGGGCTGCGTTCTCGATCGTCTTTTCGACGTCTTCCTTGGGCTGGCCGTACTTGAGAAGGCCGGCCTTCATGATCGAAGCGACAGGGCCCCGATACTCTTCGCAGACCTTGATGGCCTCGCGAATGGAGCGATTGACCATGAGCGCCTTGCGCACCTTCGCGAGGAACTCATTGATGTTGATCTTTGCCTTGCGCAGGGAGATGAAGCGCTCGACGATGACTGCGACAGCCACGACTGAAAAGACCGCAAGGATCCACATTACAAGTCCGCCCTGCTGCATCCAGCCGGCTACAGTTCCGCCAATATTCTCCACAATGACCTCCTCTGGGGTTTAGACCCGCATTTTGCGTGACTGGTTCCCAAGTCTTTCGATATCTGGATTTATGAGATGCCTCACGACCCTATGAGATGGTCAGGTTCGGGGCAAACGCCAAGCTTCCTCTGAGCAAACGACAATATCTGCGGAGACAGAATCCCCTCGGAGAAAGAAGCACGGATATTAGCACAGCGGTCGAGCGCAGGGTCAAGGACGAGAATGCGTGGAAATTCGCCGGGTCGACGGCGACTCATGACGGTTCGAGCGAACTCTTCAGGGTGTCTCTCCGGTAGCGTCGCGCGAGGCAGACCGCGATGGCGATCGCATCGGTCTGGTCGTCGGGGCGGCGCCGGTTGTCGAGCCGCAGGAGCAACTCCACCATTCGTGCCACGTCCTGCTTCGCAGCCCGACCGTTGCCGGCCACCGCCATCTTGATCTCCGCCGGCGAGTACTCGAGCACCTCGACGTCGTGAGATCCGAGGGTCTGGAGGATGGCACCGCGAGCCTGGGCGAGGACGATCAGTGAGCGGGCGTTCATGCCATGGAATGGTGATTCGACTCCGGCGGCGGCAGGTCGCCACTTCTCGACCAGACCGTCGAGCTCTCGGCCGAGGGCGGCGAGTCGTGCCGCCAGCGGGTCGCGGGTCTTCAGGGCGACCCGTCCCTCGTCGAGGAGCTTCAGTTCGCCGCCCTTCATCTCGAGCACGGCGAACCCCGTGTATCGGCTTCCCGGATCGATGCCGAGGATCAGCAAGCGCTCGTCGATCCTGTCGCTGCGCTCAGAGCTCTTCGCTCACTCGCGCCAGAGCTTCGGGGTCGGCGTCGAAGTTGGCCCAGACGTTCTGGACGTCATCGAGGTCCTCGAGTCCTTCGAGCAATCGGATCAGCGTCCCCAGACCCGACTCAGCGACCTCGACCGAACTCTGCGGCACCATCATCAACTGGGCGGTCGCGGGTTTGATCTCCTGCGCCTCGAGGGCGGCCAGCGCCTTGTTGTAGTTCTCGATGTCCGTGTAGAGCTCGAAGCTCTCGTCCTCAATCGAGAAATCCTCGGCGTCGAGCTCGACGGCGAACTCCATGAACTCTTCTTCGCCCATGGTGTCGGGTTCGATCGAGAAGTAGCCCCGTCGGTCGAACATCCAGCCGACGCAGCCGGCCTCACCGAGGTTTCCACCGAAACGGGAGAAGACGTGGCGCACCTCGCCGGTCGTTCGATTTCGGTTGTCGGTGAACGCCTCCACGAGGACGGCGACGCCACCCGGGGCGTAGCCCTCGTAGACGACCTCTTCGACCACGGGGCCCTCGAGCTCGCCCGTCCCCTTCTTGATCGCCCGATCGATGTTGTCGGCGGGAACGTTGTTGTTTCGTGCCTCGGCCAGCGCGGAGCGCAGCCGCGGGTTGGCGTTGGGATCCCCGCCGCCGAGTCTCGCAGAGACGGTGATCTCCCGGATCAGCTTGGTGAAGAGCTTGCCGCGCTGGGCATCGACTCGCGCCTTTCGGTGTTTGGTGTTGGCCCATTTACTGTGTCCGGCCATCGCGATGCGCTCCTGCTGAGGTGGGTCTGACGCTGGAAGGGCGTCGGACGAGTCTACCAGTTCGTCCGCCCGCCCTCTCGTCCCGCAGGGGCCCGTTCGTCGCTTGTCAGGGCCCGTCGCAGACCGATAGTCTGGTCGGACGCGAAGGAGCGACGATGGCTTGGTTCAAACGCAAGAAGGGGGTCTCGAAGGCTCCCCGAGACACCCGAACCCAGGTGCCCGAGGGCCTGTGGGTGCGTTGCGAGGAGTGTCGCGAGATCGTCTACTCGCGCGATCTCGACCAGAACGGTCACGTCTGCCCGAAGTGCAGCCACCACTTCCGGATCGACGCCGACCAGCGCATCGATCAACTACTCGACGAAGGCGGTCGCAAGGAACTGTTCCGTGACGTTCTGCCCGCCGACCCGCTCCACTTCGTCGACTCGCGAAGCTGTACAAGGAGCGCCTCGAGGCCTACCAGTCGCGCTTCGGCATCGACGAGGCGGTGAAGGTCGTCCGAGGGCGACTCGAGGGCAAGGGCGTGATGCTGGCCGTCATGGACTACCGGTTCATGGGCGGGTCGATGGGTTCGGTGGTCGGCGAGAAGATCACCCGCGCTGTCGAGTCGGCGCTCAGCGACCGTCTGCCCTTGATCATCGTTTCGGCCTCGGGCGGGGCTCGAATGCAGGAGGGAGCGCTCTCGCTGATGCAGATGGCCAAGATCTCTGCTGCCCTGTCGCGCTTCCGCGATGCCGGTCTGCCCTACATTTCGATCCTCACCGACCCGACGACGGGAGGAGTCTCGGCTTCGTTCGCGATGCTCGGAGACCTCAACATCGCCGAACCGGGAGCCCTGATCGGCTTCACGGGTCCGCGAGTCATCGAGCAGACCATTCGCGAGAAGCTGCCGGACGGCTTCCAGCGCAGCGAGTTCCTTCTCGAGCACGGCTTCCTGGATCTGATCGTGGCTCGTGGTGAGATGAAGGCCACGGTCGGCACCTGCCTTCGACACCTGGCCTGAATGCGCCAGCCGGAGGCGATTCTCTCCGAACTCGAGATCTTCGGCGTTCGGTTGGGACTGGAGCGGGTCGAGGCGCTGCTGGACAGCCTGTCGGCTCCCCACCGGAGCCTGAAGGTCGTCCTGGTCGCGGGCACCAACGGCAAGGGTTCGACGTCGGCGCTGCTCGCCTCCATTCTCGGCGCCTGCGGACTGCAGGTCGGCCTCTACACCTCGCCGCATCTCGAGTCGGTCGAGGAGCGACTGCGAATCGGGGGCCGATCGATTCCCCGCGCCGAGCTCGCTGAGCTTCTCGAGCGGGTCGTTTCGGAGGGCCGTGCCCTGAACGGCGAACCTCCGACCTACTTCGAGTCGCTGACCGCCGCCGCGTTCCTGTGGTTCCAGCGTCGTCGAGTCGACATCGCGGTCCTCGAAGTCGGACTCGGAGGCCGCCTCGATGCCACGAATGTCGCGACTCCGGTGTTGTCGGTCATCACCTCGATCGGCCTCGATCATCAGAAGGTACTTGGTGAGACCCTCGCGGAGATCGCTCGCGAGAAGGCCGGCATTCTCAGGGCCGGCGGCGAAGCGGTGATGTGGGTCGATGCCGAGGCGGCCCGTGGAGCCATCGTGCGGCGAGCCGAAGAACTCGACGCCGTGCTCCTCGATGCTCGTCAGCTTGCGACCTGGGGACCTGACTCGCCGAACCAGGAGTCGCGGCGCCTGGAGACTGCCGTACGTTTCTACGAACTGAGTTCACCGCTCGTTGGCGCTCATCAGTTCGACAATCTGGCCCTGGCCGTGGTTTCGGCCGAACGGCTGGCGTCCTCGCAGGGATTCGCCGTCGATCGACGGGCCGTCGAGGCAGGCGTCAGCGCGGCTCGGTGGCCGGGTCGGCTCGAGACGGTCGAGGCCGGCGGCCGTCGCTGGGTTCTCGACGGGGCTCACAACGTATCTGCGATCGAAGCGCTGGGCGCGGCCCTCGGAACCCCCGGCGGGGTCGGCGACGTGACCGTCTTCGGCGCCCTTGCCGACAAGTCCGTCGAGGAGATGGCCGACCGAGCTGCTTCGATCGGTGACGAGCTTCTTCTGGTGCCGCCGCCGAGCGACCGGGCGGCGAGCGCCGAACAGCTCCTCGAGGCCCTGCCGCAGGCGCCGTGGGGTCTGGCCTCGACCGTCGGCGAAGCCATCACCCTGATCGAAGAGAGCCCCTTCCAGGAGATCGTGGTCTGTGGATCCCTCTACCTGGTGGGCGAGATGCGGGCCGCGATCCGGGGCCGATACGGAGTTCCCCTGCCGGCTGCTGCGATTTCGACCGGACCCTGAGTCTCGAACTCAACAGCGGGGGAACTTGGCCACTCGTTCGGCGTGGCGACCGCCGGCGAAGCGGGCGCCGAGGAAGGCGTCGACGACTTCGTCGGCCGTGCTCACTCCGATCACTCGCGCCCCGAGGGTGAGCACGTTCGCGTCGTTGTGCTCTCTCGCCATGCGAGCCGAGAACACGTCGCTGCAGACGGCCGCTCGCACGCCGTCGATCTTGTTGGCGACCATCGCCATGCCCTGACCGGTGCCGCAGATCAGGATTCCCAGTGCCTCGGGATCTGCGGCCACCCTGCGACCGACTTCGCCGGCGAAATCCGGATAGTCGACACTGTCGGAACCGTGGGTTCCGACGTCGTCGACCTCATGGCCCTCGTCTGCCAGTCGCTGCGCGAGCCGATCCTTCAGATCGACTCCCGCGTGATCGGCTCCGAGGATCAGTCTCACTCGTCCGACCCGGATTCGCTCTTCTCGGCGGCCTTCTTCTTGGTGGCGGCTTTCCTGGTCGCCGTCTTCTTGGCAGCGGTCTTCTTGGCAGCGGTCTTCTTGGTGGCGGCCTTCTTCACCGCTGTCTTCCTGGTCTTCTTCGCCGGCGCGCGGCGTCGGCCTTTCGGCCTTGTCGGCCGTGGTTGCCTTCGCCCGCACCTTGCGGGTGCTCGAAGCGGGAGCCTTGGCCTTGGCCAATTCCTGTTGTCGTGCTTCCTTCAGTCTCTTCGCGCGGCGTTGTCGCCGTCGGCGAAGTTGCCTGTCCTTCTCTCGCATGCTGTCTCCCTGGATGGTTTGCGGCGTCGGTATCCTACTCCCGGGAATCGGGAGTAGCGAATCAGGCGTCGAGTCGAAGTTCGACCAGTCTCTGGTCCTTCGCTGCGACTTTCGTCCTCATCTCCTGACGATAGTCCTCGAGGCGTTGGGTGAGTTCTTCGTCGCCGCGGGCGAGGATCTGCACGGCGGTCAGGGCGGCGTTGTCGGCTCGTCCGATGCCGACCGTGGGAACCGGAATGCCGCCCGGCATCTGGACGGTGGAGAGGAGGGCGTCGAAGCCGTTCAGGGGGCCGTTGGCGACCGGCACGCCGATCACCGGCAGGGTCGTGTGCGCTGCGAGGACGCCGGCGAGGTGGGCCGCACTGCCGGCGCCCGCGATGAGAACCTCGGTTCCTCGTTCACGGGCCGTGGAGGCGTACTCGCAGGCCGTCGCCGGAGTGCGGTGGGCCGACATCACTCGTGCCTCCCATTCGATCCCGAACTGTTCCAGGACCTCAGCGGCCTTCTTCATGACCGGCCAGTCCGAGTCGCTGCCCATCAGAATTCCTACTCGAGTCGCCATCGTCTCTTCTCTCCTAGAGGGGGATGTTGCCGTGTTTCTTCGGTGGCAGGGTCGCCCGCTTGCTGGATAGCTGGCGCAAGGCTCGAATCAGGTGGCCGCGGGTCGTTCGCGGCTTGATCACGGCGTCGACGAAGCCGTGCTCCGCCGCGACGTAGGGATTCGAGAACTTGTCACGATAGTCCTGAACCTTCTCCTCGCGGACTCTGGCGGCATCGTCGCCGGCGGCTGCCAGTTCTCGTCGATAGAGGATGTTGACCGCGCCCTCGGGCCCCATCACCGCGATCTCGGCATGGGGATAGGCGAGGTTGACATCGGTTCGCAGGTGCTTCGAAGCCATCACGCAGTAGGCGCCGCCATAGGCCTTGCGAGTGATGACGGTGATCTTGGGGACGGTGGCTTCGGCGTAGGCGTAGAGCAGCTTGGCGCCGTGCTTGATGATGCCTCCGAACTCCTGCTGGGTTCCCGGCAGGAAGCCCGGGACGTCCTCGAAGGTGATCAGGGGGATGTTGAACGAGTCGCAGAAGCGGACGAAACGGGCTCCCTTCAGGGACGCCGCGATGTCCAACACACCGGCGAGGAAGGCCGGTTGGTTGGCGATGATCCCGACCGGCTGGCCGTCGAGTCTGGCGAAGCCCACGACGATGTTGCGCGCGTAGTCGCTCTGGACCTCGAGGAAGCGGTGATCGTCGACGATGGTCG
>CALOFD010000028.1:0-90693 GCA_942492505.1 Thermoanaerobaculia bacterium
CCCCCCCCCCCCCCCCCCCCCCCCCCCCCCCCCCCCCCCCCCCCCCCCCCCCCCCCCCCCCCCCCCCCCCCCCCCCCCCCCCCCCCCCCCCCCCCCCCCCCCCCCCCCCCCCCCCCCCCCCCCCCCCCCCCCCCCCCCCCCCCCCCCCCCCCCCCCCCCCCCCCCCCCCCCCCCCCCCCCCCCCCCCCCCCCCCCCCCCCCCCCCCCCCCCCCCCCCCCCCCCCCCCCCCCCCCCCCCCCCCCCCCCCCCCCCCCCCCCCCCCCCCCCCCCCCCCCCCCCCCTCTCTCTCTCTCTCTCTCTCTCTCTCTCTCTCTCTCTCTCTCTCTCTCTCTCTCTCTCTCTCTCTCTCTCTCTCTCTCTCTCTCTCTCTCTCTCTCTCTCTCTCTCTCTCTCTCTCTCTCTCTCTCTCTCTCTCTCTCTCTCTCTCTCTCTCTCTCTCTCTCTCTCTCTCTCTCTCTCTCTCTCTCTCTCTCTCTCTCTCTCTCTCTCTCTCTCTCTTTCGTGCACTGACACACGGAGCTGTGCGTTCGAATATTCAGAGTCGAACTTGCGTCTGGCTTCAGTGAGCTCATCCAGGGCCATTTGTTCGACCTCTGTGACGCGGTTCCTACCCTGGTTCGCGATAGCATGCTCCGAGGACAGCATGTACACCTTCATTTGTTGGACATTCGTGGACCAATGCTGAGAGTACTCACTCTGGACCCTTTGTGTTCTGGCAGTGTGGGCATGTAGTTCTGAGCGAAGGTGATTAGCGTATTGACTAGCGTTCAAGTGCTCAGACTGTGCATGTTCACGAGCAATTTCAAGGTTCTCACACTTTGCCTCGAGGTTAGCGTTTGCTTCCTTCAAGAACTCCCGGTCGCGCTCAAGTTGTTTTCGGAACAGACCGAGATCCGAGTGATAGCGCCGTTTATTGGACGCGATGTCTTCGAGCGACGCCCGGAGTTCTGATCGAAGGCTATCCCTCTCCTTGGCAAGTTGTGCGAGTTCACTCTGCAAGCCAGAAAGTTTTGGGTCCTCCGCGTAGTTGACAGTCTGGAAGCCAATTGTTGGTGCAACACCTGGGAGCGAAGCCTGCGGGCTGCCTGAGGCATTCCCTTGGGTTCCGCCCCACAGGAGCGCGTCCTCACGGAATCCAAGTGTTGGTGCTACAGTCGGGAAGACAGCAGAGGTGCTGCCTGAGGCATTCACCCCAACTGCACCCCACGACTGCGCGTCCTGAGCAGTGGCGGTCAACGGCTGTGTGGGCCCAGCGGCAAAATGCAACGCGCCAGGGAAAGCCGCAGGACCAGCAACAGGAACGGCAGACGAAGGGTCAGCAGGGGCGATATCCGAAGAGCCACCAGAAGGGATGGGCACCGACGCCGAGTCGATGTGCTGGTTAAAACCTGGGAGAAGATGGCGGGGCGCCGGCTGATCGCGAATTACGCCGCGATCCGAACGCGAGCGATCCGAGTCTTGGCCGGCTGCGGCACGCCTCATTTTCTCACGAAAGTCGACACCAGCAGCCGCGGGGTCGGGCACGTCGTAGCCCATGGCCGAAACGTTTGCCGCCGCCGCGGCGTTAAACTCGCCGGCGGATAAGCTCATGTCTGTTCGACTGCCGCTCGATGCTGCGGGGTCGGCGCTGCCAGAGGCATTCGCCGCCCGTACGCTGCTGTGTGGAGTCGAGATGTCGAACAGATCGTATCCCATTGGATTAAGGAAGAGCGCGCTGGCTTGTTCGAAGCCTCTCACACCATGCGGCGCTTGGGGGTGCGCGCCGGCTGGGGCGAACTCTTCTGTCGCGGAAGGAGCCACAGCGATTGGTTGGGAGCCCACTTCGGCCGAGGAGCTGCCTGAGGCAAGCTCCGCGCCTTCGGTACGTCCAACAGCCAATTGCACGGGGTTGGTCTCGGGCCCAGCCATTACGGCTGATAACCTGTAGAACGAGGTATTGAAAGCCTAGTATAAATATAACCTTAAACAGAAAGCGGCAGGCGGCAAGAAGCAGCGCCTACGCGAGAGGGAGGAAGAGCAGGAGGGCGTGCGGCTGGACGCTGCGCAAGCCTCCCTGTCTCCCACGGCAACCAGCCGCGGGGTTAGGCGGGCAAGACGGAGCTGCAAGCCGTTGTCTCAAGCAACAGCAGCACTTGCCGGATGGAATGTGATGCATCAGGGAACATCGCGCAGCGAACGACGCACGCCGAGCAGCGACCAATCGATAGCTTACGATCGGATACGCGCGTATCACATGCGAAAAAGAGTGTTCATAATTGCTCGTTGAAGGCGAGCGCCCGAACCGGATACGAAGCATGGTCACTCGCGGCGACCGTGGAGTGCAAGGTGCCCGAGGCAGCCGAGCACCCCAAGATCCCGGGAAATGACCATTGGGAGCGGTGCTGTAACATAGGCCAGCAGTGCGTGGTCGGGGCTGGCCGAAACGCCGCGCACCGAGAAGTAGCCGTCGTCGTCGCCGGCCAGGAGGTTGCCGTCGAGCAGCACCTCCTCCTCGCCCTCGAGCGACCCCTGCTTGCGACAGAAGATCGGGTATTCGGACTCAGTCTCGTAGCGCGTGTAGTAGTAGAAATCGTCGATCCGAACGGGCACAGTCGAGTCGTCCTTCTCGATCCGTCCCTGCAACTCCTCGAAGAGTTCCTTCTGCAACTCCTCGGTGTGCTCCATCACCGCCGCGGTATAGGCGTTCTCGGCCTCGAGGTACTCGATGACCTCGGGATTCTCCCGCTCGCGCAACCAGTAGTACGGATCGACCCGCGTGTCACCGTGCTCGGTCAGTTCGTACGGATGCTGCGCGGCGATCGGCGCCTGTGGCGCTTCGCTGTCGGAAGAGCAACTCACCAGGAGCGCCGCTCCAAGCAGGAAGGAGAGAGGCGCGATGCGCGAGTGTCTGAACATTTCATGGCTCCGGGGCAACCCTTCGGGTTGCTTGGCAGTTCGCTTTGCGAACTGCTGGCAATACGTGTGGCGATCGATCTTCCCACGGGAGAAGGAAGATGGAGTCCTGTCTGACGAGACAGCACATCGTATTGCAAGGAGGAAGGCCCGGGGGCAACCCGTTCGAATTGCGGCAACCGTCCAGGTTGCTTGCAGTTTGTTTGCGACCTGCTTGCTATACGTACTGCGATGGATCTTCGCACGGGAGTAGAGGATGGAGTCCTGTCTGACGGACAGGACATCGTATTGCAAGAAGGAAGACTCGGGGGGAACCCTGCGGGTTCCTTGGCAGTTCACTTTGCGAACTGCTGGCCGCCGGGACCCTCGCTAGGTTCCGTAGGGCTATCCGAGATCGTCGAAGCGCAGATAGGAGTGAGAAGGGCCAACCCCTCTCGTACGCAGTACCGTGAGGTCTGCCATGTCGAGCTTGTTCAACTCATGAAGGAGAGGTTGGCCCATGAAGGAGAGTAGCAAAGAGATGACGATCGGTTTGGATCTCGGGGACCGTCGCAGTCACTACGTGGTGCTGGGTAGGGAGGGTGAGGTCGTGGAGCAAGCGAGCCTGGCGACGCGGGCAGCGGCGTTTTGTGAGGTCTTCTCGTCCAAGGCCCCGGCCACCGTCGCGCTCGAGGTAGGGACGCATTCCCCGTGGGTCAGTCGATTGCTGCAGTCGCTGGGCCTGGAGGTGATCGTCGCCAATCCCCGCAAGGTGCGTTTGATCTACGGCGGCCGGCGCAAGAGTGATCGACTCGATGCCGAGAAGCTCGCCCGATTGGCACGAGCCGATCGAGCCCTGCTCTATCCGATGCGCCACCGGGGCGAGGCCGCTCAAGCCGATCTGGCTCGACTGCGCTCGCGAGACGTCTTGGTGCGAGCGAGGACCTCGCTGGTCGTGCAGGTGCGCACGACCGTCAAGTCGTTTGGAGGACGCATCTCACCGTGCTCCACCCCGTGCTTTGCCGAGCGCGCCAGCGAGCAGATCCCGGCGGCCCTGCTGCCCGCTCTGACGCCTCTTCTGAGCTCGATCCAGACGCTGACCGATCAGATCCGTTCGATCGATCGAGAGCTCGAACGGCTGGCCCAGGAAAGCTATCCCGAGACCCAGCGACTGACCCAGGTCTCGGGGGTCGGCACGCTCACGGCTCTGGCCTTCGTCTTGATCGTCGAGGATCCCAAGCGTTTTACCAAGAGCCGCGAGGTCGGACCCTACCTGGGGCTGGTGCCGGGACGATCCCAGTCCGGCTCACGCGATCCGGGGCTGCGCATCACCAGGGAAGGGGACCGTCTCCTGCGCCGTTTGCTGGTCCAAAGCGCTCACTACGTCCTCGGGCACTTTGGTCCCGAGACCGATCTGCGACACTTCGGCCAGCGGGTCGAGCTCAGTGGTCATCAGACGTCCAAGCGCAAGGCTCGAGTCGCGGTCGCCCGCAAGCTCGCCGTGCTGCTGCACCGCCTGTGGGTCAGTGGCGATCCCTATGAACCCCTTCGACAGCAGCAGGCTGCCTGATCGCGGCCCCCAGAACGAGATTGAGCGTGTCGACTTCTCGAATCGAAGCTCGCGTCCGGGTGACTGCGTGTCCTCGCTTGGGTCGGCCAACGAGCCAGACCGTAGCGCAGATGGCAGCACCCGCGACCGTCGGACCCCTACCGGCACCGAGTCCCTGCGGGACTCACCCAAGAGTGCGAATGGAAGCAGGACGTCCATCGATCGAGAGTAGCCGGGAGCTACCTCGCACGACGGGAGTCGACGAGCACACGGCGAGATGGGGTGCGATCTCCTGCCGACAATCTTTCGAAAGGGGCTTGACAAGGGTGCTACATTGTTTCCAGTCCAAGAGAGAGACCGCTTCGGCAGTCGATCTCCCGCAAGGAAAGCGAGGCGCAAGCCGAGTCGACCGAGCGGCCCGAAGGGAAGCGCAAGCGACTTGGAGGGAGGTCGGGAAGCGACGGTGGACGAGGTCGCGCAAGCGGCAGCGAAGACCGGAGTGGAACGACACTGGGGGCGGAAGGGCGCGCAAGCGACCGGACGCTTTCAGGGGCCACCGGGAAACACCCTGTGGACCCTGGCCCAGGGAACTGGTGAGACCGAGCGATCGGAACACTCCCAGGGAACTGGAACGGCAGCCCCGCAAGGGACAGCCGGCAGGGAAGAGCAAGGGATAACCACAGTTCGCCGGTGGGTCTGAACGGGAGACCCGAACAGGACAGTGGGGGAGCGAACAACCCAGATCGTTCCCCGGTTCGGAGGCAGAAGGCTGGAACCGCAAGGGAAAGGCAGAAAACTTCGAGCAGATGTGGTGCCGGTCCGATCGACGACGAGGAGCCCGTTAATCTCCGAATCGAAGATCGGCCGGTAGTCTTCCCGCTCGGTTGAAGTCGGAAGCGTGGCAACACGGGACCCGCCGACACTGAGTTAGGGTGGACGTTCTGAAAGCCGGCGCATAGCGCCGGCTTTCGTGCGTTCAGCGGCTGGAGATCGTACTCAATCTCGCCGAATGCTCGTTCATCCCCTTGTGGGCAACCCTTCGGGTTGCTAGGAAGCTCGCTATACGCGAGCTTCATGCGTAGCCTGGCAGGAGTTCGCGTCAGCGAACTCCCAAGCAATCCGCAGGATTGCCAACGCCTCCGCGCCTCCCTCATGTGCTTCGACGATCTCGAGCACGCTTTCCAGCCTTCAGCTGAGTGAGATGAGTTGGCGCTAGGTTCTCCGATGGCCCTTCAGGCTGCTTGGCAGGAAATGCTGCCCCAGTCTCGCCGAATGCTCTTCGTTCGGCTTGTGGGCAGCCCTTCGGGCTGCGGCAACCGTTCCGGCTGCGGCAACCGTTCCGGCTGCGGCAACCGTTCCGGCTGCGGCAACCGTTCCGGCTGCGGCAACCGTTCCGGTTGCTTGGCAGTTCGCTCGTCGCGAACTGCTGGCATTCGTACGGTCGTACCCCACTCGGCCTCGCTGTTCTGGTCACCTGCGGTTGGGCAGGACGGTGGGTGAGCCAAGGCTTTGGTTGTACCGAAGCAGTCGACGGGTGTACCCCCTTGGCGGCGGGAAGGAAGTATCGCGCCACCTTGAAGGCCGCCCCTCGAGGCGCTCCCCACCGGTGGGGTGATTCGGGGAAAGGGCTGATGGGGTCTCTTGGGCAGGCCACAACAGCCAACCTACAAAGGCTGATCCCGTCGGCGGCCGCTGCCCAAGCGAGCGCGCGTACACGACCAAAGGGCAATGTACGCGTGCCGTGCCCCATCAGCCCTTTCCCCGAATCGGCGCGCCGGTAACACGGGACGCCTCTCCCATGCGGCCGTCTCCATCGTCACCTTGGTCTGTGGAGATTTCCCTGGAACGAGGACGCGTAGAATGCCCGCTCCACTTCCTGGAGCCACCCACCGATGCCAAGACTGATCGAAGCGCCGACCGTGATCGAAGCGGCGGGCAACAAGCCGAAGATCATCGAGGAGTACGCGGGGCGGGTGCGGACCGGTCATGAGGGAGTGAGCGTGGCGCGGATGCGCTCGCCCCAGGGCTGGGTGGAACCCGGGCAGCGACCCGAGTTCGAGGAAGTCACCGTCGTGATCGACGGCATGTTGAGAGTCGAGCACGAAGGTGGCGTGCTCGACATCCGTTCCGGGCAGGCGGTGATCGCCGAAGCCGGTGAGTGGGTTCGCTATTCGAGCCCGGAAGAGGGCGGCGCCCACTACGTGGCCGTCTGCCTGCCGGCGTTCTCGCCCGATACCGTCCATCGCGATGAGGAGTAGGTGATGCAGCGTTCGATTTCGTTTCGAAGATCGGGTCGGGTGACTCGCGGGGCCGCTCCGGGGATCCTGCTTCTCGCGGGGATGGTCGGTCTTCTCGCTGTCGGTTGCGCCGACGGCGGGCCCGACGTCGACGCTGCCCAGACAGCCACCGTCGAATCGGAGGGCGCCGCCGAGCTACGCGCCGTCATGGATCGTCTGGGCGCCGAGGCGCTCGAGGATCCCGGTGCGGTCGGCCTGTCCGTGGCGATCGCCCGCGGCGACGACCTGGTGGAGGCCGGCTACGGGTCCGTCGAGTTGGAGCACGGCATCGATGCCGACGCCCACCACCTGTTCCGGATCGGTTCCATCACCAAGCAGTTCACCGCCGCCGGCATCATGAAGCTGGTGGAGGCCGGTGAGATCGACCTCGATGCGCCGTTCACGGAATACCTGGCCGACTATCCCGCCCCGCCGTCGACCATCACCGTGCGTCACCTGCTGCTGCACTCCTCCGGCATCCCGAGCTACACCGGCCTTGGCGAATTGTGGACTCGAACGATCCCTCTCGAGTTCGACCATGCCGGCATGCTCGAGTTCTTCGCCGAGCGTCCGCTCGAGTACGAGCCCGGCAGCGCCTACAGGTACAACAACTCCGGCTACTACCTGCTCGGCATGATCATCGAAGCGTTGAGCGGCCAGAGCTACGCCGACTTCGTGGCCGAGGACCTGGTCGGGCCGATCGGGCTGGCTCGGATCCAGTACGACCACAACGCCGCGATCATCGAAGACCGCGCCGAGGGCTATGGATTCAACGACGGGGTCGTGACGAACGACGAGCTGATCGGCATGACCCAGCCTGGCGCGGCCGGGGCGCTGATGGCGACGGCCGGTGACCTGGTTCGTTGGATGCAGGCCCTGTCGGCCGGACGCGTCGTGTCTCCGGAGAGCTTCGCCGAGATGACGCGCGGCCAGATCGACACGGACGGTGGTGGAACTTACGGCTTCGGCCTGGCGATGAGAGAAGTGGAGGGGCATCGCGGCATCGGTCACGGCGGCGGCATCAACGGCTTCAACTCGATGCTGACCTGGTATCCCGACGACGATCTCATCGTCGCGACGATCTCGAACAGTGGCGGCTATTCTGCAGCGCGACTGGCCGACGGCATCGCCCGGGACCTGCTCGGGCTGCCTCCGGCCCCTCCGCCGGAAGAAGACTAGGCCCGCAGGCGCAACCGACGGGCTGAAGCGGCTGCCCGACGGCCGGGCTGCGTCCGCTGGATCAGCGGCCCGGGTACTCGAGGACGGTCTTCGACTCGACGTGTCCGTCGAGCAGGTCTTCGAGCTGGAACCACGAGGGCTTGAAACGGCCCGGGCCGAGGAGATCGCGGGCCTGATCCCTGAAGTGGGGTGAGTCCTCGTGGTCCGACTGGCCGAGAGGAGCCTGGGTCCAGCTCTGGATCGGGCGGGTCATCACCACGACCGCGGTCGACGTCTGGCCGCTCTGCCCGCGCCGCGTGCCGTCGTCGAGTTCCGGTCCGAAGCCGATGGCGCGAACCGTAGCCATGCCTTCGTCGCGCAGGGAGCCGCCGCCGACCGGGAAGTGAACGGAGTCGTCGTAGTCGAGTCGACCGGCCCGGAAGACGTCGCCGTAGACGCCGTCGAGATGGCCCTGTCGTTCGCGCTGGCGGACCATCCCGGCCTCGAGGGCCGCGACGAGCTGCGCCTGCTCGTCGGCGCTCAGGGAGGCGTTGGGCTGAGCGGGCCGGAAAGGCGCCATGAAGTCGTCGATGCGAGCTGCCAGGGTGCGATTGCCGTCGCGACCCAGCGCCCTCCTCAGCTCCGAACGCCAGGAGTAGTACTTGAGGGCCGCGGCGGAATCGCGGTCGGCACGGCCGTCCCAGGCCCGCAACTCTTCCACTGCGCTGCGGGCGTCGGAGCTCAGCTCGGGGGCCTGCTGGGCAGCCCGTTCGAGTTGTGCGATCCAGCGACCGTATTGGAAGACCTTGCGGTCGACGGCGATCTCCAGCAACTCACCGGAGGTCAGGGTGTCGTTCTCAGCCAGCAGTTGCGTGGCTCGGGAGGCCCGTTGATGGGTGGTCAGGGGAGGCTGGTTGAAGATGTAGGGTGGGTAACGATTGGCCGTCATCGGGCTGTCGACCAGCATCACGTCCGGGGTGATGTTGCAGTTCTGCATGTAGCCCTGGGTGGGATTGAGGAGCTGGATCAGGTCCGCGGTCGGGTGGATCCCCCGCCATTCGGTCGAGGAGGTCGTACCGTCGAGCGGTCTCGAGGGGTCGAGACCGGCGGCGCGGATCGGGGTGCGTCCGGTTCGCTGGTAGTAGATGTTGCCTTCGGTGTCGGCGACCATGACGTTCTGCGGCATGATCTGGCGCACCTCGAGGGCTGCGATCACGTCGCGGTAGGACTTTGCCTTCATGAAGTGGTACTTGGACTCGAGGTAGCCGATCTCGTCGGCATAGGCGAGGGCTGCGGCATAGGCCCAGGGGGTGCCGTCGACGGTTTCGGTGGCGACGATCGGTCCGTGGTGCGACGAGTGGAACGTGACCTCGCGGGCGACACTCTCTCCTGCGACCGGAAGCATCACCGTCCTCGAGTCGAGATCCCTCCAGCCCTGGTCGTAGCGGTAGCGGCGGCGCCCGGCGTCGAGTTCGAGCCGGTAGACGTCGGCGGTGTCGGGCCCCCCGGTGGTGTGCGCCCAGGCGACGTCGTTGTTGTGCCCGAGGTTGACGTACGGGAAGCCGGCGGTGGCGAAGCCGCTGATGTGGATGTCGCCGGCATGGAGGCGGAGTTCCCAGTAGCGGAACCGCCCGTACCAGCTGAGGTGGGGGTCGATCACCAGCGCCGCGGCGCCGAAGGAGGTCCTCTCGGGGGAGATCGCCATTTCGTTCGAGGCGCGGATGTCGGTGTCGTAGTTCGGCTCGAGGCCCACGGCACGCAGGTCGGACGCCGCCTGGCCGGCCGGCCAGCCCCAGATGAACTGGCGACTGAAGGCGACCGGCATGAATCGATCGACGGGCCCGTGGGTCCACCAGCCGGGAACCGCTTCGGGGTTCTCCTGCATGAAGGCATTGATTCCTGCGACGAAGGCTTCGATGTGGAGACGCAGTTCTGCCGGGAGTTCGGGATAGCGTCGTCGGGAGACCCCGTAGTGATCCCACATCAGTGATTCGAGGTCGGCGCGTACGTTGGCGTCGCCGTCGCCCGGGCCGAAGGCCTGCGAGAAGCGGCCCATGCCGCGCAGGAAGTTTTCCAGGGTTCGCTCGAGTCCGTCCTGCGCCATGGCCCAGCCGCTGGCCCACAGGCCGGCTTCGGCGGTGTCGGCGTAGATGTGGGGAATCCCGAAGCTGTCCCGATAGACGGTGACGGTCTCGGCCGGGGCCGCTACGCCCGTGAGCGACAGGGTCAGGCCGATGACGATCACGCGTAGAACGATGGGGTGAAGGAAGGTCGTGGAGGGCACGGGTGCTCCTTTTCGGCTGCGAAGCGGTCTTCGGTGCGAGGCTCGATTCGGCCTCGGATGGATTTCCTGGGACGGTTGCTGTGTTGTCGATTGTACGAGGCGCCGATCACGTCCGGGAATGGCGCAGTTTCGTACATGGTCTACGGCCGACCCGGGCCGTCTGAGAAGATCCCTGGGTCGGTTGCCCGGACGGCCGTGACGTCGAGCCGGGCTCGTCGTGGAGCCGATTCCTGAGATGTTGACTCGATTGCTGAAGCCGTGTGCTGTTGCGACGACGGGTCTGGCCTGTCTGCTCGCGATCGGCGCGTCGCTACCCCTTCACGGGCAGCCTCCGTCGGAGAGCGGGGAAACAGTCGTAAAGGCCTCCGAGGTCGACGACCTCGGCGACGTGGAGACGGTCGAGGCGGCCGAAGAGATCGAGAACGACGTCGACCCCCGCTGGCTCCGGCTGTCGAGCGAGCACCAGCGTTGGCTCGAGACGGTCCGCCCGCTGATCACTCCGGCCGAGCGCGACTACTTCCTGTCGATCACCGAGGACTATCGACGCGAGGCCTTCATCGATCGCTTCTGGGAGGTCCGCGACGCCGATCCGACGACGCGCTTCAACGAGACCCGCTTCCGTTGGGAGGAGCATGTCGACTCGGTGCCCGATGGGATTCCGTTCGACGATGCGCGCGCGATGCTGTACCTCACGCACGGCGAGCCGGGCCGCTGGGTGATGCCGGACGGCCGCGAGGTGTCGCGCTGCTATTCGAGAACCGAGGAGATCGAGATCTGGTTCTACGCCGGCTCCGAAGTCCTGGCCGAGCGTTTCGTGGTGATCCTGCTCAAGCCCTCCGCCAAGCGACCCTACAAGTACTGGTTCCCCGGAGCCCCCCTGCAGGCGCGCGGCAGGGGTCGTCTGCCGACGACGAACGTGCGGGAACTCTGCGCCGACGAGTTCCTGCCCTACGCGATGGCGGTGATCGCCAACGACATCCACTACACCGATTTCCTCGAGGGGCTGGCGACGCCCGAGTCGCCGTCGGAGGAATGGTTGGAGACGTTCGCCTCGGCGACCACCGAGATCCCCGAGGGGGCGCCGGAGTTCGAGATCGCGCTCGAGATCGACTTCCCCGGTCGCAACCAGAACCGCACCGCGGTCGAAGGTCTGGTGACCATCGATCCCTCGTTGCTCGAGGCCCGGGAATTCGACGGCACGCTGTTCCGGCACCTCGTTCTCTACGGCGAGATCGTCCGCCACGACAGCCTCTTCGAGACCTTCCGCTACCGCTACGAGCTGCCGGTGGTTGAAGAGGAGACCGTGGTTCCCCTGGTGTTCACGCGCTATCTGCGTTCCGGCGATTCGCTCTTGCGGGTTCGAGTCGAAGACGTTTTCGCGTCGAGCTACGGTCGGATCGAGCAGGTCGTCGACGTGCCCACGGCCGAGGGGCGCAAGTCGATCCGACGCGGCCCCGACTCGCCGATGTTCAAGCTCCTGCGCGAGGCTCATGAGGCCGGTCTTCGAGGGGAGCGGTCGCTGCGTCTGATCCCGCCTGGGGAAGGTCGGATCCACGTCGGCATGACGCGCTTCGAGACGCAGGCCGTCGGCACCTTCGACGAAGTGACCTTCATGCTCGACGATCGACCGATCCTGACCAAGACCCGGCCCCCCTACAGCGTCGAATTGAATCTCGGCACCCTTCCCGCGACGCGGCGGTTGCGAGTGATCGGCTTCGAGGAAGATCGGGAGGTGGCGAGCGACGAGATCCGCCTCAACCAGGGAGGGCAACGCTTCCGGGTTCACATCACGGAGCCGCGCCCGGATCGTACCTACGAGGAGAGCGTCCTGGCCCGGGTGCAGGTCGAGGTCCCCGAAGGCAAGACGGTGGCAACCGTCGAGCTCTTCCTCGACGAGGATCGGATCGGCGTCCTCTACCAGGAGCCCTTCGTCCAGACGATTCTGCTCGGTGGTCCCAGGCTGGCCTATGTGCGTGCGGTGGCGACCCTCGAAGACGGCAGCTCGACCGAGGACGTCGTGTTCATCAACGCGCCCGACTTCCTCGAGGAGGTCGACGTGCAGTACGTGGAGCTGCATCCGCTGGTGGTCGATCGCGACGACCGGCCGATTCTCGAACTCGGCAGGGAGGCGTTTTCGGTCTTCGAAGACGGTCAGCTGCAGGAGATCCGACGTTTCGAATGGCAGCGTGACCTGCCGATCCATGCTGGACTCATGATCGACACGTCGGCGTCGATGAAGGACAGTCTCGACCTGGTGCGGGATGCCGCCCTGACCTTCACCCGTCAGTCGATCCTCGACCGGGATCGGATCACCCTGATCTCCTTCGAGAGCCAGCCCCACGTCGAGGTGGGATTCACCAACGAGGTCGCCGCCGTCGAACGGGCTCTCGAGGGGCTCGACGCGAACGGTTCGACGGCGCTGTACGACAGCCTGGTCTACACGCTGACCTACTTCGACGGTGTGCGCGGCCAGCGAACGCTGTTGCTGCTCTCAGACGGTAAGGACGAGAACAGCACCTTCGACTTCGACGCCGCCCTCGAGGTGGCGCGCCGCTCGGGTGTGACCATCTATGCGATCGGTCTGGCCGAGATGGCTCGCGACAAGGCGTCGCGCAAGATCCTGCGCGAGCTCGCCGACGAGACCGGCGGCCGGTCGTATTTCATCGAGGATCCGTCCGAGCTGAAGGGGATCTACCAGGCGATCGAGGAAGAGCTTCGCTCGCGCTACCTGCTGACCTACCAGTCGACGAGTTCGAAGGACGAGTCGCAGTTCAGGGCGATCGAGGTGCGGGTCGCGGTGCCCGGTGCTGAAGCCCGCACGATGAGCGGCTACTACCCCTAGGTCGTCGTCCGTGGAACGGGGCGGCAGATCGTTCAGGCCGGCGGCCGCCGACTCGCAAAGTCCAGGTCGGCAGGATCGACGGCGAGAGTCCACAGGCCGCCGCGGCGGGTCGCTCGTCCACTGAACTCGACCGTTTCGCCGACGACGTCGAGGACCTCATCTCGCAGGGGCTCGCCGTCGAGATTCGTGAGAAGGACCGGTTGCCGCTCTCCGTCACCGACAGCGACCAGGAAAGCCGGCACACCGCCGGCGATACATCGTGCGGCGCAACTCCGGTGGACCTTGCCGCGGCCGGGATTCATGACGCCCGTCCAGCACTTGCTGCCGACGATCTCGCCGCGCAGAGTCAGCGTCGCGAGGGATTCTTCCGTCAGGCGTGCCGCCGAAGGACCTTCCTCGTCGAGATGGATCGAGCCCGGGACGATCTCGAGCATCGCAGCCCCGGAGCGGTAGGCGAGCGTTCCGTCGAGGCGAACCCGGCGACCGATGAATCCCTCGATGGCCGGTTCAGCGCCTTGTTTGCCGAAGACCGCCAGCAGAAAGGTGACGCCCTTCCCCGTCGAGTCGCCGGGAAGGGTGACCTCCAGTCCTGGAGCCGGTCGGTCGACGACGGTTCCCACGAAGGTGCGCGGCCGACCGAACTCGAAGAACGCGATGTCGCCGTCGGGGATCCGGACCACGATCGTCAGGGCGACGGCAAGCGCGAGCAGTCCGAGGCCCAGGACCGTTCGCCGGACGAACGCGGCAGTTGCCGCTGGAGCGCGGTCGCGGTAGCCGACGTAGAACTCGCTCATGTCGCCTCCAGCCGAGCCGGCTCCACCGGAGTGCCGGGGGCATGGGGAACGGAGAAGACTTCGATCCTTCCCTCCCGCAGACGGATGTCGAAGGTCGGAAGGGTCTCGTCGAAGGGGGGAGGCGAAGAACCGTTGTGCGGCAGGTACTGATAGCCGTGCCAGGGGCAGGTGATGCATCCATCGACGATCCTGCCCTCTCCCAGCGGCCCGTTCTGATGCTTGCAGACGTTGGAGACCGCCGAGAACGAGTCGCCGTTCCGGAAAACGGCCACACGCTCGCCGCCGATCGAGACCGTGACGGCTCGACCGTCGGGGATGTCGGTGGCGGCTCCGATCGTGATCCATCCGTCCTCGGATGCCTCCTCATTGCGGTCGCCGGCGCGCTCTCTCGAGCCGGCGAGGATCTGCAGACCGAAGACGGTCACTGCGCCGGTGATCAGAAGACCGGTGAGGGCTGGGTCACGAACGCTCTGCAGCGCCCCGAGGGCGACGTGCAGGACCAGCAGCCCGTAGGCCACGTAGACCATCATGTGCAGGCTCTTCCACACCGGCGCACTGAGCATCCTCAGCCAGAAGTCGTGGCTGGTCGCTGCCATCAGGAAGAGGATCGACAGTGCTGCGAGTCCGAGGACCTGGAAGGGGAACTCCGTCAGTGAATCGTAGCGGGGGTTGGAGAGGAAGAGGCTCACCAGCGGATCGACATTGCCGAGGGCGTGGAACTGAACGGTGGCGAGGACACCGTGAGCGAGGCCGAGTAGAAACGTCGCGACGCCCAGGTGACGACGGTTGTATAGCAGCGGCAGAAAGCGCTCGTCCAGTCGCGCCAGGGGGCCGATACAGAGAGTGACGTGAAGCAGCAGGAAGGCCGCCGTGCCGAAGGCACGAATCAGGAGGGTCTCGACGGTGAGGTGAGGTCGGAGGAGAGCGCCGAGCGCCAGGAAGGCGGCCAGATAGAGCGCGATCGCCCCGGCCAGGGTGAGGTCGTAGACGCGCTTCTGGCGGTTCCAGCCGACGGCCTGGTAGTGATTCGTCACGATCCGCCTTCGATCGTTGGAGGAGTCAGGGCGGCGCGAGCGACCACCTCTTCGTGTCCGGTCGAGTAGAAGAAGATCTCCGTCTCGGGTGTCCGGCACTCGGTCGGCAGCTCGAACACTTCGCGTCGACGAGCGGTGAGGGCTCCGACCGGCGACAGTTCGGTGATCTCTGCGAGGGGCAGGACCCGCCCGGTGTCGGTCCAGGCCGGTTCGAAGTCACGCACGCCGCAGAGCAGGAGCATCCCGGGTGCGACCCGCAGCGGGTCTTGAACGACTTCGATCCGGGACTCTTCGTCGAAGAGCACCTGAGGCCGCAGTTCGGCTCGCGACCGTACCCGAAGGGCGAGCGGGTTCGCCAGTTCAGGATCGGCGGGTAGAGACGGGACGGATTCGCTCGATGGCGCCCGCAGCGCCAGCGCTCCGACTCCCAGGGTGATCGCCGCGATGGCGGTCACCAGGGGAAGTTGAGTGCGGCGCAGACCCCGGATCATCGACTCGCCCTTCGGTGGGCGGAGGTTTCTTCGGGCGGTAGCTGCCCTCTCGACCAGCGCCAGGCGAGAATCGGCCAGAGGGCGGCCGCTGCGGGGAGGATGACGACCTTGAAGCCGCGGGTGAACTCGGAACCTTCGGGTGCGATCCGAGCTACGCCGCGCCAGACGAAGAGCAGCGAGAAGACCGCGCCCAGGGCGAAGTAGCCTTCCAGAACGGACACGGCTGCCGGGATCCAGGATTCCATCGCTTGGCGTCTATGGTAGACCAGGGATTCGATCCGCCGTCTTCGGGAGTTCGCAGGCAATCCGGGCCTGCAGGGCGGCGCGGATTCACGGTGGGGATGGACGAAGGCGACAACGATTCAGGGAGAGGCGATGAAGAAGATCCAGGTAGCGGTTTGGGATGAACTCAGCGATCGCGTTCCGGCGCACGCGCGGGTCGGCAATGTCGATCTGGTGGTGGTGAGGCGGGACGACTCGGTTTCGGTGCTCTACGGGCGATGTCTGCATCGCGGCGCCCTGCTGTCGGATGGCTTCGTGCGCGGCGATGATCTGATCTGCGGACTCCACGACTGGGACTACCGTCTCGACACCGGCGTCAGTGCCTACAACAACTCCGAGGCCCTGGAACGGTTCACTCCGATCGTCGAGGACGGCGTGGTGTGGGTCGACGACGAGGAGGTCGCGGCCTGGGAACGAGACCATCCCCAGCCCTACGACCGCGACGCCTACCAGGGGTCGTATGCCGACGTTCACGGCACGAAGCTCGAACCCTTCACCGGTTACATCTCGGAGCTGGCGGGCAACGGTCTGACGAAGCTCGGCCACCACGGCCGGGTGTCGGCGATGGGAGTGCCGCGTTCCGAGTTGCCGAGCTGGGACGACCTGCAGTTCCGCACCGCCCAGCTGGCTCGCCTGCCTCAGCTCGACGAGGTCGCGGTCGATACGGAGTTGGTGATCGGACCGAACGCTGCGAAGCCGCTTCGCCTGGACATTCCGATCTTCGTCTCGGACATGAGCTTCGGGGCGCTGTCGTTCGAGGCGAAAGTCGCTCTCTCGAAGGGGGCGGAGCTGGCGGGCAGTGCGATCTGCTCCGGGGAGGGCGGCATGCTGCCCGAAGAGCAGGAGGCCTGCAGTCGCTACTTCTACGAACTGGCCTCGGCCCGCTTCGGCTTCTCGATGGACAAGGTGAAACGCGTGCAGGCGTTCCATTTCAAGGGCGGACAGGGCGCCAAGACCGGGACCGGGGGGCATCTCCCTGGAGAGAAGGTCAAGGGCAGGATCGCCGAGGTCAGGAACCTGCCGGAAGGCGAGTCGGCGATCTCGCCGGCACGCTTCCCCGACTGGGATACGGAGGACGACTTCAAGAATTTTGCCGATCTCGTCCGTGAGGAAACCGGTGGCATTCCCATCGGATTCAAGCTCTCAGCCCAGCACATCGAAGCCGACATCGATGCCGCCCTGCGGATCGGCGTCGACTACATCATCCTCGACGGTCGCGGCGGCGGCACCGGAGCCGCGCCGCTGATCTTCAGGGACAACATCTCGGTGCCGACGATCGCGGCCCTGGCGCGGGCGCGGCGTCATCTCGACGGCTGCGGCCGCTCGGACGTGACGTTGATCATCACCGGCGGGCTGAGAACGCCGGCCGACTTCTGCAAGGCGCTGGCGTTGGGCGCCGACGGAGTCGCGGTGTCGAACTCAGCCCTACAGGCGATCGGTTGTCTGGGGATGAGGGCCTGCCACACCAACAACTGTCCGGTCGGGATCGCCACCCAGAAGGAGCATCTGCGAGCTCGCTTGCCGATCGACGAGGCAGCTCATCGTCTCGCCCGCTTCCTCGAATCGGCGACCGAACTCATGACTCTCCTGGCTCGAGCCTGCGGCCACACCCGACTCGCCGACTTCCACGCCGGTGACCTGACGACGTGGAAGCGCGACGCCGCCTACCTGTCGGGCGTCGACTATGCAGGCGTGACACCGATCTGAGAAACTGGATGATGGTCCGGGATCGTGGTTCCCGCGCCGCAGGCCGATCACCGAGGGGAGAGAGACGTGAGTGAGAAGCATCTGATCGAGTCCGTCGATGACGGAGTCGTCACCCTGACCATGAACCGACCGGAGAGTCTCAACGCCCTGTCGGGCGAGATGATGAGCGGGTTGCGCGAAGTCGTTCCCCGACTGGCGACCGACCCGGCAGTCCGGGTCGTCGTGTTGACGGGCGCCGGCAAGGGGTTCTGCGCCGGCGGCGACGTCAAGAGCATGGCGGCGGGAGGTGGCGTGGGCCCCGGAGCCAGCCTCGAAGAGAAGGCCCAGTCCCTGCGTTCCGGCATGGAGGTCTCCCGCCAGTTGTACGAGATGCCGAAGCCGACGATCGCGATGATGCGGGGTCCGGCGGCCGGGGCGGGACTGTCTCTGGCCCTCGCCTGTGACCTGCGGATCGCGAGCGACAACGCTCGCTTCACGACCGCCTTTGCCAGAGTCGGATTCTCGGGCGACTATGGCGGCTCCTACTTCCTGCCGCGGATCGTCGGGCCCTCGAAGGCCCGCGAACTGTATCTGACCGCCGAGATCCTGAATGCCGACGACGCGCTGGCCCTCGGCCTGGTCAATCGGGTGTTCGCCGACGACGATCTCGAAGACGAGACGATGGATCTCGCGCGTCGCCTCGCGAGCGGTCCGGCGGTGGCGTATCGCTACATGAAGAAGAACCTCAACGCGGCCACCGGCGGAGCCACGCTCGGAGACGTCTTCGACCTCGAGGCCTGGAACATGACCCGAACGTCGATGACCGAGGACCACAAGGAGGCCGCGAAGGCCTTCGTCGAAAAGCGCCAGCCGGTCTTCAAGGGGCGCTGAGGAAGGTCGACCTACAAGCGCTGGTGGATCGGTTCGAGAGCGGTCGCGATCAGACCGTCTTCGCGACCCAGGTCCTCGGCGACCCGGGCGATGTGGTCGTCGAGGAACTGATCGTTGTCGTTCCATCGATAGGGCCGCTGTTCGCTCGGCGGCTTGTCGACGACCTTTCTGACGGCTTCGTAGAGCGGAACCGACGAAGGGGAGAGGCTGCGGCGTGCGTCGTAGTGGCCGCTTCTCTCGAAGGTCCTCATGTCGACGGCCTGGACGGCGACCAGCATCGAGATCGCGAAGTACTGGCGTGCGGTGGCCATCGCCTGGCGGGTGAGGTTGGCCGAGCCGAAGCCCTGACTGTTGATGTTCTGGTTGAACTGTTCGGCGTGGGTCGGGAAACGGTCGGCCAGGGGATGGCCGAACCAGGTGAGCAGCGGCATGATCGAGTTGGCCGAGATCTGGAGTCCCTTCATGCCCATGTTGACTCGGCGGTCGGGGTTGCCGACCAGCGAGGCGGGAAGGCCGTTGGAGAACTCGGGAGCCATGAGCAGGGCGATCTGGGTGTCGACGTGCTTGGCGGTGAGGCCGATCAGTTGGCGAACCTGGTCCATTCCGACTCCCACGTACTGACCGAGGAAGTTGCCGGCGTGGTAGCTGGCGCCGGTTTCAGGGTCGATGAGGGGATTGTCGTTGGCGCAATTCATTTCGATCTCGATCTGGCCGCGCACCGTCGAAAGGCCGTCGAGGACGGGACCGAGGAACTGCGGCAGGCAGCGCAGGGAGTAGCGATCCTGGATCGGTTCGGCGCCGCCCCGTTCCTCGTGGCTGCCGTCGAGTTCGTCGCGGCTCAGCTGGGAGCCGTCGAGCAGGCCGAGCATGAGGTCGGCGGCGAGGACCTGGCCGGGATGGGGTTTGTGGGCGTGGACGAAGGGATGGAAGGACTGGTTGGTGCCTCGCAGAGCCTGGATGTAGAGCGCGTGGAGTCCGATGGCGGCTGCCACCAGACGGTTCGCGTCGTGAACGCAGAGAGCGGCGGTCGCCGTCATGACGGACGTGCCGTTGATCATGGCGAGTCCTTCCTTCGGACCGGGAAGGAGAGGCTCGAGGTCCAGGCGCTCCAGGACGGTCAGGCAGTCGACGATCTCGCCGGCCATGTCGACGGTGTAGTGGTCCGAGAGTCCGCAGATCGCCCCCATGATCTGAGCCAGGGGACAGAGGTCGCCGCTGGCGCCGATCGAGCCGAACTCGCGGACCCGGGGCACGGCGTCGGCGTTGAGGAAACGGGCCATGCGTTCGATGATCTCGGGGCGCAGGCCGGAGACGCCTCGAACGTGGGAGTTCGCCCGCAGCACCATGGCCGCGCGGATGTCCTCGCGCGGCAGGAAATCGCCCGCTCCGACGGTCGTGAAGCGAAGCAGGTTGGCCTGCAGTTCGGCTGCCTGCTCCGGGGCGATACCGACGTTCGCCATGCCACCGAAGCCGGTGGTGATGCCGTAGACCGGTTCGGCCGCTCGCGCGGACTCGAGGACGTGCTGGAGGGAGGCCTCGATACGGCCTCGAATCTCCGGGTCGTCCGAAATGCTCGTCTTCGCGCCGCTGCGGGCGACTCTCACCAACTCGGCCAGGGTCAGATCTTCCCCGGTCAGCGTGACGCCCTGGGAGTTGGCTGTGGAAGAGGAACCTGGAAGGGTCATGAGAAACCTTTCGAAGGGGAGGCAGGCCAGGGCCTGCGGAGCTGGCAGGTGAAACGCGATCCAGGGGGTGGCCGGCTGCCTCCACCGCGTCGATGAGAATCGGCAGGGAAACCGGAAACGTGCTCGTTGGGTCGCGCGGGTTTCATTATAGAGGCTGTGGCGAGGTTTCGGAATGGTTTGAAAACGAATCGAGGGAAGAGACGGTCGATCCGGTCAGGCTTGTTGTCGGCTGGTTCCTGGCGGGCGTTCGTCGTGCGACGGCTTCCGGGAGCCAGGGGTAGCATGCGCGCGTGGATCCCCTGACGCACACCCTGGTCGGAGCGGCGATGGCGAAGACCGGGCCGGAGCGCAGAGACGCTTTCACCTGGGTGGCCCTGGTGGTGGCGGCGAACCTTCCGGACGTCGATGTGGCTTCCTACGTTGGTGGATCGGATGCCGCGCTGTGGTGGCGGAGGGGTTGGAGTCACGGACCGTTGGGGCTGCTCCTCCTGCCCCTGGTGTGGCTCGGCCTGCTGGGTGCCTGGGATCGATGGCGGCCGCGCTCCGGGGTCGAGGCACGGCCTTCGCTGCGGTCGCTGCTGCCGTGGGTGTACCTGGCAGCTCTCAGTCACCCGCTTCTCGACTGGCTGAACAACTACGGGGTTCGTTTCGCGATGCCCTTCGACTCCCGCTGGTTCTACGGCGATACGCTGTTCATCGTCGATCCGTGGCTGTGGCTCCTCCTGGGCATCGGCCTGTACATCGGCCGAGCGGAGCCGCGTCCCCGTGCGTGGGGCTTGCTGGCGGTGGCCACCACGTTGCCGGTGGCGGCTGTGACGGGGTCTGGCGTCTGGCTCGCTGGAGGTCTCTGGGCCGGCGGACTCGTGCTCGCCGTCGTCCTCGATCGTCGTTCGCCGCAGGCTGCTCGAAGGGCCGTGCGTGGAACCTGCTTCGGTCTGGCGCTGGTGTATGTGCTCGCCATGACTCTGGCGTCGGGGATGGCCCGGAGCCGGGTCGTTCGAAGCGTCTCTCCCCAGGATCCGCTGCAGGCGTCGCAACTCATGGTCGGGCCCGTGCCGCTGACGCCGCTGCGTCGCGAGATCATCCTGGCTACGCCCGAGGGCTACCGGCTGGGCGAGTTCTCGTGGTTCGGCGATCCCCAGATCAGCTGGAGTGAGAACGTTCCGAAGACGGCGCCGCCGGATGTCCCTCTGGGCCTCGCTCTGAGCGATCCCTGCCTGGCGGGCTTCGCGAACTGGACGCGGTTCCCGGCGGCGCGTGGAACCCGCGAAGGTGGGGGCTGGAGGGTCGACGTCTTCGACCTGCGCTTCGGCCACCGCTCCGTGACGGGCTTCGGTGGGGCAGGGCTTCGAGTTCCGGCCGGTGGCGCCGGTCTCGACCCCGACGGAGGCGTCGATCGGAGCGCTGACGGCTCTCTGGGCGGCCTCGCCGAGTCAGTTCCCTGAATCTCGCTCCACGGCTTCTACGAGACCGCGGTCGGTTGCTGGTATAGGGTTCGCCTACGATGTCCTCCGAGAAGAAGTCCTCCCCGTGGTTGTGGATCGGCTGCGGTTGCCTGCTCGCGATCCTGCTGCTGGTCGGTGGAGTCGCTGGGTGCGGATACCTGGGTTTCAACCGCCTCAAGAACTTCCAGGAGGAGATGACCGATCCGGACGCTCGCGATCGCAAGGCGGAGCGAATGCTGGGTGGTGGCGGAATCCCCAACGGATATCGCAGCCAACTGGCGATCGGGGTGCCGTTCTTCTTCGATCTGGTGGTTCTCAGCGATGGCGAGATCCTCGACCTCGTCGAGCAGCCGAGCTTCGACGGACTGACCGCCGAGCAGGTCGGCGAGCACGTGTTCTCGCTGGTCGAGTTCAAGCGTGGCGAGTGGGAACTCGAGGACGTGGCTTCGCTCTTCGATGGTCGCGAGAAGGACGGCGTCTCGATCGACCCGGGCTTCCGATTCGGCTCGCTCGAAGAACTGGAGAGCGGTTCGCTGGACCTACCGGAAACATCGGTCGAGTACAGTCTCCGCCGTGGAGAACTCAGCGGTGTCGGCGATGTCCTCTCGGGAACGATGGCGATGTTGTCGATCGATTGTGCCGGAGACGATCGCTCTCGTCTCGGCGTCTGGTTCCGCCGCGATGGTGACCTGGGTCTTTCCGAAGCGACACTCTCGGCGGAGGAGGTCTCGAGCTTCCTCTCCTCCATGGCATTGTGTGACTGAATCGCCGTCGTGGTGCTACGACGGTTTCTCGCGGCGAGAGCGGAGGTGACCGAGTGAAGATCCGCGTCCCGACCATGCCACACGTGTTCGCGCTGCTGACCGGTGTCGTCCTCTTCTGCTCGCTGCTGACCTGGGTGGTTCCGTCTGGAGCCTATTCCCGCGAGACGCGCCAGGTGGGGCCGCTCGAAAGAACCGTGGTCCTGGCCGGCACCTACGAGTCGATCCCCAAGGCGCTGTCGCTGAAAGGCGCCTTGCTCGGTGGCGCCGCGGCCGACGGCGAGGCACAGCCGACGAGTCTGTTGGGATTCCTGAGTGCCATTCCCCGCGGCCTCGAGGCCTCCGCCGACATCATCTTCTTCATCTTCGTGATCGGTGGAGTCTTTGCCATCCTCGATCGGGTCGGCCTGATCCCCGCCGTCCTGCAGACGCTTCACGATCGCTTCGGTCACTCGGCGCCACTTCTGACCGTGATCCTCATGGTGGCGATCGGTGTGGGTGGGTCGACCCTCGGGATGGGGGAAGAGTTCATTCCCATGGTGCCGTTGTTCCTGGCCCTGTCGCACCGGATGGGCTACGACCGCATCTATGGGCTCGCTCTCATGATGGTGGCGGCCGACGTCGGCTTCGCCGCGGCGACGACCAACCCGTTCACGGTGAACATCGCCCAGTCGATCGCTGAGCTTCCGCTGAACTCGGCGCTGGGATTCCGGTCGCTCTTCTTCGTCTGCTCGATGACGGTTTCGGTGGTCTACGTCCTGCGCTACGGCGCGAAGGTCAAGCGAGATCCGTCGGCCTCCCTGCTGGCTGGAGAGGCTACTTCCGGGGAACTCGAAGTCGCAGAGTCGTCCGAGGGCCTGACCCCTCGCCTGGTGGTCCTGCTGCTCACCTGCGTCGTGATCTTCGGCTTCATCCTCTACTCGGTGCAGGCCTTCGGCTGGTGGCTCCCCGAGATGGCGGGCGGTTTCGTCCTGATGGGACTGGCGGCAGCCTTCATCGGACGGTTGACGGTCGACGAGACGACATCGGCCCTGGTCAAGGGGATGGAGTCCATGGTCGTGGCGGCGCTGGTGGTCGGTTTCGCGCGCGGCATCCAGGTGGTCCTCGAAGACGCGATGGTGCTCGACAGCTTCATCTTCGCCGCGGCCAACCTGTTGCAGCGATTCCCTCTCTACGTTGCCGCCGAGGGAATGCTCGTTTTCCAGACTCTCCTGAACTTCTTCATCCCGTCCGGATCGGGGCAGGCGGCCGTGACCATGCCCCTGATGGCGCCGCTGGCCGACGTCCTGGGGCTCGGCCGGCAGACGGCGGTGTTCGCCTTCACCTGCGGGGACGGGTTCTCGAACACCCTCATCCCGACCTCCGGTGTGTTGATGGCGATGCTGTCGCTGGCCAGGATCCCGTGGGAGAAGTGGGTGCGATTCATGCTTCCGCTCTTCGTATTACTGATGCTTCAGGCCGGCATCTTCCTGGCTGTTTCGGTCGCCATCCAGCTCTGAGATCCGGCTTCGCGCCGAGAGTCGTCGCTGCCTCGAGGGGTCTCGAAGGAGATCGATCGGAGGTGGCGTTTGACTGAATGACCCAATATGTTATTTTGGTCATTGAGTCATGGAGTGGACGTACGAAGATCTCGAGAAGATGCTCGACGCCCTTGCGGGAGTCGCCGAAGAGCAGACCGGCAAGCCGCGCCGGATTCTCGACGCGGCGACGGAGTTGTTCATTCTGCAGGGATATCGGAAGACCAGCGTCGAGGAGGTTGCCCGTCGCGCCCACGTGGCGAAGGGCACGATCTACCTCTACTTCGCGACCAAGGCCGATCTGCTGATCGCCACGGTGGTGGAGGAGAAGCGCGCCTATTTCTCGCTCCTGAAACCGATCTTCGATCCCGACATCGACGCCGAAGAGCGTCTTTCGCGCTATCTGATGCTGATGCTCACGATGGCCAGGAAGATGCCCCTCACCTCCAGGCTTCTGAGCGGCGATCGCGAATTGATGATCGTCATGGAGGAGATGGATCCCGAGTTCCGGCAGGGCGGACTCGAGATGCAGACGCAGTTCCTGGCGGATCTCCTCTCGGGAGTCGTCGGCGATCGCCTGCGGCCCGAGGAAGTTCGACTCCGGGCTCGCGTTCTTCTCGGCCTGATGATGGCGTCCGGCTTTTTCGTCGATGACGACACGCGCTTGGGCGTCCCGCTCGAGGCGTTCGCGAGAACACTGACCGATTGGCTGGTGGGAGGCCTGGCAGCGCCCTGTGTATCGACCGGGAAGGAGCGAGAACTTGCGCATGTCGAATGAGTGGCGGGGTCGGCGGGTCGGGTGGGTCTCCTCGCTGCTGGTCGTGTTGACGATGGCTCCGGTCATGGCAGAGGGGCCGACGGTCGAGGATCTCCTCAGTCGGACCGACGACCTGATGCGAGGCACTTCGAGCCATGCCGAACTCACGATGAGGGTGAAGACCGATCGATGGGAGCGTGAGCTCAGGATGGAGAGCTGGTCGAAGGGAACCGAGCATTCCCTCGTTCGAATTCTTTCTCCGCAGAAGGAGGCCGGCACGGCGACCCTCAAGGTCGAGAACGAGATCTGGAACTATCTGCCGAAGGTCGATCGCACGATTCGGGTGCCGTCTTCGATGATGTCGGCTTCGTGGATGGGGTCCCACTTCACGAACGACGACCTGATCGCCGATTCACGCTTCGATCGTGACTACCTCTGTGAGTTCGAGTCGCTGCCGGATTCGCCCGGCGTCGGGCATTGGACGATCGACTGCCGGCCGCATCCGACCGCGCCGGTGGTCTGGGGGAAGGTCCTCATCCGGATCCGGGCCGAAGACCAGATCGTCGATCGGATCACCTTCTTCGACGAACGCGACGAGTTGATGAGGACGATGGTCTACGACGAGATCCGAGAGTTCTCGGGTCGTCGTCTCCCGAGTCGGATCCGGATGGTCCCGGCCGACAAGCCCGAGGAGTTCACCGAGATGGCCTACGAGCACCTCGAACTCGACGTGGAGTTGGGTGAACGGATGTTCTCGTTGCAGTCCCTGAGGCGTTAGGTCGAGGACAACCATCTCATGCAACTGATGAAAATGGCGTGGCGCAATCTGTGGCGGAACCAGCGCCGGACGGTGGTGACCGTGGCCGCCATGACGCTGGCCCTGCTGGTGATGATCCTCTACACCGGCCTGGTCGAGGGATTCCTGCGCGACATGGAAGACAGCATGCTGGAACTCGAGATCGGAGATCTCCAGATCCACCATGCCGACTACCGGGACGATCCGTCGATCTACAACACCATCGAGGGTGCGGACAGGATCATGGCGGCGCTCGATGAGCGCGGCTACGCCTCGTCGGCTCGCCTGCTCGGAGGAGGACTGGTAGCCGGAGAGGGGACCTCGGCCGGAGCCTCGCTGAGGGGCGTCGACCTCGTCCGGGACCCCGAGGTCGTCGAGATTTCACAGCACGTCGCCGCCGGCGAGTGGCTGAGCGCCGACGATCCGATGGGCGTCGTGCTGGGGCGACGGATCGCGAAGACCCTCGATGTCGGTCCCGGCGACGAGTTGATCGCCCTCGCCCAGGCCGCCGACGGATCGATGGCCAACGACCTGTTCCGGGTGCGAGGCATTCTCGCCGGGATCAGCGAGGCCACCGATCGCTCGGCGATCTTCATGCCGGAGGCGACCTTCCGCGCCTTCTTCACCATGGACGAGGGGGTCCATCAGATCCTCGTCCGCCGCCCCGAGAAGTGGGGCTCGAGGCAGCCGCCGCCGAGTTGAGAGAGATCGCGTCGGGCGCCGACGCCCGTTCCTGGAGGGAACTGCTGCCGACCATCGCTTCGTACCTCGATTCGGCGCGGGCGGCGATCCAGATCGTCTTCTTCGTGGTCTACATCGCGATCGGCATCCTCATCCTGAACGCGATGCTGATGGCCGTTTTCGAGCGCATTCGCGAGTTCGGCGTGCTCAAGGCGCTCGGCGTCGAACCGCGCCAGGTGATGGCGATGATCTTCCTGGAGAGCGGGATCCAGACCGCTCTGGCGCTGGCCGCCGGGGTGCTGCTGAGCATTCCGGGCCTCTGGTACCTGATCCGGTTCGGCATCGACATGGGATCCCTCGCCGGGGCCCCCGTGATGGGGTTGGCGATGTCTTCTGTGATGTACGCGCTGGTGACTCCGCTGACCTACGCGGGGCCGATCCTGGTGCTGCTGGTGATCGTCTTCGCGGCGGTCCTCTATCCCGCCTTCAAGGCCGCCACGATCGCGCCGGTCGATGCGATGAGGTATCTCTAGGGAGGCGCGATGGCTGAACACGCTCCTGTTTCGAAACCGCGTCTGGCGACCATGGCCTGGCGCAACCTGTGGCGCAACCGGCGCCGCACGATCCTGACGCTTTCGTCGATCGTCTTCGGCGTTTTCCTGGCGGTCCTCTTCACGGCCCTCCAGGACCGCAACTGGGAAGACATGATCCAACTGGCGGCGCGCATGGGAGGCGGCCACGTCACGCTCCAGCACGCCGACTACGTCGACAATCCCATGCTCACCAAGACGGCGACCGGGACGGCCGAGCTGCGACAGCGGGCGATGGCCGACAAGGACGTCGTGCGTGCGGTCGAGAGGATCAGCGGCTTCGGCATGCTGAATACCGCCAGGCAGAGTTATGGCGCCGGCTTCATCGCATTCGACCCGACGGTCGAAGACGAGGAGACGCTGTCGATCCTCGAGGGCATCGTCGAGGGGCAGCCCTTCGCGACCGGTCGCGACGGCGGCATCATTCTCGGCGCTCGCCTGGCGAAGAACCTCGGGGTCGAGATGGGAGATCGGGTGGTCTACACGATGACCGACAAGCACGGCGAGATCGTCAGCGGACTGGCACGAGTGTCGGGGCTGATGAGAACCGGCTCGCCCTCGATCGACAACGGCCTGTGTCTCCTGCCGATCGACTCGGTCCGCGAGGTGCTGGGCTACGGCCCCGACGAGGCGGTTCAGGTTGCCGCTTTCGTCTCCGATCAGCGCAGAAGTGACGCTGTGGCTGCGAGGCTCGGCGCGGGACTCCCCGACGAGATGGATGCTCTGCCCTGGCACTCGGCGAACCCCGAACTCGCCGGCTTCATCGCCATGAAAGTGGGAGCGAGCCGGTTCATGGAGATCATCATCGCCCTGCTGGTGGCGGCGGGGATCTTCAACACGCTCTTCGTCAGCGTGATGGAACGGATGCGTGAGTTCGGCATCATGGTCGCGCTCGGCTTCTCGCCCGGCCAGCTCTTCCGACTGGTGATGATCGAGAGTCTGTGGATGGGGCTGGTGGGACTCGTTCTCGCTGCGGTGGTGACGGTCGGCCCCTATCTCTACCTGTCGAATACCGGCATCGACATCACTTCCCTGATCGCGGAGAGCGAGTCGATCGAGATCGCCGGAGTGGCGATGCCGACGGTCATGAAGGTCGGGATCTACCCGATCAACGCCGTGATCATCGCGATCGCGACCCTGATCGCGGTCCTGCTGTCGGGAATCTATCCGGCATGGAGAGCGGGACGTGCCGATCCGGTCGAAACCATTCGTCTCGTGTGAGGAGCCGATGACCCAGGAAAAGAACGCGACCGTCGTCCGACTGGTGGGGGTGACGAAGATCTATCGCCAGGGAGAGTTGGAGGTCCAGGCCCTGCGCGGGCTCGATCTCGAGGTGGAGCGTGGTGAGTTCACGGCGCTTTGCGGTCCGTCGGGGTCGGGCAAGACCACGGCCCTGAACATGATCGGCGCTCTCGACTCGCCGACGTCGGGCGAAGTGTGGCTCGACGGCGTCAACCTGGCGGAACTCGACCGCAAGGAGCGCAGTCGAGTTCGACGCGATCGCATCGGCTTCGTGTTCCAGGCCTACAATCTCCTGCCGGTTCTGAGCGCCTTCGAGAACGCCGAGATCGTGATGGCCGTTCAGGGCGTCGATGAAGCCACGCGCCAGAAGCGGGTCATGGCGCTTCTCGCCGAGGTCGGCCTCGAGGGCATGGAGCATCGCAGGCCGGCGGAACTGTCGGGAGGACAACAGCAGCGGGTCGCCATCGCCAGGGCCATCGCATCGGGTCCGGCGGTCGTGCTCGCCGACGAGCCGACCGCCAATGTCGATTCCGAGACCGCCGATCGGCTGCTCGACATGATGGAGAAGCTCAATCGCGATCAGGGCGTGACCTTCATCTTCTCGACCCACGATCCACGGGTCATGGATCGGGCGCGTCGAGTCGTTCGTCTCGTCGATGGGCAGGTCGAGAGTGATCTTCGCAAGGACAGCTAGCGCGCGGGGTCGCGAAGCTCTCGGCCTTGCCCTTCTTCTTGTTCGGCTGCTGTTTCCACCGGCTCTCCACGCCGACGGCGGCGATACCGAGTGGGGTGGCGACTTCCGTCTCTATCCCTTCTTGTTTCTCGAGGAGGTTCCCCTCGTTCGTGACGACACCGAAACCTTCGCCCTGAGGGGCGTGTGACTTCCTACTTCGCCGGCAACTGGCGCTTCGAAGCCCATGCGGTCATCGAAGGGCGTTCGCCGGGGCTCGATCCCTTCGGGTCCTCGCTGGTGGTGGGCACGACTCCCCGCTACTTCGATCTCGAGACCACCCTGGTCGAGAACGAAGACCTGGTGGCCGTGGCCCTGATCGACCGGGTCAATCTTCGGTGGCAGGGAGAGAGCTCGACGGTGACGGTCGGCCGCCAGGCCGTGACCTGGGGCGTCAACTACTTCTGGCCGGCCCTCGACCTCTTCGGACCGTTCGCTCCGGAGCGAATCGATCGGACCTACAAGCCGGGCGTCGACGCGATCCGTTGGGTCGAGAGCCTGGGCGATTTCTCCGAAGTCGATACCCTGTTCGCACAACAGGGAGAAGAGTGGGGGGACGATTCCAGCCTCGGCTCCCTGGCCCGCTTCAATCGCGGGTCGTTCGACTTCGGTCCGATGCTGGGTCGCTTCCACGGTGACAACGTCCTGGGAGGCTTCGTGACCGCGGATCTGGGAGGAACCGGCTACCGCGCAGAAGTCCTGGCGACGGACTCCGGGGACCCGGCAGACGGGCAGATCGGACGCAGCCGGTTCACGCGCGTGACGGCGGGACTCGATCGACAACTGACGCCGACCTGGAGCCTCTTCGGTGAAGTCCACTACAACGGTTTCGGCAGCAGCGATCCGGCTGACTACCGTCGGCTCTCCGAGTCCGATCGCGTTCGGCGGGGCGAGATCACTTCGGTCGGAGTCGCCTATCTGGGGATCTCGACAGGGTGGCAGTTCCGGCCGCTATTGACCTTCTCGATGGCGGTGCTGGCGAACCTGGGAGACGACTCGGTCCTCTTCCAGCCGACCGGCAACTGGTCGACCTCGGAGAATTCGTCGGTTCAGTTCGGCGTCATCCTCGGCGCAGGTCGTGGAAGGCTCGAAGGCGAGGGCGAAGAGTTCGAACCGGGAAGCGAGTTCGGCAGCGTTCCGCTGACGGTGTGGGGGGCCTACCAGGTCTACTTCTGAGCCCGGGGAGGTCGGAGGCCGTACGATCCGGATGTCTGGATCGGTTCAGAAACCCGGAGATCGACCGTTTCACGGATCGTCACCTCGAGCGGACGGCTCTGTCCCCTGAAGATGAGACCGAACCGCTAGCTGAAGTTGCAGAGTTCCGGACCGAGGGCACGACGGAGTTTCTGCATCCCCAGCAGGGTCCTGGTCTTGACGGTTCCCAGCGGCACCTTCATCTGTTCGGAGACCTGGAGCTGCGTCATGCCGCCGAAGTACAGCAACTCGATGATCTGACGCTGCGCGTCGGGGATCCTCTGGAGTTCTTCCCGAAGTCGCTTGCGAATCTGGCCGAGCCAGACGTTCTCTCCACCCTCGGGGCCGACCTCGGTGGGGATGGAACCGGAGCGTTGGGCGTTCTGGACGGTTCGGGCCCGCGTTCCGTTGAGGCGGCGGCGATCGATGGCACGGGACCGCGTCATCAGGGCCAGCCAGGTGCGAACCGAAGCTCGGCGTGAATCGTATCGATCCGCCTGGCGCCAGGCCTGCATCAGGACTTCCTGGAGAACCTCTTCGGCCTCGTCGCGGTCGTGGAGGATCTGGATCGCCAGTCCCAGAAGGGATGAGGCGTAGCGGGTGTACAGGTCGCTGAGCGCGTCGCGATCGCCCTTGGCCATCTTGCGGACGGTTTCGATGTCCTGGGCACGCTTTTCGTCGATCTCGCTCTGCGGCGGCGCGACGGGTCTGACGGCTTCGATCGTCTGGGCTTGGTTCATGGGTCCCCCCGGCTGTTCGCAGGGGTGGTAGTGCGAAAAGGATGCCAGCACCATCCGGGGAGGGTTCAATGATTTGTAGTCGATTGAAATAAAAGGGGTTGGACGTCTCCTTCTGAAAAGACCGAAGGACGACGACGAGGGACATCCCGGGCGATGTAAAGGTTCGAAGGCTCTGGCTTTACATTTCGCGGCGAATCGCTCCTGGAAGGGTGCGAGACTGTCCCATCTTGAGGACAGGTGTGTCCTGGAGTCCCCATCGGCGCCGCTTTCGGAGCCTGGCGAAGGGGGTTCGCCGGCGCGCCGTGAGGACCCCACGAGCCCCCTCGACGGTTCCTTGGCTGACCTGGAGTCGTGGCTGGGAATCGCGGCACTCCCCAGGGTGGTATTTTGCGCCACCGTGTGGATCGACGTCGCCATCCGTTGGTTGTTCCGATTGCGTGCTCCGGTGCTCGTCGGGCTCGGAGTCCTGCTCGCCCTCGGCGCCTGGAACGCCCGGCTTCTGAGCTTCGATTTCTCGCCGCAGAAGCTCTTCGTCAGCGATGACCCCGAGTATCTGAGACTGGAGAGGTCGCATGCGGTCTTCGGCCGTGACGATGCCACGCTGCTGATCCTGGTTCGGGGCCCCGGCCTGCTGGAGGAGAGCGGGCTGAACTACCTGAGAGAACTCCACGGGCGGCTCGAGGCTACCGCCGGAGTGGCTGGCGTCGACGATCTGACTTCGGCGCTGGTCGTTCGACCGGGTGGCTTCGGACTGCAACCCCTGGTGGGCTCGGGCGAAGGCTCTTCCGGCCGGTCCCTGCTGACGGCGATCCGCCAGCAGCCCCTCGTCGTCGATCGGCTCGTTTCGGCCGACGGCAGGGCCGCCCTGGTGAACGTGTCCCTGGACTCGGACCGCGTCGGCTTCGCCGATCTCGCGCCGGTCGTCGCGGCGGTTCGTGCGGTCGTGGACGACGCCTCCCCTCCCGAGGGTATGGACGCTTCCCTGCTTGGGATTCCCCTCGCCAGGGTTTTCCTGGTCGAACGCCTGATCGGCGATCAGAAGGTCTTCCTGCCGCTCTGTATCGCTGCCTTCTTCGCGGTTCTCTGGGTGCTGTTCCGGGACCTCCGATCGGTTCTCGTGCCTCTGCTGGCGGTGGTGGTCTCCCTGGTCCTGATGGCCGGTCTGTTGGGAGCGACGCATCAGTCGATCGACATCCTGAACAACGTGCTGCCGACGCTGCTCTTCGTGATCGGAGTCTCGGACGCGATCCACGTGGTCGCTCGCTATCGGCAGGAACTCGAAGCGGGAAGACCCAAGAGGGAAGCGCTGCGGGTGTCCATTCGCCATCTCGGAGTCGCCTGCCTCTTCACCAGTGTCACGACCGCCGTGGGGTTCATCAGCCTGGCCGTCGGGCGGCTCGACATCCTGCAGCGATTCGGTCTGCTGGCGGGCGTCGGAGTGATGGTGGCGTATGGCGTGACCATCCTGCTGGTGCCGTTGCTCTTCGATCGACTGAAGCCGCCCCTGTCCGGCTCCGCCGAACGGGTCGACGCCTATCAGCATCGGCTCGCGCTTCGATTCTCCGACTGGACCTACGACCATCGCTGGTATGTGATCGCCGGGACGATCGTGTTGACGGTGGGTTGTGTCTGGTTGGCGGGCCGCGTCGAGGCCGAGAGCTACCTGTTCGAGTCCTTTCCGCCCGACGATCCGGTCGTGATCGCAAACGGCCTGATGGAGGAGAGCTTCCCCGGAATCGTGCCGTTCTCGATCCTCGTCGAATGGCAGGATCCGAAGGATCTGCTGTCACCGGAGTCGTTGAGCTATCTCGCCGAACTGCAGACTTTCATGGCAGGGCGCCCCGGGATGTCGGGAGCCATTTCGTTCCTCGATCTCCTGAAGGAGGCGAACTCAGCGCTCCACGGCGGGGATCCGCAGTGGCGAAGGCTGCCGGAGACGAGCGAAGAATCTCGGCTGCTGCTGTCGCTCTTCGAGTCGTCGGATCAGGGGCGAACGGCGCTGGGTCGACTTCTCTCTTTCGATGAGCGTCTGCTGCGGATCTCGGCATCCACCGGTGATGTCGGCTCGACCGGGCTGGCGGAGCACGCCGGGGCGATTCGCCGCCGCTTGTCCGAGGATGCCGGTCGGCTCGAATCGTTGCGGCTGTCGGCGAGTCTGAGTGGCGACGGGCCGGTGGCGAGCGGCGCCGTCGATCGCCTGATCTCCGACATGCTGCGCTCCTTCGCGGTCGCCTTCGTGTTCATCTTCGCCCTGATGAGTCTGGTGCTTCGTTCCCTGAAGGCCGCACTGCTGACGATGATTCCGAACGCCCTGCCGCTGCTGATGACGTTGGCGTGGATGGGGGCCGCCGGGATCGATCTCCAGGTGCCCACGGTGATCGTCTTCTCCGTGGCCCTCGGTCTGGCGGTCGACGACACCATCCACTTCATGGTGCGTTTCCGCGAGGAGCTGACCGGGGAGGCCGGGACCGATCTGGATCAGATCTATCGAGGCGCTCTCCGAAGAACCGTGTCGGGAACGGGACAGGCGATCCTGGCGACCTCCCTGCTGCTGGCGGTCGGATACTCGGTACTGATTGCCAGCTCCTTCCCGGTGACCCGTCGCTTCGGGATGGGAATGCTGGTGACCGTGACGGCCGCCCTGATTGCCGACCTGCTGGCTCTTGCCGGCCTTCCTCGCGGCGTTGAAACCTCTACGTTCAGCTGTATCGCAGCCCGCTGCCCGGACAGAGCTAGAATGACCGGGTCGGTCCCTGTGGCGTGAATCCTGGAGAACTTCGATGCGAAATACTTTCCTGTCTCGTGTTCCTGTCCTCGTGATCTTGACCGCCAGGTCCGGCCTTCTTTGGCACAGGGCTTCGTAGCGCCTTCGAACCGGCCGGCACGTACCAGTTGGACGTTGGTGGTGAGATCGATCCGGTCCGCGCGGATCTTCCAGTCGCAGCAGCTGAGCGCCGTCCTGGTGGTCTCCGATGAAGCTGCCCTCGCCGGTCTTGCTTCATGCTCGAACGCAGCGAGTCCAGGCCGTTCCCCTCCTTGCGACTCAGCCCGCAGTCCGAACGGCTCCATTGAGTTGCAGCGCGGCGATGAGCTGGAAAGCCTTGGCAACTTCACGATCGGCGACGACGGCATCGTCTTCAACCATGGAGACGCGCGCGAAGTCAGGGCCAAGCCACCGGTGGTTGGGGTCGCCGAACTGGCGCTGCGCTCTTCGAGCACTCTCCGGAGTATCGGAGCAGGGCCGACGCGTACACCCCCGACGCAGCCATGCTGGAGACGCTGCGGAGCGTCGGACCGGGGTACCGGGTCCAGGTGGTCTTCGGCTCGTGGTGTCACGTCTGCAGCGTCTATCTTCCGCGCGGCATGCGGGTCGAGGAGGAACTGGCCGGCAGCGGAATCGAGTTCGACTACATCGGTCTCGAATCCAACCCCTGGCAGGGGCCCGTGGTCAAGAAGTACGAAGTCGTTTCGCTGCCGACCGCGATCATCTATCGCGGCGATGTCGAGGTCGGCCGCTTCTTCGGGGCCGATGGCTGGGAACGTCCGGAGAGCCGACTGCTGCGCGCGATCGAATCGGACCGGGGTGGAGACTGATGCGCTATCTCCACACGATGGTGAGAGTTCGCGGCGTCGATGAATCGCTCGATTTCTACTGCCGGAACCTGGGCATGGTCGAGGTCCGCCGCTACGAGAGCGAGGCCGGACGATTCACGCTGATCTTCCTGGCGGCTCCCGAGGATGAAGACGCCGGGCTCAATCGGCAGGCTCCGCTGCTGGAGCTGACCTACAACTGGGATCCCGAGACCTACTCCGGCGGTCGCAACTTCGGACACCTGGCCTTCGAAGTCGATGACATCTACGCCACCTGCCAGACCCTGCGAGATGGTGGCGTGACGATCCGTCGCCCGCCTCGAGACGGGCGAATGGCTTTCATCCGCTCACCGGACGGCATTTCGGTCGAACTGCTCCAGAAGGGCGACGCCCTGCCGATCCAGGAACCCTGGGAGTCGATGGCCAACGACGGCGAGTGGTGAGGCGGCGCTGACAGCCGGCAGTGAAATCGCGGTCGAGTCCGCTCACTCCCTTCCGTAGATAGAGCTTCATGAACGGACGATCGGCGGGCCAGCTGGTAGCGCTGAGCTCGGCGCTGATGGCTCTCATGGCGTGTGGAAGCCCGGTTCCCATCGATGACTCAGGGCCGGTGTCGGATTGGCGGTCCTACGCCTCGGACCCTGGTGGATCGCGCTACTCGCCGTTGACCCAGATCACGCCCGAGAACGTCGACGATCTGGAGATCGCCTGGACGTTTCATACCGGCGAAACGGATACGTCGCGGAGCACGGCCTTCCAACTGACTCCTCTCCTTGTCGATGACAAGCTGATCGTCTGCACACCCCATCAATCGGGTCGCGCCCTGGAGCCAGCCAGCGGGACGACCCTCTGGGAGTTCGATCCGCAGCTCGATCCGACGATTGAGTACTCGAACCAGTATGTCTGTCGCGGCGTTGCTGTCTGGAAGTCGAAGAACAAACCGGCACTCGCTGTGATCAGCGGATATTGACCGCGACGAACGACAGCCGACTGCTGGCTGTCGACTTCGACGATGGCGCGCCTGTGCGAGGGCTTTGGGTCGAACGGTGAGGTGGATCTGAGAGTCGGAGTCGGAGAGGTCGCCTACCCCGGGGAGTACCACGTGACTTCGCCGCCGGCGATCTTCGGTGACCTGGCGATCGTCGGGTCTGCGGTCGGCGACAACACGCGCATCGATGCACCGAGTGGCGTGGTTCGGGCCTACGACGTGACGACCGGCGATCGGGTGTGGGCCTGGGAGTCCCTGCCTGCCGGTGCGGCGGACGAGTCGGAGGCGACGTTCGGAGACGGCCGACCTGTGGAGTCCTGGAACGGCCAACGTCTGGTCGACGATCTCGGTCGATGAGGAACTCGGCCTGGTCTATCTGCCCACCGGCAACACCAGCCCCGACTATTGGGCCGCGGATCGCAACGGCAGTGACTTCTACTCCTCCTCGGTCGTGGCTCTCGACGGGGCAACGGGTCGGGTGGTCTGGTCGTTCCAGACCGTTCATCACGACCTCTGGGACTTCGACGTTCCCGCCCAGCCCAGTCTGGTGGACCTGCAGGTCGAAGGAACGACGATCCCCGCCCTGGTCCAGCCGACGAAGATGGGGATCCTGTTCGTCCTCGACCGGCGCGACGGCACGCCGATCTTCGAAGTAGAAGAACGACCGGTGCCGCAGACAGACGTCCCGGGTGAGATCACTTCGGCGACGCAGCCCTTTCCGGTCAAACCGCCGCCGATCGCGCGCCACGAACTCGACCCCTCGCAGGCTTTCGGCCTGACGCCCTTCGACCGTTCGGGCTGCAGGGAGAAGCTGGAGAGCCTTCGATGGGAGGGGATCTACACGCCTCCGAGTCTCGAGGGCACGCTCATGTTCCCCGGCAACGCCGGCGGCTCGAACTGGGGTGGTATCGCCATCGACCCGGGACGGCGGTGGGCGGTGGGCAATGCCATGAACCTGGCCTGGTCGGTGAAGATGATTCCTCGCGACGACTTCGATGAGGTGGCCCGGATGGAACCGAACGTCGAGTTCGGACGTCAACGAGGGACGCCGTATGGAATTCGCCGGGAGATGCTCGTGTCGGGGCTGGGGATTCCGTGCACTCCGGCCCCGTGGGGCACGCTGTCGGCGGTCGATCTCGAGGCAGGAACCCTTCTCTGGCAGGTCCCGCTCGGAACGATCCGCGACATCTCCCCGCTGCCGCTGGCGATCGGTCGCTGGGGCACGCCGAACATCGGGGGGCCGATCGTCACCGGCGGCGGTCTGGTCTTCATCGGCGCCGCCATGGACGACTACCTGCGAGCCTTCGACCTGCTCTCGGGCGAGGAACTGTGGAGGGGGAGGGTGCCGGCGGGCCCCCAGGCCACTCCCATGACCTACCGACTCCGCGGTGGTCGTCAGTTCGTCGTCATCGCGGCCGGCGGGCACGCCCGCGCCGGGACTCGCCTCGGCGACTCGCTGGTGGCCTTCGCCCTGCCCGATCGATGAGTCGGCGGTAGGCGGGAACTTCTGCGGAGTTGAAGCGTAGTCCTGGTGGGGGAATCGAATCTCATGATGTTGAAGACTGCCATTCGAGTCGCACTTCGCCGGTTCGCGTCGAGCCCCGGTTTCACGCTGCTCTCGCTCCTGACCCTGGCGATCGGGATCGGCGCCAATATCGCGATCTTCTCGATCGTCAACGGCGTCCTGCTGCGGCCGCTGCCGTTCCCCGAGTCGCAGCGCCTGGTGGTGATCAATCACACCGCTCCGGGCTTGCCGGGACTGGAAGAGATGCCGATTTCCGAGGCGCTCTACCACCTCTACCGCAAGGAGAGTCGGGCGCTGGAATCGGTGACGGTCTTCGATGACGGCCAGGCCAGCTTCACCGATGCGGAGAATCCCCAGCGCCTCAAGTCCTCGAACGTGAGTTCGTCGTTCTTCGACGTGCTACGGACCACCCCGACGATGGGACGTCGCTTCAATCCCGATGACAGTGTGCCTGGAGCGGCGAAGGTCGTCATCATCGGCGACTCCCTGTGGCGCGGAAGGTTCGCCGCCGATCCGGGCATTCTGGGGAAGATCGTCCAGGTCAACGGCGAATCCTCGGAGATCGTCGGAGTCATGCCGGCCGGCTTTGCCTTCCCGAATCGTTTGACTCAATTGTGGCAACCGGAGCCGCTGGATGAGGAGAACGCACCGTTGGGCAACTTCAGCCTCCTGGCGATGGGTCGGATCGCCGACGGTTCCGATCTCGAGTCGGTCGATGCCGAGTTCCGAGGGTTGCTTTCGACTCTCGAGGAACGATTCACCCAGGGCGCCGCCAGAGTGCTGTCCGACGCCGACTTCGCGCCCCTGATCAAACCAGCGCGTGAGTTCCTGGTGGGGGACATCCGGGCCGCCCTGTGGATCGTCCTCGGAGCCGTCGGCTTTCTGCTGCTGATCGCCTGCGCCAACGTGGCCAACCTCTTCCTCGCCCGAACGGAGGGCCGGCACCGCGAGGTCGCGATTCGGTTCGCCCTCGGAGAGAGCCGCGCCTGGGTGATGGGTTCGACGATGATCGAGAGCCTGCTTCTGGGCCTGTCCGGCGGGATCATCGCGCTGCCGCTCGCCGCGGTCGCGGTGCGTTTGCTGGTGCGCTACGGACCGCAGGATCTCCCTCGCATCCAACAGGTCAGCGTCGACGGCCTGGTGGTGTTGTTCGCGCTCGTCCTGTCGGTCGTCGTGGGATTGTTGTTCGGGGTCGTGCCGGCGCTGCGGGCGGCGGCCATGGCGGGCTCCTCGAACTTGACGCAGGGAGCGCGCGGAGCGAGCGCGAGCCGTCATCGCAACCGTGTGCGGCAGGCTCTCGTGGTCGCCCAGATCGCGCTGGCGCTGACCCTGCTGATCGGCTCCGGGTTGGCCGTGCGATCGTTTCAGAGGCTGCACGACCTGAACCCGGGCTTCGATCCCGACGGCACCCTGACGTTTCGACTCGAGCTTCCCGAGCGCGACTATCCGGAACCCTCCTCGCGGCTCGGATTCCAGCACCGGATGATCGATGGCTTGAAGGCGCTGCCGGGCGTCACCGCGGTGGCGGTCACCGATGAGCTGCCCCTGAGCGGGGGCATCAACGGATCGGGTCATGTCCTGGAGGGAGCCGAAGAAGTCGAACGTCCGCTGCCGCTGGTGTTCCGTTACAAACAGGTTTCACCGCAGTACTTCCAAACCATGGGGATTCGGCTGGTGGAGGGACGAACGCTGGGCGAGTCGGACGAGGCCGAGGCCCGATACTCGGTCGTCGTATCGAAGACCCTCGCCAGTACACGATGGCCCGGCCAGAGTGCCCTGGGCAAGGGGTTGAACAACGGCGGTCGCCCCGAGGAGGGCGAGCCGTGGTTCCGCGTCGTCGGGGTGGTCGACGATGTGTACGAGGAACAGTTGGATCAGAAGCCGCCGGAAGTGGTGTACTACTCGATGGCCCTCCCTGACGGCCAGGAAGAGGTCGACGTCCCGAGCGAGTTGAGCTTCGTGGTTCGAGGGCCGTCGACGGCGAATCTGGCTGACGCCGTGCGTCGAGCAGTCCGGTCGATCGATCCCTCCCTGCCGATCGCCGACCTCCAGGGGCTCGATGACCTCGTCGCGGATGCGCGCGCGTCGCGAGCCTTCGTGATGTTCCTGCTGATCGTGGCTGCCGGGTTCGCACTCCTGCTCGGCTCCGTCGGACTCTACGGAGTGATCTCCTTCGTCGTCGCCCAGCGGCGGCGAGAGATCGCGATCCGCATGGCGATCGGCGCCCACACGTCGGACATCCGCGGGATGGTTCTGCGGGAGGCCGCGTGGCTGGCGCTTGCCGGGACCGCGATCGGCGTGGTCGGCGCCGTCGTCCTGACGAGGCGTCTCCAGGCCCTGTTGTTCGAGACGAGTCCGCTCGATCCGGTCGTGTTCGTGGCGGTTTCGCTCCTTCTGGCCGGGGTCTGCTTCCTGGCCAGTTGGTTGCCGGCGCGTCGGGCTTCCCAGGTTGCTCCGGTCAGCGCCCTGCGTTACGAGTAGCCTTCGATGGCTTTTGCCGCGACCCGGGCCTCGACGCGGAGGTAGCCCGCGGTGAGGTCGGTTAGGATGGCGCCAACCTTCGGGAGGGTCTTCGAATGAGAGCGAATGGAATCGTGCTTGCCTTGCTGACTACGTCGGTGACGCTGACGGCCTGTGGGGGCGGCGGAGACGCCGAGCCCGCAGTGGAGACGGATGTCGAGAATGTCGAGGTGGCATCGACGGGCGTCGAGGCTTCGGAAGTGGAGGAAGGCTTCCAGCCGCTTTTCGACGGTGAATCTCTTTCGGGCTGGCGCGGCTACGGCATGGACGGTCTGCCTGCCGGTTGGATGGCGCACGGAGGGATCCTGCACTTCGCTCCGCCGGAAGGCGAGGCGCCGCGATCCGATCTGATGACGATCGATCCGTACACCGACTTCGAGCTGAGGCTCGAGTGGGCGGTTTCGGAAGGCGGCAACAGTGGAATCATGTTCCGCGTGACGGAGGACGGGGGCAGTTCGTACCACACCGGCCCGGAGTATCAGATTCTCGACAACGCCGGTCATCGAGACGGCGCCCGACCCGAGACCTCCACCGCCTCGAACTACGCCCTGCATGCGCCCTCAGCCGACCTCAGCCGCCCTGCCGGAGAGTTCAACGAGACGCGGCTGATCGTCCAGGGGAGTCACGTCGAGCACTGGCTGAACGGCGAGAAGGTGGTCGAGTACACCCTCGGCGACGAGGAATGGGAAGCACTCGTGGCAGCGAGCAAGTTCGCCGCGTGGGAGGGCTACGGCCGCCAGCCGTCGGGCCACATCGTCCTCCAGGACCATGGCGACGAGGTTCGCTTCAGGAACATCCGGATCAAGGTTCTCGAATCCGACGGCGGCTAGGCGACCGTGGCTGCGCGCTCGGCGAGTCTCTCCCTCAGGGGGCACGCCGTGCCGCCCTCAGTTCGCAGCGGTTCTTTGTCGGCGTGCAGCGCTGCGTCGAACCTTCTCGGCGGCCGCCAGGGTCCGGGTGCTGAGTTCGTCGATGGACACCACGCCGCCGCCGACGAGCCCGGTGGTCACGCTGCCGTTCCACGGCTCGGTCCAGTGGCGGGGGATCTCGACGCCCGCCAGGCCCAGCATGCCTCCGACCGTGGCGCCGTTGCAGTCGGTGTCCCAACCCGCGCTGACAGCTTCACCGACGGCGGCGCTGAAGTCCCGTGGATGAGCGAGGACGGCCCACACGACGACAGAGAGATTGTTGAGGGCGTGAACGGCCGGCAGCTTGGCGTAGCGTTGGTGCAGTCGGTCGACGGCGTCGGCCGAGCCGACGATCGAGCGAGCGAACGACGCGGCCTGCGCGACGCCCGACTTCCCTGAGACGAGCCCCAGGGCTCGATCGAAAGCCTGGGAGAGGGTGTCGGTGACCGGGATGGCGGCGATCATGGCGGCCAGGAAGGCGGCGCTCTCCAGGCCGTCGCCGCGGTGGGAGAGGGCTCCGTCTCGGCGCGCCAGGTCGGCCGCGAGCGCAGGTTCTCCCGGACAGACCCAACCGTAGAGGTCGGCGCGGATCTGCGCTCCGATCCATTCGTTGTAGGGATTCTGCGAACACTCGGCGAGATCGAATCCCGGCTCGCGCCCGAAGACGAAACCGAGTTTCGCCTTCTCGAGCAGGGTGCTGTAGGCGGCGCGCTCGGCCGTGAAGGTGTTGCCGCCGGGAAGCGAGGTCATCCAGGCTCGGGCGACGTCCTCGGTCTGGAAGTCGCAGCCGTGCTCTTCGACCAGGGTGAGTGCGAGCACGGTGTAGGTGAGATCGTCGTCGATCTCGGCCTTCGTGAACTGGCCCTTGCAGGCCTTGCGGCCCGAGGTCGCGACCCGGGTTCCCTCGAGCAGGGGAACGTAGTCCCGCAGCGGCAGAGCCCGGGCTCGTTCCAGGTAGGCCCTGAGCGCAGCTCTCCCGTCGTGCACGGAGAGCGCTTCCACAGCCTTGCCCAATTGGCAGCCGGAGACCCGTCCCTCCCAGGCACCGCGAAGGCGATCTAGATCAGCGGTTTCCAGGCTCAAGCTCCTGGATCATGGCGGGGTCGAGCCCGCGCTGTCAATCTCGCCGGGCTCAGCCTTCGATGAAGACGTCGCCGGCGAAGTTGCCGTGGAAGCCGAGCGGGAAGTGGATCCCGGTCCAGATTCGGGCGGCGAAGTCGAGCGTGCCGGCGTCGCGGATCTCGAGGTAGTTCTCGTCGCGAGCGCTGTCGTAGCCCTGCATCAGGAGCCATCCATCGCCTTCGCCTTCTCCGTTCGGCACGAAGACGGTCTCTCCGAGTCCGCGACCGGCCTCGGCTTCGACGCGGGTCGCGCTGCCGGCGTCGAGATCGTGACGAACGAGGGCGGTGGCGACGAGCGGATCGTCTTCCGGGGAGGCCATGGTGTAGAGATAGCGGCTCGCCTCTCCGGATCGCCGGATGTCGAAGCGCGGGAACTCCTGCCCCTCGCCGAGGATCTCGCGATGGGTCACCGTCGAACTCGCCAGATCGATCTCGATTCGAGTCAGCTGGGGAGGCGCCGAACTCGGCAGTTCGTCCCTGGCGAAGGAGCGCAGCAGCTCGAGAGGCCCGTCGTCGGGACTCAGGATCGTTTCGAGGACCAGTTTGTCGCCGATCTCCCTGGCGTTGCCATTGTGGAAGACCATGTTGGGAGGCTGCTCGATGATGCTCGGTGCGCCGCTGCCGTCCCGGCGAAGGATCATGAAGCGGGTGGGTTCCTGCTCGAGGTACTTCAGCGCGTCGGCGACGCTGGCATTGCCGGCGAAAACGGTCGCCATGTCGATCTGGACCGGGGGAATCACGAAGACGAGGTGATTCCTGGTCAGCAGCATGTCGTGGATCATGTAGTAGCCGCCGAGCGGTACGCTGTGAAGCGTCTGCAGTCGGCCGTCGGGCTGCATCTTGAAGACGGTGAGGGCCATCCCCATCCCCTGGACGACTCCATAGCCGAAGGCCTCGCCGGTGGTCGGGTCGAGCTTGGGATGGGCGGTGAAAGGGATGTAGGACGGCAGCGTGCCATGGAAGTCCCAGGAGTCCAGGTAGCGGAGGGTCGCCGCGTCGACGGCCGTCGGATGACCGCCCTCGGAGAGGGCCAGCAGGCGTCCGTCGTAGTGGATCACGTTGACGTTGCCCTGGTTCTTGAACTGCAGCCGCTCGTCACCGCGATCCGGCGGCAGGGTGCCGAATTCGCCGTAGATCATCCTGCCCGCCTCGAGTTCTTCGAGTCTCCTGGGGGTGTCGATGAAGGCGGTCCTCAAGGTGACCCGGCCGTCGCGGAACGAGTAGCCGGAGAGGAAGGGGTCGCCGTCGAAGAAGTGCTGCAGTGTGACGCCGTGGTTGTCGGACTGGCCCGGTGCGACACGGTACAGAGTCCCGAAGAGGTCACGAGGCACTTCGCCCTCGATCTCGTCGAGAGACCAGACTCCCTCGGCTTGGGCGTTGCGATAGGCCTTCCAGCTCAGTCGGCGGTCGGCGGTTCCGAGCGCTCGCGCCACGAAGTGCGGTTCGAGGACACCGAGCGCTCCGAGAGTCGCGATGGCCCGACCGAAGTCGCGGCGGTTGAGGATCAGTTCGTCGAGTTTCATGGTGCCTCCGCCGCGGTCAGTGAATGGCGCGGTCTGAAATGGGGTCCTCGTCGTCGAAGCCGTGAGTCAGAACGAAGAAGTACGCGGAAGAGCGCTCGTTCTCGGTTTCCGAGATCAGTTCGAAGACGTGCTCGCGCTCCTGATCGCCAGTGAACGTCTGAACGTAGGCGATCCGCTCGGGCTGGATCAGGATCTCTCCGACGAGCCGCTTGCCCCGAATCACCTGGACGATCAGGGTGTCGTCGTTCTCGGGAGCGAATCGCCAGTGGAAGTCGTCATCGTCGTAGACGACCGCATCGGCGTTGCCGGCCCGCAGGATGCAGTTGGGATGGTTGACGATCCATTCCCAGAAGGCGTCGAAGTCGAGGGTCGGGGTGGAAACGTGACGGGTCGGATCGGTGGCCATGGGCTCTATCCTAGTTGCGGCCTCCAGCCTACGCCACAACAGCGACAAGGCTCGGGGTAGGGAACGACTTCGGCTCGGGCATGGAGGACCGGCGGGCCGAATGGCCCGGTTGTCGGCCTAGACGCCGGGATCGAGTCGGTAGTTCTGGCCGGCTCGGACGACTCGGCCGGCCGAGGGGGTCGCGAAATGGGTTCCGATCACGAGGATGTCGGAGTCGGCCAGCTCGGCGAGCATCTCGCGCCGGGTCACTTCGGCGTTCTCGGAATTCCAGTCTGCGGTACTGCACCACTCGGGTCTCGCCATCTGGCAGGGGTGGTGGAGGAAGTCACCTGTGATCAGTGCCCTTTCGCCCTCCGACTCGATCGCCACGCTGACGTGGCCGGGGGTGTGGCCGGGAGTCGGCCGCAGGGAGACCTCCGGGCAGATCCGTTCGTTGGATTCGACCAGATCGACGAGGCCGGCGTCGACGATCGGGCGTACGGAGTCCTTCATGATCTCCCGGTAGGGTTCCTCGTCGGAGTGGTGATCCCAGTAGTGCCATTCTTCTCGACCGAAGAGGTAGCGGGCGTTGGCGAACGTGGGAACCCAGCGTCCCTCGACCTTTCGCGTGTTCCAGCCGACGTGATCGACGTGGAGATGGGTGCAGAGAACCCGGTCGATCGACTCAGCGGGATGACCGGCGGCGGCGAGGTCTTCCAGGAAGGGGCCGCTGCGTTGGTTCCAGATCGGGATGTCCCTTTTCTTCTCGTTCCCGAGACACGTATCGACGAGGATCTTCAGGGTCGGAGTCTCGATGATGAGGGAATGGATGCTCATGATCAGGTTGCCCGCGTCGTCGGCGAAGTGGGGTCGGAGCCAGTCGATGGGCAGGATCGCCTCGCGGGTCGCGTCGGGAAGCAGGAATCGAGTTCCGCCGGCCATCTCGACTTCGATGACGCGGGTGATGGTGGTGTTGCCGAGGGTCCACATGGTGTCGGGATGTTAGCCGGAACGGGCGACGCGGGGTATGCCTTCGGGGTGGCCCGGCCGGCCCAGAGCGTCGGACCCGCGTTCGCCGGAGGACGGCGGTCGAGTGGGCTGTCCGCGTAGAATCGGCAGAGTCCGATCTCCATCTCCATGTCACATCCTGCGAAAGAAGCCGGCCGGCGAGGCCCCCTGCTGATCGTGAGCGATCCTCTCGAAACGATCGACTTCGATCCCGATCCGCACACCTGGGCCGTGCTCTCGGCCGAGGAGAAGGAGACTTTCGGCTCGCACTCCCATCTCGGGGTGCGTCGTCAACGGGTGGTTTCGAGGATCCTGGTGCGGCAGGCCCTCTCCGAGTTCGCCGCCGGGATTCCTCCGGAGAGATGGACACTCTCAGCGGAGGCGAGCGGACGGCCCGTCGTGTCGGGGCCGGAGCGAGGACTCGGTCTGTCGTTCAGCCTCAGTCATACGGATGACCGGGTGGCCTGCCTGGTGGCCTTCGGCGCCGAAGTGGGTGTGGATATCGAACCGATCGATCGTCAACTGGACTCCGGGCGAATGGCCCGTCGGTACTTCGCCAAGGTCGAAGCGGATGCGATCGAGGCCCTCTCTCCCGACCGGCGCTCGCGCGCGTTCGTCGAATGGTGGACCTTGAAGGAGAGTTGGGTGAAGGCCCGCGGGCTGGCCCTGGCTCAGCACCTCGACCGCGTCTGCTTTGCCCCCGATGGGGCGGGACGGCCGGGTCGCTTCTGTCCCGACGACAGTCTCGGCGCCGACTCGGACGACTGGCAGTTCGTTCAGTTGCGCGTCGGCGCTCACGTGGTGGCGGTAGCGCTACGTTCCGACGAACCGCGCCGCGCCGCGCTCGAGATCGCGGGCTGTTCGGACCGCGTTCAGGCCCTGCGCGAACTCGGTCCGACCCTGCGGGTCGCTTCCTGACAAGTTGCTCAGCCCAGGCTCTCCGCGAAGGCGCGCAGGGCCGACTCGAAGATCTCGGCGGGCGGGCGGACGAGGCCGGCCCCGATCTGCCCGACTCCGGCGTTGCGATGGGCGATGCCGGTGTTGATCCGTGGTGTGAGCCCCAACTCGACGACCTTTCGCAGGTCGATGCCGGTCGGTGTGCCGCGGAAGTCGAGTGCCGGAATGGTGAAGTGTGGACTCTCGGCGACCGTGATCTCCTGCATCTCGGCGGTCGCGTCGAGCGCGTCGCGGGGCGTGCCGCTGACGAAGGCGACGATGGCGGGAGCGGCAGCCATCGCGAAGCCGCCGATGCCGGCGGTTTCGGTGATCGTGCTGTCACCGATGTCGGGGTTGGCGTCTGCGGCCGAGAATCCCGGGAAGTACAACCCGTCGGGGATCTGGGCCGGGGCAGTGAACCAGCGGTCTCCCAGGCCGCTGACCCGAATGCCGAAGTCGGTGCCGTTGCGGGCCATGGTGGTGACGACGCAGGAGCCTGCGATTCCGTGACCGGCGTCGGCGATGGCCTTGCAGGCCGCCATGACCGGGTTCAGGACGCTGAGGGCGTTGCCGCCGAGGAAGTCGAGGGCTCGGGCGACATCGCCCTTCTGGTCGGCGAGCCGAGGAGCCAGGAAGCGAAGAAAGAGCAACGACCCTGCCTTGTTTCGATTGTGTCCCTCGTCTCCCATGTGAAGAGCCTCGGCCAGCAGCGCCCTCAGGTCGAGAGGCTCGTCCCGGGAGATCGCAGCGGCGAGCAGGTCTGCAAACTCTCCGTTCATCCAGTGCAGTCTTTCGAGAACGTCGCTCGAGTAGGCGCCGTAGCGCAGCACCTTGCCGTAGCCTTCGTTGAGACCCGAGAAGAAGGTGCCGCCGTGATGGGTGTCTTCGATCACGTAGACCCGCATCGAGGGTGAGATCAGTCCTGCCATCGGACCGACGGCGCGGTGATGGTGGCAGGGCGAGAGGTCGATCTCGTCGCCCGAGGCGAGGTCGAGGGCGGCCCGTTCGTCGGATGCCCAGCCTTCGAAGAGGATGGCGCCGACGATGGCGCCGCGCAGCGGTCCCGACGCGCGCTCCCAGTCGATCGGCGGTCCGGCGTGCAGCAGGGTCCGCTCACCGAGATCCGGTACGACGTCGCGAGCCCTCTCGAGTCCACGCAAGACGGGATGGGAGGCGAACATCGCCTCGACACACTTGCGGTTGGCTTCGCCGATGTTCATGCTCAGTCTCGCAGACGATCGAGGAGGTCGGCGAGATCGCCTCGACCTCCAGCCGGCGGCCGCCAGTCCAGCTGAACCGAGTCGATCCCCTGCCGTTCGAGGCTATCGTAGAAGCTCTCGAGCCCGACGTTGAGCACGCCGGCGACGTCGAGGGGAGTCGCAAGCGGTCGCTCTTCGCCCGCGGCGATCGGGTTCGTGGTGTCCTGGTGGAGGATCGCCTCGATCATCGGATCGATCCGCTCGAACACCCGGGCGCCGGCGGCCCTCAAGGTGTCCGCTTGCTCGGTCCTGTCCTGGGGATCGGAATCCGTGCCGACGAGCAGACAGAGAACCGTGATTCCGGCCCGGGTCGCGAGTTCGATCGCCGGCGCGAGATCGGCGGCTGGATCGGAAGCCGCTCCGACGCCGAGAACGATGTCGAGCAGCAGGGTCCTGGTGCCCCTCTGGATGGCCTCACCGATCTTCTCGATCCTCAGCCGCGGGTCGATCATCGGATGGCCGCGGCCGCGGGTGTTGAGGTCGTCTCCCAGATCCTCGATCTCGACTTCGGGCGCCGACAGCCCGAAGCTGCTGAGGACTCCCGAGATCTCCACCGCCAGGGTCCCGCCGCCGAACAGTCCCTGGAAAGGTCCGTGACAGGGTGAGCCCGGCGGATCCCTTCTCTGCGCTCGAGGTCGGAGCGCGAGGTCGACGAGATCGTCCAGATCGACAGCGAAGGTCAGGCTCCCGACCTGCCTGAGCGGAGGCGTCTGACCCTGGATGTAGACGATCGTGGAATCGGGTTCGCCCTGCCATCGGCGAAGGAGCGGACCGAGCAGTCTCGAGTCGGCCGGCTTGGAGATCAGCAGCCGGGTCCTGGTGCCTGGATCGCTTCCCAGGAGATCCATGCATTGCTTCGTCGAGATGCCTCCGATCTCAGGAGCCAGGTCGCGGCCGCCGACTCCCAGCGCCTGGGAGATTCCCTCACCGAGTGCTGCCAGACGGCTGACGACGTATTGGATACCGGTGCCCGACGCTCCGACGATGCCGATCTGTCCGCGCTGGGCGAGGTTGCTGAAGCCGAGTCCGACGCCCGAGACGAGGGCGGTTCCGCAGTCCGGTCCCAGCAGGAGAAGCCGACGATCCGAGGCCGTCTTCTTGAGAGCGGCTTCGTCCTCGAGCATCACGTTGTCGCTGAACAGGAACACGTGTTTGCCGAGTTCGAGCGCCTCTCGAGCCAGTCGTGGTGCGTGGTCTCCGGGCGTCGAGATGGCGACCCAGTTGGCAGAGGGGAGTTGCAGGGCGGCCGCAGCGAGGGACCGCGGGCGTCGCGCGTCGGGCTCGGCTCGCCTCCGGTTGCGCAGCCAGGAGTCGAAGGAGTCGATCGCTGAACGGCCGTCGCCCGGCGTTGCGGCTTCCACGACGATCAGGAGGGCGTCGGGGGCCGGTTCGATTTCGATCCGCATGCCCGCCATCGCCAGCATCTCGAGGTTGGCCCGGGTCGCCATGACGGCCGCACTCCTCGACACACCAGGCTGCTCGTCGAGATGCAACTGCAGCTGCATCAACACGATGGAGTCGAAGTAGGCGCCCGGATGCAGTTGAACTTCGGTGACCGTCATGGGTGACGATCCTACAGGCCGCGAGGGCGGTTCGATGGGTCAAGCTCTTGACTTCGAGGGCCGAAGTCAATAGTTTTGAGCACTCAAAATATGACTTGCCGCTCATGATGATTCCCCGTCGACTGGCCCTTCTGCTCGCCTTCCTGCCCTGCGCTGCGGCGGGCGACGACGCGGGCTGTCGACTCGGCATCCGGATCGTCGATGGCGGCGGCGAGCCGGTTTCGGGAGCGGTCGTGACTCTCGTGCCTGGAGAGGTCTCGGAATCGACCGGTTCCAACGGCGCGGCCTGCTTCGAGCAGCTGGAGAGCGGCACCTACCAGATCGTGGTCGCGGCCGAGGGATTCTCGGTCGGCGTGGAGGCGGTCGATGTCGAGGCGGTGGGCCGGATGGACCGCAGGCTCTCCCTGCTGCCGGCCTTCGGGCAGGAGATCGTCGTCAGCGGGACTCGAACGGAGAGGCGGCTGGCCGACGTGCCGGTTCACATCCAGAAGATCGAACGCGAGCAGATTCTCGCTGCCGGCGCTCGGACTCTCGCCGAAGCCGTCGAGTACACCTCGGGGGTACGGGTCGAGAACAACTGCCAGAACTGCAACACCTCCCAGGTCCGCATGCTGGGTCTGGAGGGCGCCTACTCGCAACTGCTGGTGGACAGCCAGCCGATGGTTTCGTCGCTCGCCATGGTCTACGGGATCGAACAGTTTCCGGCCCGTCTGCTCGACGGCGTCGAGGTGATGAAGGGCGGCGGATCGGCGGTCTATGGGGCCGGGGCGGTCGGTGGAACCATCAACCTGATCCCGCATCGCGCCGACCACACCCACATCGAGATCGAGGCCCGGGCGACCGAAATGGCAGGGCAGCGGGGGCAGGCCCTGGGGGCGATCGTCGACTGGGCCTCGCAAGCCAGGACGAGCGGCCTGACGGTCTTCGGGCAGTACGATCAGGTCCCGGCCGTCGACCTCGACGGCGATCGATACTCCGAAGTCACGGATCGCGACCTCTTCGTCGGCGGGCTGCGGTTCGAGCAGTTCCTTCTCGAGGGTCGGGGTCGGCTTGCAGCCGAGGCGAATTCGACCGATGCGAGCCGGCGTGGCGGCGACCTCGAGCGCTTCGATCGTCCGCCGCACGAGACCTCCCTGACCGAGGCCATCGACACCGAGAGGCTCGCAGCGTCCCTGCAATGGTTGCACTCGCCTGGTCCGGGGTTCGACTACCGCTTCGCCGCGTCGTGGGCGTCGACCGATCGGCGCAGCTACTACGGGTCGCTCTTCGATCCCCTGGCCTACGGAACCAGCGCCAACCCGGTGGCAGTGGTCGATCTCCAGATGAACCACCACCTCTCGCGGAACACCCTGACGTGGGGGGTGCAGGCGGGTCGCGAGGAGATCCTCGACGTGCAGCCCGGTTACGCCCGCCGCGTCGAGGAGACCTACGACAGCCTGGGCGTGTTCCTCCAGGACGACCGCAAGGTCGGCAACCGGCTCACCCTGCTCTACGGCGGCAGGGTCGACTCTCACTCGGCGGTCGAGAACCCCATCTTCTCGCCGCGTCTGGCGCTTCTGTGGTCACCTCGGGCCACTCTGACGATTCGGTCCTCTGTCGCCCGCGGCTTCCGGCCGCCGGCGGTCTTCGACGAAGATCTCCATATCCGTCTGGTCGGGGGCGGCGCTGCGCAGGTCGTTCGCAACGCGCACGGCCTTCGCGAGGAGTCGTCGACCGCCTACCTTCTGAGTACCGAGTGGCGTCCGCTGTTCCTTCGCAAGGGGAGTGCGGCGATCGAACTCAACCTCTTCCGGACGGATCTCGATGACCTGTTCGACGACCAACAGGGGGACGATCCGGCGACCCCCGAGATCGAGTACTGGAAGGTGAACTTCGGCCGCGCACGGATCCAGGGGGTCGAGTTCGCCACGGCCTTCCGCTGGGGTTCGAGGGTGTCCGGCGAAGTCGGGGTGGTCAGACAGACGGCGGAGTACGATCGACCCGAGCCCGAGTTCGGAAGCACCGCGTTCCTGCGCACTCCGGAACTCTACGGAACGGCCAGCGTCCGGTGGCAACTCGATCGGGAGATCGCTCTCTTCTTCGGCGCGCTCTACACCGGCTCCATGCTGGCGCCCCACTACGCTGGCTTCATCGAGGAAGACCGTCTCGAGATCACGCCGACCTTCCTGACCTTCGACTTCAACGTCGCCAAGACCTTCTCCCTGGGTGGAGAGAAGGCTTTCACCGCAACGGCGGGAGTGCGGAACATCACCGATGACTACCAGGAGGATCTCGACCGGGGACCGCTGCGCGATCCGAGCTACGTCTACGGTCCGCGCTTTCCCCGTTCCGTGTTCCTGACCTTCAGGGTCGACGTCTAGTGCGACTCCTGAAGGTCGTCCTTCTCCTCGCCCTGGTCGTTCCGGGCTCCACGGCGGCGGGTCCGGTACCCTGGAATGAACTGGAACTGACCGACCTCGAGGGCCGCCGTTGGACCGCCGAAGACTTCGAGGGGCGTCACGTCCTGATCGACTTCTGGGCGACCTGGTGCACCCCCTGTCTGGCAGAGATCCCGGTGCTGCAGGAGGCTCGACAGCGCTTCAGTGAGTCGGACCTCGTGATCCTGGGCGTGTCGGTGGATCTCTCGGAACGTCGCGAGGTCCTCGCCTTTCTTCGCCGCCAGGGCGTCGAGTGGCCGCAGTTCTACGATGGACTGGGACTGGCCGGCACGACGGCCCGCCTCTTCGGGGTCGAGGTCGTGCCCTTCTCGGTTCTCCTCGACGAAGGGGGCCGCGTCGTCGCCACGGACCTGAGGGGAGAGGTCCTGCTGGCTGCTCTGGCCGGTCTGCTCGCGGAGACGGCTCAGGAGTAGTCCCCGTGGCTGCTGCGAGGCGCCTTCGAGATCGTCGGGTTATGCTGACGGATCGACAGTCAGATCGAAACGTTCGAGAACCGGGATGCCCGGCGTATCCCGTTGGGAGGCAAGATGAGGTGGAGTCGAATCATCGGGTCGGGATTGATGACGCTGGCCGTGTTCGGCTGTTCGACTTCGGATTCCGCGGGCTACCAGGCGACGATCCGTCGAACCGAGTTCGGGATCCCCCATATCTCTGCCGCGGATCTTCCCAGCCTCGGCTTCGGTGAAGGCTACGCGGCGGCCGAAGACCATGCCTGCTCGATCCTCGATCAGGTGATCCAGGCGCGCGGCGAGCGCGCGCGGTGGTTCGGACGAGGAGAGGGCGACGCTCATCTGCACAGTGATGTGGCCGTTCGGGCGGTCGAGATCCACTCGATCGCGGCGAGCCAACACGCTCAGTCGGCGGTTGACGAGCGAGAGTGGATCGACGGCTATGCGGCCGGGATCAACCACTACCTCGAGCAGACCGGTGCGGCGAATCTGCCGGGCTGGTGCGCCGGCGCCGACTGGGTCGGTCCGGTTTCGGCGGTCGATCTGGTGGCCTACCGCAGAATGCTCGGCCTGATGGCGCCACGCTTCGCCGGCATGCTGGCGACGGCTGCGCCGCCGGAAGCGGGCGAGGCCACCGCCTCGCGTTTCGATCTGGACGAGATGCTCGCGCAACGGGCGAGCAACGGTTGGGCTGTCGGATCGGAACGAAGCGAGAGCGGTGGAGGGATGCTGATCGCCAACCCGCACTATCCCTGGGTGGGATCGAATCGCTTCTGGGAGAAACATCTGACGCTGGAAGGAGACTTCGATGCCTATGGCGTCTCCCTGCTGGGTTCGCCCGGTATCGCCATCGGCTTCAACCGGGCGATCGCCTGGACCCACACGGTCTCGGCCGGTCAGCGCTATACCCTGTACGAACTCGACCTGGTTCCCGGAGACGCCACCCGCTACCTCTACGACGGCGAGGAGCGCTCGTTGCGCCGGGAGGAGATCGCTGTGCAAGTCCGGGGCGAAGACGGCACGCTGGAGACCGTGACTCAGCCCGTCTGGTTCAGTCACCACGGTCCGATCCTCGACTGGCCGGGACTCGGTTGGACCGACGAGTACGCGATAGCGTTTCGCGACGCCAACGAGCAGAACGACGAAGGCAGCGCGACCTATCTGGCGATGATCCGGGCAGAAGACATGGATTCGTTCCAGCGCGCCCACGACCAGCAGGGGGTCCTGTTCGTGAATACGATCGCCACGAGTGCCGAGGGCCGAGCCTGGTACGCGGACGTCTCGGCGGCCCCGATGCTCTCGGAGGAGGCACTGCGGGGATGGCGGGAGTCGGTGGATGCAGGGGGCAGAGCGTCCGATCTCTACGAACGGGGCATCCTGTTGCTCGACGGCAGTTCCTCGGTCTACGAATGGGCGGACGACGACCGCGCCCGCGATCCTGGAGTCGTGCCGTTCGAGGAGGTCCCGCAGCTCGAGCGTCTCGACTATGTCTTCAACGCCAACGACAGCTACTGGATGGCCCACCGGGATGTACGACTCGAAGGCTACTCGCCCGTTCACGGTGCCGAGCGGACGCAGCGCTCGCTGCGAACCCGACGCAATGCCCTCACGTTGAGCGATACCTCACCCGAGGGTCCCTCAGGCGAGGACGCGAAGTTCTCCCTCGATGAACTCGCCGCGGCAGCGCTGTCGAACATCAGTCACGCCGCCGAGGTCCTGCGACCCGCACTGGTGGACCGGTGCCTGGCCTCACCGCGGATCGAGATCGACGGCCGTCTTGTCGATTTGACCGCCGCCTGCGGCGTTCTGGCCGGTTGGAACGATCGTCTCGATCTCGATCAGCCCGGAGCGGTGCTCTTCCGGGAGTTCATCACGCGCTACGAGAGCGCGGACCTCACTGGAGCCGGGGCGCTCTTCGAGGAGGACTTCGACCCGGAGCGGGCAGTGGAGACGCCGGCCGGACTCGCCGAAGGGGACCTTGCGCTACGCCATCTCGCGGGCGCCGTGGAGTTGTTGGAGGGCGCCGGATTCGCGATCGACGCGACGCTCGGAGATCTGCAGTACTCGAACAAGCGGGGAGGTCGGATTCCCATCCATGGCGGTCAAGGTGGATGGGAGGGAGTCGAGAACGTGGTTCGCTACGGGCGCAACTCGACGACCCTGGAGCCGGCCGATCCGATCGGGGAGAAGATCGAGGGCAGTCGCTATCTCACCACCGAGGGCTATCCCATCAATGGCGGAACCAGCTTTCTGATGGCCCTCGACTTCACGCCGGAAGGGCCGAAGGCCCAGGCCTTCTTGACCTATTCCGAATCCGGCGATCCGGAGAGTCCGCATTTCATCGACCAGACGTTGCGATTCTCACAGAAGGCCTGGCGGCCGATCCGATTCAACGAGGCTGACATCACTGCCGATCCGACGCTGCGGGAGGTCGTGGTGGAAGCGCCGCGCTGATTCGATCCAGCCGATGGGACCAGGACCGGACCCGCGGGTCCGGTCGAGGCAGAAGCCTGCAGGTGCTCGAAGGGGTGGCGTTGGTGGCGGGATAGGATCCGGCGGGCTGATCGACATGACGGACGAGGTCTACAGCGACGCCGAGATCCTCGGCATTCTCGACAGCGTCGAGACGATCGCCATGGTCGGGGCCAGCGCCACGTGGAACCGACCGAGCTACTTCGCCATGAAGTACCTCCAGGAGAAAGGCTACCGCGTGATTCCAGTGAATCCCGGTGTCGCCGCGAGGGGCGATGAGATCCTGGGCGAGAGGGTGTATGCGTCGTTGGCCGAGGTGCCGGGGCGAATCGACATGGTCGACATCTTCCGCGGCTCGGAGGCCGCCGGTGAGATCGTCGACGAGGCCCTTGCGGTGGCTCGGGAGAAATCGATCTCGGTCATCTGGATGCAGATCGGAGTGCGTAACGAGGCCGCCGCGCAGCGGGCGCGCTCGGCGGGGCTGCAGGTCGTGATGGATCGGTGTCCGAAGATCGAATGGTCCCGTCTCCATGCCGAGCTCTCGTGGCTCGGTGTGAACTCGAAGGTGATCACCAGCCGTCGCCGGAAAGTGGGTGCGCTGTGAAGAGGAAGCTCGACGATGGATTCGGCTTCGAGACCCGTATGTTGCACGCCGGCACGCAGCCCGAGCCGATCACCGGTGCGCGCCAGACGCCGATCTTCCAGAACACCTCGTACGTCTTTCGCGACACCGACCATGCGGCCTCGCTGTTCAATCTCCAGACCTTCGGTTTCGTCTACAGCCGGCTCGCCAATCCGACGGTTTCGGCCCTGGAGGAGCGGCTGGCGTCTCTCGAGGGAGGGCGCGGCGGCGCCTGCACGGCGACGGGCCATGCCGCCCAGCTGCTGACGTTCTTCGCGTTGATGAGGGCCGGCGATCGATTCGTGGCTTCCAATCGCCTCTACGGAGGGTCGATCACCCAGTTCTCGAGGACTTTCGACCGCTTCGGCTGGAAGGTTCAGTTCGTCGACGTCGATGATTTCGATTCGGTTCGCGAGGCCGTCGCCGGTGATTGCAAGGCGCTGTTCGTCGAGAGCCTGGCCAATCCGGGTGGAGTCGTCAGCGATCTGGAGGTCCTGGCAGACCTCGCGCGCGAGGCCGGTATTCCGCTGATCGTGGACAACACGCTGGCGACGCCCTGGCTCTGTCGGCCGATCGAATGGGGGGCCGATCTGGTCGTCCACTCGACCACCAAGTTCCTTTCGGGGAACGGCACGTCGATGGGAGGTTGCGTCGTCGACAGCGGTCTCTTCGACTGGGGCGCGAGCGCGAAGTACGGCGCGCTCACCGAACCCGAGCCGGCCTATCACGGCCTGCGATTCTGGGAGACCTTCGGCGACCTGGCCTTCACCATGCACGCTCACGCGGTGGGTTTGCGCGATCTCGGTCCGGCGATGGCGCCGATGAATGCCTTCCAGACCCTGCTGGGGACCGAGACTCTCAGTCTGAGGATGGAGCGGCACTGTCGGAATGCCCTCGAAGTCGCCCGCTTCCTCGACTCTCATGAAGAGGTCGAGTGGGTTTCCCATGCCGGGCTGGAAACCAGTTCGTACCGGGAACGGGCCCGCAAGTACCTGCCGAAGGGAGCCGGTTCGGTGTTCACGTTCGGAGTGCGGGGAGGCGCCGCGGCGGGCCGCAGGGTGGTCGAGAGCTGCGAGTTGTTCTCCCACCTCGCCAACGTGGGCGACAGTCGCTCACTCATCCTGCACCCGGCCTCGACGACCCATCGACAGTTGAACGAAGAGCAGCAGCACGCGGCGGGGGCAGGACCCGAAGTGGTGCGACTGTCGATCGGGCTCGAGACGGTCGAGGATCTGATCGCCGATCTCGACCGCGCCCTCGGAACCGCCCAGGTGTAGGGCCGTTTCCTGCGCGGCGCTATGGAGTTGGCGCGGCGGCCTCGGCGTTGACTTCGTCCAGCAGGCTCATGGCTCGTTCCAGAGTCGTGAGCTTCTCCTTCGGCGTCGCGCCTTCGGGGTCGAGGCGCAGGGTATCGACGCCGACGTCGCGGTAGGCCCGCATCCGGTCGCGGACCTGGTCATCGGTACCGAGCAGGTTGGACTGCAGGATCATGGCATCGGGAACCCGTCGAGCGGCTTCGTCGCGCTTCTTCTCGAGCCACAGGCTCTGGATCGCGGCGGCATCCTCGGCGAATCCGCCGCGCCGGTAGGCGTCGTTGTAGAAGTTGGTGGTCGCCGAGCCCATCGCCCCCATCTGGAACGCCATCGGAGCCCGTCGCGGTGCGATCAGGGTTTCGAGATCCTCACCGAAGGCGATGTGGCCGCCGACCGCGAGGTCGAGATCGTCGAGGGTTCTACCTGCCAGTGCGGCGCCGCGGGCGAGATGATCGAAGTGCGCGCCGGCGTGTTCGGGAGTGAAGGATGTGCCCAGCCAGCCGTCGGCGATCTCCCCGGTCAGCTCCAGGGCCTTCGGAGTGAGAGTCGCAAGCACGATCGGGATGTTCGGGTTGGCCGGCTGAGCCAGCTTCAGGGGCTTGCCCTCGCCGCCCGGCAGTGGTAGCTGGTGATCGCGCCCCTGGTACTCGATGCGCTCCCCGGCGAATGCCAGTCGCAGGATGTCGATGGTCTCCCGCATGCGATTCAGGGGTCTCTTGAAGGGCCGTCCCTGCAGACCTTCGACGACTTGCGGGCCGCTGGCTCCGAGGCCGAGGATGAAGCGGTCGCCGGAAATCGCCGCCATGGTCAGTGCGGTCATGGCGGTCATCGAGGGGACTCGCGCACTGATCTGGAGGATGCCGGTTCCGAGGCGGATCTTCGTGGTGCGGGCGGCGAGGTAGGCGAGCGGTGCCACGCCGTCCATCCCCCATGCCTCGGCCGACCACACCGAGTCGACGCCCAGTCGTTCGGCCTCCACGACGTATTCGACCACCCCGGGCCAGTCATGCTTCCCTCCGGAAGCGGGACCGCCGATTCCAATCGCGACCTTCAAGGCGCTGACTCCTTCATGGCGGCATTCTAAGGCCGCAGACGAGCCTCGGGTGATAGATTGGCGAGTGGTGAATGAGTCCATGTCCGCTCGAGCCAAACTATCCGCTTCAGAGATCTCTGAACGCTTGTCCCGGCTCGATGGTTGGACCGGACGAGATCGCCGCAAGGCGATCCAGCGCACGTTCTCCTTCGGCAGCTTTCGCGCAGCGTTGGCTTTCGTGTCCTTCGTGGGAGAACTCGCCGAGGCGGCGGATCATCATCCCGACATCGACATTCGCTACGACCGAGTAACCCTGACTCTCAGCACTCACAGCGCGGGCGGACTGACAGCGCTCGATTTCGATCTGGCAGAGCGAATCCACGGCTGAACGCTCATCTGCCGCGCTGACCTGCGCCACCGCCCGCAAATTCATCGGCGGTGGCCGTCTTCCCCCTTCTCTCCGAGGTTTCCCTTCATGTCCAAGTCTTCGAATCAGTACATGCACGGCAGGTCCGAGTCCGAACGTCAGCGACTTGCCGTCCTCAACGAACTCCTGAACGAACGATCGCTCGCCGCTCTCCGGTTGGAGAAGGGGTCGAAGGTTCTCGACGTCGGGTGCGGCCAGGCTCAATTCACTGCAGCGATGGCGTCAGCGGTCGGAGCCGAGGGCTCGGTTCTGGGGATCGAGGCGGACGAGGGACAGCTGTCGCGACACCGATCCTCGGCAGGCATGGAGAACCTGGAATTGCGGTCCGGGGACGTACGGGAACTGCCGCTGAAGGACGACGAGTGGGGGACCTTCGATGTGGTTCACGCTCGTTTCGTTCTCGAACACCTGCCCGAGCCGGCAGCCGCCGTGGAGCATTGGGCGAAGGCCCTGCGGCCGGGTGGAAGGATGGTCCTCGAGGACGACGATCACGATCTGCTGCGACTCTGGCCCGAGGTCGAGGCCTTCGAGGAACTGTGGAGCGGCCTGGTCGATGCCTGGGACGTCTCCGGCAACGACCCTTTCGTCGGTCGCCGGCTCACTCGGCTGATGCACCGGGCAGGTCTGAAACCGGCCGCCAACCAGTTGCTCTTCTTCGGTAGCTGCGCCGGATCTCCGAGCTTCGACGCCATGTGCGCCAACTTCCGATCGGTGATCGTTGCGGCGCGAGATCAGATCGCCGAGGTCACCGGCGCCGGCGAGTCGGAGATCGACGCCGGCCTGGAGGAGTTCTCGAAATGGGCCGGGCGCGCCGATTCGGCGCTCTGGTATGCGTCCTGTTGGGCTGAGGCGGTGAAACCGTCGAAGCGGCGCCGCAGGAAGAAAGCCCGGCGGCGGCGCAAGTCCGACGGTTCGGGCGACGATGCCGCAGTCCAGTCTGGGCCGACCTCGGAAGATCAGCCGGCGTCTGAACCAGAAGTCCAGGCTCCACCCGAGGGTCCGGCGGCCGATCTCGGCGGGGGGGGCGAGGAGAGAGTCGCCCGGGAGAACGGCGAAGCTCGCGAGAGTGCGGGTAGCAGGGACGATCTTTCTCAGACGGCCGATGGTCCTGGCCTGGAGACTGACGGCACTGGAATGCCGGAGCGCTCGTCAAGGCCGGAGCGCTCGTCGACCGGCCGGCGTCGCCGACAGCGTCGAGAGAGTGATTCGGGCGACGAGGAGTCGACGCGACTCCGCTGGAGGGGGAGACGTCCGCTCGCGCAGGTCTCCAGAAAGAGCGCGTCCGTCGGTTTCATGCCGACGAACCGGAAGACGTCGAGAACGAGTCCTCGAGGCGGCGCCAGTGCGCGGCGCAAGATCGGGATCTCCCAGAACACGGTCGAGGATTCCGGGCGGACCTTCGATTCGTTGGGCCTGCCCGCGAAGCTGGTGGCCAGCTTGCTCGATCTCGGCTTCGAGCACCCGACCGAGATCCAGGCCTCGGTCATCCCCGAGGCGACCAGCGGTCGTGACGTGATCGGCCTGGCGCAGACCGGATCGGGGAAGACGGCGGCCTTCTGCCTGCCGTTGGCCGCGAAGATCGTTCCCGCGGGGGTGGTACGGGCCGTGATTCTCTGTCCGACCCGTGAGATCGCGCAGCAGACCCTGGTCTTTCTCGAGGCCCTCGGTGAGGACATCGGGCTGCGCTCAGCGCTCCTGATCGGAGGCGTCCGAATCGAGCCCCAGATCGAGAGACTGCGGCGTGGAGTGGACATCGTCGTGGCCACGCCGGGGAGACTGCTCGACCACATGCGTCGCAGGACCATCGATCCGCGGAAGGTCGACGACCTGGTGCTGGACGAGGCCGACCACATGTTGGATCTTGGCTTCCTGCCGCAGATTCGCGAGGTTCTCGAAGGACTTCCAGAAGATCGACGAACCCTGATGTTCTCTGCGACCATGCCGGCCCCGATCGAGCGCCTGGCGCAGCGTTTCATGACGGACCCGGTGCGCATCGACCTGCTTCCCGACATCGGCGCGGCCGAAGGCATCGACCATCGTCTCTACCTGGTGGAGGACGAGGATCGCAAGCCGTGCCTGCAGTCGCTCGTCAACGAGGAAGAAGGCAGTGTGCTCGTCTTCATGCGGAGAAAGATGGACGCTGACTGGGCCTGCCGGCAACTGCAGATCGAGGGTCATCCCGTCGAGCGGATCCATTCGGGACTGTCGCAGGGTCAGCGCACGCGGGCACTGGAAGGGTTCCGCTCCGGAGAACACCGGGTGCTGGTGGCCACCGATGTCGCAGCGCGGGGAATCGACATCCCGAGGATCGAGCACATCATCAATTTCGACCCGCCCCAGACCGTCGACGACTACATCCATCGTGCCGGTCGAACGGCGCGCGGAGCCCTGCAGGGCACCGTTTCGACGATCGGGACATGGCAGGCCAAGCACATGGTGATGCTGATCGAGAGCACGCTCGGGCAGACCTTGAGGCGCTGTGTCGCGCCGGGCGTAGAGCCGTGGGAAGAGGCGAGCCCTCCGGGTCCGAAGCGCCGTCGACTGCGCTGATTCGGTCGGTCGGAGTCCCAAACCGGTCCAGGCGAGAAGTCCGACGGCCGAAGGGGAGCGGATCGCCTCAGGATCGAGGGTCGCCGAGCTCGGATGGAAGTTCGAGCCAGACTCCTTGGGCCGAGGGCGGATCGCGCCTCCGAAGCGGATCATCACGTAGCTCGAGAGCGCCAGGATGAGCTGACCGGCTGCCCGGAAGGGTGCCGAGAGTCTGGTTCGCCAGGGCCGGTCGGCGGTCGGGTCGCCGGTCGCTACGACGATCTCTCCGCGGCTGGGAAGCAGGGTCTTCCGCACGGTGTCGGCGAGTTGCGAGGCGCGGGAACGGTCCGACAATCTCGGCTGGAGCCAGCGCAGGCCGAGCGAGGCCCGATAGCGGAGGTCGAGTCGACCCGCCACGATGTGGGCGAGAACAGCCTCGTCGGGCGATGTCGGATCGAGCCGTTCCTGGTCGAGGAACGAGGCCGACCGCAGGCGCTCGCAGAGTCGTCGAAGGGGTTGGATTTCCTCGGCCGGAAGGCTCGATGAGGTCCATCGGAGCGTCCGGGAGAAGAGGCTCTCGTCGTTGTCGAAGTCGAGATCGATCAAGTCGGCCGGCAGGGTGATCATCGGATAACCCATCGGATCCTTGCCGTGCGCCAGCAGGCCGTGGACGATGGCGTGGGCGGTCAGGATGGGCGGCGTCGGAATCCAGGCCCCGCTCGCTTGATCGAACTGCAGGTGGCCGCCGGCTTCGAGGTCGTCGAACGTGAGCGAACGATGGGCCTCCGTGTCTCGAACGCCGAGGAGCACCCGGTGGATCTCGATCAGGCCCTCGGGTTGGCGGTGGACGCCGGGGAGGTGGTACTCGGTCTCGGCGACCGGGAATGCGGCAAAGCCTTCTCGAAGGAGCGCCGCGTGGAGATCCTGCGCGGCTTCGGCGGGCACGAGGAGGTCGAGGTCGCCGATCGATCTCGTCGCGATCTCGACGTGTCCCGAGGCGCGTAGCGCGACACCCTTGAGCAGTGCGACCGGCGCTCCGATCTCGTTGGCGAGACGGACTGCGGTGGCAACCGCGAGGTCGCGTCTCATCTCCTGACCCGCGCAGTGATGGAGTGCCGTCTGGAGTGAGTCGAGGCAGTCTGCCGAAAGGCCCGAAAGAGTGTCACTGCGCTGGGTCTTGCCGGCGAGACGAGGACCGAGACCGAGGGCGAAAGCGAAGCGGACAGCGACTTCGTCGAGCTCCGGTAGGGGCGCCTGCGCGGGATCGGCGAAAGCCCACGACAGGGCACAGCGCAGGGCCGGTTCGAGCTCGACGGCCGGAGGGCGGAATCTCACGCCGGCCAGAATACCGCCGTCACCACGACGGTGGAATAATCTCCCCTCCATGGACGAAGGCACGGAACCGAGGCGCTGGGTGCGATTTCTGGGGGCGCTCGTCTGTGTCGGGCTCTGCGCGGTCGCTGTCGTGGCCTGGGTGCGAGACCAGAGCGAACGGCGACTCCTGCTGGAGGAAGTCGATTCCCTGACGCCGGTGCCGCTGTCCGCCGAAGCGCTACACCAGATCGAGCGCGAGGACGATCCGATGCGCAGCCGGATCCGCGCCGTCCGCGCGGTTCTCGCGCAGCAGCTCGACCCGACCTGGCTGAACGAGCTGTCGATCGAGGACCGACGCGAGGCGATGCGGGAGTCGATCGGTGTCCTGCAGCAGGTTCGACAGTGGGCCGACGAGGTGCGAGCGGCGAGGCCGGGTACCTGGGAGCCAGCCCTGCTTTCGGGAGCCGCCGCCTTCCTGGAGATCCTGCGAGACGATCGGAACCGTCTCGCCGGTCGGGCCGACGAGTGGGAGGCACCGCTCCTCGAGGCCTATGAGTATCCCATCGGAAGAGCCGAAGCTTCGAGGTACCTGGCGTTCGCCTACGTCGACACCTGGCTGTCGATGTCCCAGGAGCAGAAGACCGCGGCGATGCCGGTTCTGCAGTTGGCGTTCCGGGATCCGTCCACCTTCGCCCGCCTGATCGATCCCTGGCTGCGTATCGTTCACGATCGCGATACCGCGCTCCAGGCGGTTCCCGACGGCAGCGCTCAGTGGCGGCTGATGGCGGAACGTCTCACCGCCCAGAAGGACTGGCGCAACCTGGCGTATGCCCGCGAGCGCTACCGTCAGTCGGTGCTGTCCGAGAGAAGGGCGACCTTCGAACATGCGTCGAAGCGCTGGCGAGGCGGTGAGTACCGGGATGCGAGGGTGGAGTTCGCCGGTGTCCTGGCGGGACTGCCTCCGGGTGGTGAATGGTTGCCGCTGCTCCAGATGACGCTCGACTCGCAGCCCGACGCGTCGAGCAGCTCGAGTCTCGGGCAGAGTCTCCGTGGCTGGCTGCTCTGGACGTTGGATCTCTGCCTGCTCGGCCACTGCCCCCTGGAGGGAGCTTCGATGCGCCGATTGATCGCGATGAGTGACGCCCTCGAGCCCCCCGAGGAGGCCTGGGCATGGATCTCGGCCGGGGAACTCGGGCGCGCGGAGCAGGTCGAGGAACGGGGGCGAAGAACCTTCACGGAGGGCTGGTCTCCCTACCTCATCCTGAAGGCGGCGGCGCTCATGGATCGCGAGGAGATCGACGGGGCTCGCGACGCCCTGATCCGGGTCGATGACGTCTTCACTTCCGAGGCGCCCTACCTTCTCAATCGGCTGCGCCTGGCCCGGCTGGAGGAGGACGACCGCTTGATCGCGCTTCTCGGCGAGCGTCTGGCGGCCCTGGAGGAAGATGCCGGTTCTGGCGGCAGCTGGCGGCGACTCGAATCCGGCGGTTGGGAGACCGTTCTCTTTGCCTCGGTGGCGATCGAAACCCTGAGCATCGAGTCCGCGGCGGCATCTCCCTCCGGCGCCGTCGCCGATCTGTGGCTGGACGAGGGGCCGGCGGTTTCAGCGATCGTCGGCAGTCGACTCACCGTGGATGCCGGCTTGTCGGCAACGTCACCGCATCGTGTCCGTGTCGGCGATGCGACCGCGGGGTTCGTTCCCGGTCGGATCCAGTCGATTCCCGTCGACGGCTGAGGGGCAACCGCGAGCGGTTGCTGAGGGGCAGGGCAACCGAGAACGGTTGCTGAGGGGCAACCGAGAACGGTTGAGGGGCAACCGAAAACGGTTGCTCAGGGGTCAGCCAGGTTCGACCGCTGACTTCGGTTTCCAGCGGCCGGCGACGCCGGCTCCGACGATCACGGCGAGCGCCAGGGCGTTGGCCGGCATGGTGATGCCGAAATCGAAGCTGTCGTGGACCAGGACGGCGGTGAGCGCCCCGAGGGCAGCCAGGGCGGCGGCTCGATCCTCGCTCCGGACCCCTCTTCGCAGGACTTCGATCAGGCCTCGGACCAGCAGGAAGAAGGCCGCAGCCAGGATCGCGAGTCCGACGATCCCCGCTGTCGCCAGCACTTCGAGCGGCATGCTGTGAGCGTGGCGCCAGGTTCCACGAATGGCCTCGGACTGGACCAGGGGAAAGGCCTCCTGGAAGGAGCCGAGTCCGGTGCCCAGCACGGGGAACCGCTGCCAGAGGTCGAAGGTCGCTTCGTAGGCCACCGAACGGGGCGTTCCCTGCACGTCGTAGGCGGTGGTGCCGGTGAGACGGGCGAAGGCCTGGCCGCCGAGTGCGAGCATCAGGGCGAGGGCGACAGCCGCGATCGGAAATGCGGTGGAGGCCGTGGCCTTCCAGTTCCTGCTGGTGACCCCCAACAGAACACTCTGGAAGGCGAGCGTGCAGAGCAGCGCCAGTAGACCGGCCCTGGAGCCGGTGAAGACGAGCCCGGTCGCGAGGAAGAGGCCGACGATGACGGGACCGGCAGCCCACAGCACCCGGCGATCGGTGGAGTATTCCCGCCTTGCCCTGCGGAAGCTCCACCAGCCCCAGGCGAACGTGACGGCGAGGGCCATCTCGAGAAACAGTGCCAGGTGGTTGGGGTTGATGAAGGTGCCGCGCAGTCGATCCGTGGCGTTCGGTACGACGGTCCCCCAGATGGTGTCGCGCCGCTCGATCCAGGCTGGAAACCCGACAGCGAGTTGCAGCAGGGCGCTGCCGAGCAGGGAGAAGGCGAGAAGCCGGCGCGGCTTGCGCTCCCTGGAAACGGAGGCCGACACGAAGGCGACGGCGACCGTCGCGAGGATCAGGAGGACGGCCGCCCGGGTGTCCGAAGCGCTGAGTGTCAGGCTGTTCCAGCCGCCGCGAACGAAGTGTCCCGGGCTGAGCCAGCGCAGGGCCGGCGGCCAGGGGAGGATCTGCAGAAGCCCGAGGACGGCCAGGGCGGCCAGCAGCGCGCAGGGTTCCCGAAGTCGCCGGGCTGCATTGCTGTAGCGACCGAGGATCAGGGTCGCCGCGAGCGCCAGAAGGGAGAACACGACGACGGCCAGGGTTCCCTCGGCCGTCACGCTTCCGAACGGCAGGGGGGCGGCGATGAGGGCGACGCCGAGCAGCCCGGCCATCGCCAGGTCGAAAGGTCGTATCATGCTGCGGTCCGAAGCCGCGGAGGGGAAGCGAGTGAAGTCGAGGAACTGCAGGATTCGAGGAATCGTCATCGTCCTGGGCTTTCTGGCGGCGGGAGCATCCTTCGCGCAGTTTAGCGACTACCTCCCCCCAGGAGAATCGCTGCCGGACCTCACCCCGGTCGACCGGGAGGAGCAGCTACGTCGAGCCATGGAGGACGCGCGCTGGAACGCCGGCCCCTTCCGGCTCGATCCGTGGCTCGGGATCCGCAACATCGTCTTCGTGACGGGGGTCGGAGGGGAAGAGGAAGACGTCAGTTTCTCGATCGGCGCGGGCCTTTCCGCGATGCTGCCGATCGGTCCCGACTGGGTCTTCAGGGTGCAGGCGGCGCCTGAATATGTCTACTGGTTCGACAACGAGGACCGGCGTCGCGGGCACCAGCGCTTCTCGGCCGACCTGTTCGGGTTCTACAACCGGTTGACGCTGTCCTTCGGCGCGTCACGGCTCGACGACCTCGCGATCGTCACGCCGCAGTTCAACGACTACAGCTCCATTCGGACGGATTCGGCCGTCGGCCGAGGGGGAGGTCCAACTCGCGAACACGACCTATGTCTTCGTCGGAGCCGGAACGCGCCGCCTCCGCAACCTCGAGGACGGTGGGGCGCTGTCGAACCTCTCGAGGCTGGACCGGACCGAGTCCTACGTCGCCGGAGGGGTCCGCTTCAAACGGGTTCCCGACTTCAGCTTCGACCTGGGACTCGAGAGTCTGTCGACCGAATCGGCCGCAGAGGCCGAAGACCGTTCCAACTCCGGAACCTCCCCGTTCGTCGGCTACTTCTGGGGGCCGCGCTCCTTTTCGACCTCGGGCCGTCTGGAGTGGAAGATGCTCGACCCCGAGCCCGGCTCGCTGTTCGTCGGATTCGACGGCTTGACCGGGTTCGTCACGCTCGGACGGAGCTTCGGCGATCTCAGCCTGAGTTTCGGCGGATCCCGTCGTCTGGCCTACTCTCTCGGGGGCAACGACTCCCACTCGCTTCAGGACAGTGTGACTCTGGGGGCCGGCTATCAGATCGTCGAACCCGTCAGTATCGGGATCTTCCTGCAGCGCGGAGTGAACGACTACTTCTCGATCGGCACGGGGGCCCTGGCAAGGTCGGAGGACGTCTCGTCGATCGGTCTCAACCTGGGCCTGACCCTGGGCAGGACCGCGATGACGGTGACCTATTCGAGTTCGGAGAACGAATCGGAAGGCGGCGCGGTCAAGAATCGAACCCAGCGTCTGCAGATCGGCGTCGGGCTTTCGGTGATCGGGAACGTCTTCGACATGAAGTAGACTTCGCCTCGGTGGCACGAGTGGCGAAGACATTGAGGCAGGGTCTCTGGGGAGGGGCGCTTCTGGCGCTCGCCCTGACCGGCGTGGGCTGGGCCCAGGGGTCGAGCTACCGGCTCGGCCCGAAGGATCTGATCGAGGTGCGCGTTTTCGAGGAACCGACGTTGAACGGCAGCCATCGGGTCGCCGAGGACGGATCGATCCAGATGCCGCTCATCGGTCGCGTCGAGGTCGCGGGGCTCACCACCGCCGACCTGAACCGCGACCTGGCCTCTCGGCTGGAGGAGAACTACCTGCAGCGTGCCACGGTGACCGTGGAGCTTCTCGAACTGCGCTCCAAGCCGATCTCGGTGATCGGAGCCGTCGAACGTCCGGGCAACATCGAGATCCGCGGCCGACTGACCCTGCTCGAGGCACTCACCGCCGCCGGGGGACTGCTGGCCGATCATGGTGACTTCCTGCAGGTCGTTCGAACCGCCGACAACGGCTTGACCGCCCAGCTCGAGATCGATGTCGACGGTCTGCTCTCGGGGCGCGACCCGAGCGCCAACATCCCGATCTTTCCCAACGACCTGATCCGCGTGCCGACGGAGACTCTCGTGACCGTCTACTTCCTCGGTGAAGTCGGCCAGGCGGGGGCCGTCGAGTTCCCGCGCTCGCAGCGGGTCACGCTGTTGACCGCGATCGCCCGCATCGGCGGCCTGGGAGATCGGGCGTCGAAGAAGATCACGATCAAGCGCCGCCGTTCGGACGGAACCCTGGTCGAGGTCGAGGTCAACTACAAGCGGGTCCTGAACGGCGCCGATCCCGACCCGACGCTCGAGGATGGCGACCTGGTCGTGGTCAAGGAGTCCTTCTTTTGAGCGAGCCTTCGATCTTCGCTCAGGGTGAGGGCCAGGACCTCGCCTCCGACCTGGACCTGAGGCGCTACGTCCAGGTTCTGCGTCAGTACTGGGTGCTCATCGCGCTGCTGACGATCGTCGGCGGTGCGCTCGGCTACGTGCGCTACTCGATGACGCCGCGCATGTACCGGGCCACCACCGTGGTGCAGATCGATCGACGCACCCTGGCTGCCCAGGTCGGCGCTTCGGACCCCTGGCTCGAGAACTGGTGGAGTCTGGAGTTCTACCCGACTCAGTATCGTCTGCTGCGATCCCGTGGGCTGGCGGAGAAGTTGATCCTCGACCTGCGCCTCGACGAGAACACCGACTTCAACCCGGGCGGCGTGCCCCTGTCGACGAACGATTCGACCCGGCTGGCCGGAATGGCCGCGGGCCTGCAGGGGGGAGTGCGGGTCAACCCGATCGAGAAGACGCAACTGGTCGAGATCGAGTACCGGTCGTCGAGCGCGGAACTGGCGCAACTGATCGCCAACGGCCTGGCCCAGGTCTACAAGGAGTGGAACCAGGAAACCCGCAAGGGGGTCGTCGACGACGCCACCAGCTTCCTGGCGGACCAGATCGAAGAGTTGAAGGCCGAGATCCAGCGTACCGATCGGATGCTCAAGGAGAGAGAGGTCGGCAATCGTGAACTGGCGTTCGAGATCGGGTCCGAATCCCTCGACGGCAAACTCGAGACCCTGCAGGCCAGCTATACCAAGGCGGTGGCGGATCGCATCGAGGTCGAGGCGGCCTACAACGCCATCCTCGCCGCGCCGAGGGACTCGCTGCTCGACGGTCGCAATGCCAATGTGGTCGCGTCGCTGCGGCGAGAGCTCGAGGAACTGCAGCGCCGATACGCCAGCCAGTTGCAGACCTACAAGCCGGAATGGCCCGAGATGGTCGAAATGAGGGCCGAGATCGAGAGACTTCAAGCGGCCGTCAGCGAGGCCATCGACGAGGAAGTCGAGGCGGCACGCGAGACGGCGTTCGCAGAGTACCGGACGGCTTTGCGCGAGGAGGAGCAGCTGCTCGATGAGATCACCCGTCTTCGCGGCCAGGCTCTCGATTCGAGTCCCCGCATGGTCGAACTCGCGAACCTCCGGCGCGAGCTGGCCAATCGCCAGTCGCAGCTGGAGGGGATCCTCGACCGTCAGTCGAGGACGGAAGTCGAGTCGCGCCTCCAGGCCTCGGGCCAGGAGGACAACGTCCGGGTCATCGATCGCGCCCTGTTGCCCGGCGGGCCGTTCCAGCCCGATCTGCGCCGCAGTCTGTCGCTCGGTTTCGGTGCCGGGGCGGGGCTGGGGGTTGCCTTCGCCCTCCTGCTCAGCTTCCTGGACCGAACGGTCAAGACGTCCGAAGATCTCGAGCGCCTCACCAACTTCCCCGTCCTGGGTGTGGTCGTCGATGTGGGTGCCCCCGCGCAGGGCTACGGCTACCGACGATATGGTTCCTACGGCTACTACGGCCGCAGGGATCGAGGGTCGAAGAAGAGGGGCGGCGACACGGCCTCCGACATCGAACTGGTGCCGGCCCTCCATCCGCGCCTCGCCGTGTCCGAGTCCTACCGCTCGCTGCGCGCCGCTCTCCTGCTGTCTTCGGCCTCGCAGCTCAAGACGCTGTCGATCACCTCGGCGACGGCTGGCGAAGGCAAGTCGTCGACGACGGTCAACCTCGCCTGTGTCATGGCGCAGCTGGGGCGGCGGGTCCTGCTGGTCGACGGCGATCTTCGCAAGCCGCGTCAGCAGGAGATCCTGGGAATCTCGAACCGCAGCGGTCTGGTTTCGGTCCTGACGGGAATGGCTGATTCCGAGAGCGCCATCGTGGCGACGAAGACCGACAACCTCAGCGTGGTTCCTGCGGGGCCGCACTGCCCCAATCCCTCCGAGCTGCTCGGCTCGACGCGGTTCGTCGAAGTGTTGCGGACTGGGAGCAGATCTTCGATTTCATCATCTTCGACACTCCACCGGTGCTGCCGGTGAGCGATGCGATCCTGCTGGGTTCGCAGTCGGACGGCGTCGTTTTGTGCGTTCGGGCGGGCTCCGCCCAACGCGACGAAGTCAAGAGCGCCGTCGAGCGGTTGCGGCTGGCGGAGGTCCGGATCCTCGGTTCGGTCCTCAACGCCTATCGCCCCCAGGGCGGCACTTCGAAGCGTTCGCAGTCGTACCACTACTACCCCTACGAACGCAGCGAAGAAGCCGACTCTGCCGCCTGATGATCGACATCCACTGCCACATCCTTCCTGGAGTGGACGACGGGCCGGCCGAGTCGGAAGAGTCGGTGCGGATGCTACGGATGGCCGCCGAGCAGGGTTGCGAGGTGATGATCGCGACTCCCCATCAGCGACGCGAGTGGGAGTGCCCTCCGCGTCAGGGTCTCGAAGCCCTGCTCGGTGATCTTCAGCGTGCGGTCGGACCGCGACCGAGGCTGGAACTGGGAGCCGAAGTGCACGTCGGCGCCGATCTCCTCGTCGATCTCGAGTCGCCGGACCGACGCGGCCTGCTGACGCTGGCGGGCAGCGACCACCTACTGCTCGAGTTCCCCTCGAGTTTCCAGCCCCGGGAGATCAAGGCCGTCGTTCACGAAGTCCACGTTCTCGGCTTGAGATCGGTGGTCGCCCATCCGGAGTTCGTGGCCGGTCTGCAGACCCTGGAAGCCAACGAGGAACTCGTCCAGATGGGGGCGCGCCTGCAGGTCACCGCTTCGAGCCTGCTGGGCGGTGCCGGTCGGGTCCGTCAGAAGTTCGTCCGTCAACTGATCGATCTCGAGCTGGTCGATTTCGTCGCCAGCGACTGCCACTCCAGCACCTGGCGGCCGCCCGACCTGGGATCGGCGGCCTCCGCTATCGAGCGTCGATGGGGAGAAGCGACGGCGCGGCGTTTGACACGATCGAATGCCCGCGAGCTCCTCGGGACCTCGCCGCGCGGCGCCGCATTGGATGGAGCGCTCGGCTCGTCCGGCTGGTAGAGTCCTGCGATGCGTCGGCGACTGTTTTCCAAGCCTCTCAGGGTGGCGTTCGTCCTCGGCCTGGCCCTCGCGACGACCGCTTTCGGGCAGGAAATCGATCCGTTTTATCTCGGCTTGCTGAGATCGGGAGAGTCGGCGATCGAGCGCCAGGAACCGGCTCGGGCGGCGAGGGATCTCGAAGTCGCCTGCTTCGGGCTCCTCGATGCGCCCGAGAAGTTGGCGTCCGGACTGGCTCTGCTGATCGTCGCCCAGGGCGCGCTGGGAGACGCCGATGGAGTGCGCGAGTCGTTCGACCGGCTGTCCGACCTGCACGACCGCTTCGGAACCCGGGCGGCCGATACGCTGTCCGAAGCGCGGTTCGCGGCTCTGCAGGAAGTGCTGCTCGGCTACCTGCCCTCGGCCACGCTCAGTGTGAGTCAGTTCGCTGAACTGGTGCAGGAGAGGCAGCGTCAGGAACTGGTCGGTCTACCGCCCAGGGAGCGCGAGTCGCGTCTGCAGGCCCTGATCGCCGAGGATCCGACGGTGCTCGACTGGTCGCTGATGCTTTCGGAACTTCGGCTCTCGACCGGCGACCCGAGGGGTGCCCTCTCGGTCCTCGACCGTATCGTGGTCGACGAGCCGCAGCTGGTTCCTGCACGTTGTCTGAGGCTGAAGGCCGGGGCTGCCGACGAGCGATGCACCTCCGTTTCCGAGGACTCGGACCAATGCCCCGAACCGGAACTGGACGAACGAGAGCTCCGTCAAGCTCTGCTGTGCCTCGAGGATCTCGGAGATCTGGAGGGAGCGCTGTCCCTGCTGTCTCGCAGTGATCCAGGGGTCGGTTCCTCGCCGAAGATCTCGAAGATCGCCCGCCGCCTCGAGTCATCGACCACGGCGATCCAGGCCGAAGCGCTGGCCGAGAGCCGTGGTGACGCGGATCGAGAGTCGATGGAAAGGGCCCGCGAGGCGCTCCTCACCGCGACCGATCCGGCTGTGCTCGAGAACGAACTGGAATCGTTTCGACGGGTTGCCGAGCGTCATCCCGACGACGTCGCCTATCAACGGCTGGCGGGTGAACTCGCCTACCGGTCCTCTCAGTGGCCCCTGGCGGCTGAATACCTGGGGCGTGCCGTGAGCGGCGGCGTGTCGGAACCCGACGTTCTGTTCTATCTCTCGATCTCCCTCTACGAGTCGGGGGATGTGGATTCGGCCGGCACGTACCTTCGTCGGGCGCTGCCGGGGTTGCAGAGTTCACCCTTCGTCGAGGATTACGCCGAGCGAATCCTGGGCGATCGGAGGTCGGAGGGCTCCTGACGGTTGACTGACGGTGTCCTCTGCTATCATCTGCCGTAGTCTTCCAAGGGCAGCGGGAAGAGGCCGTTGGGGAGAGGATTCCGATCGTTCCGGGATCTCATGGAAGGGGAGTCAGATGAAGGTCAGAGAGTTCGCGTTCGCAGCCGTTCTCGGAGTTCTGCTGTTCGGACTGGCGCCGGCGTCGGCCCAGGATCATCAGATCGATCTTGATTCAGCCTGTATCGCGCTGGAACCTCACGAGGAGGACGAGAAGAAGGCCGCCCAGGAAGCTGAACAGGCAGAGTCCGAGGACGCGACCGAGGCCGAGCCGAGCAGACAGCATGCGCTGGTCAAGGCGACGGTTCAACCGGAACTGGCCGGCGGGTCGGTTCGTCTGTTCTTCCGTCGCATGGACGTCGAGGTAGAGGACTTCTACTGGGCCCCCATGTATGCCGAGGGCGACCAGAGCTACTGGGGCGTGCTGCCGGATCCCGAAGACCACGAGCCGGTGGTGAAGGAGTTGGATGGCGCTACCAACGCCGAGAACGCCTGGGCCGAGTGGTGGAGGGCGAAGGATCAGTCGACGGATCGTGACCCCAACGGCGATCTGGATACCGACCTGATCAAGGAGCGGGCTTCCACGGTGACTCCGGGCGACCGCGACTGGATGGAGGCGATGGACGACGACGAACTCCAGGAGTTCCTCGAATCGCTCGAGAACGAGCCGACCGAGTACTACGCGGCGCTCTTCGATGCCGAAGGCAACGAGGTCGCTCGCTCTGAGATGCTCGTCGGTCCGGTCCAGGAGGCCTGTCCCAACCCGGCGCTGACGCCACAGCAGGTCGGCGAATCCTACAACCAGACGATCGGCGAAACGGCAGAATGGCAGACCGGCAAGTCGGTCTTCCACTGGGAGTGCGATCACCTGGTCTCGCGTATCGACCCGAGCGGGGTCAAGATGGCCGACGGCATCTGTCGCGCCTGCGCCATCGTGTGGTGGGAGGGCGGCTGGGTCCCCTTCGTGATCGCCGGTGCCGGCGGCGCTCTCATCCAGTCCGACTCTCCGCCCGAAGTCTCGCCCTCGGCTCCCTAGAGGGGGCGGGTCGCCTCGCTGTCCCGGGCAGGCGGACTTCTTCGCTGATGGTCGGCCTGAGTTCCGGGGTCCTGTGCTCCGCGGTCCTCGAGCGTGACTACAGGGTCGGCGTCATCGGTCTGGGCTACGTCGGTCTTCCGCTTGCCCTGGCGTTCTCCAGCGCCGGGTTCGAGGTGCTGGGTTTCGATGTCGATTCGGTGAAGATCGACTGCCTTGCGACAGGACGAAGCTACATCGGCACGATCGACGCCGAACGGGTCGCAGCGGCGGTGGGTTCCGGTCGACTGCAACCGTGCTCCGGCTTCGCGAGGCTGAGCGAGGCCGATGCCCTCCTGATCTGCGTGCCGACTCCGCTGGCCCCGGACCGGACGCCGGATCTGGGTTTCGTGCAGGCGACGTGCGAAGAGATCGCCCGTCACCTTCGTCGAGGGCAGTTGGTCGTTCTCGAGTCGACGACCTACCCCGGCACGACCCGCGAAATCGTCGCTCCGATCCTGTCCGCTTCCGGGCTGACACCGGGCGAGGACTTCTTTCTCGCCTACTCGCCGGAGCGGGAGAATCCGGGCGACCTGGCGCATTCCACATCGACGGTGCCGAAGGTCGTCGGGGGCTACGATCCCGCCTCGGCCGATCTCGCGCAGTGTCTCTACGAGCAGGTCGTACCTTCGGTCTTCAGGGTGGATTCCACCGACGTCGCCGAAGCCTCGAAACTGACGGAGAACATCTTCCGTGCCGTGAACATCGCCCTCGTCAACGAACTCAAGGGCGTCTATTCAGCGATGGGCGTCGATATCTGGAAGGTGCTCGACGCTGCGGAAACGAAACCCTTCGGCTTCATGCGGTTCGATCCCGGGCCGGGTCTCGGCGGCCACTGCATCCCGATCGACCCCTTCTATCTCGCTGCGAGGGCGCGTGAGTTCGGAGTCGAGAGTCGCTTCATCGAGCTGGCGGGTCGGGTCAACGCCGAGATGCCTGCGAAGGTCGTCGAGCGGGCGCTGTCGTGCATTCCACCGACGGTCCTCGAGAGCGGCGAGGCGCAGGCCCTGGTGCTCGGACTGGCCTACAAACCGGACGTCGACGATCCCCGGGAGAGTCCGGCCTTCGAGATCCTCGACCTCCTGATTCAACAGGGCGTCCAGGTGAGCTACCACGATCCCCATATCGCCGAGGCGCCGAAGATGCGCTCCTGGCCTCATCTGCCGAGTCTTCGTTCGGTCGAACTCGACGCCGCGACGATCGAGGCGAAGGACGTGGTGATCCTGGTGACGCACCACAGCTGCCTCGACTATGACGGGGTTCTCGCTTCGGCGCGAGCGATCGTCGATACGCGCGGAGTCTTCGACCCGTCTGATCCACGGGTTCACCGAGCCTGAGCCGTCGCGTTCTCGGCGGTCACGGCGCGCTCGAGATGCCGCTGCCAGAAGTCGGGCTCCCAGACCTCCCATGCATGGCAGCCGAAGGGCAGTCGGTGCGTCGCTTCGAAGCAGGCGGCTGGAGCCTGCTCCCAGGCGAACTCGAGGGCCTGAAGGGTCGAGGCGACGCGGAAGCCGGGATCGAAGAGGAAGGCGCGGTCCGACCAGAATCGATCCTCGTTGAGGGTGTAGTTGCGCGTGTACCAGAGGACGCCTCGTGCGACGTCTCGAACCGTTCGGATCCGTTTGAGCAGGCCGACCGGCCCCTGGGAAGCCTCGAGTCGCCCCGCAGCCAGGATGTAGCGAAGGAGGGAGAGCGAGTCGGGTTTTCGATCCGTCGAAAGGACCCGGAGGCTGGAGGAGATCCGCCGCAGGGAAAGACCGCCGTTGCCCACTCGAGTCGAGCTCAGCGAAGGATTCTTCGGGTCCTCGAACCAGGGAGCGCCGAAGTAGTCTGCGCCAACGTCGGTGAAGCGTTCCGGGCGGCCGTCGAAGAGCAGGCAGTCGAGTTGGTAGATGAGGATGAAGTCGAAGGCATCGAACGCCGCGTAGAACTCACGGCTCATCAGCAGCCGGCTGTATGTGTCTCGGCTTGCGAACCACTCGGCCCCGAACTCGATCGACGGATGTTCGAGGGACGACTCGAGGCCCTCCGGATGGAGGGAGAACGTCTCGACGTCCGGCAGATGGGTCTCCAGGCTGTCGAGGGAGAAGCTCTCGGAGGGCGTCAGTACGCTGCGGTAGTTGGGGACGACGACGGCGAGGCGGGAAGATCCGATGGGGCGGCCGGCGTCGGACTCGGAGACGGTGGACTTCGGCATGGCTTCGCGAGCATATAGAAGCGGTCGGCGCTACAATCTGATCGGAGTTCGCCCCATGACCATCCTGGCCATCATCCCCGCTCGCGGCGGCTCGAAGGGAATCCCCCAGAAGAATCTCGTCGATCTCGCCGGCGAACCCCTGCTGGGGCACACCCTGCGCCACGCGCAGGACAGTGTGCTCGTCGACCGGGTCATCGTCAGCACCGACGATGACGAGATCGCCGCCTTCGCCGAGAGTCGTGGCGCCGAGGTCATCGATCGCCCGGCCGAACTCTCCGGGGACGAGGCTTCTTCGGAGTCGGCCCTCGAACATGTCCTGCAGGTCCTCGAGGACCGGGGAGAGCCGCCCCCCGAACTGGTCGTGTTCCTGCAGGCGACCTCGCCCATCCGTCCGGCAGGTGTGATCGACATGGCGATCCGACAGCTTCAGGACGAGGGTGCGGATTCGGTCTTTTCCGCGACGCCCGTCCACGGCTTCCTGTGGCAGGGGAGCGCCTCCGAGGTCGAGCCGGTCGGATACGACCCCGCTGTGAGACCTCGCCGTCAGGATTCGGAGGCCCAGTGGTTCGAGAACGGTTCGTTCTACGTCTTTCCCCCATCGACGTTGAAGAACTCGGGGCACCGATTGGGCCATCGACCGTCGGCGTTTCCGATCGACCCGATCAGCGGTCTGCAGATCGACACGGAAGAAGACCTGGCGCTCGTGGAGCGGCTGATGGAGAAGGTTTCCCACCGCCCGCTGCCGAGACTCGGGACGATCCGACTCCTGGTGCTCGATTTCGACGGCGTCCTGACCGACAACCGCGTGATCGTCGATCAGGAGGGACGGGAAGCCGTGATCTGCAGTCGCGGTGACGGGTTGGGCATCGAAATGGTCCGCGATCGCGGAGTCGAGATCGTCGTTCTCTCCAAGGAGAGGAACCCGGTCGTTTCGGCGAGGTGCATGAAGCTGGGCATCCGCTGTCACCAGGGGCAGGACGAGAAGCTCGGGACGCTGCAGGCGCTGGCCCGGGAGCGTGGAATCGATCGCGAGCACGTCGCCTACGTCGGCAACGACGTCAACGACCTCGACTGCATGAACTGGGTGGGTACGTCGATCGCGGTCGCTGACGCCGAGCCTGTCGTTCTGGCGGCCGCCGATCACATCACGCGCCGCCGCGGAGGTTTCGGTGCGGTACGCGAGGTCTGCGATCGCATCCTCGACGGTCTGGCGTCGGTGGAGGGGCCCTGATGCCCGCTTCGCCTCCTGTCGTGGAGATCGGCGGCAAGCCGGTCGGCTCGGGTCATCCGACCTATGTGATCGCCGAGATCGGCATCAATCACAACGGCGATCTCGGCCTGGCCCTCGATCTCGTGGAAGTGGCCGCCTCGGCGGGCTGCGATGCGGTGAAGATCCAGAAGAGGACTCCCGCTCTCTGCGTCTCGCCCGAGCAGGCGAAGACTCGCCGCGAGACGCCGTGGGGGGAGATGTCGTACCTGGAATACCGCGAGCGGGTAGAACTCTCGCCGGCCGAATGCGAGGCTCTGGTCGAGCGCTGCCTCGAACGGAACATCGCCTGGATGGCCTCCTGCTGGGACGAGCCGTCGGTCGAGTTCATCGCGTCGCTGGGGCCACCGGCGCTCAAGATCGCTTCGGCCTGCCTCACCGACGAAGCGCTTCTGCGCGCTCATCGCCGCTTCGATCTGCCGCTCATCGTGTCGACCGGCATGAGCACGCTCGAGGAGATCGACCGCGCCGTCGAGGTGCTGGGCAGCGAGAATCTGGTGCTGCTGCACTGCACCAGCACCTACCCCGCGAAGGTCTCGGAACTGAATCTCCGTGCCATGGAGACACTCCGTGCTCGTTACGAGGTGCCGGTCGGTTATTCCGGGCACGAGGTCGGACTCCAGACCTCGGTCGCCGCGGCCACCCTGGGCGCCTGCGTGGTGGAGCGCCACATCACCCTGGACCGGGCGAGTTGGGGCAGCGATCAGGCCGCTTCGCTCGAACCCCCCGGCCTGGAGCGGCTGGTGAGAGACATCCGCGCCGTCGAGGAGGCGATGGGGGACGGCGTCAAACGCGTCTATGACTCGGAGATCCCGATCCGGGCGAAGCTGCGGATTTCATGAAGACACCGTTTGGCGAACCGAGAGTCGCGGACGGGCTCTCGGGCGGCGAGCGGCGGGAGCCCGGGGACTCCAGGGACGTCGTCGGGTCTCGAATCAGCGTCATCACGCCGACCCTCGATCGACCCTCCGAGGTCCAGGGGCTGCTCGAGAACCTCAGCGGGCAGACGATTCTCCCCTGGGAACTGATCCTGGTCGATGCATCTCCGGACGATCGAACGCGGGACTCGATCGAACGATGCGTTTCGGGGCTTCCCTTCGGCTGTTCGGTCGTTTCGAGGGGAGGCGGAACTGCAGTTCAAAGGAATGTGGGCCTCGATCTGGCGCAAGGAGACTTCTTCGCTTTCGTCGACGACGACATTCGGCTCGACCCAGACTTCTTCGAACAGTGCCTGGACGCGTTTTCGCACGATGGGCCCGGCGACCGCCCTCTGGGTGGAGTCAGTGGCTACATCACCAATCAACATCTCGATCCCGAGTCCTCACCTCGCTGGCGCCTGTACCGCAGATTGAAGGTCTTCGGAACCTATGAGCCGGGCCGATATGACCTCGCTTCCGGATACCCGATCAATCGATACCTGCAGCCTCCCCACGACGCCATTCGAGAGATCGATTTCATGGGAGCGGGCTGTGCCGTATGGAGGCGCGAGGTGTTCGAGGACGGACTCCGTTTCTCGGACTTCTTCGTCGGGCACGGTGTCCTGGAAGACGCCCATCTCGCTCTACGGGCCGCTTCGAAGTGGAGGCTCGCCGAGGTCGGAGCGGCGCGATGTATCCACCTCCGTTCTCCCGGAGGACGAGACGATGGCCGGGAAGTGGGCTTCAAGTCGGCGGTGAACTACCGATTCGTATTCAAGGATGTGGTCCCCCTCAGAAGTTGGCGCCAGGAGTCGAGATTCTGGATCGTTCAGTTCCTCGATCTAGCCCGTTTCGTCGTCCATGGGGTCCGCCATCCGTCTCGCTCATCGATCTCGGTGGTAGAAGGGAAACTTCGAGGGATCTGGCATGCGTTGTGGATGTAGGCGCGGCGAGGGTCGTGGGGCAGAGTCGGTCCGCAGGAGTCGACGCCACCTGTGAGACTTCTCCGCTCCTTCCTGCAGGCTTGTTCGCGCGGCCCTGCTTTCCTGCTGTACCTGACTCTCGGGAGATGGTGGGGGCGCTCCATGACATCGCTCTGGCGGTGGTTCGAAGAGAGAGGCCGCAGGAAGGCCGTTCTTTCGGTGGTGGCGGCTGGGCTTACTCTTGGTCTCCTGCTCGCCTGGCTCGGCACGGTTACCGGGATAGCCTTGGTTGGCGCGTGCGCTTTGATCTCGATCTCATGGATCACTCGCCGGGGGGGCCTTCCTTCGAACGCGGGCGCCGCTGCCGGGCCCGCGACCGTTCAGGCTCACGAAGGTAGCGAGCAGAGTGAGGGCACTTCGCGCCTGCTGCCGGTGGAGGAGGGCGAGTTGATCGGTTCCTTCGACAACGACGGACATCTGACCGAAGGGACTGCCCCGAAGATGTCGCGATACAGGTATGACCTCGACCTCGTCTCGCATCGCGAGGGACCCCTCGTGCGTAAGGACTACCGTGGCCGCTCGTTGCCCTGCAAGAGGGAGGCGCGCGCTCTCGAGCGACTGGGAGGCCGGGTCAACGCGCCGTTCCTGGTCTTCTCGGATCCGCGGTCTCATCGAATCTTCAAACGGTTCGTCCCTGGGCAGACACTGCGTGAGATCCTGGTCGAGCGGGGTGCAAGGATTCTGACGGAGCAGACTTGCGATGAGGTCGTCCTCGCCGGCCTCGAACCGCTGGCGAGGTTGGAGGCGATCTGGCAGAGGGGCCGCGAGACCCTGATGTCCATGGCTGCGGTCGGTTCCTTCGAAGGCAGCGGCAGGGCCTTCATTCATCGTCTCGAGCAGGAGATGGACCGGATTCACCGCCTGGGAGTCACCGGCTTCTCCCTGACCTTCGGCAATGTTGTCGTTCACGAAGACGGGGGTGATCCCTGGTTCATCGACTTCGATTCGGCGCAGACCTCGGACGACCTCTCGTCGACGAGTTTCAGGATGCGACGCGACCGTGATCGACGGTGGTTCGATCGGATCTACGGCGCCGAACTGATGACCGAGAAGGGGGCGCGCCAGAGTCTGTCTCAGTCACTGGCGACGTCCTACTCGCCGGTCGATTTCGGATGGGGACTCACCACCCGGGGCTTCTGGTCGACCGACAGCGGATCGGGACGCTGGGTACGATGGAATCGCGACATCATGGCTGAGTCGATTCGCGGCCGTCGGGTCCTCGACCTCGGAAGTCACAACGCAGTCATGCCGTTGATGATGCTGCGCTCAGGGGCGCGCCAGGTCACTGCCGTCGAGCGTGATCCGAAGGCGCTCGAAGTCGCTCGCGGTCTCCTCGAGATCGCGAAATGGCACGACATGGCGGACTACAGGCTCGACTTGAGGCAGGCGGAGATTCTGGAGTTCGTGAGAACCCACGACGGCGAATACGACGTGGCGACGGCACTGTGCTCGCTCTACTATCTCCCCGAAGACGAGATGCGAGAGGTCGTACGACGCCTCTCGCGGCAGGTGCCTCGCATGATTCTCCAGGCGAAGACCGACACCGCCGTCGGTGCGGCCGATGACAAGGCGAGAAAGTCGTCGCTCGAGTTCAGCCGATCCCTGCTGCACGAGAACGGTTTCCCTGAAGTCGAAGTCTTCACCGCGCGCGGCTGGAGTCGTCCGATCCTGATCGGACGCCGTGAGGTCGACCCGTGAATCGGCTGGTCGTCGTCTCCCACAAGGAGACCTATCGCGCTGCGCAGGGCGATGCCTTCCGCTGCACGGGAGGTTTTGCGCTCCAGATCGAGCAACTGAGCCGATTGTTCGACGAGACCCTCGTTCTCACGGCCCTTCGGAAGGGCCCGGCTCCTCCCGGAGCGCTGCCGTTGGTGGGAGAGCGCCTGCGGTGTTGTCCACTCCCCGAGCCTCGCGGCAGCGGCTTTCGCAGGAAGCTCGGTCTGCTGGTCTGGCTGCCGCGCTACTGGCCGCGCCTCGCGAAGGCCGTCCGCAGCGCCGAGGTGGTCCACTGTCTCGTACCGGGCGATCTGGGCGTTCTGGGGATCCTGACGACGCTTCTGATGGGGAAGCCGCTGTGGGTCCGACACTGCGGTACCTGGGGGACCCGGACCACCCTGGCCGATCGTTTCCTCGCGATCCTGCTGCCTCGCGTCGCTCGTCGAGGTCATGTGGTACAGGCCACCGGTGGGGGCGCCGTTCCGCCCGCGCCCGGCGTCGCGACCCTGTCCTGGATCTTCTCGACGTCCATCCGCGAGAACGAGATGGCTTCGCTGGAGCGGAAGAGGGTTTGGAACGGTACGGAGGGGCCGGTCCTGGTTTGTGTGGGTCGATTGAGTGCCGGCAAGAACACGGTTTCCGCCCTCGGCGCCCTCGCGCTCATGCTCGAGGACTTTCCGCAGGCCCGCCTCGAGATCCTGGGAACCGGAGACCAGGACGCTCCGCTCCGCCGGCAAGCCGAACGTCTCGGCTTGTCGGAACGGGTTCGTTTCCGTGGCAACGTCGCTCACGACGAGGTTCTCGAGGTCTGCCTCTCGGCCGATCTCTTCCTCTTTCCGACGCGCGTTGCCGAGGGTTATCCGAAGGCCGTCCTGGAAGCCCTGGCCTGCGGTCTACCCGTCGTCGCTGCTGCGGTTTCGGTGCTTCCCGATCTGATCGGCAGGGACTGTGGCCGAGTGGTCGTGGATCCCGCGCGCGAGGCCCTCGCCGAGGCCGCCCGCGAGTTGCTCGCCGACCCGGTGGAGTGGCGGGCGTGCTCTTCGCGCGCCAGTGAGCGTGCCCGGGGATTGACGCTCGAAGAGTGGGCCGATCGAACCACACGGCAGCTCGAAGGAGCCTGGCCCTGGTGGCGGAGGGCGACGAACGGATGAACCTTTCGACGCTCGCTCGGTGGCTGTACGCCCTGGGTGTCACTCCCATGGCGCTGCCCGTCATGACGCGGCGTCGCCGCCTCGCCGTGACCTTCCACGGGGTGATCTCGCGGCGCTGCCCGGAGCTGCCGGACTGGGCGCAGCCGGAGCTGACGACCACGGATCTGAAGGCGATCGTCGGCTGGCTGGGCCAGCGTTTTCCGCTGCTGACCCCGGAGCAGTACCTGCAGGGAGCTGCCAGCGGCGTCCTGATCACGTTCGACGATGGATTCTCGAACAACTGGCTCAACGCGCTTCCCGTGCTCGAGAAGGCGCAAGCGCCGGCGATCTTCTTCGTCACGACCCAGCACGTCTCCGATCCCCGCGACTGGCTGCCGTGGAAGCGCGAGCTCGCTCGCCGGCTCGAACCGTTTTCTCCGGCTCGTGAGGTTCTCGACGAGTTGTTCAGCGGCGTCGAAGTCGACGTGCTGCGATCGACGGCGGGGCATCGGCTGCTGACGGTGGGGGCACACACGGTCTCGCACCCGCGCCTGCCTGGCTGTTCAGCCGATGAGCTCGAGACGGAACTGGTCGGCGCCCGACGGCAGTTGCAGGACTGGGTGGGGGGTGAGGTCGCACTCATGGCCTATCCCTTCGGAGCCTACGACCGGCGCGTCGCCGAGGCGGTGGATTCCGCCGGTTACCGGGCGGCGTTCGCGGAGGATCGTTCGGGTGAGGCGCCGGCACGCTTCGAGTTGCCCCGCATCGGCCTCTACTCCTCGGCGCGTCCCTATCTGTACGCCAAGCTGTGCGGACTCCATCGCCGGGGTCTCGGTCCGGCTGAGGTTTCGATTCCGCCACGGAGTGTCGCGTGACGGTTCGAGAGGCGCGTCCGACGGAGATCAGGGTCCTCCACCTGATCGGCCAACTGGGACACGGCGGCAGCGAGCGACAGCTCAGCCTGCTCCTGGAGACCCTCGATCGCGAGCACATCCGCTCCCGACTGCTGGTGTTCAATCCCAGTCCGCACGGTGACAACCGCGCAGCCATCGAGGCCGCAGGGTGCGAAGTGGAGATGTTGCCGCCGGCCGTGCGAAGCCGGGCGGGGCGGCTGTTGTACCTGCGCCGCCTCTGCCGGACGTGGAAGCCTTCCCTGCTGCATTCGTGGACGCCGCACGACAACGTCTACGCCGGCCTGATCGGGCGCAGCCACGGGATCCCCTCGTTCGGTTCGCTGCGAGGGTCGCTGCGACGCGCCGATGTGGCCCTCGGACGCCTCGAGCGTTCCGCCGCGCTGCGGCTGCCGCAACGGATCGTGGTCAACTCCAGGTTCCTCGCCGCCGAGGTCGAGGAGTCAGGAGTCTCTCCTGAACGCATTCACGTGCTGCCCAACGGGGTTCGTCCGCTCCACGAGACCAGCGAGGGTGGGCGGGGACTCTCCGGGGTCCCCGATTCGGCCAGAATCATCGGGACGATCGGGAATCTCCGTCGGGTCAAGAACCATGAACTCTTCCTGCGGGGAATCGCTCCGCTGGTTCGGGAGTCGCACGACGTGTGGGGCGTGATCGTCGGGCAGGCGCTACCGACGGAACCCGGAGTCGAGGACTCCCTTCGGCGCCTCTGTGGCGACCTCGGGATCGAGACCCGGATCGTGTTCACCGGCTTCCGTGACGACGCCCGGCAGTTGGTACAGCGTTTCGCGGCGCTCTGCCTGACGTCGCACTCGGAGGGCTTCCCGAACGTCCTGCTCGAAGCGATGGCGGCGCGAGTGCCGGTGGTGGCGACGGCGGTCGGCGGCGTCCCGGAGCTGGTGGAAGACGGGGTGAGCGGGCTGCTGGTCGAGTCGGACGACCCGCAGGGCTTCGCCGCCGCGGTTCGTCGTGTCCTCGAAGACAGCGAGCTCGGCGCGAAGATGGTGGAAGCGGCTCATCGGCGAGTCGTTCGAGATCATGATCCGGATCGCGTCTCGCGACGGCTGGCAGGGTGGTATGCCGAAGCCGTTTGAGTTGATGACGGCGGCCGAGGCGCCGCAGGAGAGCCTCGAGGGGTTCCTGAAGAGTTCCTTCGGCGACCAGAAGGGCGCCTTCCTGATTCGCCATGGCGACTGGTTGCACCGCGGCGAGGAGAATCGCCTCGCGCTCGTTGCCGGCGACGAGGTGGTGGGGTACTGCGGCTTCATCCCCACCTCGATCCTGCTCGAAGGCCGGCGCCGGTCCGCGATCTGGTGGATGGATCTGGTGATCGCGCCCGACTACCGAGGCCGGGGATTGCAGCGCCATTTCGACGAGGCGGCCCGGAACCGTTCGGAGTTCAAGCTGGGATTCCCCAACCGAACTGCGGCGCTCATCCATCGGCGCCATGGCTGGGGGGTCCACGAGGGCATCGACGTATCCCTGGCGCCGCTGGACAGCCGCGCCTTTTCCCGCCTGGGTCGGGGCTCGAGGGTCCGCGGGCTGGCCATGCGGGGGCTCTCGCTGCTGGCCGGCCTGGCCATGCGCCGTCTTCAGACGAAGCTGACCGGGAGTTCCCCGCGAGCGAGATCGCTGAGCGGAGAGGGCATGGTCGACTCCCTGGCCGAGATCTTCGAACGGAATCCACCGCCAGCGACCACGACTCTGAGGGATCGGGACTTCCTCCGTTGGAGGTATGAGGGCGCCCCCCACGCGGGCCAGTATCGTTCGTTTCTCTCCGAGTCCGGTGACCTCGCGGTGGTCCTCAGGCTGGTTCCGACGGATCGGGGGCCGGTAGGACGGGTCGTGGATCTGGTCGGCGACCTGGGTGACCCGAGGGGCGTGAAGGATACACTCCGCGCTGCGATGTCCTTTGCCGCTCAAGGAGGGGCCTGCGAGGTCAAGACCCTCACCAGTCTCCCCGAGCTTCTCGCCCCGTTGCGTTCGTCGGGGTTCTGGCTCAGGACGAAAGGCAGCTTCTGCTGGCACAGCCACGGGGCCGACGCGATGACCGACCTGGGAGCCTCCCGACAGCACTGGGTGATGGCGGACAGTGACAATGACGAGCCCTGCTGAAGTCCTCTCGCTGCCGACGACCGGGGTCGGCCTACGCAGCCGCCGAGCCTCGCTGGATGCCTTGCTGGTCCGGTGGACTCTCCTCATGCTGGCCCACGTGCCCCTGGCCTGGGTGCTTCGCAACTCTGCAGCGGCCACGCTGGTCTTCATGCTGGCCGTCGCTTTGCTGGGGCTGAAGGAGGCCACTCAGGGTGCCGCGCTGAGGGCGGTCATGGTCCTCGCCTACGTAGCGGGCTGGGAGATTCTGTGGCGCGCCTCCGGAGGCAGTCTTTTCTGGGAGTTCGGCAAGTACTACCTCATCCTGGTATCCGCGATCCTCGTCACCCGCTTCGGACTCTGGCGGCAGATCGATCGACGAGGCATCTTGATGGCCGCCGCTCTGGCGCCGTCGCTGCTCGTGTTGCCCTACTTCGATCGGGAGGAGGTGGCGTTCAACATCAGCGGCCCGGTCAGTCTCGCGCTGGCTGCCACGATGTTCATCGCCCTTCGACTCGATACCCGGCGTACGCTTCAGATTCTCGGAGCGTTGTTGTGCCCGATCGTCGGACTGCTGGTTCTGAGCACCTTCTCGACCGTGAGCAGCGGCCCCGGGTCGTTCATGATCGGTGGCAAGGCGACGACGGCGGGGATCGGTCCCAATCAGGTCTCGGCGCTGCTCGGGCTCGGAATGATGGTGTCGATCATCGTGGTGTTCGTCGCGCAGGACTCCTCGGCGCTGATCCGTCGCTTCTACACCGGGTTGGCGGTGGCCTTCGGTCTCCAGTGCCTGCTCAGCTTCTCGCGCGGCGGCCTGTGGGGCAGCCTGGGCGCGGTGGCGGCGATGTCGATCTACCTGGTCCGGAACCGGCGCGCCCGCAACGCGGCGATCGGCGCCGCGATCGTGCTGGTGCCGCTGCTGAACTTCGTTCTCATCCCGGCGGTCGATGACTACAGCCGCGGCATGGCCGTGAATCGCTTCCAGGATACGGGCCTCACCGGTCGCGATCGCATCATGCAGGCCGACTACATCGCCTTCACCCAGAATCCCGTGCTGGGGATCGGTCCCGGCCAGTCGAAGTACTGGCACGCGCTGACCTTCCGGGTCAGCTCCGCCCATACCGAGTACACGCGACTGCTGGCCGAACACGGCAGTCTCGGCATTCTCTTCGTAGCGCTGATGCTGTCGATGGCCTGGAGCCGTTGGCGGAGAAGCGGTTCGGCCCTCTCGAAGGCGCTGGCGATCGGGTTCACGGCCTGGACGCTGCTCTACCTTGGGCACTCGGCCATGCGTTTGATGCTGCCGTCCTTCGTTTTCGCCCTCGGCGGCGCCGCACTTCTCACGGATTCGGTCCGTCGGCCCGCGGCAAAGCCGCAGACGAAGTCAGCGCTCGCGCGGCGATCCCGCCCCGGGCTTGCTGAAGCAGCACCGTGAAGAAACCGGCCCTGTCGGTGATCCTGCCGATCCGGAACGAGGAGGAGTTCATCACGGAGACCCTGGAGTCCGTGGTCACGGCCTCGCGCCCGATCGGCCCGGTGCAGATCCTGGTGGTCGACGGTGAGTCCGGGGATCAGACGGTGCCTCGCGTGGAGGCTTTCGCCGCCACCCGACCCGCGGTCGATCTGACGGTCCTGGGCAATCCCTCGATGACAGCGGCCAGCGGCCTCAACGTCGGGATCGCCGCGGCCGAAGGCGCGGTGGTTGCGCGCGTCGACGGGCATTGCCTCCTGCCGGCGGGATACTTCGAGGCGGCGCTGGAGTCGATCGAGGACGAGACGATCGGCTGCGTCGGCGGGCCGGTCACCACGGTCGGGCGGGGGGCACGGGGGCGCGCGGTGGCGATGGCGATGTCTTCGGTCTTCGGAGTCGGAGGGGCGACCTTCAGGACCTCGGGCGAGCGGCGTTGCGATGTCGACACCGTTCCCTTCCCGGTGTTTCGGCGCGAGGTTCTCGATCGTGTCGGCCCGTTCTCGGAGGAACTGCGTCGCAATCAGGACGACGAGTACAGCTTCCGACTCCGGGAGCGCGGGTACCGCGTCGTTCTCGAACCCCGGATGCGAACCCGCTACTTCGCACGGTCGACGCTGTGGGCGGCCTTCAAGCAGTACCTCGGGTACGGCTTCTGGAAGGTGCGGGTCGTCCAGCAGCATCCCCGTCAATCGTCCGTCCGTCATTTCGTTCCCGCCGCTGCTCTGGTCCTGGCCGGAGTCGTCGGCCTCGTCGGGGGGCCGGCCTTCGGCGCCTTCCTGTTGGCGATCTACGGATCGGCGACTGTTCTCGCGTCGGGGATCGAGATGGTCCGGCGTCGCGAGTTCGCCGTCTTCCTGCCCCTGGCCTACGCGACGCTCCATCTCGGTTACGCCCTCGGGTTTCTCGGCGGGCTCGTACGATTCGGTCACCGGTTTCTGGGCGGAGGAAGAGACGACGAGGCGGTTCTGGCCTCGAAGTCCCAGGGATGAGGACCGAAGCCGAGCGGATGATGGCCGAGAACGCCCGTCGCGACCTCGAGGTCGACGAGCGTCGCTACTCGGTCACCGATCCGGCGGAACTCTTCCTACGCTTCGAACGTCAGCGGGCAGCGATCGCTCTCCTGTCGTCCCGGTCGCGTTTTCCGGGCCCGGAGTCGCGATGTCTGGAACTGGGCTGTGGAAGCGGCGGCTGGTTGAGTGAGATCTCGGGTTGGGGGGTCTCCGGAAGGCGCCTCTTCGGGACCGATCTCGATCCGAGCCGCCTGTTTCGTTCTGTGCGGCGTTTCCCGGCGGCAAACCACGTGGTGGCCGACGGCGCCACCCTTCCCTGGATGGAGGAGTCGTTCGAATTGATCGTGCTGTCGACCGTCCTGTCTTCGGTGCTCGATCCAGAGCATCGATCGGCCGTCTGCCGGGAGGCCGTCCGCGTGCTGGCGCCGCAGGGTGCGATCGTCGTGTCCGATTTCGGGATCGGCAACCCGTCGAATCGGGCGGTCGTGGGGATTCACCGGTCGGCTCTCTCCGCGCTCTTTCCCGGAGCGCAGATCCTCTCGCGAAGAGTCGGCCTGGCGCCTCCGCTTCTGCGGGTCGTCGCCCCGTTCAGCTGGTGGGCTGCGCAGACCCTCTCGCTTCTGCCCTGGCTTCGTACCCACTGGGTCGCGGTGATCACCCGAGGCGTCGCCTGATGGGGGTTGCGGTGCCCTTCTTCAGGGTCGAACTCTCGGAGGCCGAGATCGCGGCTGTCGAGGAAGTGCTGCGCTCGGGTTGGCTGACGACGGGGGCTCGAACGGCCCGTTTCGAGGAGGACTTCGCGGTGGCAGTGGGAGCGACCCACGCGCTGGCCGTCAACTCCTGCACCGCGGCCATGCACCTCGCCCTCGAGGCCCTGGGGCTGCGGCCGGGCGATGGTGTGCTGGTTCCCTCGATGACCTTTGCCGCCACCGCCGAGGTCGTACGCTACCTGGGGGCGGTGCCGATCCTGGTCGATTGCGATCCGGTCACCCTGCAGATCGATCTGGAGTCGGCGGAGGCGAGGCTGCGGGCCTTCCAGTCCGGCGACCTGCCCCGACAGGGTCGCGGCTCGGGTGCAGAGGTCGTCGGCGTCATCCCGGTCAGCGTCGGCGGCCTGTTCCTCGACCCGACGCCCTGCAGGGAGTTCGCCGACCGTCACGGTTTGTGGGTGGTCGACGACGCAGCCCACAGCTTCCCCTCGTCGGTCCGGACATCGAACGGAGACGGGGTGATCTGCGGCAGCGGCCACGCCGACGTCTCCTGTTTCTCGTTCTACGCCAACAAGACGATCACGACCGGCGAGGGCGGCATGGCGGTGACGGAGCGCAGCGACCTGGCCGAACGAATGAAGATCATGACGCTCCACGGTCTCTCGAAGGACGCCTGGCGGCGCTACCAGACGACCGACAGCTGGGACTATCGGATCGTCGCCCCCGGCTTCAAGTACAACCTGACCGACGTCGCCGCCGCCCTGGGCGCAGAGCAGTTGAAGCGGGCCTTCGAACTGCGAGCCGCTCGCCGTCGGATCGCCCACATCTACCTCGAGGCCTTTGCAGGGGTATCGCAGTTGGAGCTGCCTCCGGATCCTCCGGGTCACGATGCGTCGTGGCACCTGTTCGCGATTCGCCTCTGCCTCGATCGGCTGTCGATCGATCGCAACCAGTTCATCCGCGAACTGGCAGCGCGCGGTATCTCGACCAGCGTCCACTGGCGTCCGCTTCATCTCCATCCCTACTACCAGGAGACCTTCGATTGGCGCCCCGAAGACCTTCCGGCAGCCGGCGCTGTCTTCGATCGCCTGATCAGCCTGCCGCTCTTCCCGACGATGAGCGAGGAAGAGGTCGATGCCGTGATCGAGGCGGTAGAGTCGCTCTGTGACGAGCACAGCCTCTGAGGGGAAGAGCTTCTCCGAGAGTCCCCCGGGAGGGTTGCCGAGGATCGTCGAAGTCGTTCTCGCGCTCTTCTTCGTCGTGGCCCTGTCCCCCCTGATCCTGGTCCTCGCGGTCGCGATCCGGATGACCAGCGTCGGGCCTGCCTTCTTTCGGCAACGCCGGGTCGGTCGCGACGGTCGACGCTTCGATCTCGTCAAGCTGAGAACGATGTCGGACCGGCCCGGCAGTTCGGTGACGGCGGCGGGAGATCTCCGGATCACGGCCCTGGGACGGTGGCTGCGTCGATTCAAGTTGGACGAGCTGCCTGGGATCTGGAACGTCCTCAGGGGCGATCTGTCATGGGTCGGGCCGCGCCCGGAAGTCCCTGAGTTCGTCGATCTCGAGGATCCGCGATGGCAGGGGGTCCTGCGAAGCCGTCCCGGACTCACGGACTCCGTGACGCTGATGTTGCGCGACGAAGAGGCGATCCTCGCCTCGATCCTGGCTTCTGGGCTCCATGAAGATGCGAATGCCGCCTACCGGGAGGTGCTGCTCCCTCGTAAGATGGAGTTGTGGTTGCAGGCCCAGAGGGAGCGGTCGGCCTGGACGGACCTTCGGATCCTGGCTGCTACGGTAGGAGCCGCCCTTGGAGTTCGCGGCCGGGCCATTGGTACGATGGACGAACTCGACCGCCGGGTCGAGCCGTTGGAACCATGAGCCTCCTCTCTCCCTACCGATCCTGGTTCGTGCGTCCCTTCCGGGTGGGCGTCGACCTCGCCATGATGGCTCTGGCCCTGGTTGGCGCGTACGCGGTGCGTTTCGTTTTCGCGCTGGCGACCGTGTCGCACTCCCTGCTCTCCCAGCTGCCCCTCGTGCTGGTGATCCAGTGGCTGTCCCTGCGCGCCGCGGGAGTCCATCGGCTGGTCTGGCGCTACATCGGGCTCGCCGACGTGGTGCCCTTCGTCCGCGCTGCCGTCTGGTCCTCCCTGCCCCTCCTGATCCTTCGCTTCGCCCTTCCGGACAGTGCCTCGGAGTGGAGGATCCCGCTGTCGGTCATCCTGCTCGACGCGGTCCTCGCCTTCGGTCTCCTGCTGGGGGTTCGCGTGCTGCGCCGTGTTCGCTACGAAGACGAGGAGCGTCGGCGACTCTCGAAGAGCACGAGAGATCGGGTGTCGGTCTTGTTGATCGGAGCGGGACGCCTCGGCGTTCTGGCAGCCAAGGAAATCCGCAATCGAGGCGACTCGGGAATGGTGGTGGTCGGCTTCATCGACGACGACCCCGCCAAGGCCGCGACGAAGATCGAAGGAGTCCCCGTGCTGGGGAGCAGTCGGGACATCCCCGAACTGGTCCGACAGCACGGCATCGACCACGTCATCGTCACGGTCCGTCAGATCGAGCGTGGCGAATTGCGCAGGATCCTGACGATCTGCGAGCAGACGCCGGTTCGAGTGAAGATCATCCCGGCTCTGTATGAGGTTCTCCAGGGTCAGATCGAGATCTCCGGGATTCGCGACGTCGAGATCGACGACCTCCTGGGACGGCAGGCCGTCGACCTCGATACGGAACTGCTCGGTGATTGGCTGGAGGGCAAGTGCGTGCTGGTGACCGGCGCCGGCGGTTCGATCGGCAGCGAACTCTGCCGTCAAGTGTGCCGGTTCAAGCCGGCTCGACTGGTCGCCGTCGAGCGGGCCGAGGGCGCCCTGTTCGAAATCGATCGCGAGCTCCGTGAGGCCAATCCCGGGATCGTGATCGATTCCAGGGTCTGCGACATCCGGATCGACGATGCGATCCTGCCGCTGTTGAAGGAGTTGAACCCGCAGGTCGTTCTCCACGCGGCTGCCCACAAGCACGTGCCCCTGATGGAGAAGAGCGAGTCGGAAGCGGTGAGGAACAATGTCTTCGGAACGCTCGGACTGGGCCGACTCTGCGGTCGCCTGGGAGTCGAGAGCTTCGTCCTGATCTCGACCGACAAGGCGGTCCGTCCGACCTCGGTGATGGGAGCCTCGAAGAGAATCGCCGAACTGGTGATCCAGGACCTCGACCGCCGATTCGAAACGAAGTTCCTGGCGGTCCGCTTCGGCAACGTCCTCGGTTCCTCGGGCTCGGTGGTGCCGATCTTCCGGCGGCAGATCGCCGAGGGGGGACCGGTCCGGGTCACCCATCCGGAAGTGAGTCGCTACTTCATGACGACTGCAGAGGCGGCCCAGCTCGTGCTCCAGGCGGCCGTCCTGGGACAGGGCGGTGAGATCCTCGTTCTCGACATGGGAGATCCGGTCCGGATCGTCGACCTGGCTCGCGACATGATCCGACTGGCGGGCCTGAAGCCCTATGAGGACATCGACATCGTCTACACCGGTCTGCGGCCCGGCGAGAAGATGTTCGAGGAACTGCACCTCGACAACGAACGCACGCGGGCGACGCGCCACGCCAAGATCCACATCGGCCTGCTCCAGGGGTACTCGGAGGAACGCATGGATTTCGCGCTGCGCCGGCTCGACGAACTGGTGGCGCAGGGCGACGCCAATGCCCTGCGCGCGTTCATCTCCGAACTGCTCCCCGAGAGCAGCCTGACACCTCGGTCGACGTTCGTGCCGATGCCCGCGAGCAGGGCGACCGCGAGCGGCTCGGTTCCTAGGCGTCTGAGTTCTTCAGGAAGCGTCCTTCAGGAAGCGATCGATCTCCTCGGCGGCGCGTCGACTGGCGCCGGGCGGTCCAAGGGTGTCCTGCAGCTGACCCAGCTCGCGCCTCATTTCCTGGATCCGCTGCGGGCTTTCGAGGATCGCTACGGCCGCTTCGGCAAGTCGTTCGGGCTTGCCGTGGTGCTGGATCAGCTCCGGAACGACTTCCCGGTCCAGCAGCAGGTTGACCAGGCTGGTGTAGGGGAGATCGACGAAGACCCGCCCCAGCAGGTACGACCAGATCGCCACCCGGTGGGTGACGATCATCGGTGTGCCGATCAACCCCACTTCGAGGGTGGCGGTTCCCGAGGCGCACAGGGCCAGGTGGGAAGCCGCGATCGCCTCGAATCGTCGATGGTCGACGATCTCGATCTCCAGTTCCGAGGCCTCGACCATGGGAGCGATGAACCCATCATCGATGGTCGGCGCCTGGATGAGGGTGAAGTCGGCTTCGACCCTCTCGGCGAGCAGGCTCGCTGCTTCGAGCAGGATCGGCAGCAGGACCCCGACCTCGGACCTTCTCGAGCCCGGCAGTAGGCTGACCCTGAAGCGAGCCGGAGCCGGTTCGACATCCCAGGTCTGCGGCAGGACGGGGACCTCGTCGACGAGCGGATGACCGACGTGAATCGCTTCGATGCCGTAGTCGTCGTAGAAGTCGACCTCGAAGGGCAGCAGCACGAGCATCTGATCGACGTATCGCGCGATCGTCTCGACCCTCGACTTCCGCCAGGCCCAGACCTGGGGACTGATGTAGTAGACGACTCTCAGCCCGCGCTCCGACAGCCTGCGGGCCAGTCTGAGGTTGAAGTCCGGCGCATCGATCAGGATCGCGGTTCGGGTCCCTCGAGACTCCACCTCGGCAAGCAGCTGATCGAAGATCCGGCGGGCGCGCGGCAGGATCTTGAAGACCTCGGTGATCCCGATCACCGCGATCTCCGAGCTGTGGGCGACGGCCTCGAGACCGGCCCTGGAAAGCTCGTCGCCGCCCATGCCGAAGGGAGCGAGGTTCGGGCGCAGTTCCCTCAGGCGTGCCAGCAGGCGGGCACCGTGGAGGTCACCCGACGCCTCTCCGGCAACGATGAGGAGCGAGTCCCTGGGCACGGCCGGAGAATACCTCAGGGTCGGTGCCTGGAATCAGGGACCCTGGGGGGCGATGGCGATCAGGTGCTCGGAAGTCCGCCAGTACCAGATGTCCTCGACGAGGGCTGGAGAAGCGAGGACCGGCTCCCCGAGACGGTTGATTCGAAGGAGTTCGAACTCGTCTCCGGTGGCGACGACGAAAGTCTCCCCCTCATCGTTCGTGAAGTAGATCTCGTCGTCGACCAGCACGGGTGATGCAGAGAAGCCCTCGCGACGCGATTCGCCCAATCGTCCCTGCCAGAGGATGTCCCCGGTCCTCGCGTCGATCGCGGTGGCGACGGAGATCATGTCGTTGATGAGGTAGAGCCGGCCCTCGGCGTAGATCGGCGAGGGCACGAAGGGGATCCCTACCGACTTCACCCA
>CALOFD010000029.1:0-69356 GCA_942492505.1 Thermoanaerobaculia bacterium
TCGCGGTGATGAGCGAACCGAGGGTCCCGCCCGCCGTGATGCCCAGCAGGCCGAGGAGGTTGCCTCCCACGAAGCCGCCGATGATGCCGATGACGATGTTGCCGAGGATTCCGAAGCCCTTGCCCTTCATGATCTGGCCGGCGAGCCATCCGGCGATCGCGCCGATCAGGAGATAGCCGATGAGATTCATTGCGAAGCCTCCCTGGACAGTCGATGGATGGAGGGCATCCTACAGGGTCTTCAGCCGGGTTCTCGGAATCGCTGGATCGCCATGGCGACGAGCCCGAAGACGAGGATCCCCGCCCAGCTCGCCAGGAGGTCGTTCAGGGACACCGTCCGGTGCGGCAGATAGAACTGGCTGAGTTCGTCGAGTGTGACCAGGACGCAGACCGCCGCGATACAGCCCGCGGCGCCGAGGCGACGTCCCCGGACTCGGCTTTCCGAGAAGGCCAGGACCACCAGGAAGCCGAGAGTTCCCATGAGGAGGAAATGGCCGGTCTTGTCGGCCCCGGGCAGGCTGTAGACCCACAGGAAGGCGCTGGCTCTCAGGCTCGCCATGACCGATACGGCTACGAGGACGACGAGAAAGAGAGCGGCCAGGACCTTCACGGAGCGCTTTCCGATCCGGGTCCGGGCGACCGCCCTGCAAGACCCGGGGAGGGGGTCGCGGGAATCGCGATCCCGTCGATGGCGTCGATCGGGAACTCCTCGAGCGACGCGATCTTGAGATCGGCGAGATCGAAAGCTGGATCGTCGAAGTCCGCTGCGGTCGGGACGGCGATCACGGTCATCCCTGCCGCCTTCGCCGAGCGAACTCCGGCTGCCGAGTCCTCGAAGGCCAGACATTCCCCGGGCTCGACCTCGAGCGATCGGGCGGCGCTGAGGTAGACGGCGGGATGGGGCTTCCCGAAGGCCTCTTCGGTGGCGCTGAAGACTCCTTCGAAGCAGTCCGAGATCCCCAGCCGCTCGAGGACTGCGTCGATCAGCTGCCGGGGCGACGAGGAAGCCACAGCGAGTCGGATTCCCCGTTCGTCGAGTCGCTCGAGGGTGGCGCGCACTCCCGCCAACTCCTCGCCTTCGGCGGCGATCAGCTCACCGACCCGGCTCAGGATGTCCTGACTCACCTGCTCCACGCTGCGGTCCTGCCACGGCTGCCTTCGATGCCAGTGTCGGACGACTTCGTCGATTCTCATGCCCGTGGTGGTGGCGCAGTCCTCGTCGCTCAGGGACAGGCCCAGGGGTAGGAAGACCTCCTGCTCGGCCCGACGCCAGAGAGGCTCGGAGTCGATCAACAAGCCGTCCATGTCGAAGATCGCCGCCTGCATTCTTCGCAGTCTAGTCGAGTCCGGGATCTTCTCCGGAAGCCGGGTGCGGCAGCGGTTCCCGGCGGCTCGGCCTCGTCACCGATCGGCAATCGGGCTGGTTTCCTCGGCCGCCGCCGCGATCCTTGCCGCGGCTTCGCGGGGTTCGACCGAGGACGTATCGATCTCGATCCTCGGATGAGGCAGGGTCGGGTAGCGAAAGGCGCCGTCCCGTTCGAGTTGACGATAGAGCTCGACGTCCATCAACTTGTCGAAGGACTTCCTGCTGGGGCTCGCGAGTCGTTCCTCGACGACGGGCTCGGGGCAGGTCAGTTGGATGAAGATCACTTCGCCGCCGTGGGCTTCGATGGTCTCGACCACCCGATCCGGGAAGTCCTCGGCAACGCTCGCTTCCGGGTGGAACGTGAAGATCAGGGATCGGCCTTCGCGGGCGGCTCGCTCGAAGACCTCCATCCAGAAGCGTTCTCGCAAGTCGACGAAGGGCTCGCTGGCGAAGTCGAAGACCGCGCGCACCGCGTCGACCACGAGATGGTTGTGGAACAGCGGCAGTCCGGTGATCTCGGAAAGGGCGCGCCCGACGGTGTACTTTCCGCAGGCTGCCGGGCCGTGGATGAAGATCAACTTCACTCCGACTCTCCGTTCGCCTGGGCTTCCAGATCGGCGGCTCGGCGCCAGATCCAGACACCGAGAACGGAAGTGAGGGCCGGGGCCGCGAAGAGGTAGATCGGCGTCGCGACCTGGGCGAGTCCCGGAGTCGAGAAGAGGGCACCCAACCAGCCGAGTCCGGCAACGGTTCCGACGATCATCGAGATCGTTCCGAGAGTTCGTTCCTTCTGCGACAGCAGGAGCCCCGTGCCGATCCAGAAGACGCTTCCCATCAGCATCGCCAGCAGGCCGTTCAGACCGCCGCCGACGATTCTCGAGAGAGTTTCGAAGATCCATCGGATCGCCTGCGCGTCGGAGCCCGAAGCACTCTCCCAGGCGACGGCGAGGGTCGGCAGCGAGGCGGCCAGGATCGCAGAGCCGAGAGCACCGATCGCGACATAGAGGGTCCCGGCGGAGCTCGCCAGGCGAGCCAGCCCACTGCCCCGGCGCCGCAGGCGACGGTAGAGGTAGACCATGAGGGGCCCCAGGAGGAGGTAGTTGCCCAACATCCCGGACACCCCCGCGATTCGCAGGGTGGTGGCGACCGCGGAGCCTTCCTCGATCACATGCCAGGGTTCGCTGAACCAGCGAGGGTCGCCGTTCGAGGCCTCTCTCAGGAGCCACGAGGAGAAGTAGGCGACCGGTGCCGAGACGATCGCGCAGATGGCGGTGAGAAACCGGAATGAATTGGCGCGACTCACTCTCCCCCTCCCCCAGGTAGCCGACCGCAGTCGACGTTCGCTGGATCCAACTTTGACCCTATTGTGCCAGTTCGGACTCCAGAACGGCCGTCCCCAGGTCGATCGGCGCAGCCGCCTGCTGGCGCGCGGTCCTGAAGTCCAGCCCGAGCAGTGCGGCGGCGGTGGCCGCGAACTGGCTCTGGGTCGTCGGCTGGTTGGGCACGACTCCTCTCGGCGCGACTCCCGGACCCATCGCCGCGATCCAGATGCGCTCGGCTCCGGCGATGTCACTGCCGTGGCTGCGCCAGTCGTCGAGGCCGATGCCGCGGCCGTGATCGGTGGTGACCAGAAGAGCGGTTCGATCGCGATAGCGGCGGTGTCCCTGAACCCACTCCCACAGTCTCTTCAGCAGGTCGTCGGTGCGACGGGCTGCGTCCAGATAGAGATCGTAGCGACCATCGTGAGCCCAATCGTCGGTCTCTCCGAAGGCGACGTAGAGGACGCGCACCTTGCGGGCCGAAAGCTGGCCGAGCGCGGCTTCGAAGGTGAAGAGGTCGTAGCGCACGTTGGGCCAGTAGCGCGGGATCTCCTGGCTGAGAGCTTCGAGTTCGCGACCTCGCCGAGCCGAGCTGGCCGGGCTGATCCGCTCCCAACCCGCGTTGACGTCGATGAATCCATGGTCCTCGTTGAGGATCCACGGGAAGACGTCCCAGGAGGTCACCGCGGACACCCTTCCCGAGAACTCTTTCCTGCCACTGAGCCACTCCAACACATTGAGATTCGGATTCGGGACCTTCGCGTTCGAGTCGATTCGAGGATCGGCGCTTCCGGTCAGGATCTCGTTGTATCCCGGGTAGGAGAAGAGCCCCGGATTGGTGACGGTGGTCGGCGAACCCGACCCGGCGTCGCCGAACACCTGCCCCGCGACGGCCACGGTTTCCCAGAAGAACGGCATCAGGGCCCTTCTTCGGTCTTCGGGTCCGTCCCTCCAGAACCGTCGCTGGAGGTCCTCGAGATCGCGGACCTTGCCGTGTTCCGCGTTCATCAGGGTGTCGTCGGCGCCGCCGAACACTTCCTGCGAGCGTAGTCCGTCGAAGGTCACCAGCAGGAGGTTCTCGGCCGGCTGCGCTCGCAGCGGAGAGATCGAGACGAGAGCCGCGAGTCCGACCGCGATCGCCCAGCCGTGGGCGCGGTGATTGCCGGATCTCAGGACGGGTCCTCGAGCAGGTCGCGGGCCGGGCGGCAGCGGGGATTCTGCTTCAGGACGCTCGACCATTCCGAGCGCGCTGCTGCCTCGTCGCCGAGTTCGTAGAGCATCCTCCCCCTCATGACCCTGGCGGTCTCGTGGTCGGGGTCGAGGGTCAGGGCCTCGTCGAGCATTTCGAGGGCCTCGGCGCGGTCGGCGTCGTCGCGGCCGGGCTTGAAGGCCGGGGGCTTGGCGAGCGTCACCCAGGCGGACGCGTTCGAGGGGTCGAGCTCGATCGCCCGGCGCGCGGCCTGATTCATCGACCTGCGGTACTTCTGGCCGCGAAACTTGGACCGGATCAGCGTAGCGATGAGGTCGGCTCTCACCCGCAGGACCCGGCTGGACTCCTCGAGGGAGTCGATCCGGTCCAGGCCGCGCTGAGCCGCCGAGTCGATCCGGTCACCGAGTTCCCTGCGAGCCTCACGCTCATCCTCTGGAGTCATCTCGAACTCGATTCGGAGAAGTTCGGCGACCAGCAGATCGGCCTCGGCCGCCTCGAGGATGAACTCGTTCGTGGGGGTCTCGTCGTGGACCGCAGCCAGGGAGTCGGCGATCTCGATGGCGGCTTCGAGGTCGTAGGTCTCGCGGGCTTCGGCGAGATCCGACGAAACGGGACTCTGGGTGAGCAGGAAGGCCAGGATGGTTGTGACGATCGTCAAGGCTGGGTCGTCTCCTCGGTGGGGCGGATCTGTTCTCGCAGGCGGATGAGACTGGGCAGGAAGGCCAGGTCTCCGAACAGTGCGACGATCATGGCAGCAGCGGTCAGGAGTCCGAAGTAGCGGATCGGAAGGAACTCCGCAGGTGTGAGGGAGAGAAATCCTACCGCGGCCGCCGCGGTCGTGACGCTGAGGGCGGTGCCGACGTCGCTCACCGCGCTCACGATGGCTTCTCGGCAGGGATGGTCGCCCATCCTCCGACGAACGGAGGTGACCACGTGGACCGTGTCGTCTACCGCGATCCCGAGAGCGACACCGGCGACCATCAGCGTTCCGGGATCGAGGGGCAGACCGAAGGCCGCCATCATCAGGAGGACCGCGGCGACCGGAACCAGGTTCGGAATCATCGCCAGGGCCGCCCATCGCAGGGATCGTAGACCGGCCCAGATGAAGACGAAGATGGTGATCGCAGCCAGGGCCATGGATTGGATCTGGGACCCCAGCAATCGCCGCTGGGCGCCCACCAGCAGGGAGACGATCCCGGTGACCTCGGCCTGGGTTTCGAACTCGTCGATGACGGCTTCGCGGGCCAGGGCCTCGATCTCGCTGAAGGTTTCCGACTCCATGGCGGTCACCAGCACGGACAAGCGCACCGATCGCCCGTCGGCGGCGACGAGCGTACCGATCTCCGAAGCCAGCACCGGGTCGGCTTCCTCCAACAGGCGAACGCTGTCGGCGGCCGAGGCAGGCAGTCGGTACTCGTCGGCCTCGAGATCGGCGTTCCACTGGCTCAGCTTCTTCAGTAGATCGGTTGGCGTACGGACCTTGGCGACCCGGGGGTGGGCGCCGAGTCGGTCGGCGACCGCCTCGATCCTCGACCAGGTCTCGGGACGATTCCAGCCATCGGGAGTTTCCAACCGCAGCTCGATCGCCGACATGCCACTCAGATTGTCGGCGACGAACCGATAGTCCTCGAGGATTCCGGCGCTCTTCGGAAAGAAGGTCAGGGGATTCGAACTCGGCTTGAGAACCGCCAGGCACAGCAGCCCCCCGAGAGTGATCACGATGAAGGGCAGGGTGATCCGGAGCGGATGGTCGAACGAGTACGCGGCGAGTTCGGACAACCGCTCGGCACGCCGTTCTCGAGAGGTGGTCCTGGGGCGCAGCACGTCGATCAGGGCAGGACCGAGCACGAAACTCACGAAGAAGGAGATCAGGATGCCGACTCCAGCGAGCGTTCCGAGCCCTCTCACCGGCTCGAGTGGGGCGGCGTTCAGGGAGAAGAAGCCGGCGGCGGTGGTGGCGCTCGACAATCCGCAGGGGAAGCGAGCCCCCGACACCGCCCGACGCAGTGCTTCGGCATGCTCATGGTCGTGGAGTTGACGCCGATAGCGCACCAGGACGTGCAGAATGGCTGCGAGCGAGAGAACCCACAGGAGTGCGGGTAGAGCGCTCGTGAACATGTCGAGCGGACGGCCGATCGCGGCCGGAATCGAGAGCGTCAGGATGATGGTGGCGAGGCTGCACACGAGGGCGATCAGGGTCCCGCGGATCGATCGCAGGAGAACGGCGAGAAAGAAGACCGAGGCCAGAGCGGCGATCGGCAACGATCGACTCGCCTCGGTCAGCGAGGTGGCGTCGAGCTGGGCTGTCATGGTCGGCGGCCCGACGCAGTGAGTCTCGAAGCCGAGTTCCTCGAGCGGCGCCAGCGCGGCCTGGACTTCGTCGACCAGTTGCCGTCGTCGCCGGGAGTCCGACGGTGGATCGACGGCGATGTAGAGTCCCGCGGTCTCGAGGTCTTCCGAGACGACGAGTCCGCGATAGAAGTCGGTGCTCGAGAGTTCGTCGAGAAGCGCTTCCGGATCCTCACCGCCGAAGACGTCTCGATAGAGGGTTGCAGGTCCGAAGACGCGCACCACGCCTTCGACCGCCTCGAGACGGTCGAGGACGTCGAGGCTGGCATCGAGGGCTTCGATGCCGAAGACGTCTTGACCCTTGTAGGCCGCGAGGATGAACTCGTCGCTGCCGAAGGTCTCCAGAAAGCGCTCGTAGGTGAGTCTCGATGGAGCCTCGGGGCTGGTCCAGGAGACCAGATCGTTGTCGGTCTCGATCGACAACAGCTGCCAGCCCGCCGCGAAGACCAGTGCGAGCATCGCGAGGGTGACGAGGAGGGATCGTTGTCGAGATTCCATCAGGGGAGTCCGAGTCGTGGCGACCCTTTCAGGGTCGTGGCGACCCTTTCTCAGGGTCGTGGCGACCCTGTTCCGGTCAACGGGTGGGCCGGTGGATGCATTCCTGGGTGGCTGGTTTCGTGGTCCTCTGCGAACGTTTCAGTCCCAGTCGAGGAAGATGGGGTTCTCGCCCGTGATCGACAGCGAGTCGTTGATGCGCCAGGTCTTCAACCATCGCCCCTCGCCGATCGCCGCGCCGCTTCGAATCTTGTCGAGCGTCGTCTGGAGATCCTCGAGGTCGCGGTAGTCGAGCGCCGGTGCGCCCGGCGGGCTGACTCGATGGGCGCTGTAGATCGTGGTGCCGGGAGGCACTCTCGCCAGCAGCTCGTGGGAGGTGGTCAGGTAGTCGGCCAGGCTGCCGCCGGGGAGGAAGGCGAAGAGCTCTCCCTCGTAGAGGTAGTCACCTGAGAACAGCAGTCCGTGATCCCGATCGAGAAGAGAGATCGATTCGGGCGTGTGTCCGGGAGTGAGGAGCACCTCCAGTCGACGCCCTCCGAGGTCGATCTCCGAGTTCGGCTGCAGCCACTCGGTGATCTGGAGCGCCGGCGGGAGGAGACCCTCCATGAAGCCGAGGTACTCGTCGGCGGTGGGCGTCAGGGTGTTGTCGACCGCTCGACGTCGCAGGTGCTGCAGGTCGATGAGGCCGACGTTCTCGAAGCGGCTGTGGTTGCCGATGTGGTCGTAGTGCAGATGGGAGGGGATCGCGGTGACCGGCAGCGGAGTGAGCGACCCCACGACCGGGCGAATGTCGCGCCATCCCGGTCCCGAGTCGAAGAGGATGGCTCGTCGGGTTCCCGCGATCAGGTAGTTGTAGTTCTGCTGCGGGTAGCGCGGTTCGCCGATCGCCCATACGCCGGGCGCCAGCTCCTCCACCGTGAAGTAGTCGTCGAAGAGGCGAACGTTGTGCTCCTCGGGCGCCGCCTCCTGGAGCTGCGGTTCTGCCGAGAACGCTGAGTAGGCCCTCATCATGAGGGGTCGACGGTAGAAGTAGCCCGCGCCGAGAAGGGCGATCACGACGACGACAGAGAGGATCGACAGTGTCCGCTTCACGCGGGAGACGAAGCTCCTGTCCTTCATCGAACTCAGCGCACCACGCCGCGTTCCTGGAGGGCAGAGCGCAGGGCCTCTACGCGCTTTCGATTCACTCCCAGATCCGACTTGCCGAGGCGCGAGGCGGAACGCACCGCGATGATGCCGTCTTCGGCATCGAGCGCGAGTTCCAGATCGTCGACGTAGCGCATCAGTCGGCTGGTCTGTTCGGCGTGCAGGTAGGCGCCGTCGTCGGTGATGATCTCCATCCGGGGCATCTCCGCGAGGGCTGCCCGAACCGCCTGCCAGGCTTCCTGCGGAGAAGCGTTCAGCACCAGGGCGTCGATCGAGTGCTCCTCATCGGAAGCCGTGTTCGAAACGCAGTTCGGGGTTTCGGGGCACGGCCGGAGTTCGGCGCCTCCGGGCAGCAGTCCCAGATCGGCGGGGCGTTCTCCTGAACAGCCGACTGCCAGCAACGCGATCGCGCCGGCGAGAAGAGGGAGGGTGTTTCGGTGTCGTCGTGCCATGGTTCGGCTCCGGGTAGGGTGGAAGGGGGCCTGGGGCGGTCCCAGATTCGCGGGTCTCAGTCGATGATCCTGTAGCTCACCTGGACCGTTCGATCCTCGGTGAAGGGGCGCTGGTAGACGGTGACTCCATCCGGGTGGAGAGGATAGGCGACCTCGAGTGCAGAGTCGCCCAGCCACGACAGGACGAGATCGACAGAGCAGCCCGTGGTCGAAACGGGCTGGAAATCGTCGACGGCCTTCTCGAGATCGAAGGTCTCGAGGGTCGGGTGAACGTCGACCCGCTGCGAACACCAACCAGGAGCGCCTCCGCTCATGACGGCATAGCGAGTCGCCGTCCATCGGCCGTCCGGCGATTCCGCCTGGTCGAGCATCTCGGAACTGCTCATCCTGGAGACCGTCATGCATGCGCCTCCGGCGACCGTCATCACTGCCAGACAGGCGCCGATACCGTAGAGAAAGGACCGCAGTTCCATCCCTTGAGCATATCGGGATGGCCGCAGGCTCGCTCGTCAGAGCAGTCGACCGCGCACCGACTCGAAGACCTGACCTCCGACGAGCACCTCGACCCGGTCGCCGACGGCTCGCCCTCGAACCAGGAGTTCCGAGGGGCGCCCCATCTGGACTCCCTGTTCGATCCGCAACTCGAAGGGCGCTGCGAAGAAGCGGTGATGAGCCAGGTAGTGACCCACGGCGTTCGTGGCGCTGCCGGTGGCCGGGTCCTCGCGCAGCCCGTTGGCCTCGAAGAACAGCCGCGCCGCGAGATCGCTCGGCGAACCTTCGGCCTGTCGACAGAACAGGTAGACGCAGGGGTCGAGACCCTGTCGTTCGAACGGAGTCCATTCGGCAACGTCGAGACGGGCGCGACTCAGGGCATCGGGCGAGGCGAGCGGTACGATCAGGAAGTCGATGCCGGCCCGGACCTTCTGCGGCGGCCCCTGCGCGGAGATATCGCTGGTGTCGAGAGAGAGGACGCGCGCCGCCTGCTCGACCGAGAAGACGGTCTCGAACTGGGCGGCAGGGCCGAGAAGGTGGCCTCGGTCGCCCGGCAACGGTCCATCGAAGGTCACCGGAATGGGCCCGACGGGAAGATCGAGGACCACTTCGGTCGGGGTGTCCGAACAGATCTGATGGCGGATCAACCAGGCGGTTCCGAGGGTTGGATGACCGGCGAAGGGAAGTTCGCGCGCCGGGGTGAAGATGCGCACCGGGTAGCTACCGTCGGCGTTGGCCGCTCCGGTGATGAAGGTCGTCTCTGAGTAGTTGGTCTCGAGAGCGATGGCCTGCATCTGCTCGGTGTCGAGGTCGCCGGCGTCGCGAACCACGGCCAGCTGATTGCCGGCGAGCGGCCTGGGTGCGAATACGTCGAGAATATGGAAATCGTGTGGCATCTGGTTCCTCCGTTTCCTTGTCCGCCAGTCTAGATCGGACGCCTCGGTTGCGAGTCTTCTGCTCGAAGCATTTTGTGCTCGAGCCTGTTGCGCAATAGAGTTCGCGCTACATGGCCGATCTGATCGAGCGCTCCCGCCGCGACCGAGTCCTGAAGTTCCGGCTCGTTGCCGGCGAGATGAACGTGCTCCGTCTGTCGACGGTGCGAGCCCTGAAGGCGTACTTTCGAGAAGCCGAGGCCGATCCGACGGTGGATGCCATCGTGTTGCTCGGCGGCGAGAAGGCGTTCAGCTCCGGACTGGACAATGCGGTTCTCTACAGCGGTGGACGCGCGGCCGACGAACTCACCCTCGAGATGGGCGACCTTCTGTACGACATGTACCGGTCGAAACTGCGCATCGTCTCCGGGTGCGCCGGCCATGCGGTGGCCGCGGGCGCGATGCTTCTCCTCGTTTCGGATCTCCGCTACGGCGCCACGGGCGACTACCGGATCGGCTTCAGCGAAGTCGCACAGGGATTGGCCCTGCCCGAACTGCCGGTGCTCCTGGCGCGCGATCGGCTCGGACGGCGCTACCTCCAGTCTGCGACGGTTCTCGGTCGTCTCTGTCGCCCGTCGACCGCGGTCAGCGTCGGCTTTCTCGATCGGGTCGTGGACCCGGAGGATCTCGAGGAGACCGCAATGGAAGCCGCGCAGTCCCTGACCGAGCTGGACGCCGACGCCTATGGCGGCTCGATCGAGACAGTCCGGGGCGCGACGCTTCGGCGAATGTCCGAGTTGCTCGAGGCCCGTCGAACGGAGTTGGCGCTGTCGAGCTGAGGCGGTCGTTCGCGTATCGCTCCGCCAGCGCCCTTTCAGGAATCGAGTCGCCGGCTCGGTCGGTCCGGCCCGGCACGGCGTCGTCGCAGCCGACCAGACCGAAAGGCTACGTTCTCGCCTCGACGAACGAGAGTCAAGGCCCGCCGCCGGCCGACCTACTCCTGTCGCAGGACGTCGGCGCCGGGAAGTTCGATCCACCCGGCGGTGTCGTTGCCGCAGAGCTGGGGTGAGACTCGTCGCAGATTGTCGGCGAACACTCTCGGCTCTGTTACGAGGTCCGAAGCGAGCAGCCCGGTCAGGGCCGCGAGTTCCGCGTCGGGTGGCACCCTCTTGCCGGTGTTCTCCTCGTACGACGCTGCGATTCGAACCATTCGCGCGTCGTCGTTGGCAGCCGGGAAGCTCCTCTCGGCAGTCAGGGCGACGGCGACTTCGACGGTCAGCGTCGCATCCTCCGAACGGGCTCGATCGAGGATCGCGGCCGCCCGATGGCTCACGATCTCGAGCAGGTGATCGCCGGCGTCGGATCTGATTTCGGCGTCCAGCATCCTCTCGACCTCGTGTACGAAGCGCGCTGCGACCGCGACGATGCATTCGGCGAGCACGCGCTGGAGCGCGGCTTCGGATTCGGCGTAGGAGCCCGGCGCCATGCTCGCGAAGGGGCGCAGCAGGCGTCGTCGCAACTCCAGGACCGCCGGCAAGCGGGCCTGGACCTTCTCGGCTCCGGTGGCGACGGCCTCAGCGGCCGCCTGGAGCAGGGCTTCGAGGTCCTCCGATCGGTCGTACTGCCGCCCGTGCCTGCCTCGCCATTCCGTGGCCTGGATGAGGTTGTCGAGCATGCTGGGTCGCTTGGTTTCGTCGTTCTTCATGGTGGGGTTCTCGGTCCGGAAGAGACGGTTGGAAGCAATTCGGTACATCCCATCCTCCGATCTGAATCGAGTTCGGAGGGTCACCCCTGGCGGGGCTCCCTCAGGAGACGGAGGGGCCATCCTTGGATCCCCCTCGGTGTCTCCGGGCACTACGATCCCAGTTCGATCCGAAGCCCGGAAGAACTGTTGTCGGTCATTTGTCTAGCCGTTTGGGGCTAGATCGATTCGAGGGTCCGGGGGTCGGTTCGTCAGGGAGAGACCTGTCGAAAACGCCGCTCCGCGGCTCGCAGGGTCGGTTTGATCGCGAGTGTCCATTCCAGATAGCCGCGCTCCGAGAGGCCGCGACCGTCTTCGGAGAAGAGGTCTCGGCGACTCTCGCCCCGGCTGTCGACTCTCGCGGCCGTGGGGTCGACGAACCAGAGGTCGGGGTGCTTCGCGGTCCACTCGGAGATTCCACGATTCGCTTCGTGGACCCGATCCGGAGGGGCGGGCGCGACGAACTCGGGAACGATGGAAACGAACACGATCTGGGTCGTGGGAAGGCTTTGCCGGACCCGTTCGACGAACGTCTGGAACCGGAGAACGACCTCCTGGGAGGTTGCTCCCGCGCGCAGGTCGGCGTCACCGGCGCTCAAGATGATGGTCGAGGGCTCGAAGGGCAGGATCAGATCGCCGGCGAAGAAGGTGGTGTCGTCGATCCGAGCGCCGCCGAAGCCCCGATTGACGGCTCGGTAGTCGGAGAACCACTTCTGCACGTCCCACTGCCATGCCGTGCGGCTGCCGGCGAGCACCACGATTCCCTTGGGAATCGCCTTCCAGGTCATCTCCTCCAGGTATCCGGGCACCGACGGTCGCGAGCTTGCGCCGGCCTCGAGCCAGCGTTCGGGAGGCCCGGTCGGTTCCGGCTCCTCCTGGGAATGGAGCGCGGTGGCCAGGAGCAGCAGGCCGATCACGAGGCGAAGAACTCTCATCCGGCCTCCGGGAAGGTTTCCATGTAGCTCTCGATCGCCTCTTCCGATCCGCAGATGTAGACCGCATCTTCGGCCTCGAAGCGAAAGTCCTCCGGCAGCCTCACCCACAGGTTCTCACCCCGTTCGACAGCCACCACCGAGGAACCGGTCCGACGTCGGATGTGGAGGTCGGCCGGATTGCAGCCCGCCACGGCGGCGCCCGAGGTTCGCAGAACCTTGAGCTGTGGGTTGACCGAAATGCTCTCCTGGCCCAGCAGGCGACCGGTGAGGAGCTGCTGCGAGACCTGTGAGATCGACAGGGCGAAGTCGGCGCCGGCGCGGTGCATGCGTTCCACGTTGGAGGCTTCATTGACCCGCGCGATGATCGGGATGCGAGGCGCGAACTCGCGCAGTACCAGGGTGGCGAGGAGCGTGGCGCTGTCGCTCCCGACGGCGAGAATGACTGCTTTGGCCTCCTCGATGCGTTTCGACTGGAGCAGGCGGTGGTCGGCGATGTCCCCGACGATGTCGACCCCCGGCATTCGACGCTCGTCGAGCGTCGTGACGCTTTCGCCGACCGAGGTGAGGATGGAGGCGACTGTGCTGCCGACTTCGCCGAAGCCCGCGATGAAGAAGGGGCGTTCTGTGTCGGGACTTCGTGTGTCGGCGACCTCGGAGAAGCGGATCACGTTCTTCTCGTCTCCCGCGACGATCAGGATGCTGTCCGCTTCGAGCGGCCGATCGGGTGGCAGGGGAGAAACGAGTTCACCCTGAATCCACTGTCCGATGATGTTGACCCCGATTCGACCGACCTCGGCCTCACGAAGGGTCTTGCCGACGATCGAGCTGCTGCGGTCGAGCTTCATCTCGGAGACGGTCAGTCGCGCTCCCAGTGCCTGGGCGCCGACCACACGCGGACTCACTTTGTCGCTGGCGTGGGCAGAGAGGGCGGCGGCCAGAATGTGCCGTGGCGTGAAGACGGCGCTGGCGCCTGCCAGGGAGATCGCCTTGCGATGGCGGGGCTCCTCGACGAGCGAGAAGATCTCCCCGGTGAACTGGGCTTGTCGGAGTGCCAGTGTGATGGCTGCGTTCTCGGCCGCCGGTTCGTTGACCACCACGGCTCGAACCCGATCGAGTTGAGTCCTTTCCAGGACGCCGTCGGAGACCGATCCGTGGACCACCGTGCGACGCTCTTCCATCAGCAGACGAGCCGGTTCTCGTCGGACTCGATCACGACGGCGGTGAGGCCGTGACGATCGAGCTCCTGGGCCAGTCCGTCGACGGCCGGTCCCCAACCGAAGATGAGGACGCCGCGATCGAACTTGGGAGTGACTCTTGGCAGGCGGCTCTGGAAGCGTTCTTCGAGGGCCGGCAGGAGATAGACGGGGAAGACCAGGAACATGAGACACAGTCCGACGAACTGCAGCCCGACGACGAAGACGACCATGATGGGGTGAGTCCAGGTGGAGTCGCGACCGTAGCCGGTGGTCGACAGGGTCTCTCCCGCCCACTCGAGGCTCTGCCAGAAGCCGCGTTCCTTGCCCTCGAGGACCGCCATTCCAGTGCGGTAGATCAAGGCCGCCGCCACGATCAGGATCGCCAGGCCCACTCCGAGGGCGAGCAATCGTTGTTCGGAGCGTCGCATGGGGCCAGTGTATCCACCTGGGAGTCAGAGTCGGCTGAAAACACCCGCGGGCGAATGGAGATCGCCGCATCGCCACATCCACACTTCGAGAGTGCCGAGGATGCCGCCGTTCCATCGGTAGGGTTCCAGCGGCTCCACCGTGGTGCAGATCGGCTCGAGCTTCGCTCCCAGACTCTTCCTCTGACTGAAGACCAGCACGTCCCTTCCGACGAAGGACTGCGGCGTGTGCCAGTAGAGCGACGCCAGCCCGTGGCTGCCCGGCCCTCCCGAGAGGAAGGCCAGTCGGGTCTCGAGCCGTCCGGCTGACAACAGGGAGGCTGTGTGAGTCCAGGAGTAGCTGTCCGAGGCCACCAGCAGGGTCGGATCGCCGTCCTCGAGGATCCACTCGGACTGTCTGGACTCGAGTTCGGCAACGACGTCCCGCTGGCCCACGATTCGGATGAGCGGCGAGGGCCCGTCGGCGTCGGCTGCGGCGATGCCGAGACTGGGGGGCCAGGTCGGGAAGGCAGCGACCGACAGCGTGAGCACCGACATCGTCAGCCCGACGCCGACGCCGACTTTCAGCCATCGACTTCGAAGATCGACGCACAGAGTCGCGACGATGACGAGCAGCAGCAGGCCCGGTGCGCTCCAGTGGGGGGCGACCTGGGAGCGCAGCGAGACCAGACCGAAGAACAGGAACGGGGCCAGGGCGCCAGTCAACGCGACCCGCCAGGCCACGTCATCAGGTCGATGCCGTCGTCGCAGGAGTGCCCAGATCAAGGCGACGGCGAGGATCGGTGAGGCCAGTGCGAGGCTGCCGCCGAAGAACTCGAGGAGGTAGCGCAGGTGCCATCCGGGTTCCTCCTGTCGGCCGGAGAGCTGGAAGCGCAGTCCGGCGAAGTCGTGTTGCCGTTCCCACAACCAGACAGGCAGGGTGAGCACTGCTGAAAGGGTTGCTGCGAGCCATGGAATCGGCGTCTTGAGATCGTCGCGTGCGGCCTTCACGCTCAGCGCGGTCGGCACGGTGGCGAGCGCGACGACGATCGGGTACTTGGCGAGGAATCCGAGCCCGCTCGCCAGCCCGACGATCCACCATCCCTTGCGGTCTCCCTGGGCGATCGTCACCGATCCCAGCACCACGGCGACATAGGCGACGGTCATCGCGACGTCGGTCGAGGTATAGGAGAAGCCAAGGAGCACGATCGGCATCGCATGGGTTAGCAGCAGGGCATGGCCGGCCTGACGCGGACTGCCTCCGAGTCTTCGAACGAGAGCCGGCAGGAGCATCGCGAAGCCCAGGAAGGCCAGCAGCGCGGGCAGTCGAACGGCGAGCGCGCTGCTGCCGAGGAGCATCCGGCCTGCGGCCAGGACCCAGATCACCATCCCCGGCTGGTCGAAGTAGCTCAGCTCGGCTTGTCGGCTGGCGTCCCAGTAGTAGGCCTCGTCGCCGGAAACCACCAGAGTCGCCGCCAGGACGGCGTGCACCAGCAACAGGATGAGGGTCAGTCTTCGATAGCGACTGCGTTCGAAGATCTCGGACCTGGCTCCCGGCGCCGGGTCCGTGTTGCGATTCTCTGCCATCGGGGATCGTCTCGGGCGCCGGAACGTCCTGGGCCGGCGGGATCAGCTCTGCCAGTAGGTGAACTCGGGTTCCCAGCAGGTGCCGTCGAGATCTCCGACCCGTTGCTGGAGCCAGGTCTGGGCGTCCCGGATGGCCTTGTTGTAGATCGTCGGGCCGATCTCGACCAGGCAGAAGTCGAGCAGCAGGGAGGCCTTGAGATCCCCGATGTCGTCGTCGAGATTCTCCCGGAAGTACTGTTGCACCGATTCGATCAGCTGCTGGCGGATGTCCTTGTCGAGTTCGATGGCCATGGTCGATTCCTCGTTTCGGGGGGCGATTCAGGTCATGGTCCCGACGCCGATCCCGCCGAGAGACCTCTTCAGGGCTGGTACCAGATCGGTGACGACCATACCCGTTCCTGGATGGTCGTCGCCAGGTCGGGGTGCGGAGCGACCTCGGCACGCAGCGCATCCCAGGTCGACCACCTGCAGGTCGGATTCTCGAGTGCTCGCACGTAGTAGAAGGATCGTCGGCCGGGGTCGAACTCGGGGTCGGACCAGGCGGCCTCGAGTTCCGTGGCGCCGACGTCGTTCGAATAGGAGCAGTTGCTCAGATCCACTCGCGCTCCGTTGTCGGGGCAGCGGTGAGTAGTGGGGTCGGGGCTGGCGCCGTCGGAGCAGGCGACATCGAAGACCTTCTCTGCCGCCTTGCCGTCGGCGCCGATGAAGCCCTTGATGATCTGGACCCGCTGCAGCGGAGCGCTGTCGGCGTCGCGCATCGCCCACACCAGGAAGGTCGGTGCCTTGCCGTCGTCGGCGCCGAGTTCTCCTCCCATCGGTACTCCGCCGGCGTAGGCCCTTTCGAGCATGTCCTGCGAACCGACGAGGGTTTCGGGGAGGTCATAGCCGGCGAAGAAGCGGACCCGCATGCGCGGTCCGCTGGTGCCGAAGGTCTCCTTGCGCTTCATCGCGTCGAAGAGGGCTTCGCGAGTGTTCTCCTCGGCCCAGATCCCAGCCAGTCCCGCCGCGCTCCACAGCCTGTAGTACACGTTGGCGTACTCCTCGCCATCCGGGCCGGGCTCATCGAGCGGCACCGACCCTCGGCCCTGGGGCAGACCGTCGAGCAGGCCGACCTTCGAGAAGAACCCGTCTTCCTGGAACGAGGCTGCGCCGTTGTGGGTGTCGGTCGCGGCGACGATTCCGAAGCGGTAGGGGTTGAACCCCTGGTCTTCCTCCATCTGCAGGCCGTTGAGCAGGGCTTCTCGAACGTAGCTGCCCTCGTGATGGCTCGGAATCCAGGTGGCGATCTTGTAGGGGAAGATCTCGAAGTCGGCCCATTCGTCGTTGGGTGAGAGCAACGGGTGGGTGTCGGAAGTGCCCTTCACCTGACTGATCTCGACGAGCGGTTCGTTGCGCATGCGGGTTTCGGCGTAGTCCGCGTCGAGAGGCTCACCTTCGAAGGTGTGCTTCTCGAACATGCGGCCGCCGGAACCGTTCGAGTTGTGCGGAATCGCCAGCATGTCGAGGCCGCTCTCCCTCAACCCGTCCATCCAGCTCCATAGATCCTCGGGGTTCTGGGAGTCGAGGCGAGTGAAGGGGAGCTCAGGCGCCAGGGCGCCGTTGAAGATGACGTTGCGATGCAGATTGTTGGACTCCGGCCCTGCCGTGTATTCGTAGGCGACGAAGGTCGTGAAGGTGCCGGGTTGGTAGTTCCTGTTCGCCGACGCCACGATCTCCTGCCAGGCCGAACGGACGACCTCGAGGTCGAGAATTCCCTCCCAGCGACCGTCGGCGAGATAGGGACGGATGCCCTGGAAGGCGGCGCGCCTCTCTTCGATGCTTTCGGCGGTGATGAAGGGCCTGGAGACCTCGAGCTTCGAGACCTCGGTCGTCGGATCGGCCATGGCCGGCAGCATGCCGAGAAACATTCCGTGATCGGTGACGGCGTAGAAGTCGAGGGGACGGTCGAGTTGGACGGTATAGCCCGAGGGGTGCTCGAGTGGCTCGCCCTGGGCCCAGCGGTACGACTCGTCGGGGGTGGCGCGGGTGCCGAAGATGAAAGCGTCGAACGAGAAGCGGGAATGGACGTGGAGATCGCCGAAGTAGGCGTTCTTCAGCGGGTTGGAGGCGACGACGACTTCGCCGTCGACCACCGTTTCGACCTTCTCCTCGGGCTGCGATGAAGTGCAGGCGAGACCGATGAGGAGAGGCAGCGTCGCCAGGGCTCGAGTCGTGGTCTCGTCGATTTCGTGAGCATGGTTCCTCTCGAGTGGGGGAAGCCGAGTCTACCGCTTCCGATCGTCGCGTCTGGGGGCGGCCCGATCGAGGAGATCGGGGGGAAGTCGCTGCGTGAGGCCCGAGAGCTCTTCTTCGAGGCGGTGCAGATAGCTCGTGGCTTCAGGGGTATCGGGAGCCGGTGCCCAGGGTGCGAAGTCCTTGTCGGTCGTCGGGTCGTAGGGTCCGGTCTTGGCTTCGTAGATGACCGTGTCCGGCGCCAGCGCCAGGATCGTGTGCCAGTAGCCGGGCCGGATGTCGATTCCGAACTGCCCGGATTCGCGGCTGAGGACGCAACACGCCTCCCGGTCGAGTTCGCCTTCGTCGTCGAAGCCTGCGAAACCGAGGACTCCCTGGAGAATCACGATTCCCTCCGACTTCGGCGGCTCGAGGTGTCGATGGGGCTGAATGTAGGAGCCCGGCTGGATCGCGTTGAGCATGCGATGCAGCGGGTCCTGTGCGCTGTCGTGCAGGGTGAGGATCTCGCGACCACGGTCGTTGCGGCGAGCGTATTCCGCCTGTCTCGCGAGCAGGTCGTGTCCGATCCGCAGATGCGCTGCGTGGCCGGAGGGTCGCGCGGCGGGGCGCGAGGCCATCAGAAGCCCGAGAACTGGATCTCTTCAGCGCCGCGAACGTCGACCCGGATCTCGGAACCCTCTTCGCCGGGCGCCTCGAAGCCCTTGATCATCCGGAAGTCGTAGATCCTGGCGTCGTAGACGTTGCGTCCGCTCCAGCGCAGAACGTCGGCGACGATCGTGTCCTGGGTCACCTGCTTGATGATGACGGCTTCGATCTCGGAGTAGGGGATCTGCCACGTAGCGCTGCCTCGGCGAGCCGTCAACGGCATTTCGCTGGCCGGGAAGCCTTCCTGGGTTTCGACCACCGTGGCGTCGTAGAGAACGATGGTTCCGCCCTTGCGTCCGAGATCCGCGGTGATCGTCCCCGCGAGCAGAGTGGACGTGGCGAGCAGGCTCGAGACGGCGACGGCGAGAGCGATGCGATAGGCGTTCATCGGGACTCCTCAGACGGGTTGGATCCGGAAGTGCGTATTAGAACACAGCCACGCCCCGGGCACCTCGGTTTCCGAATCACTCGGTCGCGCCGTCGCCCCTCAGCTGCCTGTGAACGCTGGCCACGGCTCCCATGTAGTACGGGAAGCCGAGTTCGTCGGCCGAACGGATCTGATTGCGCGAGACCGGCAGATTGCCCTGAACCTCGGCGAGCAGTCCGATGTAGAGGTGGGCGTAGAACAGGGCGTCTCGTTCTTCTTCCTCGCTGTCCTCGTGTGCCTGCGCTGCGGCAAGAACGTCCTGGGGTTGGAGTTCGCCGCGATAGAGGGCGTAGATCTCGGGGAGGGGGACTCTCGGGTCGTCTCCGACCGGCAGCAGCTGTTCGGATGCGGCTCTGGCTCCTTCGAGGCGCGCCACGCAGAGGTAGTGCCATGCGGCGTTCTCGACATCGGAAGGGTTGACCGTGCGATGCAGGTCGAACTGGTCCCGGCAGTCGGCGAAGCGGTTCGCGTAGTAGAGCGCGATGCCGCGTTGCCAGAGATGCGGCAGGGCTTCGGGATCGGCTTCGACCAGGCTGTCGAAGTCGGCGATCGACTCCTCGATCCGACCGACCTTGAAGAGCGCCTGGCCGCGGAGCAGGAATCGCCTCGGATCTCCCGGCGTGACCTCGAAGAGGCGCTGGTAGCTCTCGAGTGCCCCCTCGTGGTCACCCGAGTCCTCTCTCAGCTGTCCCTGCAGCGCCAGTCCCCAGGGATCGTCGGGCCGACTGTCGAGGTATCGGCCGATGGCGACTTCGGCTTCCTCGACGGATCCCTCTTCAACGGCGCGCGCTGCCTGCTCCGCGAAACGTTCCGGGGATTCCTGCGCGGGGAGAACCTCGACGGTGAGGGCGAGCAGGATCGGAAGAATCAAGCGCATGTCGTTCTTGCCGCTGCTAGAAGACCCGTGCGCCGCCGGGCGGCTCGTGGCGGTGCGATGAGCGGCGTCGAGCAGTATACGAAGCCACGGAGCGTTCGGACGCTTCGGGTCCGACGCTGTTCGAACTCGACGCCGTTCAGCGCTGGTTGGCCTGCAGGACCCGCTTGCGCAGACGAAAGGCCTTCGGGGTCACTTCCACGAGCTCGTCGGCACGGATGAACTCGATCGCCTCCTCGAGGCTGAAGTTCCGTGGCGGCGCGAGCTTGACGAAGTCGTCGGCGCTGGCGGCCCGCATGTTGGTCAGCTTCTTCTCGCGGACGATGTTGATGTCGAGGTCGCTGCTGCGACAGTGCTCGCCGACGATCTGTCCCTGGTAGACCTCGGCACCGGGGGGCACCACGAAGGTTCCGCGAGACGACAGTTGATCGACGGCGTAGGGCGTCACACGACCGGCGCGGTCGGCGACCAGGGAGCCGCTCGAGCGTTCGGGGAGCTCGCCGAACCACGGTTCCCAACCTTCGAAGAGACTGTGCAGCACTGCCGTGCCACGAGTCTCTTCGAGCAGTTGGGAGCGCAGACCGATGAGGCCCCGGGAGGGAACGCGGTACTCCACCCGGACACGGCCGGATCCCAGCGAGTTCATCTCCTGCATGCGACCCTTGCGCGGCCCGAGCAGACCGGTCGCCGTGCCCACATGCTCTTCCGGCAGGTCGACGAGCAGCGTTTCGACCGGCTCGCACAGGACACCGTCGATCTCCCGGGTCAGGACTTCGGGTTTTCCCAGCGCCAGCTCGTAGCCTTCGCGACGCATCGTCTCGACCAGGATCGACAACTGCAACTCGCCGCGACCGGCGACCTCGAAGCAGTCGGCAGCGTCGGTCTCGGAAACTCGGATCGCGACGTTGTGAAGGGCTTCCTTGAACAGCCGGTCGCGGATCTGGCGCGACGTGACGAACTTGCCTTCCCGGCCGGAGAAGGGTGACGTATTCACCGAGAAGCGCATGGAGAGGGTCGGTTCCTCGACCCGAATGCGCGGCAGGGGTCTGGGATCGTCGACGCAGGCGAGGGTCTCCCCGATCGCGATCTCGCCGATGCCGGCGATCGCGATGACGTCTCCCTGCAGGGCGTGGTCGGTTTCGATCCGGTCGAGCCCCCGATGGGTGTAGAGCTGGGTGATCTTCGCCGGGCTCTGGCTGCCGTCGATATGGCACACCGTCACCCTCATTCCCTTGGTGATCTCGCCGTTGACGACCCGGCCGACGACCAGACGTCCGACGTAGTCGTCCCATCCGAGACTGGTGACCAGGACCTGGAGCGGCGCCTCGGGATCGTAGGTCGGCGCAGGGACCGTCGACAGGATCTCCTCGAAGAGCGGCTTCAGGGTTTCGTCCGGTCCGTCGGGGGTCACGCGACAGATCCCCGCCTTGGCGTTGGCGTAGATGACGGGGAAGCCGATCTGCTCTTCGTTGGCGCCGAGGTCGATGAACAGGTCGTAGACCTCGTCGAGAACCTCGGCGACCCGGGCGTCGTCACGATCGATCTTGTTGATCACCAGGATCGGTACGAGGCCCGCATCGAGGGCCTTCGCCAGGACGAATCGGGTTTGCGGCAGGGGGCCTTCGCTGGCGTCGACCAGAAGCAGGACTCCATCGACCAGCTTCAGCGTGCGTTCGACCTCGCCGCCGAAGTCGGCGTGGCCGGGGGTGTCGATGATGTTGATGCGGGTGGTGCCGTAGTCGATGGCCGTGTTCTTGGCGAGGATCGTGATCCCTCGCTCGCGCTCGAGATCGTTCGAGTCCATCACCCGCTCGGTGAGCTCCTGATGGGCGCTGAAGATGCCGCTCTGCTGCAACATGGCATCGACGAGCGTGGTCTTGCCATGATCGACGTGGGCGATGATCGCGACGTTGCGCAGACCTTCACGTCGGGCGATGTTGGGTGCAGTTGTGATCATGTCCACCGGTCCGTGGAGCGGATGAGGGGCGTCGGGCGCCGTGGTGAAGAGGGAGGGGGAGGGGGTCGAGACTGCGATGCGAGGCCGCTCAGAATAGCATTCTCGAGGTTCCTGCTCAAGAACTTGTGTTGCCGTGAGGTGGCGAGGATGTCCTGGATTCCGGACGACTCGACAGGCCGCCGCCGATCGTCGGCCGTACAGTGACTGAACGATTCCTCGGAACTCCGGGCCCGGCACGCTGCGTGCTTAGATACGGCGCGGAGACGAACGAGTTCATGAATCCGATGAAACCAGATGCGACCCTGAGGTCTCGACGCTGGCTGGCGGTCGTCGGCGTGGCCTTTGTGCTGCTGGCGTCGTCAGTCGAGGATCTTTCGGCCGCGCCCGATCCGAGGGATCCTCGCCTGCGTGGCTTCTGGGAACGCTGGATTCGCGATGTCGGCGAGCTGCTTTCGGCCGAAGAGAAGGCGGAGATCCTCTCTCTCGACACGGACCGCCGGCGCGAGGACTTCGTGGCGGAGTTCTGGCGCAGCCGCGGTGAAGGGGCGCTCGAACGATGGGCCTCGAACCGGTCGGACGCCGAGTTGCTGCGGCGCAGGTCTCCGGCGGCCCGACGCCTGCTCCTGAGGTTCGGAAAGCCCGCGGAACTGCTCGAGCTGCGTTCGTGCCAGGGTCGTAACAGGCCGGTTCAGGTGTGGCGGTGGGACCCATGGCAGGTGGCCCGACAGGGGGGGGTCGCCGGCGCCCCGGTCTACAGCGTGCTGGTCGAACGCACTCGACTCGACCCGCGATCGTTCGAGGTCTGGGAACCCGGAGATCTCGAGGCCCTCGGGCTGGGCGGCTCGGGCCGTGACCTCGAGGCCTTCGTGACAACCGTCAGGTTGGGGCGCTGCTTCGACGAGTCGCAGGTCGAGTCGCTCGAACTGGCCCTCCCGGGTGCCCTGTCGGAGTCCGGCCTGATGGCGGCGATGCCCTGGCCTGGCGGCCGTCGCGGCTGGCTCGACGACTTTCGCCGCGACCTCGCCTCGGGCTCCCTGCCCCGACCTGCCGCGCGTTTGGAGGTCTCCTATCCGGGCTCGTTCAACAACCGCACCATCCTGGCGGGGCGTGTCAGCATCGATCTCGAGCGATTGCGTTCGATCGGCGCCGGCATGCTCTGGGATCGGGTCACGCTGACGGGCGACGTCTTCGCCGGCAAGAACCTCGTCGACAGTTTCGAGATCACGCACCACCTGGTCGGCGCCGACGTGGCGTTGGGTGCCGAGTCGGAGGAGCGGGTGGAAGTCGACCTCTATCGTCGCCTGCGGCCGGGCAGCTATGCCATGGACCTGCGCGTCGCCGACCGGTTCGGCCTCGCCCTGCTTCGCGATCGGCGCGAGTTGACGGTTCCGGTGGCAACGGCGCCGGCGCCGGAACCCGCCGGCAGCGCGACAGGCTTCCGCCGCCTGACTCGCGAAGAGGTGGTGGTCGTCGACACCCTGCCGAGTGTGGAGATTCTTCCGGTGCGAGCGGTCGGCGGACTTCGACGGACGGCCGAGGCGGTCACGACGGGCGGTCCGATCTCGGCAGTCTCGTTCTTTCTCGACGGGGACCTGGTCGGGAGTGACACCACCCCTCCCTACTCCGTGGAGATCGAGCTCGGAGTCGACCGGTCGCTGCTCGAAGCCGTGGCCGTCGACCCGTCGGGCCGACCGCTGGCTCGACATCGACGGTGGTTGGACCCGGAGTCACCCCCGTTCGGAATCCGCCTGCTCCCCCCGGATTCGTCGAGCGCCTTCGTGGACGTCGCTCTCAGTCTGCCGCGCGACGAGGTGCTTTCGTCGCTTCGGTGTTTTCACGGCCGCCGGGTCACGGCTCGACTGGAGTCGCCGCCGTGGCGCTGTCCTCTCCCGGGTCCGAGTGGTTTCGCCTTCGACTATCTGCGGGTGGAAGCGACTCTCGACAACGGTGAGTCGGTCGAGGATGTCCTGTTCCTGGGAAGCGGTGGACTGGAAGAGGTCGACGTCCGGCTGGTTGAGCTCTACGTCTCGGTTCTCGACGCTCATGGAAGACCGGTGACCGATCTCGGGATCGACGACTTCTCGGTGATCGAGAATGGAGCGTCGCCGACCTTGACGCGGGTCGAGAGTGTCGAGAACCTGGCGCTCAACGTTGCGGTCTTGATGGACATCTCCGCCTCGATGGGGTCGCGCACGAAGCTCGCCGGCGCCAGCGCCGAGAGGTTCTTCGAGGATCTGTTGCGCCCCGACGATCGGGCCAGTCTGCTGGCCTTCAATCACGATCTCTACGATCTGGTGCCCTTCACTTCGGAAGTCGACTCGCTGCGTTACGGCGCGGGCGGACTGCGGGGTTCGGGGGCGACCCGCCTGAACGACGGTGTGGTCTGGGCGCTGGCCCAGTACGCCGGACTGGGGGACCGACGGGCGCTGATCGTCCTCTCGGATGGCACGGACGTGGACAGCGACTTCCCGATCGACCAGGTGTCCGCGGCGGCGGTGCGCGCCGGCGTTGCCGTCTATCCGATCTCGATCCTGCGAGACGAGGAACCGGCCTCCCTGGAACTCGAAGGGTTGGCTCGCAGCAGTGGAGGACGGTCCTTCAGGGTGGCTTCGATCGACGAATTGGATCGTGTCTATCGCGAGATCGAGGAGGAACTGAGGTCGCAGTACGTCCTCGTCTACAAGCCGCTGGCGATCCCCGACTCACTCGAGTTCAGAACGGTCGAGGTCGAGGTCCTGCGACCCGGCCTGCGAACGTTCAGCGTGCAGGGGTACTACCCTTGAGCGGCCGTGGGATCTTCGAGTTCGTGGTGCGGCTTGCCTGCGTCGGAATGGATCGACGGTCCGCCGGGTTGGGTCTGAAGATGGGTTCGCGGACTTTTCCTCTTCGGAGCTCCCTGGTGAGTCTCCTCTGTCTCGTCGCTCTTGTCGGCGGTCCGATGGCGCTGGCCCAGGAGGGCGCCGAAGCGAAGGAGGAACCCGACGAGAGCGTCATCCGGGTGTTGCCGCCACGCGACGCCGAGAACGCCGGTCGAGCGCTCGTCGAAACCCTCTTGATCGATCCCGAGATTCGGGAAGTCGTCTTCTACGTCGACGGCGCTGAGCAGGCGCGCCGCAAGTCGCCGCCCTGGGAAGCCAAAGTCCGATTCGACTCGCCGGCCCGCGAGCAGACCCTGCGTGTCGAGGCCCTCGGTCCTCGCGAGGTGCTTCTGGGCTACGACGAGATGACGATCAATCGCGTTGTCCGCCCGCTCAGGGTCACGCTGCGTGAAATGCGGGGCGTCGACGATGGACTGCAGATCACCGCCCACGTCAGCGTGCCGCGCGAAGCGGTTCTGACCCGGGTCGAGATCTTCTACAACGAGGAGCTGCGGGCCACCCTGCCGCCCGATTCGCTGATCGACGACGTCTTGACCGAGACCCTCGAGGTGAGCGACTTGCGGCAGTCCGACTTCGTGCGTGTGGTCGCCGTTCTCGAAGACGGCCGCACCGTCGAGGATGTCGAGCTGCCAGCCACGTCGACCTTCAGCGAAGAGATCGACGTCCATCTGGTGCAACTCCAGGTGGTCGTGACCGATCAGCGCGATCGTCCGATCATCGGTCTCGAGAAGGATCATTTCGAGATCCGCCACGACGGCAGGAAGATCACGCCGGCCTCGTTGTTTCCCGCCGGTGACGTTGCCCTCCTACTCGGCTTCGCCCTCGACTCGTCGGGAAGCATGACGCCGGTCTGGGACCAGGTCAGGGAGGCGGCCGGGCAGTTTCTCCAGCGCTCGTTGACCGACCGGGATCAGGGCTTCCTGATCGACTTCGACACTCGCTTGAAGCTCGTCCGTTCGCGCACCGGCAGCCTGCCGAGCCTGATCGAGGGTCTGGACGAACTCGAACCGGAGGGGGGAACTGCCCTCTACGATTCGATCCTCTACTCGATGCTCCAGTTCGATCGACAGCAGGGACGACGCGGCCTGGTGATCCTCACCGACGGCTTCGACATCGACAGTCAGGCCGACCCGAAGCGAGCCGTCGAGTTCGGGCGGAAGCTCGGCGTGCCGGTCTACATCATCGCCATGGAGTCGGGGCCGCCGCGACCCAGCGGCGGTGCCGGAACCATCGGCTTCGTCGACCCGGACGCGGCCGTTCAGACCCTGGCCCTGCTGACCGATCCGACGGGCGGGCGGTTGTTCCGCGTGCGGACTCCGAAGCAGATCACCGAGGCTTTCCGTCACATCAACGCTGAACTGAGGAGTCAGTACGTCCTGACGTTCTATACCGACTCTCCTCCTTCGGCCGGCGACCCGCCGGAAGTCCGCCTCACGGTACCGAACCGAAAGCAGTTCGAGGTCAAGACGGTCCTGGGTACCGATCAGATCTACTGATCCGTCTCCGCGGCCGACCCTCGTTCGAAGAGGGGGCGAATGGAACGACAGTGCGCCGCCGGCGCCTGGGCGTCGAAGGTCCGCTCGACGGCTTCGAAGTACGCCGCTCTAGTATCCTCGCCAAGGCCGCGAGGTAGATTCGGTTTCGAGAGGAATCCCCAGCCGTGAACGTCCTGATTCGGGAACCCCTGTCCTTCGTGCTCCTGATGGCGATCGGCACCGTCCTGGCGGGCCTGTTGATCTGGGCTGGGGCTCGGTTGACGAAGGGAACCACGGTGCCGATCGTGCCGTCCTTCCTGCTGGGGGTGGGGTCGTCGGTGCTGGTCTGGGTTCCGATCGCCTTGTCGGTCGCCCTGGCCAACCTGCTGCTTCCGGGGGTGGTCGTCGGCCTGGTTCTCACCGTGCCGTTCCTCCGCCTCACCCTCGCGCTCGACTACGCCGGGACGTTCGTGGTCTGGGTGTTCAACGGCTTCGCGCACGTCCTCGCGCTGACCGTCGTGTTCGCGCCTACCGGAGAGCGCCTGATCGAGGCGCTCCGGTAGGCCGGCAGTGGCGTCGCCCCGTCGCCGGGGCCGCTCCGACTACTTGCTGCGGTAGGGGGCGTACAGGCTGGGAACCTGCTCCGCTCGGTAGGAAGCCCAGCCGATGGCGGGATCGTCGATGACGATCTCGAGGACCTTCTCGGGCGGATCGGTGTGCGTGACCTCTTCGATCTTCGTCCAGTGCTGGGCGCCGGCGAAGTTGGCCGTCGGGTTGCCTTCGGCGTCTCTCATCAGGCCGCCGTGGACGACCAGGATGTTGCCGGTCTCGGGCAGGGTGTCGGCCTCGCTGATGAAGGGCGACAGGATCCGGTTCTCTCCGGACTCGCCGTAGGACCACACCTGGCGCACCGTTCCCGCTTCCTCGTCGATGGCGTACTCGACCACCCGACTCCAGTTCTCCTCGTCCGGGACCGGAGGATTCGGAGGGAAGACCGGTCGCTGGTTGTCGTAGAGAAGCAGGGTTCCCTGCGGAGTCCATTCGACGGCGTGCTGGTTGCAGAACCACTCGAGGTCGCCTTCCGGTTGCAGCAGGAGGTCCGACCAGGGTTCGCGCCAGCCGTCGGGCATGCCCAGGATCCATTCGAGTTCGCCACTGGCCAGGTCGAGCTTGAACACCGCGCATAGGGGATTGCTCGAAGTGAGCATGTCGTCGGTTTCGGGCAGATAGTGCAGGGCGTTGGTATGGGTCCAGTCGAAGCCGGGCGTGTCGAGAACGTCCTGGTAGGTCTCGGCGTAGAAACCCACCTGGGCCGAGCCGTAGCCCCAGCGACGATCGTCGAGGATGTCGAAGTATTTCCAGTCCCGGAGCACCTCGCCGGTGTCCGAGTCGATCTCGATCAGCCGGTCGCCGATGACGTTGGACTCGACGATCTCCGGCTCGGGCATGCCGAGAGCCTGCGGCCAGTCCAGTCGTCGGACCTCGGTGGAGAGGATGAAGAGATTGCCGTTCGGCGCTTCGGTCATGTCGTGGTGGAACGACTCGGCGTCGACCGGAATGCTGTCTTCCGGGATGTTCTCTTTGGGAATCCCCGTGCTGTGCCACTGCCGAACGGTGTTGCCGAGCATGTCGATCTCGCGGGCCAGGCCGACGCGGTCCGTCTGGTAGGCGAGGTTGCCGTTCCGCAGGACTCGCGGCTCGTCGAGGCTGTGATCGACCTTGTAGAACCAGACTACGTCACCGTTGCCGTCGAGGCCGACGATGGCTCCGTAGCTGTCGTCGGGAAGGAAGCCGTTGAACCGGAAGACCGGAATCAGGGTGATTCCGGGCTCTCTTCGGGCCTGCCGGTTGACCCGTACCTCGATGCGCGGGAAGTCGTCGGGCAAGGGCGGCGTGGTGATCGCGATCGGTTCGAGGACGGAGGTCTTGCCGTTCTCACCTTCGAGAGTGACGGTCACGGTCGTCGTGCGCTCGGGTCGCATCCCGAGGACCGGAACCGTGTGGGTCGTGCGAGCTTCTGAGGACGGGGTGGCCTCGCTGAGGTTCTCGCCGTCGTCGAGGGTCAGATGAACCGTGGCGGGCTGGTCGGTCTCGAAAGACAGCAGGGCCGTCAGGGGTGCGTTGCCGGAAGGATTCTCGGCGACGTCGACCGGGCCGGTCGCCACGGGCGGCGTTCCGCAGCCGATCGAGATGGCCAGAATCGAGATCAGAACGGTCGAGGCGATGAGTTTGTGTTGCAACGTCTTCTCCTACAGGGCCTTGGGGGCACGGGATCTAGAGGTAACCGAGACTCTCGAGTCGTTCACTGTCTGCGTCCTGTTCCGCCGGTGCGACCGCGCGAGCGGCGTCGAGGCCGTTCTCGCGGCAGTGGGACCGGTAGTTGGCCAGCACCCGTCGCATCGCGTCGAGGCGATCGGGCTGCTCGGACGAGAGGTCGTTCTGCTCGCCGGGGTCGGCAGAGAGATCGAAGAGCTGTTCGACCACCGGATCGGGCCACAGATCGTCGGGTGAGGCAGGGGTTTCTGCCGTTACGCGGAGCCGATCGATGTAGTCCGAGGAGATCGATCTGCGCTCGCCGAGCGGGCAGTCGATCGAGGTCGCGATGTACTTCCAGTCGCCGTCCCGGACGGCGCGGTGGATACAGCGCTCGCGGATCACCAGTTCCGCGATTCGCGGCCGTCCCGACGACACCGCCCGCAGCCCGCCTTCGTCGATCTGCAGCAGCGACTCACCGTCGCCTGTCGCCTCGATCAGTCCGGCCGCGGTGCGAATGCTCGGTGAGAGATCGACCAGCGATACCGGGCCGTTCACCCGGCGTGGCTCGAGGCCGGGAGCGGAGATCAGCAGCGGAACTCTCAGCGACTCTTCATGGAGCGTCCACGCATGGCCGAGCCAGCCGTGGTCGAGGAACTCTTCGCCCTGGGAACCGGTGACGACGATCAGCGTGCGGTCGGTGAGCTCGCGAGCTTCGAGACCCTCGACGAGTCGTCGAATCGCGATATCGGCGGCCAGCACTTCGGCGTCGTAGGCTGCAACGAGCCAGGCGATCGCCGGGTCGTCGAGAGTCGGCGTGGCGCCGCTCTCGAGTCGATCCTGTTGCTCGGGAACCGTCGTCGGGCCGGCGTCGGCGGGCAGGAAGAGATCGAGGTCCTCCGCCGTCGGCGAGTAGGGCTGGTGGGGCTCGGCGAGATGGGCATAGATCAGGAACGGCTCGCCGGCGATGTCGTCGAGGAACTGGAGTGCCTGGTCGGCCACCTCGGCTGCGTTGTTCGAGTCGTCGATCCCCACATCCTCGAAGCCGCGCGTGAAACCGCGCTTGGTCAGCAGCGACTGGTTCGAGAAGAAGCCCGTCCTGCCGCCGTTCCTGCGGAAGTCGTTGGCCAGGGTGGAGGCGGCGCTGGAGGGCTCGGCCTCCATCAGTCCGGTGCTGCCGCCGCTGGTCGGCAGTCGGCCGGTCAGGATCGCGGCGACCGACTGGGAGGTGTAGCTCGACGGTGCCCAGGCGGCGTCATAGACGATCGACTGGCTCGCGAAGGCGTCGAGGAAGGGAGAGGTCGGACGGTCGTAGCCGTAGAGGCCGAGGTGATCGGCGCGCAGGGAGTCGACCACGATGACCACGACGTTCGAGATCGGGGGTCGAGCGGTGTCCTCCTCGCCCCCGCATGCCGACGCCAGCGCGAGGGCGGCGATCGCCAGGCAACGGAGGAGTCGTTTCGTCGAGAGGCGGGTCACAGGGTCTCGTGAATCAGGGGGTGGAAGGCGAGATCATACCCGGTCGAATCTCGCCACGATCGCGAGGTCTCGATGGGTGGAGGCGGCGCTGCGCGCCGCCTCCTCCGGATTCGATGGAGTCCGATTCCCCGGTCAGCTCGCGGGTTCGACGATCGCCTGGTAGGTCAGGCGACGCGACAGCGAGCGCACGTCGGGCCGGCCCTGTCCGAACTGCTGGATCATGCCGACGAAGACCAGGTCTTCGACCGGGTCGATCCAGAACCAGGTGCCGGCGGCGCCGCCCCAGTAGTACTCACCCTTCGAGATGCCGTCGGCGGCCACCGGGTCGATCACGACCGCGAAGTCGAGTCCGAAGCCCTGTCCGGGAGACATCTCGGGAACGTCGCGCGGCATCTGGTTGCGGCGCATCAGGTCGATGGTCGAGGGCGCGAGAATGCGCACCCCGTCGAGTTCACCGCCGTTGATGATCATCTGGCAGAAGCGCATGTAGTCGGTGGTTGTCGACACCAGGCCGCCGCCGCCACCGAAGAAGGTCTGGGGCTCGGTGTAGACGGTGCCTCCCTCGAAGCCCTCGCGGGCGAAGAGGCTGCCGTCCTCGGCATAGGCGTAGACCTCGGCGAAGCGGTCGACGCGATCTTCGGGGACCCAGAACGCGGTGTCCTTCATTCCGAGCGGGCCGAAGAGGCGCTCCTGCAGGAACTCGTCGAAGGGCTGACCGGAGAGCACCTCGACGAGATAGCCCTGAACGTCGACGGCAACACTGTAGTGCCAGCGCGATCCGGGCTGCTGGCGCAGCGGCACCTGGGCCAGGTTGTCGATCATCTGCTTGAGATTGTCTTCACCCAGGATCCCGAGTTCGGTGTACTTCTCGTCGACCGCCGACTGGCTGAAGATGCCGTAGCTCAGTCCCGCGGTGTGGCTCATCAGCTCGCGGATCGTCATGGGGTGGCGAGCCGGCTCGGTTTCGAGAGTGTCGAGGTTCTTGGCGACCTGCAGGTTGGCGAACTCGGGAATGTACTTGGCGACCGGGTCGGAGAGCTTGAACTTGCCCTCTTCATAGAGCGTCATCAGGGCGACCCCGGTGATCGGCTTCGACATCGAATAGATCCGGAAAATCGTGTCCTTCGCCATCGGCTTGCCCTCGGCGAGGTTCTGCGATCCGAAAGTCTCGAAGTGGGCGACCTTGCCGTGCCGGCTGATCATGGTGGTGATGCCGGCGAGCTTGCCCTCGTCGACCAGTTCCTGCATCGCCTCGTTGAGGCGCTCGAGGCGTTCGCTCGACATGCCGACGGCTTCCGGAGCGACCGACGCGAGATTGCGCGTGTCCTCGCGCGGAATGTCGGCCTGGGTGGCCGTGTCGCAGGCGACACTGGTCAGGGTGAGAAGAAGAACGGCGGCGAGTGATGCCGCACGATGTGCAGTCAGATGCTTCATGGAGATCCTCCCTGGGATCGTGATCGGATGGCTGGGAAGCCCCTATCTTAGTCCCTTCTCGGCGGGCTGTCTGCGGGGGTCGTCGTCGCCGGGCCGCCCAGGGGCGGGCTTCCAGCGCCTCCACTTGCCCCGCAGGCGCCCAACCATCAGGATAGAGAGACTGAGCGCCTCTCGGAACGAGGGGCGTCGAGCCGACCTGTGAAGCGAGAGTCCCCCATGCTGCGATCCATCCTCCGCCCGTTGGCCGCCCTGCTGGCCACCTCGGCCCTGCTGTCCTCGACGGGTTCCACGCTCGCTTCTCCGGATTCCACCGAGGACGTCGTGCCTGCCTACGACGATGAGGGCCGCCTGCTTCTCCCCCAGGACTGGCAACGCTGGGTCCTGGCGGGGTCGTCGCTCGGACTCAGCTATACGGAAGGCGAGGCCGGTCGGGAACTCTTTCACCAGACCCTGATCGAACCCACGGCCTACGATCACTTCGTCGAGACCGGGGAGTTTCGCGAAGGAACGATGCTGGCCCTGGTCCTGCACGATCTGGGGGAAGGAGCGACGCCGAGTCGGCGAGGCACCTATGCCGACGACCTGGCGGCGGTCGAGATGGCGGTGAAGGACTCGTCGAGACCGCGCGACGAGGCCTGGGCCTACTACAACTTCGCCGGCACCGACGGTCTGGTGGAATCGGCGAGGGCCTTTCCCGCGCGCACCTGTCACGCCTGCCATGCCGAGCACGCCGCCTACGACAACGTCTTCATGCAGTTCTACTCCCTGCTGCGTTCAGCCGCTCCCGATCCGAGCCGATTCGAGACGGCAGCAGAGGTGGCGGTGGGGCACCCGACGGCGGTGGATTCGCTTTCCGGCGAGCCGCAGGCGATCGATCCCGAGGCCACTCTGGCCCTCGGGGGCCTCGATCCGGTGCAGCTGATCGAAGGTCGCAGCGAGATGGGCAAGGCCGAGATCATCGCCAGCCACGAGGGCCTGCTCTATCGCTTCCTCAGCGAGCCCTCTCGGGCCGCCTTTGCAGCCGATCCGGAGCGCTACAGCGTGCAGAACGAAGCTTGCCTGGTCGTTCAGGGAGCCCCCAACGATCCGGCGGTCTTCGCCGTCCACGAAGGCCGCATCTACGGCTTCGCGACGCCCGGCTGTGTCGCCAGTTTTCTGGCCTCCCCCGCCAGCTACCTCGACTGACCCGTCAGCGATCAGCCGGCGCGCTGAGTGATCAGCCGCCCCCTCCGGCCGTCGCCTCGGCCGGCGCGAGGGCGGTTTCCTCCGACCCCTTCGGTGAGTGCTTCTCGAACCAGTAGCGCAGGTAGAGCTGGGTTCGCAGGAAGTTCGAGGGTTTCGAGGAAGTGCCGTGGTACTCCTCGTTGAAACGGACCATGGCGGTGGGGACCTTGCGCATCTTGAGCGCCTGGTAGTACTCCTCGGTCTGAGACATCGGAGTGCGAAGGTCCTTGACGCCGGTCATCAGCATGGTCGGCGTCGTCACGTTGCCGACGTACATCAGCGGCGAACGGCGCAGATGCTCGGAGGGGTCTTCCCAGAAGTTCTTCTCGAAGTTCCGGTACCAGTAGTTCGGTCCGTCGGTCGTGCCGACGAACGAAAGCCAGTTGGTCACCGGACAGTTGGCCGACGCGGCCGCGAAACGGTCCGTATGGCCCACCACCCACGACGTCAGCACGCCGCCGCCTGAACAGCCGTAGACGAACATCCGCGATTCATCGACGTAGCCGCGCGACAGAACCTGGTCGACACCGGCCATCAGGTCGTCGTAGTCCTTCGACGGGTAGGCCCACAGGATCTCATTGCCGAACTCGCTGCCGTAGCCCGACGAGCCGCGCGGGTTGGTGTAGAGAACGACGTAGCCGCGAGCCGCATGCTCCTGCCAGGAGAAGCTGAATCCGACGTTGTACATGCCATGGGGGCCGCCGTGGATCGCCAGCATCAAGGGGTACTGCTTCGTCGGATCGAAGTCCGGCGGCTTGACGATCCATCCCTGGATCTCGAGGTCGTCGACCGAGGTATAGCGGATCTCTTCGACGTCGCCGAGGGTGACGCCTTCGAGGATGTCGTCGTTGACGAAGGTCAACTGCTCGAGTTCCCCGCTGCCGGTGTCGATGGTGACGACGTCGCCCGCCTCATACGGCGAAGTGGCGGTGCCCACCGCGGTGGTCCCGGAGAAGCTGTCGACCGTCAGCATGTGAACGCCCGTCGTGACCTGTCGCAGCCTGCCGTCGAGGTCGGCTCGCCAGAGGTTTCGCGTCCCGCTGTCCGAAGCGTTGAAGTAGACGGCGCTCGAATCGTCGGCCCAGCGCAGGTCGGTGGGCGAGCGGTCGAGGTCGTTGCTGATCACGCGCTGTTGGCTGCCGTCGATCCGCATCACCGACAGTCGTGAGTCGGTGTAGGTGTCGCGACTCCAGTCGAAGCCGGTGTAGGCCACCCACGAGCCGTCCGGGGAAACGACCGGTGAGGAGTCGGGACCGCTGCGGGTGGTCAGCTGGCGCAGCGTACCGTCGCGGGTGTCGACGGCCCAGACGTCGGACTGTCGGATCAGGTATTCCCAGTCTTCGTCGCGCAGCGCCGAGAACAGGATTTCGCCGCCATCGGGGGTCCAGGAGAGCCCGTCCTGGCCGTGGTTGAAATCACCTTCGGTCAGCTGGCGTGGCGTGCCGCCGCTCGCCGGAACGGTGAAGACATGCTGGAAACCCTCTTCGATGAAGCCCTGACGGTCGCGCCGATAGACCATTCGATCGACGATGCGGGGACTCTCGGTCCACTTCGCTCCTTCCGGGGCCTTCGGCATGTCGATCTTCCAGGCCTCTTTCGCCGGTACCAGCGCGACGAAAGCGATCCTTTCGCCGTCGGGAGACCATTCCAGCGATCCGGGCGTCTCTTCGACTCGGGTGATCTGGGTCGTTCCGCCCTCGCTGTCCATCCAGCGCACGAAGATCTGTTGCCCCTGGGGTTCTCCAGCAGCGAGGTAGGCGAGGCGGGTGCCGTCGGGAGACCAGCGCGGCGAAGAGCCCTCGAGCAGGAAGCGATTGCGGCTTCCGTCGGCATTCATGATCCAGATCGCGGATTTCCAGTCGTCGGCGATCTTGTCGACCCATCGTCGGGCGTACACGATGCGGGTCCCGTCGGGCGAGATCCGGGCATCGCTGACGCGTTCGAAATCGAGCCACTGCTGAAGCTGGAGCGTATCCTCGGAGGGTGCGGCTCGAAGGCCGGTCGCCATGGAGAGGAGGAGGGCGAAGATGAGTCCGTGGCGCATGAGGGTCCTTTCTGCGGAGATGGAACTCCGATCCTATCGGAGCGCCGATCCGTGTCGTGCCGTCGCGCCCTTTCCCAGTCTCGGAAGGTCGTGCCCGGAGTGCTACGCTCGCAGATCCCCACTCGACCGTCGGGCCGGATGATGTACAACGACTTCTACGGTTTCAAGAAAGCACCGTTCAACATCACCCCCGATCCGCGCTTCCTGTTTTTCGGAGAGCGGCATCGGGAGGCCTTCGACCATCTGCTCTTCGGAGTCCGGGAGCGCAAGGGGTTCATCCAGATCACCGGCGAGGTAGGGGCCGGCAAGACGACCCTGTGCCGTGCCTTCCTGGAGACCCTTCCAAGCTCCTACAAGACCGCCCTCATCCTCAATCCGAAGATGACGGGCCCCCAGCTGTTGCGCACGATTCTCGAGGAACTCGGGGAAGAGCCGCACTTCGAACGTGCCTTGTGTCAGGCCGCGCTCAACGAATTCCTGCTGGCCCAGGTCCAGGAGGGCTGCGACGTCGTCCTGATCATCGACGAGGCCCAGGACCTGAGCCGCGCCCTGCTCGAGGAAGTCCGCTTGTTGTCGAACCTCGAGACCGATCAGCAGAAGTTGCTGCAGATCGTTCTGGTCGGGCAACCCGAGCTGCGCAAGACGCTCGACTCCGAGGATCTGCGTCAGCTCCGCCAGCGCATCACGGTCAGGTACCACATCTCCCCGCTGAGCCTGCATGAGACCCGTTACTACATCCAGCACCGCCTGGAGGTCGCGGGAGCCAACGGGCGACCGACGTTCACGCCCTGGGCGATCCGGATGATCCAACGCTACTCGAGAGGGATCCCGCGCCTGATCAATGCGGTGTGCGACAAGACTCTCCTGTGCGGCTACGTCGACGACACCGGCGAACTCAACGTTCGCCACGTTCGCCGAGCGGTTCGCGAGCTCGAAGGGCAGGCGGCATGAGCCTGATCAACGAGGCCCTGCAGCGCGCCCGCGAGGAGGCTGCAGCCCGCCTCGAAGCAGAAGACCTGCCGGGCACCTACCTGACGGCACCGCGCCACATGCCGCCGAGAGCCGTGTGGCGTCGCAACCTCGCAATCGGGGTCGTGGCGTCGATGACGGTCGCCGTCGCGGTGTGGTTGTGGCTCGGCCGATCGGTCCCGAACGGAGAGCCGCCGGCCGTTGCCTCCCTCGAAGTGGCCGAGTCTCTCTCACAGCCGCAGCCTCAGTCGCAGCTACAGCCGGTGGACGACCGACGCCTCGATTCGCCTGCGACCGAGTCGTCGGCGCGGGTGGAGACTCTCCCTTCGGCGCCCTCCGACGCACCTTCGGCCGAGGACTCGAGCGGCTCTCCGTCGGCGACCGGATCGGCTCTCGCGGCGGCCGGCGAGTCGTCGCCGCAGCCGGCCACGACAGCGCCCCGCGAACGACCGTCCGACCCACCGAGGGTGGAGGTCGCCGACTCGCGACCTTCCGCCTTCGACGACATTCCCTTCGTCGAACCCGACCTGGGTGATGAGTCGTCGGCTGCGCGAGCCCTCAACGGAAGAGTCTTCATCCGCGAAGTGGACCTGCCCGGCTACGGCTCCGTGGAGCTGTCCGGGATCGCCGGGTCGGTGGCCGTCCTTGGCGGGCGAATCGTCAGCCGGGGAGAGCGAGTCGGCGGCTTCGAACTCGCGGAGATCGAAACGGACGGCGTCGTGTTCTCGGGTCGAGGCGCCACCTTCCGTCTCAAGCTGCGCTGATCCTCGCGGATCGGAGGATGAGGAGCGTGGGCGGAGCCCGGTGTGAATCGGGCTCCGCGTGTCGCCGTCAGGCGATCTGGTAGAGGAACTCCTCCTGGGCGATCTTGCCGTTCTCCAGGGTGTAGATCCCGACCTCGTTCATCTGCATCCTCTCGCCGCCGGTGGGGGTGACGTCGAGGAAGAAGTGGACGACGAACTGATCGTCGCGGTGGCCGGCGAACGGTCCGGTCGCCTTCGTCTCGTGGACTTCGTGGTTGGCGAACCACCACTCGTTCTTGCCTCGAATCGCGTCGATGCCTTCCATTCGAGCGGGCATCTCCTCCGTGCCCTGTCCTTCGATGCTGACCACGTCATCCGCGTAGAGCGTGTCGACGCACTCCTCAGCCTTGCCCTGGTTGAAGAGCGTGACGAGTTGTGTGCCGATCTCGATTGCCTGTGTCATGTCTGCCTCTCCTGAAGTCGGAGTTCGACCGCCGGATCCGACCCCACGTCGGACATCTCAGCTTGCGAACTCTGTTGATTACGCCTTAGTTACGTCTTCGGCGAGGAGATGGTTTCATCCGCAGCCTCGAAAGTCGAGAGGGCGGCGGACTCCGCAGGGTCCGGGGTCGGCTCAGTCGAACTTTCTGTTCAACCAGTCGATCATGATCCGGTTGACCTCGTCGGGTTTCTCCTGCTGGGTCCAGTGGCCGCTTCCCAGGACCGTGTGCTTCTCGAGGTCGGCGATGAAATCTTCCATGCCGTCGGCCGAGGAAGGCGGCAGGATGACGTCGTTCTCCGCCCCGATGTAGAGGCTGGGGACGTCGATCGTCCAACTGGCGGGACGAAGCTTCGAGAAACCGCTGCCGGCGGCCCGGTACCAGTTCAGGCCACCGGTGAAGCCGGTTGCCGTGAAGGTGCTCACGAAGTAGGCGATCTCGTCCTCTGAGAGGAAGGCCTCGGCCGGATAGCCCGGCTTCTGGATCAGGGCGAGGAGATCCATCTGCCGCTCCGGGGAGTCCTCGGGGAGTTTGGCGAACTCCTCCCGATTCCAGATACCGCCTCGGCTCAGCATCACGTCGAACGAGTGTCGGACGTCCGCTTCCAGCACCGCCTCAGCTCGCCCGGGAACCTGGAATTGCAGCGCGTAGTAGTTGGGACCCATGACGATCAGGGACGGTTCCGAATCCTCGACCGGCGGCAGGCCGGGCGGGCGGCTGGCCGGTGTGTTGAGCCCGATGATGCCGGCCACCCGCTGCGGGTACAGTCGCGGCATGGCCCAGACCACTCCGCCTCCCCAGTCGTGGCCGACGAAGACCGCCTTCTCGATCCCGAGGACGTCGAGCAGCCCGACCAGGTCGGCCGTGAGCTGCTGGATCTCGTAGGCCGAGACCTCTTCGGGGCGTTCGGTGAGGCCGTAGCCGCGCTGGTCGGGGGCGATGGTCTGGAAGCCGGCGGCGCTCAGCGCCTCGATCTGGTATCGCCAGGAGAAAGCCAGCTCCGGAAAACCGTGGCAGAAGACGAGCGGAAGGCCTTCACCCTGGATGTAGACCCCCATCTGGATGCCGTTGGTTTCGATGAAGCGGGGAACCGGCATCTGTGGCGCGGGATGCACTTCACCGACCTCGGCGGAAAGGGAGGTGCTGATGCCGGCCGCTGCGAGCAGCAGAGCCGCCAGCGCGAAAGGGAAACGGGTCGTCGGTCTCATGGTTGTTCTCCAGGGTTCTCAAGCGTCTTCGTGAACGGGAACGATGACCACGGTCCGCTCGGCGCGCCGAACCAGGGCATCGACGGTGCTTCCGACCAGGAACCGGTGCAGGGCGCCCTGGCCGTGGCTGCCGACGACGATGAGTCGACAGTCGTGTTTGTCGGCCTGCTCGAGGATGACTTGCGCCGTCGCTCCCTCGACCAGCAGGGCCAGCGTCTCGATGCCGTCGGCTTCCAGCCTGGATGCCTCTTCCTGGAGCGTACGGTGCTCCTCGCGCAACTCGCCGGCGCGATCGCTGCGGTCGTAGGCGCCGCCCTCCTGGTCGTAGCCGATGAAGGCGGGCTCCGGCGCTGCGGCATGCAGCAGCACGATCCCGAGACCGAGGGCCCTGGCCAGATAGCCGCCCTCCTCGATGACCTGCTTCGAAGCGGGCGAGAAGTCGATGCAGACCAGAATGGAAGCGTCGCTCACGAGAGGGCCTCCGCAGGCGGCTCCCAGCCGTAGTCGAGGTAGCGCCAGTCGAGACGATCACCGCGGAAGTCGAGGCGCACGTAGCCTTCCTCGAAGCCGTTTCGGGGTCCCTTCCACCAGTTGCCCGAAACGGCTCCGACGTTGGCGTACTGCGTTCCCTTGTACAGGAACGTCTCGTTGATGTGCAGGTGACCCGAGAGCACCAGTCGTACGTCGTGCCTCTCGATCACCTCGGCCACCGCATTGGAGTTGACCACCGAGATCCCGGAGGGAATGCCTTCGGCGGTGCCTCGCAGCAGCTCGATGAAGTTGCTGAAGATGGGGACATGGGTGGCGATGACGGTGGGCTTGGCCGAGGTCGCGAGGTCGTCGGCGAGCCATGCCAGCTGCTCTTCATCGACCCAGCCCTTGTAGCTGGTGCCGTCGATGGCGACGGTGTCGAGGATCACGAAATGCCAACCTTCGTGATCGAACGAGGAGTAGGTGCTGCCCAGTCCATAGCGGTCGAGGAAGTACTGCTTGCCGTATTGCGGGTGGCTCTCGTCGAGCGGGCTCTCCTCGGCGATGCCGAGGATGTCGTGATTGCCGAGGCAGACGTGAATGTCCTGCTTGACGTCGGCGACGGCGGCCTCCCAGAGGGAGTACTGACGGTCGGCTTCGGCGACGTCGGTGCGCATGATGTCCATGGGCTGATCACCGCCCATGATCAAGACTTCGGGCGGCTTCTCCACGTCGAGGGCGTGGCGCAGGGCCTGTCGGAAGCCCTCCTCGGATCCGAGCTTGCCGTCGACATGCGAATCGGTGAGAAAGCCGATCGAGAAATCGGGCGGCGGGGTCGCGAGAGGCGGAGGTGCAGCGGTCTGGCGGCAGGCGCCGAGTCCGATGGCGCCGGTGCCGAGAAGTCCGAGTCGGAGAAGTTCGCGTCGGGATACGGTCGACATGTTGAGTCCCCCTGCTGAGTCGTGAGGGTCGAGGATATCCGGAACCGCCCTTTCGGGAGGCTGGGTGCGGGGGGACCCGACCGCCGGTTCGACTGGAAGCGGGCGCAGATCGCCCTCGCAGCGACGTTGCGCCGGCCGGGGCCGGGTCTCATCGCAGCGCGGCCCGCAGGCCTCGAACCTCCTCGAGCAGCCTGCGGGCGGCGAGGATCTCGCCCCCCTGCGGTCGGGGATCCTCGCCGCCGATGTCGAGGTCGCCGTCGTCGTCTTCCGGGTCCCCCAGTCCCGAGGAGCGGTAGCGCCGCAGGGCCTCGGTGATCAGGTCGCGGACCTGCTGGGCGTTCGTGAGTCCTCGAAAAGAACCGAGGTGGGGATCGTTCTTCCAGGCCTGATCGGGATCGTCCTTCTTGCCGGCGCCACCCGCGGTACGAACTTCCAGGTCGGCGATTCCGAAGAGTCGCTGCAGGGGGCCCTGGCGGACCTCCATGTTCTGGATGTTGGCGACCGTCATGGTCTGCTCCCGAACCCGGAAGATGCCTTCCCGGATTCGCAGACAGCGATCCGAGACCATGTACCAGCGCAGTTCGTAGTTGAGCCGCAGCAGCATGAAACTGCCGACCGCCTGGAGGAGGAAGACGGCGATACCGACGGCCTCGATCCACCAGAGACTCTCCATCAGACTCTCGACCCTGCCGACGGTGAAGGTGAAGCCTCCGAGATAGGCGAGGATCCCCAGGATCGCTCCGAGTTGCTTGAACGCCCACTTGACCACCGTGTACTGGTAGTAGCGGGGCGCCGCCCGAAAGACGCTCAAGCTGTCCGGCGAGCCCGGCGGAGGCTGCGGCTCCGGCGGCACTCTCAGGAGGCGGGTGAGGAGTCTTTCGAGGCTCGTCACGATCGACTTCGGTCGCCGGTTCCGCCCGGGTTGAGCGCCGCCAGCTCGGTTCGCAGGGCTGCGACCTCGTCGGCGATCGAGTGGAGGATTCGAGCCAGCTCGTCGGAATCGGTCGAGAGGTGTCCGGGCGATCCGCCCGGCGTCGGGGAGGAAGCCACCGGGGCCATACCCTCGGCGACCGTCGGCCGGAGGCCGCGATTCTGCGCCCGGGCACCCCGCATCCGGGTGTAGAGAAAGTCGCGAATCGAATCGAACTCCTTGAGCCCTTCGATCGTGATCTCGGCGCTCGACGAGCCGCTGGCGGTCTGGATCTGGATGCGGGCCAGCCCCAGGAAGCGTTCGACGGCGTTCGACGCGAGGTGGATGTCCTGGATCCTGGAATAGGTCAGGCTGATCTCTCGCCGGAACAGGATTCCCCAGCGCATGGAGATGCCTTCGTCGTCGAAGCGGTAGCGCAGGGTCCTGAAGCGGAGATACGAAGGAATCAGTAGAACGGGGAAGAACGGCCCGAGGATCAGGGATCGCAGAACGTAGTACTTGAGCAGGTCTTCATGGGGACGATCGAGGGCGTGGATGGCCCCGTCATCGCGAAGACTCGACACTCGGGGTCCCCCTCAGGGAGTCACGGCGAACCGGGCCAGTTCGCTGCGAATGGGTTCGATGGCCCGGGAGAGGGCTTCACTCATCGCCTCCACGATGTCGCCGACCTCCTCGGTCTGGGTGGAACCCTGCGCCATGAGCACCTGGCTCCAGAGTTCTTCGCCGCCTCTGTCCGTCAGTCGGAGATCGAAGTGGAGAACGACGTTCTGGCTGCCGGGAGTGTCGATCTCCTCGACCCGCGTCACGCGGCCGTGGAGAAACAGACCGTAGGCGGTATTCGGCACGACCGGCTCGATCCGACCGACGCCGTCGATTCCCTGCAGCGACGAGGCCACGACCGTGGGCAGCATCCTGGCGAGTGGGGCCGCCCAGCGGTGGTACTGGTAGAAGTTGACCTCAGGCGAGTCTCCATGTCGGTAGACGATGCGGTCGTCGTCGTAGGGAGGATCGACCTGGAAAGTCCTCACACCGATCCATGGACCCGACTGAGTCGAGTCGCCGGCCGTCTCGCCGGCCTGGAGGACGTAGTAGTGCGTCGGCGGCATCGACGAACAGCCGACGATCGACAGGCCGAGCACGGCGACGGCGAACAGGACCTGGGCTGGGGATCTTTTCGGGTTCACGCCTACTCCACGTCCTGGCCGGGCTTTCGGTCCGGTCGTTTGTTGCGACGAATGACACTCGAGGGCTGTTCTTCCACCTGATCCGCGAACCGCCGCAGGGAAGCCGAGGCGTCGCGCAGGTCCTGGACGATCGCGGTGATGTCGCCGCTGTTGTCGGTCAACACTCCGAGCGCGTCGTCGGCCGAGCCGAGGCTGGTCTGTGCCGTGTCGAGCAATTCGGAGAGGCGGCGGCCGTCGGGCCCCAGCGCGGTGGAGAGATCCTCGAGCAACTGACTGGCATTGGCGCTGACCTCGGGCAGATCCTCCAGCCCCTGCTCGGCGCTGCTCGCGATGTTGTCGAGTCGGTCGACCAGGGGTCCGATCCGCGGCGCGACTTCGTCCATCGTCTGGCGAGCGGTGCTGAGGATGGCCGAGATCTCGGCGACGTTCTCCTCCGAGAGCAGGGTCTGCAGCTGTTCGAGGTTGGGACCGATGTCGGCCTCCAGGCCGGCGAGGACTTCGGCGAGCTGGTCGAAGAGTTCCATCGCCTTCTCTGCGAGCTCTTCGACCTGGCTCATGGCCCCGGCCATGCCGCCGCGTCCGGAGTCGTAGATCGTTGCACCGGGCTCGGCCAGCGGGGCGTCGGGCGAGCCCGCCAGAAGCTGGAGGAACGCCGCGCCCAGCAGGCCCTGGGTGGCCATCTCGGCGGTGGCGTCGGCGCGGATCGGCACCTCGGCGTCGACGTCGATCTCGATCTTCACCGGCCACTGCTCCTCGGTCCGCAGGTCGACGGTTCGGATGCGGCCGATCGGAACCCCGGCCTGTCGCACCCGGTCCCCGGCCTGGACGCCGGCTGAGTCGTTGAGCAGGACGGTGTAGGAAATCTGGTTCGCCGACAGTGCGCGGCTTCCGACGATCAGGATCGACCCGACGACCAGCAGCGCGATCGCGGCGAGAACGAAGAATCCGATCTTGATATCGGCGATGCGATCGGTCCGATCCATCACACGAGCTCCTCCAAGAAGCGCTGGAAGCTCTCACCGCCGTCGGCGGGTTCCGAGGGGCGGCGATCGAGGAAACTGCGTACGCGCTCGTCGTCGCTGTTCTTCACGGCCTCGGGCGTGTCGACGATGATGAACTGACCTTCCTGGAGCAGGGCCAGTCGATCGGCGATCATGAAGGCACTTTCCATTTCGTGGGTGACGACGACGAGAGTCATGCCGAACGCTTCCTTGAGTCGAATGAGTAGCTGATCGAGATCGGCGGCGGTGACGGGATCGAGTCCGGCCGAGGGTTCATCGAAGAAGACCAGCTCGGGGTCCATCGACAGGGCGCGAGCCAGGGAGGCCCTCTTCTGCATCCCGCCGCTCAGCTCGGAGGGGTAGAGGTCGATCGCGTTCTCCAGTCCCACCATGCCGAGCTTCACCCGGGCGATGATATGCCGGTTCACGTCGGGCACGTCGGTGAGTTCCTTCCAGGCGAGTTCGACGTTCTCACCGATCGTCATCGAGCCGAACAGGGCACTGCCCTGGAATGCCACACCGATCTTGCGTCGCAGCTCCAGAAGCTGAGCCCGGTTCGCCTGGTAGATGTTGGTACCGAAGAGCTCTACGGAACCCTCGTCTGGAGGCATCAGGCCGACCAGGCATCGCAGCAGGGTGCTCTTGCCGCTTCCACTCGAACCGAGGATGACGATCGTCTCGCCGCGCAGGACCTCGAGATCGACGCCCTTGAGGATGGCGCGACCGCCGAGTTCCTTCGTGATGCCTTGCACGGAGATGATCGTTTCGGACATCTCAGCCCTTGAGGTAGAAGAGCACGGTGACGAAGAGGTCGGCGCCCATCACGAGAACGATGCTGCGCACCACGGAAGAGGTGGTCGAGCGTCCGACTTCCTTGCCGCCGCCCCAGGTCGAAAGACCGCGTTCACAGCCGACGAGGCCGATCAGGAGCGCGAAGACGGCGGCCTTCACCAGGCCGGTGTAGATGTCCTCGAGAACCAGGGAGTCGATCGACAGTTCGATGTAGCGCTGCGGACCCATTTCGAGGACCGTGATGGCGATCAACCAGCCGCCGATGATGCCGACCAGGTCCGCGAAGACGACCAGACACGGCAGGGCGATGAGCAGGCCCACCACGCGCGGCACCACGAGGTAGCTGACGGGGTCGATTCCCATGACTTCGAGGGCGTCGACCTCCTGCGAGACCTTCATGGTTCCGAGCTCGGCGGCGATCGACGATCCGTAGCGGCCGGCGACGATGATGGCGGTGAGCAGGGGAGCGAGTTCGCGGGTCACCGACACGCCTACCAGGGCCGGGATCAGATCGAGGGCTCCGAAGAGTCGGAGCTGGTAGGCCGACTGGAAGGCGAGGATCATTCCGACCAGCAGGCAGATCAGGGCCACGAGTGGAAGGGAGTCGACGCCGCCGCGAACCGCCTGGTGCAGGGTGGCCTGAATCCTCATGGGTCGACCGCGGAAGGGACCGATGAAGGTGCGCTCGAAGGAGCTGGCGAAGAGCCGCCAGAGGCCGGCCGAGGCGGTTACGAAGTTTCGTGACGAGCGGCCGAGCGCGGCGACGGCGGCGAGGGGCAGCGATTCGCTGGGACTGCTCAAGACGATGTCATCCTACCGAGCCTCGGCACGGCGCTCGGGCTTGCCCTCGATGGGGATCAGTTCGACCAGCGGAATCGTGCGCTCGGTGCGCTCCTGATAGAGCGCATAGTCGGAGTAGGTCGCGACGAAGCGATCCCAGAGTTCGGGCCGCCGATTCTCCTCGACGGTTTCGGCGACGCACGCCATGCGCTGGTTGCCCACCTGGATCTCGACGGCCGGTTCCTCTCGCAGGTTCAGGTACCACGCCGGGTGGCGGTCGGCTCCGCCGTACGAGGCCACGATCGCCCAACCGCGGTCGGTCTCGAGAGTCAGCAGGGGCAGGGTTCGCTGCTTGCCCGACTTTCGCCCGACCGTCGTCAGCAGCAGGGCGTCGTTGTCGGCGATCCGCCCTCCGACTCGACCGCCGCTGCAGCGGTAGAGGGCGACGTGGAAGTTGCTCAGCGCCCGGAAGAGCTGGTGCTGGAGGGTGCCCTGGACGGGCTTCGGGGGGGCGGCCATGAGGTGAGGGTGGATGGGCTCAGGGAGACTGGGACTCTATCCGAGTGCCTGGCTCGGGCCGTCGGTCCGGGCGCGCCTTCGCCGATGCGTCGAGCGGCAACTCAGAACAGGCGGCGATCCAGATACAGCTCTGCGATCGACAGGCTGTTGACGATTCCGTGCGCCACGATGCAGACCCAGAGATTGCGTCCGAAGACGAGGAAGCCGGCGCCCAGGAGAGTGCCCAGGAGCGCAGTCACGAGAACTCCCGCCAGACCCTGGTAGGCGTGGGCGAGACCGAAGAGGACGGCCTGCGTCGCGAGGGCTGCCAGTTCGGCGCCCCGGCCGACCTTCCCGCGGCCGGCAAAGGCCGACGCGAGGCGTTGCCGGATGAATCCCCGGAAGATCAGCTCCTCGCCGACGGCAGCCGGGATCCAGGCGATGAAGAGAAACCAGAGAGCGAGGCCGACGTTGCCCCGTAGATTCTCGAAGGCAGACAGGTCGGGGAGACCGAAGTGGACTTCGAGGGTTTTCTGGAAGAGAAACGCGACGCCGAGCATCGCGGCGGCGAGTACGATTCCGGCCGGCAACGAAGCGGGTCCGGGCCGCCGCCCCAGGCCGATTGTTTCCAGGGACTGTCCTCGTCGCGCGAGCAGCAGGCCGACGATGCCGGCTGCGACCAGGCTGCCGAGCGGAACGACGGCCATCGAACCGGTGAGCGCAGCCAGGACCTGGAAGGTCGCGATCATGGAGAACAGCACCACGATCACTTCGAGCCAGGCTCGACCCGACGATGGTTGAACTACGCTGGTCTGCCCCACAGATAGCCCTGGCCGTAGCCGACCTGCATCTCCCGCAGCAGGGCCAGATCGTCGGAGTGCTCGATCCCCTCGGCCACGATTTCGGCGTCGAGCGAGGTGGCGATCTTGATGAGTCTGCGAATCGAGCGCGCCTTTCCGCTACTGCGTGAGATGCCCAGGACGTACTTCGGGTCGATCTTGACGATGTCGGGTTCGAGCAGTACCAGGGATTCGAGCGAGCTACGCCCGAAGCCGACGTCGTCCATCGCCACGAGGATTCCGGCTTCACGGAAGGCCCTCACCTGGTCCTGCAGGCAGGCCGGGTCGCTGATGAACTGTTGCTCCGAGATCTCGACGCAGAAGACCGAATCGTCGTCGGTCTGCAACATCGGAATGAGGCGGTCGGGCGAGGTGTCCAGGAGGGTCGAGGGAAAGAGGTTGACGTGGAAGCGGCTGCCCGGCTCGAGTCCGGCGCTGGCTGCCACGCAGCCCTTCAGGCATTTGAGGTCGGCCATCGTCAGGAAGTTGCCTTCGAGGCAGACCCTGAAGAAGTCCTTCGGCATTTCGAAGGGTCCCGTCGGCCCACGGCTCAGCATCTCGTAGCCCGCCTTCGTGCCGTCGGAGAGTCGATAGATCGCCTGACTGACGGCGCGGAAGGGTTCGTCCTCGCGCAGCAGTCTCTGAACGTCTTCGATGCTGCCGGCGCGGCGACTTAGGGTGCGCTCCGCGAGTGTCGGCTCCCTGCCGTTGGTGGCGGGAGTCTCGACCGCCATCGAAACGCGGTTGCCGCCCATGGACTTGGCGTCGTGCAGCGACATCCGGGTCAGGGTCAGGACCTCCTCGATCGAACACGTCTCGTAGGGCAGGATGCTCGTGCCGATCGAGGCCGTGATGTTGATCAGGTCGGAAAAGACGACCAGTGGGCTCTGTGCCACGGCCAGGCGAATGCGGTCGGCGACTCTCTGGGCCTCGGCCAGTCGGGTTTCGGGGAGGAAGACGAGGAACTCGTCGCCGCCGACGCGGCCGATTCGGTCGGACGGGCGCAGTGAACCGGCGAGTCTCTTCGAGATCTCGGTGAGGACGACGTCTCCGACTGCATGGCCGAGCTGGTCGTTGATGCGCTTGAAACCGTCGAGATCGACGAGGGCGGCCACGACGACGGTGCCGAGCCTCTGGCTTCTGCTCATTTCGATCGCCAGTGCCTTCTCGAGGCCGCGGCGGTTGAGCAGCTCCGTCATCGGGTCGACGCTGGCCAGGCGCGTGAGCCGCGCGTTGACGTCCTGCAGTTCCTGGGTCAGCGCTCCGAGTTCCTCCCGGCGTCGTTTCTCCGTGTCGAGCTGGGTCGTCAGCTCGCGCTGTCGGGCGCGCACGAACTCGTCGAACGTCGACATCAGGAAGTTCAGGATCCGATCGGGTCGGGCGTCGATCCCGAAGAGCTGCCCCATGAAGTCGAAGCTCACCACGCCGGCCTCATCGGTTTCGTCCTGCTCGCCGCAGGTTGCCAGGATCGCGGCGATCCGGGCTGTGAGGTGGGAGGCGTCATACGGCTTGGTGAGGAAGTTGTCGGCGCCGCATTCGAGGCCGCGAACGATGTCGGTCGCTTCACTCAGCCGGGTGAGCAGAATGACGGGAACCGCCTTGCGACCTTCGCCGTGCTTGATGGCATGACACAGCTCGTGCCCCGACATCCCGGGCATCTGGACGTCACTCAACACGAGGTCGAAGGCCTGTGAGTCGAAGATCTCGAGCGCCGTTTCACCGTCGGCCGCATGAACGACCTCGTAGCCCTCCCCCTCCAGGACCAGTGTCAGCTCCTGAGCCTGGGTCGGACTGTCTTCTGCGATCAGGACTCGCGTCATGGAAGGGAGCCTCCTTCGTCACTGAGATGGGGCTGGGTTGCGGAGCCTTCAGCGAGGGCCGCGTTGGCGAGAGATTCGGGATGGAGGAGCCAGGCGACCTCGCCGCCCTCGAGCTGGGCGACCGCCCGCACCAGTGAGGAGCGCAGGCGTGGGCCGAGAGGACGCATGTCGAGATCCTTCGGGGGAGACACCCGCTCGCAGGACAGCAGCAACGTTCGTTTGCCGATCTGCAGGTGGAGGAGTTCCCGGTCGAAGAGCTCGGCTGACGAGATCGTCGACCCGCTTCCCAGCAGGGCGTCGAGTCCGGCCACCGCCACCGGCCGGCCTTCTTCGATCACGGCCGGTCGGCCGAGAAGCCAGCGAACCTCGGAGGCCGCGATCCTGCGAAGACCGGTCACGTGCACTTCCTCGATGGCGAAGATCCCCTCGCTCGAGAGCAGGAGCCGAGCTCGAACCGTGGGCCGTTCGAGTGGCAGATTGAGCGTGAAGGTTGCACCGGAGCCCGGTTGGGAACGGACCTGGATCTCTCCGCCTCGTTGCTCGGCCCAGGCTCGGACGGCATCGAGGCCGACGCCGCGCCCCGACGACGCGGTGACTTCCGGGCTCGTCGAGAGTCCGGAGACGAACGCGAGTTCGGCGCGACTCGCATTGTCGGCAGGAACGTCGACGCCGCGACCGCGGGCCACCGCTGCCAGGGAGTCGAGGTCGAGTCCACCGCCGTCGTCGCGAACCGAGATGTGGACGGCGTCCGGTTTCGCCACGGCGCCGATCGTGATGCGACCGCGGACCGGCTTGCCGGCGGCTCGCCGCTCGATCGGCAACTCGATGCCGTGGTCGACGGCGTTTCTCACCAGGTGACCGAGCGGCTCCCGAAGCTGCTGGCCGAGAGGGTCGGCGACCTTCCAGGGAGCCCCTTCGAGGACCACGTCGACTCGCTTGCCGCTGTCGTCGGCGAGTTCCTCCGCCAGCTTGCCGAGTTCGGAACAGACAGCCTCGAAGGCCCGGCCTGCGGTGATTCGGGGTTCGACGGTCGCGGTGGCCTCGGTGGAGCCTCGATCGGATGGCTGGGTGGGCCGATCCGGCTGCGGGACCGGTGCGCGGGTCGACGGTTCGTCCGCCAACCGTCGCAGCGCGGATTCGAGTTCGGCGTTGACCGTCGCGAGAGCGAGACGGTCCGCATCGCCGTCGTCTCGAAGGCGCTCGCTGGTCGTGGCCAGACCGTCGACCGTGGCGAGGAGCAGGGAAACGAGAGGTGGAGAGGTCGAAGCTTCCCAGGCCTGATCCCGCAGAACTCCGAGGACGCTCTCCGCCAGGTGACAGCTGGTCTCGATGTCGTCCAGCCTCGCCGAGCGTGCGGCGCCCTTGAGGCTGTGCATCGTTCGCAGCAGGGATTCGACCAGCTGGCCGCGGACCACCGAGGAGGCGGAGTTCTGCAGCGTGATCAGATCTCGACTCAGGATTCGAACCGCCTGGTCGAGTTCCTCGACGAACGTCGCCCGGAGCTTCCTGGTGATGTCCTCGTCGCTCATCGAGATCTCAGCGCAGGCCCCGCAGGGCGGCTCTTGGCGGCCCTTCGAGGGGCGACGTCAGGAAGAAGCGCTCGTCCTCGAGCAACGCTGCCCCGTCGAGAACGAGGTCGCCGGAGGCGGTCACACCGCGGACCATCTTCGCGTTGAGTTCGTCGAGGCGCCAGGGCAGTGGATGGAGGCGAGCGGACCGCGACCACACCGGTTTCTCGGCCGCGACCAGGCCGATCTCCGCGTCGGCGGCACCGACGACCATCACGGCTCTTGCAACGGTGGTCTGCTGTTCGAGTCCGAGGATCGCTCCCAGGTCGAAGACCGGCAGGGGAGTCTTGCCGAGGAGGAGAAGCCCATGCTCGTTCGGGAGACCGGGGACCGGCAGAACCGTGGGCTCGTCGATGACCGACCGCACCCAGCGGGTCTCGAGGGCGAAGCGCTCTCGTCCCCACCCGAAGGTGAGGATCTCGGCCTCTTCGGAGGCTTCGACGATCTCGGACTCGTCGGCCTCGACTGTCTTCGCCTTGTCGAGTTCGCCTACAGGAAGGGCCTCGAGGGCCATCTCGAGGCTCTTGGCGAATCGGTCGAGTCGACCTCGTAGAGCCTGCCAGTCGCCGGCGTTGTCGGTCATGGTTTCAGAAGGTCATCCGTCTTCGTGAGCGCGATCTCCGTTGCCGGAGTCGGACGCCCCATTGCCTGAACGGGCGGCAACGAAGAGGGGAGGCTGTTGGTGGTTCTCGACGAGAGCCACGGCTTCGTTCACGAACCACTCCTTGAGGGTCAAGCCGCGTGAGGTGAGTGCTGTGTAGAGCTCGAGTTTGAGGTCGGGATCGATCTCCACGACGACTCGGCCCGATTTTCCCCTGGCCATGGATGCAATGTAACAGATGTTACATACGACCTGCCGCCTCCAGTGGTAGCTTGAGGTCGGGATCGCAAGTCGCCGATGAGTGAAATCCTGTTCCTGATTGCCGCCATTGCGGCCGCGGTCGCGGCCGTATTCGCGTGGGCGACAGCCCTGTGGGGTAACAGTCGGCGCGACGATCTGCACCAGCAGCTCCTGGTCTCGAAGGAGCGCGAGATCGCCTCCCTTCGCAGGGAACTGAAGGCACTGTCGAGGATTCCGTCCGACGAGACCAGCAAGGGGCTTTCGGCGGCCCTGGCCGCATCCAACGCCTGGAGCAAGGAGCTCGAGGAGAAAGTCGAGACGCTGGAAGTCGCCCTGGCTCGCCATGAGAGCTCCGAGATCGGCAAGGCTGCGCAGGAGCGCGAGCGGATCAAGAGGGGCCTGGCTGAAGTCTCTGAGCGCTTCGGGGCGCTCAACCGGGCGGTGTCCGCCCTTCAGCGCTCGCGTGGCTTGCAGGCCCCGGATTCCACCGCGCCCTCGGACGATGCTGCCGAAGAGCATCGGCCCGGTAGGGTCGATTCCGAAGGGGACTGAACGGACCCGTCGAGCCGTCGACCGTGTCGCCGAACCACGTCGAAACGCGGTTCCTCGGGGTTTCGGGGTCGTTCTACGTTTCGAGATCGACGGCTCGCGACAGGTTGAGCAGCAGATGCCGCAGTTCGTCGTCGACGTTGGCCGGTTCGGAGATCGTTTGTTTGACTTCCGAGCGCAGGTTCGAGCCCAGTCGCTGACGCAGGCGATGGACGCGTACGCGCAGGTTCTGTTCGGAGATTCCCAACTCGAGGGCGATCTCTCGGTAGGAGGGCTGTTCGCTGCCCTCGATCACGTAGCCGCGCAGCAGTTCGAGCTGCCTTCCCCGCCCCGCCGCCTGCTCTCGTCGCTCGAGCTTCTTGACGGCGCGGTCGAGGACGAGGTTGGCCCAGCGCTGCTCGTAGATCTCGTCGGGGGTTGCCGACGAGCTGGTGGCGCTTCGGGAAGCCCGCTCCTCGCCGTCGACGTCCAGGGAGATCAGGCGATCGGAGGGGGCCCGTCGGAGCGCGTTGGCGTACTCGACTTCGTTGTGGATGAAGTTCTTGAGCGCCGTCAGCAGGAAGGAGCGAAAGCGTCCGCGCGCCGCATCGATGGTCTTGAGGGTGTCGTTCTGGAGGAGATGCACGAAGAAGCCCTGCAACAAGTCGCCGCTGGCGTCCTGGGGATGGCCGCGCCGCCGAAGGTAGCCGTAGAGCGGTGGCCAGTAGATGTCGTAGAGGCGAGCGATCGCCAGGCGCACGAGATCCTCATCGCCTTCCTGCATCGAATGCAGGATGTTCCACTGGGTGGTGGGAAAGTCCGATGACACGGTAGGCGCATTCTAGGCTGTCGACGGATCCGCGGACTGCCTCCCGTGAAAATTGGGGAAAAGTTTGAGATTTCCCTGTAACAGTTGCTGCGGTTTTCTGTAGTACAGGGTGGAGCCGGGAGTCTTCGAGTGATTCTCGCGCGGTCGCCTGATCGTGGACGAGGTGTGTGTGTGGGCGGTCGTTCGGGGCACGAGATTCTCCCGGCTCCAATGGTCTCGTCGAATATGCCTGCGAGTCGGCATGCCCTCGCCCGGGGCGGTTCGAGGCCCAGGTGACGTCGGTAGCTGTCGCGCGTGATCGAAGCCGGCTTCGAGCCGGTCAGCGGCCCCGACGGAGCGCAGGCGCGTGGCGAGGCGGCCGCCGATGTCAGTTCGTGGCCGCCGACGGTTCCAGTTCGCTGCCGCGGTGTCGGAGCCAGGCAGCCCAGAGGAAGGCCGGCAGGAGCAGCAGGACGGCCATGCCCAGGGTCACGGTCGCGATGCCGATGCCGACGTCGAGGACAGCGCCGGTCACCCAGACGCCGATCGCGGAGAAGAGCGAGAACATGGCGAACTCGGTCGCGAACACTCGTCCTCGCACGCGCTCGGGAAGGGCCTCGAGGAGCAGTTGAGTGGAGAACACCCAGATGGTTCCGCCTCCGACTCCGCGCAGGAAGATGCCGATCAGGACGACATTGAAACTCGACAGGGTCGCCATCACGAGAAGGCCGGCGATCGAAACGCCGTAGGCGCCGGCCATCGCCCAGGAGAGGGCGGAATGCCGATCGCGGGTCCAGCGGCGCGCCAGGACGGGTCCGATCCCGGTTCCTACGCCGGCGACCCCGTACATGAGGCCGAGACTGATCGAACCACTGTCGCCGATCGTGAACAGGTCTTCGGCGATGGCGACCTGCAGGACCTGGATGCCGGTGAGAATGAGGGCGCTGACTCCCTTGTGGAGCGTGATCGCGAGAAGGTGGAGATGGTCGCGCAGGTAGCGCAACCCGTCGAGGTACTCGCGGGTGGCCGAGTGGTGGGCTTCTTCGAGCAGTCCCTCGGCTTCGGCCTTTCGTCGAGGCGTCTCATATCGCACCAGGGAGACGAACACGGCCGACAGCGCGAAGGTGGCTGCGTCGGCGAGGAAGGCGGTCTCGTTGCCCCACAATCCGGCCACGATGCCGCCCAACGCCGCGCCGCCGGCGAGCATGGAGGACCAGGTCACCGACCCGATCACGTTGGCGGTTGCGAGCTGCTCTTTCGGCACGATGTCCGGCAGGATCGCCGAGCGCGCCGGGAAGAAGAATCCGGAGAGCCCGAGCTGGATCGCGGTGAGCAGGTAGAGAAGCCATGCCTGCGAGGGCTCCCGGACGAGCAGGAAGCCGAGAACGGTGATGCCGCGAAGAACGTCGGTCCCGATCAGCAACCATTTGCGGTTGTATCGATCCGCGGCGACTCCGGCGATCGGGCTGACCAGGAAGGGCGCCAACATGCGGACCGCGAACAGCGTCCCGACGGCCAGCCCCGAGCCGGTCAGGGTGGCCATCAGGGCCGCCGAAGCGATGAGGTTGAACCAGTCTCCGAGCAGACTGACCAGCTGGCCCAACCAGAGGTAGCGATAGTCGCGGTTGTCGCGAAGCAGCCGCCAGTATTGGTTGTTCACCAGCGACATCGGAACCTCGGAGAATCAGCGACTCGAGCTATCGAGCCGACGGTGGAAGCCGGGACAGCGATTCGATCCCTGGCGGACGGCCACCAGATCGGCGGTGGGCGCGAGGCTACCACCGCGTCTTCGAGTCTGGAGATCCCGCTCTCCGGGGACGGCGGTCTCCGTGAGAGGATTCGGAGATTCAGGGCAGGATCCATTGAGCGACTCGCCGAAACCAGCTTCACAGACCCCGCGCGAAACCGCCGACGACGCTGGGGGCGACGCCGGGTGAGCCTCTTCGGAGCGGCTTCGAGTGGCGTCGAGTCGCTACGCCGGGCCTTCGAGGCCGGCAAGGTCGTGCAGGCGCCGGGGTGCTGGGACGCCCTGTCGGCGAGGGTCCTCGAACGGGCGGGATTCGCCGCCGCCTTCCTTTCCGGGTTCGCGGTCTCGGGCTCCCGCCTCGGCCTGCCGGACGCCGGCTTGATGTCGTATGCGGAGATCCTCGATCAGGGTCGCGACGTCTGCGACGCGATCTCGATTCCGCTGTTCGGCGACGCAGACACCGGCTACGGCAACGAGATCAACGTCGAACGGACCGTCCGCGGGTACGCCCGGGCGGGATTCGCCGGTCTGATGATCGAGGATCAGCTCTGGCCGAAGAGGTGCGGTCATACACCGGGGAAACAGACTGTCGACCGGCAGGAGGCCGTGGCGCGGATCCGCTCCGCGGTCAGGGCTCGTGCCGACGCCGGTCTCGACATTCTCCTGATCGCCCGAACGGACGCCGCCGGGACAGTGGGTTTCGACGAGGCCCTTCGCCGGGCTGAGGCCTTCGCCGAAGCCGGAGCCGAGATCACCTTCCTCGAGGCGCCGCGAACGGTGGAGGAGATGCGTCGCTATTGCGAGGCGGTGCCGGGTTGGAAGATGGCCAACCTGGTGGAAGACGGGATCACTCTCTGGACCTCTCCCGAAGAGCTCGGCGAAATAGGTTATTCGCTCGTGGCCTATCCACTCAGTCTTCAGCTCGCCGGGCTTGCAGCCATGTCCGAGAGCGCGAAGAGTCTTCTCGAGGGCCGTGCACCGGAGCGGCGGAGTCGTTTCGACGAACTCCTCGAGGTCGTCGGTTTTCCCGCCTATCGCGATCGTCTCGATTCCTGAGATCGGGTCGGGTCTCGAACCTGCGCTCCCCGGGTCGACTTCAGCGTTGAGGTTCGCCCGTCGGTGCCAGGACTTCGGACGCTCGGTACTCTCCCGGCTCGCCGGGCTCCCAGGAACCGCGGAGCCAGTTCAACGCGGTCAGGGCGAGGAGGCCCAGATAGATCGCGGCCGCGACTCCGATCCGAACCACCAGGCCGGGTTGCCAGGGGCTCCAGACGAGAAAGGCGACCATCCCGATCAGCGCCGGCGCCAGTCGGACGAGGCCGAGGTTCAGACCGTCACCGGGAATGAGGTCGCGAGTCGCCCAGGTGGTGAAGAGAGTGAGGATCACCGACACGATGAGCGTCGCCAGGGCCGCCCCCGTGATTCCCCAGATCGGAATGAGGATCAGGTCCAGGACCAGGTTGGCGACCATGGCCACCAGGTTGATTCGCATCGCCACCCCCTCGCGACCGTGAGCGAAGAGCACGACCCGCTGAACCGAGCGGTAGCTGGCGATGGGCAGGGTGATCGCGAGGATCCGCATGACGGCAAGTCCGGGCAGGTAGTCGTCGCCGAAGAGGGTCGAGAGGAAGTCGGCTGACACCAGCGCGCCGCCGACGGCGGCCGGCAACATGAACGTGAGATTGAGGCGTAGAGCCTGTCTGACGGTGTTGCGGAAGGCCCCCGGATCGTCTCGTTGTCCGGTCAGCACCGGCAGCAGGCCGGAGCCGAAGACCAGCGTCAGACTGGTCAGGAAGCCGAACATCGTGATGGAAGCCGAATACAGACCGACCGAAACGGATCCGAGGAGAACGCCGAGAATCAAGAGGTCGGTGTTGAACAGCATCAAGCCGGAGAGCTGGACCAGCACGATCGATGCGGAGCGCCCACCGTACTCGGTCAGGGTCTTGCGAAGTCGTCCGAGGAGGGGTCGGGCTCCGTGCATCGGAAGCGCTGCGTGGAGGAAGACGGCGGAAGTCGCCGCCGCCGCCACCCAGGCGCCGGCCGCCATCGAGAGATCGCCGGGGGAGTGGACCCCGAGCACCACGATCGCCAGCAGGACCAGTTGCCCGAGGACCCGGCCGAAGGAGGCCACCGCGGTTCGCTCGAGGCCCAGGAAGGCCCAGTGGGGGTCGAAGGCGTGGAAGATCAGGGCGAGGCTCAGAATGGTGAGGATGCCGGCGTCCAGCGGGTCGAGAACCGCGCGGCCGACGACGGCGATCACCGCCACGACGATGAGACTCACTGCCAGCCGGAAGGCGCCGTAGGCACCGATGATGCCGCCGGCCTGGTCGCGATTCTCCACCACGGCTCGCACTCCGACCGCGTCGGCGCCGAGAGCCACGACGCGTTCGAGGTAGGTCAGCCAGACCAGGCCGAAGGCGAGGTGGCCGTAGCTGGCGACTCCCAGCCTTCGTGCCAGCAGAATGATGGCGATGAACTGGATCGAGCGCGACAGCGCGAGGCCGGTTCCCAGCCCACCGAAGTTCCGCAGCGCCCGCTGGATCGGACTGCGAGCTTCGCGCTTCGGCCGGGCGAGGTCCGGCGTCGAGGGATCTGGATGGGTCGGGTGGGTCACGGCGCTGGGACTCCGGGCTGGAGAGACTACTTGCTCCGGCCGCCGTGTCGGCCCCGGGCGCGGTTCGGCGATCGCCGAGCCTTGCAGCGACGCGCGAAGAAGAGGGTGTGCTTGGCTCCCCTTCCGGCGTGCGCGTGCACGCTCTCCAACCACACTTCCATGCCCGCCTTCTCGAGGCGTTTGACGAACGCCGGGTCGCGATCGGTCGACCACACTCCGAGCACGCCTCCGATCACCAGCGAGTCGCGCAGTCGCTCGATGCCTTCGCGGCTGTACAAGCGTCGATTCCGTTCCACGCACGGAGCCTCGGGGCCGTTGTCGACGTCGAGCAGAATGGCGTGCCAGGCTTCGCTGCCGGTCACCAGTTCGGCGACGTCCTTCTCGACGATCTCGCAACGCGGGTCCTCGATGGCCCTGCCGAAGTCACCGAGGAACTCACGATGCCACTCGACGACTGTCGGGAAGAGTTCAGCCACCACCACTTCGGCGCGGCGCCCGACGGTCTCGAGTGCCGCCCGCAGCGTGAAGCCGAGGCCGAGTCCTCCGATCAGGACGCGCTGGGGAGTGGGTTGGCCGGGCAGGTCACCGCAGACCCGATGAGCCAGGGCGCGTTCCGAGTCGTGGGCGCGAGTCGACATGAGCTCGAAACCGTCCAGGGAGACGTAGAAGTCTCCATCGCGCTCGTGCAGGGAGAGCTTGTGTCCGTCCGGAGTCAGGACGGTCGAGAGATGTTCGAGTGGCATGGTGGTGTGGGCAGCGCCAGCGGCGCAGCCGTTGCGATGTGGCTGGTGATCTAGCGCCCCTTGAACTGGGGAGCCCGCTTCTCCATGAATGCGGAGACCCCTTCCCGGTGATCTTCGGTCTGGCCGCATCGCAGGTGGGTCATCGCTTCACGGTCGAGGAGGGTGTGGAAGTCCTGCGTGACGGCGTAGCGGACGTTCTCCTTCATGTAGCGGAAGGAGACCAGGGGTCCGTTGGCGATCTGTTTCGCGATCGCGGTGGCTTCCTCGAGGAAGCCCTCGGCGGGCAGGATCCTGTTGACGAGGCCGAGCCGCTCGGCCTCCTCGGCGTCGATCACCTCGGAGAGGAAGAAGAGTTCCTTGGCCTTGGCCTGGCCGACCAGTTGGGTGAGTTGCCAGGTGGTGCCGTAGTCGCCGCCGAAGCCGACTCGTGCGAAGGCGGTCGTGAACTTCGCCTTCTCGGAGGCCAGGCGCAGGTCGCAACTCATCGCGATGCCCAGGCCGGCGCCGGCCGCGGCGCCGTTGACCGCCGCGATCGTGATCTTGGGTCCCATGTACAGCAACCGCGACATTTCCTGCCCCTGACGTTGGCGATCGATGCGATCTTCGAAGGTCAGCTCCGCCGCAGCGTCACCCGACATCGAAGACACATCGCCACCGGCGCAGAAGCCGCGCCCGGAGCCGGTGACCAGGATGCATCCGATCCCGGGATCGGTGGCACTGTCACGCAGGACTTCGTTGACCGTCTCGATCATCGGACCCGACAGTGCATTGAGCTTGTCGGGACGATTGAGCGTGATCGTGAGGACTTTGTCCTCGAGGCTGAGGAGGACGTCTTCGGTCTGCGAGTCGATCATGGCGGAGGCTCCTTGGTGGCGTGTCTTTCGACGGCGGAAGGGAATTGTATTCGCTCGAACTTGTTGCTCCAGGTGGGCCTCGTTGGCGAGGTTCGAGGGGTGTTCGTGGTGGAGTCGCAGTGGGAACAACGCGGCGCCGAATGCGTCTACCCGAGTGTAGCCCCGTCCTTGCGTCGAGTGCAGTACAATCGGTGCGCTCCTGGGGAGGGACTGACGACGGGCTCGAGCCTCCGCTGCGATCCCCTTCTTCGACCTCGATGAACTAGAGAACTCTCAGAACCTATGAGTCCATCCAGCGCTTTCAATGCCGCCGTCCAGGCTTCGTCCGACGCCGTTCAACGTGTCCAGAGCGATGCTCGTCAGGCCATTCTCGATATCAAGAAGTACGCCCGACCGAGCGTCGGGCGGGCCATCTTCCAGCTCCTGAACACGGGACTGCCCTTCATCGGGATGTGGGTGCTGATGTATTTCAGCCTGCGCTGGTCCTACTGGATCACCCTCGCTCTCGCCGTTCCGACCTCGTTTCTGATGGTGCGGATGTTCATCTTCCAGCACGACTGCGGGCACGGCTCCTTCTTCCGCTCGAAGAAGGCCAACAGCGTGACCGGCTCGCTGATCGGCGTGCTGACCCTGATGCCCTACGACTACTGGCGCAAGACCCACTCGATGCACCACGCCACTTCCGGAGACCTGTCGCGGCGCGGCCATGGCGACGTCGAGACCCTGACGGTGCGTGAGTACGAAGACATGACCAGGAGTCAGCGCTTCTGGTACCGGGTGTTCCGTTCCCCCCCGGCGCTCCTGGTCGTCGGTCCGATCTACCAGTTCATCCTCAAGCACCGCCTGCCCTGGGATCTGCCGCTGTCCTGGAAGCGGGAATGGATGAGCGTGCACTTCACCAATCTCGCCCTGCTCGTCATCCTCGTTCTGAGCTGGCTGACGGTCGGTCTCGGATCCTTCCTCGCCGTTCAGCTGCCGCTGGCGCTGATCTCCGGCTCGATGGGGATCTACCTCTTCTATGTCCAGCATCAGTTCGAGGACGTCTACTGGGGTGATGAAGAAGAGTGGAGTTTCTATCGCGCCGCCATGGAGGGCAGTTCGTGGTTCGATCTGCCGGCGGTGCTGCACTGGTGCACCGGCAACATCGGCTTCCACCACATCCACCATCTGTCGAGTCGCATTCCCAACTACCGCCTTCGTCGCTGCATGATCGAGAACCCGCACCTGCGCGAGAACGCCCGACGCCTGACCATGTGGCAGAGCGTCAAGTGCCTGCGGTTGAAGCTGTGGGACGAGTCGGAACGGCGACTGGTGAGCTTCCGGGAACTGCGTCGGCGCCGGTCTCTCAGCGCGGTCGCCGGCCGCTAGGTCGGGTTCGGTCGTCGGGTCGACGGAGACCTCGGTCTGCCGGGGGGAGTGCCCGCGACCTCGCGTTTCCGTCCAGGCTCTGCGCCGGCTTGGGATGGATTCCGATAGATCCTCAGTTTCATCGACGGCGTACAATCAATGCCGGGAGGGGAGAACGCCGGCTCTCAGGGAGTTCATCGATGGCCAGGCCCGCCTATTCTGAAGAGAAGCGCGAGGAGATCCAGCGCGAGATCCTCGCCGCCGCCCACCAGCTCTTCGTCGAGGAGGGGTTCGACGGCGTCTCGATCCGACGGATCGCTCGTCGGATCGGGTGTTCGCCGATGCGGATCTACCACTACTTCCGCAACAAGTACGAATTGCTGCGTTTCATCTGGTCGACCATCTTCGACGACCTCTTCGCCCATCTCGAGTCGCGCCTCGAAGGTGTGGTCGGCTCCGAAACTCGTCTGCGTGTTTTCGCCGAGGCCTTCGTCGAGCACTGGCTGGTCCATCCCGAGGAGTACAAGGTCGTGTATCTGGTGCAGGACGAGAAGGCCAGCCCCGACGACGAGTACTTCGTCTACAGCCGTGACACGGTGGACCGTTTCGGAGAAGTCCTGGGCGGCATCCTGCAGGAGGGCGTCGAAGACGGCTCCTTCCCCGGCGTCACCCGGGCGACGGGGAGTTCTCTCATCGCAGCGCTCACCGGGATCTGTCACATGATCGTCACGGTGCCTCAGTTCGACTGGCCCGAGGGGATGCTCGATGGATTCCTGTCGCCGTTCATCCGCGGCCTGAAGACGGCAGACTGATCGCTCGTCGGCGCGGACCGCTCCCTCGTGGTTGGCGGGAGCAGGCGCTCTACGCTTCTACGAAATCGACCCAGTGGGCGAAGCGCTCGTCGGCGCCGGTCTCGGCGGCGTGCAGGACTTCGCCCAGGCGGGCGGTGATCGGGCCGACCGTGCCGTCGCCGATCGGCAGGCCGTCGACGCTGACCACGGGGATCACGCCGGCGGTCGTCGCGCTCAGGAAGGACTCGGAGGCGCGTTCGAGATCGTCTGGGTAGAGCGTGCCCTCGACCGCCTCCATGCCCTCGCTTCTCGCGATCTCGAGAATCGAATTCCGAGTCACGCCGTGCAGCACCCGGTGGGCGGCCGGCGTGCGGACGACGCCCGCGGCGTCCACCAGGAAGAGATTGGTGGTCGGCGTCTCCGCCAGCGCTCCGTCCTCGTCGAGCAGCAGGATCTCGTCGAAGCCGTCCCGCCGGGCGCGCCACTTGGCGGCCATCAGCGGGGCGTAGCCGCCGGACACCTTCGCCTGCGGCGCCAGGATGTCGTCGCGCTTGTTGCGAGTGGTGCGCTCGATGCGCAGTCGGATCGTCGGACGCGAAACGTATTCGCCGCGATTCGGGACGATGATGTCGTCGTGGATGTCGTAGGCGGCGATCGCCACTGCGACGTGGTCGTCCAGGGGAACCAGTTCGACCTCGATCGAAGGCAGGTAGGCGGAGATCTTGAGGGCCCCGCTGGGGGGATTGACGCGGACGGTTTCCAGTGCGGCGCGTCGCAGTTCCTCGTCGCCCTGCAGGAGCGGCAGCCCGAGGATCTCGCACGAGTGCCGAAAACGTGCGAGGTGGTCGCCGAGTCGGAAGACGGCGGCGCCGCGTTCGGTCTGGTGGACCGACATGTAGTCGAACACCAGGGCGCCGCGCTGGGCGGCGTGTGACAGCACGTGCAGCGTCGCGTCCGCCCACGGAATGAAGTCGCCGTCGAGCCAGATCTTGCGGTGTTCGGGAGCCACTTGGTTTCTCTCTCGACTCGGATGATAGATGACGGCAGGGCAGGACCGGTACCCGATCGTGCGCGGCTTTGGCGAGCGCGATCGACGGGAGTCGGATTCGGTCTCAAGCGGTCCGCAGGGTGCCCGATTCGGTGTCGTCCGAAGACTCTTCGCCCGACAGTTCCGAAGACAGGGCCGGTCGGCTGCGCTTGAGTTCCTTCTCGGCCTGCCAGCGCTGCTCGACGGGCAGTTCTTCGAGCCAGCGGACCTCACCGCCCGTCATGCAGGCGACGGCCAGACCGTCGCGGAACAGCAGGCGGTTGCCGGCCAGCGCCGGAACGCGGCTGCCGGGCATGAGAATCCCGACGAGGTTCAGGGGGTCGGCCGCCGAGATCGAGATCCAACGCGTCTGGTCCGGCTTCTGACGATGCTTGCGCAGGGCGGGAATGGCCTCGGGAAGCGCGAACTGCTCACCGGAAGGCCCGTTGACGAAACGTCCGCCACGGATCTCGCCGCGCGCTTCGAGCCGCCGCAACGCTCGCAGGAGGTCGCGCCACGGGGGCAGCCCGGTCTCGCGCTCGAGGATGGCTCGAAAGACGACGCCCCAGCGGCGCAGCAGGAGATGGGCCAGGGCTTCGAGATCCTCGGGCGCGCGGGCGGCCTGGATGTTCGGGCGGTGGAGCTGACGATGGTGCTTCCCCGCCGGCCGGCGAGTCGGTACCCGGGGCTTGCGGGGCCGAACCGGCATCCGAGTGCGACTCCGGGTGGAGGGTCAGGGCGGTCCAGCGTCCTGCGTCCTCCAGCCCGTAGGCGACCGTGCGTCGTCGACTGCCCGTGGACTTCTTCTTCGCTGCGGGCACGAGGAGCGCTCGTAGACCGAGGAAGCTGTCGGACGTCACCCGGCCCGCCGAGACGAGCTCCGAGATCACCGCCTCGAGCTGTGTGCCCAGCATTCCCGTGGGAGCGGCGATGTCGTCGAAGAACGATGCGCCGTGGCGTTCGAGGAACTCGAGTACGCGGGCGGCGGCCGGTGAGAGCGAGGCTTGCGCACAGTCTGAGAGGCTGGCGAAGAGCGGCCCGTGTCGGCGCTGGATCAGCGCGATCGGAGTCGACCGGATCGGTCCCGCCCGCCCTTCTCCGCGCGCAGTCGCCGAGGGACTGCGTCGACGCCACTGCAGCTTGCCGGCGATGCAGAGACCGTCGAGCCAGTCGGGGTCGTAGGCCTCGACCCGCTGGGGAAGGATCTCTTCCTCCCAACTGGCGGCGGGCAGTTCGAAACCTTCCAGCTGATGGACCACCGATTCGACGCCGCGCTGTCCGGTGGTGTGTTCTCCCGGCGAGACGTGCTGCCAGTCGAGCAGGAAGCGTTGGAAGGCGCTGCGCGAAACCGGCTGGATGGCCGCTCGCAGACGCTTGAGCGTGTAACGGTGGATGCGGGCCAGGAGGCGTCGTTCGCACCATTCGAGCGCCAGGTCCGCAGCGTGGGTTCGGGGAGTGAAGCGACCGCGCATGGCGAAGCCCTCCCCTTCGAGTTCGGCGAGCGCCGACTGAACGGCCGCCAGGGAAACTCCACCGGCTCCTTCCCCGGACTCGAGAGGCGCATGCAGAGCGGCTTCGGCGACCGGGCCGAGGATCTCGAGGCGGCCGCGCAGGATCTCGCGCAGGGCTTCACCCTCGCCGCCGACCCGGGAGAGCGAGCCGGGCAGATCGAGGGGCGGTTCGGCGGGGCTGCCCGGCAGGAGAGCTCGTAGCTCGGCGAAGCGCTCCGCGGCAACCCACAGGTCGCCATTCGGCTGGCGGAGCCTCGTCAGGCGACCCTGTTCCAGAAGCTCGGCGAGCCAGGGTCGCCAGTCGTCCTCGATCTCGACGTCGGTCAGGAAGCCGGCCAGCACCAGGGCGTCGTGGAGTTCGTTCTCATCGCGGGGATCGGGCCTCGACTCCTCCCGCACGCGGTCGATGGCGGCCTGGTCCAGCGCGCCGAGGTCGGAGGCCTCGTTGGGGTCGAGCCAGCGACGGCTGATCACCGCCTGGGTTCGACGCTCCTCGAGCGGCGCGTCGTCGAGGAAGGCGTAGGGTTTGGCGGTGAGGATCTCGGCGGTCAGCGGCGAGGGCTCAGTCAGATCGCGTGCGATCAGTTCGATCCTTCCAGCCCGCATGTCCTCGAGCAGCGCGATCAGGCCGTCGATGTCCATGGCCTCTTCGAGACAGTCGTCGATGGTCTGGTCGACGAGCGGGTGGTCGGGCACCTCGCGCTCGCCCTGGATGTTCTCGAGGCAGGCGAGCTGGTCGGGGAACACCACCGACACGAGATCGTCGGCGTTCATGCGCTGGAACTGCGGCGGCACCCGGCGCCCGCCGCGGAAGCGAAGGATGGCGAGAGCGCGACCGGCGTTCCAACGCCAACGGACGTTGAACATCGGCGCGTCGAGCAGCGCCTGGGTGAGCACGTCTCGCACGGTGTCGGGGTGGAGGTACTGGAAGACCTCGTCGAGCGGGAAGCTGTGGGTCACGCCGAGCGACAGGATGATCGCGTCTTCGGTGGCCGCCGCCTGCAGCTCGAAGTTGAACTTGCGGCAGAAGCGCTTGCGAAGCGCCAGGCCCCAGGCGCGATTGATGCGGCTGCCGAAGGGTGAATGGACCACCACCTGCATGCCGCCGGACTCGTCGAAGAAGCGCTCGAGGATGACCCGCCTACGGGTCGGGATGGCGCCGAGTGTGCGCACCGCGGCGAGCAGGTAGTCGACGAGCTGCTGGGCCGGCCCCGCCGGCAGGCCGTGGCGTTCGCCGAGCCAGGCGACGGCGGCGTCGCGATCGACCTGCGCCCGTTCGGCGACCTCTTCCCGCAGGCGGCAGACGGCGTCTGAGAGTTCCTCGGAGCGCGCCGGCGCCTCGCCGAACCAGAACGGAATCGTCGGCGGCTGGCCGCGACCGTCTTCCACCCGCACCTTGCCGGGTTCGATCTTGAGGATGCGCCACGAGGCGTTGCCGAGCTGGAAGATGTTGCCGGCCATCGACTCGACCGCGAAGTCCTCGTTCACCGAGCCGACGCGGATCTCGCCCGGTTCGAGCACCACGTCGTAGTCGGCGGTGTCGGGGATCGCTCCGCCGTTGGTGATGGCGGCGAGGCGAGCGCCGCGTCGTGGCCTCAGGGTGCCGTGCACCCGGTCGTGGTGCAGGTAGGCGCCCCTACGACCGTTGCGGGTGCTGAAGCCGTCGCGCAGCATGGCGACGATGCGGTCGAACTGCGAGCGTTCGAGGTGTCGGTACGGCCAGGCGCGGCGGCACATCGCGAACAACTCGTCCTCCTGGCGCTCGCCGCAGGCGATCTCGGCAACCAACTGCTGGGCCAGGATGTCGAGCGCCTGCTCGGGCACCAGGATGCGATCGAGGGTGCCCTCGCGGATCGCTTCCTGGAGCAGCCGGACGTGCAGTTCGTGGCCGTCTGCGACGTCAAGGAAGTCCGCCGGAAGGCGGTCAAGATGATGGCCGACACGAAATACGGACAATCAGGACTGCGACACGTATCGCGACTTCCGCGACCTGCTGGACCGAGAGACATCGACGCGGTGCTGATCGCCACCGGGCCGAACTGGCATTGCACGGCCTCGGTCTACGCGGCCCGCGCCGGCAAGGACATGTACTGCGAGAAGCCCTGCACGAAGAACATCGCGCAGAGCCTGATGCTGGCCGAGACGATGCGGCGCACGGGCCGCGTCTTCCAGGCCGGCACGCAGCGGCGGAACCTGCCCCATTTCGCCTTCGCCTGCGACTGGCCCGCACCGGGCAGCTCGGCAAGCTGCAAAGGGTCCATGCCCACCCGGCCGGAATGAAGACATACAGTAGCGGCTGGCTGCCGGCGGAGCCTGAGCCGCCCAAGGAGCAGGTCGACTGGGACATGTATCTCGGTCCGGCGGCCTGGCGACCGTTCAACAAGAAGCTGCTTGACGGCTTCAACTTCGAGAAGGGCGGCGGTTTGGTCGGTGGCGGCGTGCTTGAATGGGGATCCCACTGCGTCGACCTCTGCCAGTGGGCGGCCGACGCCGATAGTACGGCCCCGGTCGAATACAACCCGCCGGAGAACGGCCGAACTGGTTGCCCGCTATGCCGACGGCGTCGAGCTGGTGATCCGCAACGACGGCTGGCTGCCGCTCGGTTCGTGCCCGGTGCGTTTCGAAGGCGAGACGGGCTGGGTCGAGGCGGGCGACAGCGGCAAGCTCGTCTTGAGTTCGCCCGAGCTGCTCGCCGGCCAAAAGGTGGCCGAGATCGGCGGCTACCCGGCCACGTTCCACGTGCGCGATTTCCTGATCTGCGTCCGGCGGGACGCTTCGCACTCCGTAGCAACGTTGCGGTTTGCGCGGCTGGTGGATCAGAGACCCGCAAGTTGTGCCGGCGGCAGCGGCGGTGCTCTGGGCAAGATCGGCGACGCCGCGAGACCCGGATGGCTCTCCGCCATGCATTGGCGTCGGCTTCCCTAGTCGCCGAAGTCCGTTCCGCGGTCGCAGAAGGCTGTGTTCTTTGCGCGGAGCGGCTGCATGCGAGCGGCAAGGCAACCGAGGCCGTCGAGATTTACGACGAAGTCCGCCAAGCCGAGGTTCCCCCGCAGCGGATCATCGAGGCGACGCGCGGAGCCATTCTGGCACGCAACGAAGCAGGCATTCCTTTGCTGCTGGAGCTGTTGGGTACTGCGGAGGGGGGACTGTTCTACCTGGCTCTGAGCACGGCACGCGAATTTCCAGGTCACGAGATCGACCAAGCTCTGGCGGACGAGCTAGGCCGACTGGCGCCCTATCGCGCGGCGCTGACGATCGTGGCGATGGCCGATCGGCCCGAAACCGTGGTGTTACCCGCCATCTTGGCAGCCGCCGGTGACGGCCCGCACCCTGTCCGTTTGGCTGCCTTGCGAGCTTAGGCCGCGTGGGAGATGTCGGCGGCCTCCCCATTCTAATGACCGCCGCGCTGGGAAACGACGCCTCCCTTCAGCAAGCGGCCAAGCAGGCGATCGTCGAGCTCGAAGACGAACAAGTCGACGAAGAAATCGTGGGGCTGCTGTGCGCCGAAACGAGTCGCGATGCCTATCCGCTATTACTTGAACTCGTCGGCGCGCGGCGCATCGCTGCGGTGCCCGATCTTGTCAAAGCCCTGGATCACTCCGACGAGGATGTGCGTCACGCGGCACTCACGGCACTGGGCGAGACCATCTCGCTGAAGCGGCTTCCACTGCTCATATCTCAAGCCCTCGAACCGCGCTATGCCGAGGATCGCGTTGCGGCAGAAGCAGCCCTGCGGGCGGCCAGTGTTCGCATGCCGGACCGCGAGGAGTGTGCGGCCGAGTTGACAGCGGCGTTTGACGACGCTCCGGCCGCTGCCAAGATTACTCTATTGCAGATCATCGCCGAGGTCGGAGGGACTCGGGCGCTCAGCACGCTGGCCGAAGCTGCCAAGAGCAGCGATCCGGAATTGCAGGACCAGGGAAGCCGGCTGCTCGGGACGTGGAACAACATCGACGCCGCGCCTGTGCTGCTGGATTTAGCGCAGCGGGCGCCGCAGCGGCGCTACCAAATCCGCGCGCTGCGCGGCTACATCGGTTTGGCTCGCAAGTTCAACATGCCTGCAGCCGAGCGGGTGGCGATGTGCCGCCAGGCAATCGACACCGCCAGCCGTGCCGACGAAAAGAAGCTCGCCTTGGAAGTGCTGACGCTTCGTCCAAGTGTGGCCGGACTCAAGCTGGCGCTGGCGGCTCGGAGGATCCGCAGGTAGACCAGGCGGCGACCGAAGCCGCCTTGGCGATTGCCCGCAGTATCAGCCGCCGAGGTGTCAACGTCAAGGAACTCCTTTCCGCCGCTGGTCTCGACGCCGCGCCATGAAGCTGCTGGACGGCGCCCAGCGTTGGCTAACCGTTCCGCCACAGCGTCATTTTTTCGCTGCTCCTGCTCTGGGGAGTGCTATGTGTCTAACCTTGCATGCGCGGCGCGAGTGGGGGAGCAACGATCCCGATGCTTTCCCCGGCCCAGCAACAAGAGTTGGAGGCCGACAATTCAGCGGCCTTTCGGGCGAGTATCCGAGCGCACGAGTACCACATCTGTGATTCCCAGCGTACTGACAAAGGGGCGCGTGCTACGGCCCGATATCGGGGCCGGGTGACGTCCGGGACGGAATCCGATGTGTAAGACTATTCGGCGGCAGTCGACTTCGAAAAGCTGACTCGGCCGAAGTCCTGCGGAGCATGGAAGGCCGGACGGGGGGTCTTGCTGGGTGACCACTGGCTATGTTGGGGATTCGTTTTTCCGCCCAGCCGGTTCAGGTTGAGGTGCCAGACTTGATCGGCCGCTGGCGGTACGGACTTGGCGACGGAAGCGAAGTTCGCCAATGGAATGGCAGCCTCCAAGACCCAGCGGCGATCGGTATCCGTGTCGTCGTTTAGTGTCCCATCGATCGTGACGGCGATCCGCACTCCTTTCGCGTTCCATCCTCTTTCAGTTCGACTCCGGGGCCGTCGGGATGGTGTTGATCTAAGAAAAGCTCCGCGAACGTTCATTTCGATGTTGAAGTAATTGTTGGGCTGGTCCGGGTTGGGCGCGGTGAAGACTTCAACGCAATCGTCGCGATAGACCGGAGAATCGCGTTCGGTGTGTTCACCGTAGATATGGGCATCGTGACAGACGAACGAGACATAGAGATGGGTGTCGTCCCAGAGTAACTTCGCCTCGGTTTGCTCTTTCTTACCGGCTTCCCACCAAGCGAAACGAAAATCCCCCACGCTGCGTGCCGCTTGCCAATCGTCTTCGTCGAGACGCCCGTCGATGTCGATTTCGCCCGCAGCACGCTGGACGACGTAGCGGGGTGTGGCGGCCGTCTGAGCGTCGTCAAGCTGTGCAGGCGCGAAGGCGACGAAACACAAGGCAAATGACCAACTCATGGTGAACTCTCCGGGCAACGGACAAACGAAGTGGCAGAGGCCGCCGGTCGATGGCCGACAGCAAGGTCGCATTCTAGCGAGTCGGCTAGCGTTTGGCCATTTCCGCGAGCGGACTATCACCGGCTTCGACCGGCTGGTTGCCCTAGCTCGCCTTCGCGCGTGTGACGCTGGCGTAGTTCTCAGCTACCGCGCCAGATTCTCCAGGAAGTCTACGTGGTTGCGGCCCCGGTTGCCGTTGTCGGGCACTGGTCGCCACAGTTTTCCCACCAGATCGATGTCCCCGTCACCGTCGAGCATCGCCTGCCTGGGTTTCATGCGTCCCGAGGGCGTCAGCGAGAATCGTTCGCTCGATGAATTTTGAACCGTCTCCGTTGACGTTTTCCCAAATTAACCAACGGTGGGGCGGCTCCGCTAGGTGTTCCATCTCGCCGGAAAAAATATCGAGATCGCCGTCCAGGTCAAAGTCCGCGAGTTGCAGAGAGTGGTACGGTCCGCGGCTTTCGCCATCGGACTGCGGGAGAATGTGCGGCCGCCAATTCGCTTGTCGCGGATCCTCGGGTGCCTCGAACCAGGCCACGCGTCCGCCCGGGATCTCGTTCTCGGTAAGGACGATATCAAGTCGACCATCCCGGTTGATGTCGGTAATCCAGCTGCGCGACGCGAGATAGTAGAAATAATGCTCCTGGCGATTCGCCCAGGCGATGCCGCAAAACTTGCGCTCTTTCCATTCCTGGCCCTGATGCTGGTTTTCGAGCCAAATCTGGCTGCGGACCAGATCAATATCACCATCATCGTCGATGTCAGCGGCGGCCAGTCCGGCATGCACACCCTGCCAAATCTCCTGCATCGGCCAAGGCCGCGTGTAGTCGTCGGTTGGGATCTGGTAAGAGCGCAAGCCACTCTTGTCGGACAGAGTGACAATCTCCTCTCGCCCATCGCCATTGAGGTCGGCCGCAACGATATCGTGCACCTTCTCGAGTTGGTCAGCAAAGACATGTCGAGGCCACGGTTCTGTCTTCGGATCCAGCGGCTGTTGGTACCAGGCGCCGCCGGTTACGAAATCAACTCGACCATCACGGTCGACGTCGATCGCGCAACCACCGACGTCCGAAAGAGAGTCTCTGCCGAGCAGGTGCAGGTGCCAAGTTCGCTGAGGCTTGTCGAATTCGTACCAGAGAATATCGCCCTGGGTGCGGCCAGTGATAAAGTCTAGATCTCCGTCCCGGTCGACATCCACCAAGGCGGTCTGCCCCCAAGAGCTACCAGGCAAGTTGTCATCTACGAAGTGATGTTGAAAGCGAAAAGGCGACACGCCATCCTCTGCGGGAACAATCGTTGCCGCGACTGCAGTCACGAGAAGGATCAACGCACTCGCTGACGGTAACTTTCGGGTCGGTCGTTGCATGGTTCCTCGCCCCTGTGGGAAGGCAAAGCCTCAGGGCGTGATTACGTTGAATCAGTAAAGAACGGTGTTGCCTGCTGTCTGCCGCGGCCGAGCGCCAGCGATAATCCCTTGAACGAACGCATTCTTCGGATCCCCCACCCACCGGCTCGAGCCATCTGCTATAAAGCAGACCGATGGAAGTGCTTGCACGCCTGGTGGCGGCCGCGGTCTTCAAAACCGTTGGGAGTTGCGATAAACGTTGCTCCGGTGGGTTCGATTCCCATGCACTTCCGCCATTTCGCTGACGGTATCTTCCTGGCCGTTTGTTGGAAACAATACCACCGCTCACGGCACTGGGTACCCCGCCGCTCACGGCACCCCGCCGCTCACGGCACTGGGTATCCCGCCGCTCACGGCACTGGGTATCCCGCCGCTCACGGCACTGGGTATCCCGCCGCTCACGGCACTGGGTTCATCCCACCCACTGCATCCCGGTTTGCTTGCGGATCCGTTCTTTGTAGTCGCCGAGCAAGCCGCCGATCAAATCCCAGCGGTCTTGGCGGCGGACTTCGACGTCTCCCTGTTCGTTGATGCGGACGACCGTATTTTCGTCAACGCCGGCGGCGGTGAGGTTGTTCGCCTTAAGCTCGTCTGCGGTCAGCAGTTCGGCAAAGCGATTTCCAGGTCAGCTCAACAACCGGGCTTTCATCATGTTTCCTACTCGTCTGCCAAATGCTGGTGGACCGTCGGGGATTCCTCTATCTCCAGTCTAGATCAGCGAGCCTGATTCTGCAGCGCCGGCAATCTACCTACGCCTCGCCACCTGCCAGTCGCCACTCTTCCCTATACCGCAGCAGTCACCTGCTGTGTCCGATCTGAGAGATCCAACATCTGTTCTACCGACAACGTCTCCGCTCGGATTTCGCCGACGAGCCCCGCATCCGCCAAGATGGCATCGACCTGAGGTTTGCTGAGCTCGTTCTTGAACGCGCTCAGCAGGACGCTACGAAGAAACTTGCGGCGATGAAAAACATAGCCTCACGAACCTGTTTGACAGCATA
>CALOFD010000030.1:0-11962 GCA_942492505.1 Thermoanaerobaculia bacterium
CCGTCGCGAGACGTTCGGGAGCTGTTCAAGTTCGCCTTCGTCGAGGACCCGTGGGGAGCCAAGATCGAGGTGATGGAAGATCCCGAAACGCTCAACTACCACATCCATCTCAAGGGACCCGAACCGGAAGAGATCTTTGACTGGTATGAATCGAGCTTCGGCGGTGAACGGGCCCAATACAAAGGGCTGCTCCCGGCGTTGCTCTATGACGACGTCTGGTTGCTGGTTCAGGACAGCGGCGACGAAGACATGGCGGCGACTCGGGGTCGGGCGATCGATCACCTGGGCTGGGGCTTCACCGACCTCACGGCTGGTGCGGCCGAAGAGCTGAAGGCGCAGGGGAGTGACCTTCACCATGGACGTGAGACCCTTCCGCAACTTCAAGATCGCCTTCGTCGAGGGCCCAGGCGGGGTCAGCATCGAACTCGTCGAGTTCCCGCCGGCGGAATAGGCGGTCGCGCCGGGGCCAGCACGCCACGCTGGATGAGGAGAACCGATCTCCTAGACCGGCAGATCTTGCATCTGCTTGAGCATTTGCTCCCGCAGTGTCCGCTTGTGGATCTTGCCGGTCGCCCCGCGCGGCAACTGCTCGTCGATGCGAACCAGACGTAGCGCTGGACCTTGAAGCGCGCCAGGTGCTCAGCGACGTGGGCTCCGACCTCGCCCTCATCAAGGGCCTGCCCGTCCTTCGGCATGATCACCACCGCCAGTTCCTCGCCGAGCCGTTCATCTGGGATCCCGAAGGCAGCAGCCTCGTACACCGCAGGGTGCTGATAGATCACCCGTTCGATCTCCGCGCAGTAGATGTTCTCACCGCCGCGCAGGACCATGTCCTTCTTGCGATCGACGATGTAGAGGTAGCCCTCAACGTCGATCACCGAAACGTCACCGGTGCGTAGCCAACCGTCCTGGAGGGTTTCGGCCGTCGCCTCCGGTCTGTTCCAGTAACCACCGGATGTTCATCGGCGACTTCATGATGAGCTCCGCCCTCTTCTCCGGAGGCAACGTCGTTGCCTTGCAGTCGTCTACGACCCGCAATTCGACAATCGGACATGGCCGACCCGAACTCGATGGACGCGAACCAGACCCTCGTCGAAGTTGCTTGAGCCGTCAGCGTTGGTCTCGGTCATTCCCCAACCGAACGACCAGTGCTGTTCGGGCATCCGTTCCCCGAGTCTGATCGACCATGCCGCCGGGAATGGGCGCCCCGCCGCCACTCGACGGCCACCAGGCTGCGCAGGTGCGCTGCTCGAGTTCAGGTGACTGCAGCATCTCCCAGGTCATCGTTGGCACGCCGTTGAACGAGGTCACGCGCTCCTTCTCGATGAGGGCGAGCCCCTCTTCCGGGTTCCACTTGTACATCATGACGATCTCGCCGACCCCGAAGAGGCCGAGACCAGCATGGCGCTGCCGCTGACGTGGAAGAGCGGCAGCGGCATCAGGATCGCCGGCTGGAACTCGGGATTCTCCTCCGGCTCCGGTAGCAGTCCCATCTTGATCCGCAGCGCTCCGTAGAACGCCCAACTCGTGATGCCGCTGAGGACCCCGCGATGGGTCGAGACAGCCCCCTTGGGGAAACCGGTCGTGCCCGAGGTGAAGAGAATGGTGACGTCGTCATCCGTCGAGAGGTCGACCTCGGGCATCGAGGGATCGGTGACGGATCGCCACAGGTCGTCGAAATCGGCGACCGACGCAGGCAGATCGCCCTGCCAGCGGACAGCGATCGACTCGACCCCGAGTCTCGCGAGACGAGAGGCGACACGCTCGTAGCGCTCCTGATCGAAGAACGCCAGCCGGGCGCCGCTGTCGCTCAGTCCGTACTCGAGCTCCTCGCCCGTCCACCAGGCGTTGAGCGACACCGAGATCGCACCGATCGACGTGATCGCCATGAAGGCGATGACCCACTCGGGGAAATTGCGCATGCCGATCGCCACCCGGTCTCCCTTGCAGACTCCGAAACGATCGATCAACTGACGGGCGACGGCCGCGGCACGGTCGTAGGTTTCCGAATAGGTCAGTCGCGACTCCTCGAACACCAGGAAATCCTTGGGACCGTGATCGGCCCGGGCCTGGGCGTAGATCTCCGGCAGGGTCTTCGCCATGTCTCGAAAGACCTTGTACCCGATCCCCCGAACTGTCTCGCTGACCAGGGTGAAGTCACCGGCCTCGGAGGTCAGTTCAGCGACGGCCTGCTCGTAGCTGGGCGTGATCGGCCACATCGTTCTCTCCGGCTTCTTCCGTCGGCAGATCTTCGGTCGTCGGTGTCACGGCTGTCTCCTGCAGATCGATGCCCTTCACGTTCTCCGCAACGGGCCTCTAGTCGAACGCGGCGTCGCGAACACGCCGCCCTTCTCCCGCCAGGCTCCAGAAGTCGTGGGTGCCGTGCTCGAGCAGTTCGCGCGCCGCACCGGCGAGCGCACCGAGCGCGACCAGGCTCAGGGCGCCACCGACCGAGACCCGCGCAACGCCCACCGACGCCAACTCCGGAACGGTCGGTCCACCGGGCCAGATCAAGACGTTGACCGGCAGGTCGACGGCCGACACCAGCGAACGGATCTCCTCGATCGAGGAGAGGCCGGGAGCGTAGAGAACGTCGGCTCCGGCTTCCTGAAACGCCTGCAGGCGTTCGATGGTGTCGGCGAGATCGGGGTTGCCGTGCAGATAGTTCTCCGACCGGGCCGTCAGCAGAACGCGCTCTCCGCTGTGAGCCGGTTCGGCGGCAGCGGCTACCCGCTCGGCGGCCTCCTGGATCGAGTAGATCCGATCTCCCGACCAATCCTCGATCGAGAACCCCGCGACTCCAGAGGCGCACGCCCGGCGAGCGGTCGCGGCAACACCAGCGGGATCGTCGGCAAAGCACGCCTCGAGGTCGGCGTTGACCGGCAGGTCGGTAGCCGCCGCGATCTCGGCTGCATGGGAGAGGGCCTCGTCACGAGAAACACGACCGTCGAGCCGACCGAGCGTGGCCGCAAAGCCGGAACTCGTGGTTGCCAGGGCCTCGAAGCCGAGCGACGCCAACAGCAGGGCGGTTCCGCGATCCCATGGATTCGGCATCACCAGGGGAACGCCTTTGCGGTGAAGATCGGCGAATCGAACTCTGACGTCGGACTCTCTGTTCATGGGAGGGAATCTATCCCGAACTTCGAAGGCCTTCGATCGACCGAGCACTGTCAGGCTCGACGCTCCGCCGCGTTCAACCGGCGTCGCAGCGCGTCTCAACTCAGCGCGACGACCAGGCTCGCTGCCAGCAGGACCACCGTCACCGGTCCCCAGGCGATGCGCTCCCACCGACTCGGCGTCGCCAGATTCATCACCATCGAGAGCGCTCCGATCCCAACGACGGCCCAGATCACCTTGCCGGAAGCGGCTCGCCAGGCCGCGAGTGCGAGGCCGCTCTTCGCCAGGACGATCGCCGCGAAGGCAGCGAGGAGAACCACCTGAACCAGCGCCAGCACACGCATCGCAGGGGGTAGGCGGCCGGGGAAGCGACCTCCCATGGCGAGTTCGCCCCACGGGGCCCCGGCCGCCAGGGCGATCTGGAAGCAGCAGACGATGACGATCAGACCGACGTAGAGTAGGGCTGCGAGCTGTGGAATCGACATGATCTGCGGGCCCCGCCGCGACTCTACACCCCGAACCACGAACACTCCGAGCACCAGGCGTTCCATCCACCGCTGTTGCTGAGAACACGGACGGCGAGAACTCGTATCGTCCCATGACGGGCCAGGGATCACCCGTCGACGGACCGGAAGGAGCAGTGACGGAATGAAGAAATCAGCCTGGAGCCTGATGGCCTTCTTCGCAGTCAGCGTCGGAGGCTACGCCCTGGCCGTGGTGGCGGGCGTCGTTCCCAACGACTTTCTCGACAAGTTCGAGCCGTATCGAGGATGGGCCAATCTGCACTTCCTGGGCGGCGCCGTGGCGCTGATCTGTGGACCGTGGCAGTTCAGCCGACGCCTTCGGAAGAAGAGCCTCACACTGCACCGTAATCTCGGCAAGCTCTACCTGGTCGGCGTTCTGGCCGCTGGCGCCGCAGGACTATACATGGCACCCCTGGCCACCGGCGGCGTCGCGGCGGTGTTCGGCTTCGGAGGGCTGGCGGTGGTCTGGCTGGTCACGGCCGTCGCCGCCTACGTGACGATCCGCCAAGGCCGGGTCGTCGAACACCAGCGTTGGATGACCCGCAACTTCGCCCTCACCTACGCGGCCGTCACCCTCAGGATCTACCTGCCTCTCTCGCAGGTCGCCGGCTACGATTTCGATGCTGCGTATGCAGCGATCGCGTGGCTCTGCTGGGTCCCCAACCTGCTGGTCGCCGAGTGGCTGATTCTCGACCCTTCGGCCCACCGCCGTCTACCGGTGGTCGAAGCCGGCTGAGCGGTCCCAGTCAATCCGAAGAGCAGCTGAAGCTCGAGGCCCTGTCCGGGTCGCCGGTTCCATCCCACACCGCGACCTCGGGGTAGGGGCACAGCGGGCGGGACACGACCACCTGACCCGAGCCGTCCATCTTCGAAGCCAGGAGGCTCTCAGGCGCGGTGCCGTTCTCCACCCAGTCGACGATCGCCGACAGGAAGTCGACACGGTCCGGACCGGGCCCCCCGGCACAATGCAGTACGCCGGGCGCCAGGAAGAGACGGGTGTAGTCGGGCGCCGACGGATCTCCCTCGAGCACCGACTCGTAGTAGTCGATCGTCGCCAGCGCCGTCAGGGCGGGATCGGCCCAGCCATGCCAGAACAACAGCTTGCCGCCGGAGTCGCGAAACGGACCGAGGTCGGTATCGGTGGCGCTCAACAACCGGTCCATGTGCGCCGTATCCTCGGCCCAGTTCTCGAAGTCGTAGCTCGAGTAGTCGAAGTCGGGATCGTCGAAGACCAGGTACTTGAAGAGCTGGGTACCGAAGGCGTAGTGGAGATTGGGCACCGGCGTCGATTGCTCGCGTTCGACGCCGGTGGTCCAGGTATCCCAGCCGCCCCTCGGCGCCTCGGCGCCATAGGGGTAGCCGAAGAACACGCTCTCACCGTCGACCACCGGCCCGGTGTAGATCCGTTGCGCGGCGGCGATCTGCGCATCGGTGAGACAGTCGTCGCGGCCGGGACCGGAACAGCGCAGATCGGCGACCGAGAACCTGCATGTCCGGGGGTCCCCCAGAAGCCCGTCGACCACTCCGTCGTCAGCGTCGCAGTGCTCCTCCACCTTCGCCGCGATCAGGGCCCGCGCCGGCGCGTCGATCACCGGCTTCGAGAGATCCGTCGGATCCGGCAGGTTGAGTTGCTGGTTCTGGACGAAGGCCGTTCCGATCCGCGCCCAGCTGAAGGCCGGAGCCATCGCGACGATGCCGTCGTAGTCGTCGGGGAAGCGCTGCGACTCGATCATCGCCTGCCCGCCGCCGCGCGAACATCCGATGAAGTAGGAATGATCTGCCGGCCGGCCGTAATAGGTCGCCACGATCTCCTTCGACGTCACCGTCGTGCGATGGACGGCCCGATCGGCGAAATCGCGCTCGCGTTCGTCGTTGTCCAGCGCCCAGCTGGCGTCGATCGGAGTCCCCCCGATGACCGGTGTCGGTGCCCGAAGTCGCAAAGCCCCGCTCGAGGGCCGTCCCTCCCGGCATCGATTCCATGGCGGTGTTCTGGATCGAACCCGAGAAGCCACCGCCACCGCCCATGACGAAGCGGCCGTTCCAGGCCTCACGAGTGGGCAGCAGCAGGACGAAGTGCGTTTCCGTGGAGATCGTGCCGGAGACCTTGCAGTGCGCGGGGACCGAACCGGAATCGGAAACCGGGACCGCAGAGTCGACTCGCGCCTCGCCGACCTCCCACTCGCCGAGGGCTGCACAGGCATCGCCCTCCTTGTCGCTGGCAGTGGCTGCCGAAGCCGCCTGCAGGGAGAGGAAGAGAAGGACGAGGGAGGCGGAGAATAGAGGGGTTCTCATGGGCGGGTCCTCGGAAGGTCGTTGCATCAACGCTCGGGGTCGCGGCCGCTCGCACAGAGCGGGCTCAACGACTGATCGTACGACACCGCCGCTCGTGCCGGGAGATCAGACGCGCCCGCCGGGGTGGGAAAACCCCCGATCCGGTCGAGTGTTCACGGAATCGCCCCTGGGCCTTACAATGCGACTTGCCCCCTGGAGTCCTCGCGAAGAACGACTCCGGTTCTCGAGGGTAGCCCGTCCAAGGGAGAAGCGATGTTCGATCCGAGATCAAGACTGCTGCTCGCCGCCCTGTTGGCAGCACTGGCGACCGTCTCGGCGGCGACCGCCCAATCGAAGTCCCCTACCGGTCGCCCCCGGAGAACTTTCTACCGGGTGCACTGCGCCAGCTGCCACGGACTCGAAGCCCACGGCAAGGGTCCGGTTGCCCAGCACCTGCGCGAAGCGCCGCCGGACTTGACCGTTTTGGCCAGGGAAGCCGGAGGCACCTTTCCCCGCAATGAGGTCTACCGCGCGATCGACGGTCGCGACGAGATCCCGACGCACGGAACCCGCGAAATGCCGGTCTGGGGCATCTCCCTGAAAACGCCTGGATACGACGCCAACCAGGAGGACGACGTTGCGCGCAGCATCTGGGATCTGGTCGACTACATTCAATCCCTGCAGACGCCCTGAACTCGGGGCGGCCAGCGTGAGAGTCCGAATCGAAGGGAGAATTCACCATTGAGTCTCATGGAACTGATCTCGCAGCAACTCGGCGACAACGAAGTAGCGGCCATCGGCCGCCAGATCGGCAGCGACCGCGGCGCCACCTCGAAGGCGATCTCCGGGGCGTTGCCGATGCTGGTCGGGGCGTTGTCGCGCAACGCCCAGAATGACGCAGGCGCCGAGTCCCTGCTCGCAGCCCTGCAGCGCGACCACGACGGCAGTGCGCTCGACAACCTCAGTGACCTGATCGGCAGTCAGGGTGGCGCTGCCGGCAGCGGCATCTTGAAGCACGTCCTCGGCGATAAGCAGCCGGCGGCGGAATCGGGGCTCTCCGAACTCGCCGGATTGGACCCGGCCAGCGCCGGCAACCTGCTCAAGATCCTGGCGCCGATGGTCATGGCAGGGCTCGGCAAGCAACTGAGACAGGGTGGAACCTCGGCCTCAGACCTGACCAGCATGCTCCAGAAGGAAGGACGCAGGGCTCAGGGAACATCGGGCGGCGATCTCCTGACGAGCCTGCTCGACAGCGACGGCGACGGTTCGGTTCTCGACGATCTCGGCAACCTGGCCAGCCGCTTTCTCAAGGGTCGCTGACGTCGACATGACCCTCAGGACAGGAGACCCAGAGTCGTGAAGTGGTCGGGGCGCCGCACCAGCAGCAACGTCGAGGACCGCCGCGGTTCACGCCCCGGACGCCGCCCTCGGATGGGAAAGGGAGCGGGCCTCGGTCTCGGTGGGGTCCTGATCGTCGTGGTCGTGGGCATGGCGCTCGGCGTCGAGCCCGGTCAGATGTTTCAGCTGCTCGGCGGACTCGACACGGTCTCGATGGAGGGTTCGGCGGCCGATGTGGCGCCCGGACCGCCACCGTCCGACGAACTGGGCTCGTTCGCTTCGGTCGTCCTGGCCAGCACCGAGGACACCTGGAACGACCTCTTCCGCGCAATGGGTCGGCCCTACGAGGAACCCACCCTGGTCCTGTTCAGCGACGCCGTGCACTCCGCCTGCGGCATGAACTCTTCGGCTTCGGGCCCGTTCTACTGCCCCGGCGACAACAAGCTCTACCTCGATCTGTCGTTCTTCCGAGATCTCAGTCAGCGCTTCGGCGCCCCGGGTGACTTCGCCCAGGCCTACGTGATCGCTCACGAAGTGGGACACCACGTCCAGAATCAACTGGGCATCTCCTCCGAGGTCCGGCGTCGCCAGGGACAGGCGAGATCGCAATCCGACGTCAACGCCCTGTCGGTCCGGCTGGAGCTCCAGGCCGACTGCCTGGCCGGAGTCTGGGGTCATCGGGCTTCAAGCGCGGGGATGCTCGAACCCGGCGATATCGAAGAAGGACTGAGGGCGGCGGCGGCGATCGGCGACGATCGACTCCAGCGCCAGGCACAGGGTCGGGTGAGTCCGGAATCCTTCACCCACGGCACTTCGCAACAGCGGGTCGAGTGGTTGCAGATCGGGCTGCAGACGGGCGATCCCAACCGCTGCGAAACGTTCTCGAACTAGCGCCTCGGATCGAACTCGACGCCTCCCCGCGTAGCGAGCAGGGGCGCCTGACTACCGTTCGGGAGCCCGGCGGACCCGACGATCCGAATCGGGGGGTCTACCGGGTCTCGACTCGACCGTCGACGGCTCAGTCGCCGAGCGCCGGAATCCTCAGCACCTGACCGGGGTAGATCTTGTCGGGGTTCTCGAGCATCGGACGGTTCGCCTCGAAGATCACCGGATATTTCATGGCGTTGCCATAGAACTGCTTGGCGATCTTCGACAGGGTGTCGCCGGAGACCACGGTATAGAACTGGGCCTCGGGCTCGGGTGCCACGACTTCGAGGCGATCATCGACTCGGGCGATGCCCGAGGTGTTCCCGACCACGAGAGCGACGCGCTCGCGCGTCGCCTGGTCGGCGACCTTGCCACTGATGGTGGCCACATCCCCGGAGACCGAGACGTTGAATCCGTCGATCTCGAATCCATACGCACCGACGGCGCTTCGCAGTGCCCTGGCCTTGGCCGCGGCGACTTCTGCACCCGAAGGGGCCTCGGCGGCCGCCGCTGTCTCCTTCGGTTCGTCTCGACCGAAGATCTTCGCTCCCGCATTCTTGACGAAATCCAACATTCCCATCTGACTGTCCCCCTGAATCTGAAATTCGAACGGATGGCTGTGGCGCGGCGCCAGCGACCAGAACTCAGACTAGCACTCGGTCCCGAGTCGCTCCAGAGGGCTCATCGGATCAACCTGGAATAGCTCACCAGACCCGAAAAGAAGTCGCCGCCCGAGGCCGTCACCACGCCCGTGCTGAGTCCGACCTTGACCGCCTGCCCGCCCGCCAAGGGAAACGCCCCGGTGACTCCAAAGCGGGAGTTTCGCTGTAGATCCGCCCGCCCCACCGAGTCGATCGTCGTACGGCCTCCGAACACGTAGTTCAGCTCGACCGAGACCCAGAAGCCCGGACGGATCCGGCGAACGAGATGAATCTCACCAGCCAGGATCGGGTCCTGCTCGCGGGTCATTCCGAGGAACTCGTCGTTGTCCTGGAATCCCCAGACTCCGAGCTCGGTTTCGAGCAGCCAGCGTGGGCGCAGAGGCAATGTCAGACCGAGCTCGAACTTGGCGGCCAGTCGATTGCCACTCACGTTGATCAGCTTGGTCGGATCGTAGGCGCCGGTCGGCAGCACCACCTTCAGGCTTCCTCCGAAGATCAGCCGCGGATTCTGGCGCAGCTCCTGGAATTCCGCCGGGGTCATCGACGGGGCACCGATGAAATTGGTCGACAGGGTGAGACCGATATCTCCGAAACCGGTGAAGTCTCGCCGCCGCATGACGCCTGCCAATTCGCCCTCGGTCGTTCCCCAGCTGTAGGGCAGCTCGACGACGACGTTGGCCGTGCGCCCGGCCAGACTCAGCGTCTGGAAGTAGGCGGCGAGACCGGCGTTGATCCTGGAATCGACTCCGGCGACCGGCAGGGAAGGGTCGGTCACGACATCGCCACTCGAATAGGAGTAGCCGATCACCCAGACCTTGGTGCCCTTCGGTGCCGGCCAATAGGCACGCGGCGACAGCTCCTGCGTCCACCCGCCGACAGCGAAGAGAAGCGCGACGAGCCAGGAAACGAAAATTCTGCTGGTGGAGCTCATGGGGGATTCTGGACTACCTTCCGTCCCATCACCTAGGCAATTCGGCGGCGAACAGAAACCCGTCAATCGACGTCCTCGAGCACGACCTCGCGCAGGGCGCGAAAGCCCAGGCTGGGACCGCGGTCGATCGAGGTGTGGGTATAGCGCAGAGCGCAACGGGCGCTGTCCGCCCCGAAGTGCCAGCTGCCGCCCCGGATCACTCGCAAGCCGCTGTCACAGCGACCGAGCGGGTCGATCACCTCATCGAGTTGGTACGGACAGTGCCAGTCCCGGGTGAACTCCCAGACGTTTCCGTGCATGTCGTGCAATCCCCAGGCGTTCGGTTCGAACGTCGCGACAGGCAGGGTGCGACCGCGGTCGATGCCGCCGGGAAACCCGGCCACCGGAGGATCGCCGTCGTAGTTGGCTTGGTCCGTACTCAGGACATCCCCCGAATGGAACGCGGTCGTCGTGCCGGCCCGGCAGGCGTACTCCCATTCCGCCTCGGTGGGCAGCCTGAAGATCTCGCCGTTGACGGCGCCGAGGCGATCGAGAAACTCGCTGGCCTGCAACCAGTTGACCTCCTCGACCGGGCAATCCGGACCGCACTCGGTGAACGTGCTCGGGTTCTCTCCCATCACCTGCCGCCACTGCTGCTGGGTCACTTCGGTCCTCCCCAGATAGAAGGATCGAGTGATCTCGACCTCATGTTGTACCTCCTGGGCTTCACGTCCGACCTCGTCGTGAGGCGAGCCCATGACGAAGCGTCCCGCCGGGATGAGAACGAACTCCATGCCGGTGGAGGGCTCGGTCCAGAAGCCAGGCAGTTCCGTCTCGCCCGTCATCCCTTCGCAGCCGAAGCCACCGAAGGTCAAGGCCAGTGCGAGCAGGATCCGGCGCAACGTCGGCCGCGACCGAGCTTCAGCGGATCCCTCCACGGATCTCACCACGGTCGCTCTCCGGTCATCCACTCGGCGAGCATACGGGACAGCCCGCAGTCGGGTCTCGACGCGAACCGGCGGTGGTAGCGTCCGGGGATGACCTCCATCCTGTTCGAGAATGCCGGACTGTTCGATGGCGTCGATCCCGAGGTCCGAGAGCCGGTCTACGTCCAGGTCGAGGGCGGTCTCATTCGAGAGGTCTCGGACACTCCGATCACCGGGACGACCCCCGACAGGACCTTCGACTGCCGAGGCAAGACCTTGATGCCGGGGATGATCGACTGCCACGTGCACGTCTACGTCCACAGCGTGAGAGTCGGCGTGGACGTCCGGCCCCCGACCTACTACGCACACTACGCCGCGACCTTCCTCTCCAACATCCTCGACTGCGGCTTCACGACCGTGCGAGACATCGCCGGCGGCGATCACGGCCTGGCCATGGCTCTCGAACGAGGTTGGGTACAGGGACCGCGCTTCTTCTACGGGGGCCGCGCTCTCTCCCAGACCGGCGGCCATGGAGACTTCCGCGACCCCCGCCATGCCGGTGGCATCCCTTGCATGTGCGGTGCCGAGAACCACGAACTGTCGGTTCTCGCCGACGGGGTCGATGAGTGCCTGAAGGCGGTTCGCGAGGAACTCCGCAGGGGCGCCCATCACATCAAGATCATGGGTTCCGGCGGCGTGATGAGTCCCAGCGATCCGATCGACCGCTGCCAGTACTCCGACGCCGAGATCGCAGCGATCGTCGACGAATGTCGTCGGCGCGGGGTCTACGTCGCGGCCCACTGTCACCCCGACGAGGCCGTCCTGCGGTCGGCCAGGCTCGGCGTCAGGACCATCGAGCACGGCACGCTCACCAGCGAAGAGACCGCCCGCGAGGTTTCGCGACTCGGCGGCTTCATCGTTCCGACCTTCTCCGTCATGGGCGCCATCCAGGAAAACGGCCGCGACATGGGGATCCCCAAGGCCAGCCTCGACAAGCTCGCCTCGGTGGTCGACGAGGCCTATCAGGGGCTCGAGAACATGCAGCGCTCCGGCGTCAAGCTGGGCTTCGGCACGGACCTGCTGGCGGAACAGCACACGCGTCAGGGAACCGAGTTCACGATGCGAGCGGAGGTCCTCAGCCCCTTCGAGATCCTCCACTCGGCAACGGCGATCGGGGCCGAGATCGTCGGCATGGAGGGCCGACTGGGAGTGATCGCCCCCGGCGCCCTGGCCGATCTGCTGGTGGTCGACGGCAATCCCCTCGACGACCTGGGCCTGCTCGCATCC
>CALOFD010000031.1:0-64066 GCA_942492505.1 Thermoanaerobaculia bacterium
ATCGAGGACAGCGACACACGACTACAGTCCGACCGGCAACCTATCCCGTCGGCGTTCGCGGCGAACCTCGCCTCAGTCACGCAGCCACTTGAGCGCGTCGTCCATCTCCTCGGGCTCTAAGAACTTCTCCGTGGGCACGGGTGAACGGACTGACGATCAGGGTAGCCAGCTTCTGCCAGTCGAGCTTCCCGATGATCGCGATCTTGTCGACCGAGTTCTTGTTCGACGTTACGAAGCGGAACTCTTCCCATAGGGTCTTGAGATCTTCGGCTCCTTCGTAGCGCCGCATGTCGACCATCACCAGGGCGTCCTCCGAGTCCCTGCAACTTCTCATCGACGAGGTCATTGGCCTCCTTAGGAGGTGCACTCGTGCTCCAGAACTCCCGCCAACTTCACGACCAGGATCTTGCCGCGTGTCTGAACAGAAATCATAAGAGTTCCTCCGCGCTGAGACCGGCGAGTTCTCGCCGCCCCGATGGATTTGGGTTCCCAACCGAACGATCCGCCGGCCGGAATGCCGGTCGAGGTGATCCGGTTCCTGCAACTGTATGCGAACCAACGCTTCTTTTCTCCTGTTCACGCTCTGCGCCCTGACGATCGCCTGCAGCGGTTTCGCCAACCCGGACGCCGTCAGCCACCACATTTCCGATCTCTCCGGTGTCGAGTTCGAGCGCGAGGGCGGAGCGACGGTCAGCAAGACCGCACTGCGCCTGACACGCATCGGCATCTCAGCGGCAAACGCCCAGGCGCCTGAGATCCTCGACAATCTGAAGGACTTCCAGGTCGGTGTCTACCGACCGGTCGGATCGGAGGGATCGGGAAGACATCTCACGGACTCCGATTTCGCCCGCTACGCCACGGTCGTCGTTCTCGAGACGCAGACGGGTGAGGACATCCTGCTGCTCTCGCGCAGTTCCAGAGGGCACGTCCGGGAACTGCTCGCGGTCATCGACGGTCGTCGGCAGTTGACGGTGATCCAGGTCCGCGGCGACCTCGAGGAAGTTCCTCAAGAGGCGATCCGCATGGCCTTCCTCGCTGGCCGACCGCGATGACCTGGCGACACCGGTTCCTTACCCTTGGATCGACGAATCGATCGGGCCGATCGACGAATCGATCGGTGGGCCGATCGACGACGTCTGACCGCCCGACGCCCGACCGACCGAGGAACTCAGTACCAGCCTGAAGTGGGTGCTCGAAAACGAAGCCGCCATGGGCCATCACCAGACGATGGCGATCGCCGTCGGCATCGGCATTCCAGTCCTCGTACCCCGAATCCCCGTCCCAGATCGCGACTCGGACGCCATCGACCCGCTCGGCCACATGCGTCTCGTAGACTCGTGGTTTCTCTCCGGCGAGCCGCTCGATGGCCTCCTCGGATCCCTGGAAACGCGACAGTCGGTACAGGGACACCCAGGTCGGCGGAGCCAGGTCGATTTCGCCGAGAGCGTGCTTCTCGAGGGCTTCCTTCGGAGGGATCCAGCGATGTTCCAGGATCTCTCCACCGTCGACCGAGACCGACTCCAGCGACCGCGTCCTGGCCGCGAAGAAGCAGGTGGCGAAGCGCCGCGGGGACGTCGGCGGGGGCGACCAATGGGCGAACCAGACGAAGTTCGAAGTGTCCGGCCGCACTCCAGCCTCCTCTTCCGCCTCTCGAGCCGCCGCAGCTCGCGCCGCCGCCTGCAGGTCACGATCTTCAGGGAAGTCGTCGGCGTCGATCCGCCCTCCCGGAAAGACCCACATCCTGCCGAAGGCCTTCTCGAAGTTCTTCCGCAGCATCAGCACGTCGAAGCCGGCCTTTCCATCTCGCAGCAGGACTACGGTGGCGGCGGGAATCGCCGGCGCCACACCCCGAGCACCCGTCACATCACCATAGATGTCGTTGCGGTGTGGCTTCGTCAGCTTTCCAGGCCGCGCGCCCGAGGTTCCGGTGGTCTTGCGACGGTCGCCCACGGCCGCGCTCAGACGGGCTTCTTGCGCTTCGACGGCGGCGTGACGATGGCTGCCGAGATGATCATCTTCATCCCGTCGTCGACGCTCATGTCGAGAATGATCAGATCCTCGCGCGGAACGAAGAGGAGATAGCCGGAGGTCGGATTGGGCGTCGTCGGCAGGAACACGCTGACCAGTTCAGCATCGGTGTGGTCCTGCACCAGGCCACGGGTCGTCCCCGTCACGAATCCGAGAGACCAGATCCCCTTGCGGGGATACTCGAACAGCGCCACTTCGCGGAAGGCCTCCGACTGATTGGCCAGCAGGGTCTCGACGATCTGCTTCAGGGCCGAGTACATGCCGCGGACGATCGGCACCTGCGCCATCAATCGATCGCCCATTCCCAGGGCCCAACGCCCGGCGGCGCGATTCGCGAGCCAGCCGGCGAAGATCAGGGCGCTGACGACCACGAGCAGACCGACGCCGGGAATCCCGGAGGGCTCGAGGGCCTCCGGCAGGACTCGTCCCGGGTTGAGTTGATCCGGGAAGAGCGGCAGCACCCTGCGATCGAAGAAGCGGATCAGGAGCCACGTCAGATAGAGCTGATGGCCGACGACCGGCATCGTCACCAGCAGGCCGCTGAGGAAGTAGCGGCGAAGGCGGCGAAGACTCGTTGCCGGGGCGTCTGGTCGCCCTCGAGCACGGCGCTCAGGGTGACCTCTTCAGAGGTTGCGTGGGCTGGCCGCTGGGGTCGCTGGGATTCGAAGATGACAAGGGCGTCTCGCGGACGATGGGCTCGGATCGAGGGACGCGCACACTCTACTCGTTCACCCCGACCGAGCGAAGCCCGTGTGAGAGAGTTGCGGTCTCACCACGAAGGAGTCCGACATGACCGACTCGAATCCCCTCGCTCGCGGCGCGGCAGCGGCACTTCTGCTCCTCGCCCTCCTAACGCCCGCCGCATTCGCCGCCGACGCCTCCGCAACCGTCCGGCTCCACTCGGGAGAGATCTCGGGCGAGGCGCTAGAAGGCGGCATCCGGGTGTTCCGCGGAATCCCCTTCGCCGCCCCGCCCGTCGGCGACCTGCGCTGGCGGCCGCCCCAGGACGTCTCGTCGTGGGAGGGCGTCCGACCGGCCACCGAGTTCGGTGCCGTCTGCCCTCAGCCACCGACCCTGGCGCAGATGACCGGCGAGAAGCTGCCCGAGTTCAACGAGGACTGCCTCTTCCTCAACGTCTGGACTCCCGCCCAGAGCAGCGCCGACTGGCCGCCCGTGATGGTCTGGATCCACGGTGGCGGCCTCAGCCTCGGCTACAGCCACCAGGCGGGCTACGAAGGCGTTCCCTTCGCCAGGCAGGGCGTGGTCCTGGCGGGTATCAACTATCGACTCGGACCCCTCGGCTTCCTGTCCCATCCGGGTCTGTCCAGCGAGTCCGAGCGAGGCGTTTCGGGCAACTACGGGTTCCTCGACCAGCTCGCGGCTCTCGAGTGGGTCCAGAGGAACATCGAGGCTTTCGGCGGCGACCCCGACAACGTCACCATCTTCGGTGAATCCGCCGGAGGACCAGCGTGTTCGCACTCCTCGCCTCGCCGCTCAGCGAAGGCCTCTTCCACCGGGCGATCGCCGAAAGCCCCTGGATCACTTCGACCAATGTCACCTACCAGAAGGCTGCGACACCCTTCGTGCCCTCGGGCGAGGATCAGGGCAGAGTCTTCGCCCGCCACGCCCTCGGAGACGGCGCGACGCTGGCCGACCTGCGCGCGCTGGACGCAGCGTCGATGATCGCGAAGGGCGGCTTCGCCCCGATCGTGACCGCGGACGGATGGTTCCTGCCGGAGCTGCCCGAAGCCATCTTCGCCAACGGCGGACAGCGCGACGTGCCCGTGATCGTCGGCACCAACGCCAACGAGGGCACGATGTTCATGGCCGGCATGGCGGCGAGTCCACAGGCCTACGAGGACGCCGTCTTCCGCGAGTTCGGATCCGAGGGACCGGCAGTCATGAAACTCTACCCACCCAGGCACAACTCGCTGGCAGCTTCGGCCGATCGCTACATCACCGACGCCTGGTTCATACGCGCCAGCCGCGCCATGCTGCGCGGCAGTTCCAGGATCAACACCGCCTACCAGTACAGCTTCACCCGCGCCAGCACCACGATTCCGGCGTGGGGCGCCCACCACGCAATCGAACTCGGGTACGTCTTCGGCAACCCGGGTGGCGGTCTCGGACCCAGCCCCGCCGCACCGTCTGCCGCCGATCTCGAACTCAGCCGAGCGATGAACGGCTACTGGGTCCAGTTCGCCAGGACCGGCAACCCGAACGGCGACGGTCTTCCCGAGTGGCCGCCCTACGACCCGGAGTCGGAGCCCTACCTCGAGTTCGGCGCCACGATCCAGGTCGGTTCACATCTGTGCGAGAAGCGCTGCGACGCGCTCGACCAGATCATCGCTGCCGCCACGGAGGGCACGAAATGAACGTCCGGCGCCGCACCGCGATCGGGTCTGTCGTCCTTCTGGCCGCGCTCGCCGCGACGGCCGTTGCGGAGACTCACGAAACCGCTACTCACCGCTTCGAGGAAATCGCCCCCGGGGTGTTCTTCGTCAGCGAGGTCGGTGAGATCCTCCTGATGAGCAACGCCATGGTCGTGGTCAACGAGGCGGACGTGCTGGTCGTCGACTCACATGTCACGCCGATGGCGGGACGGGCGCTGCTGGAGTCGATCGCCACGTTCACCGACAAGCCGGTGACGACCCTGGTCAACAGCCACTACCACTTCGACCACGCTCACGGAAACCAGGTCTTCGGCCCGGAGGTCGAGATCATCGGACACGAGTTCACCCGCCACAAGCTCTCCGGGGCGCCGCTCGAAGAACGCACCTACGTTTCGTTCATGGAGACGTTCGAAGGTCGGCTGGCCGGTCTCCGAGCCGAGCGGGAGGACGCCGACGAAGACCAGCGCGCCGACCTCGAGAAGAGCATCGAGTACATCGCCACCTTTCTCGAGGCACAGCGCGAACTGCGACCGCGCGCCCCCGACATCACCCTTTCCGATCGTCTGACCCTGTTCCGCGGACAGCGGGAGATCCAGGTCCACTTCCTCGGCCGGGGACACACCGGCGGCGACGTCGTGGTGCTGCTGCCGGCGGATGGGATCGTCTTCACGGGCGACCTCCTGCTGCCCTTTCTCTCCTACATGGGAGACGGCCATGTCGACGAATGGGGCGAAACGCTCAGCAAGCTCGAGACACTCGAGTTCGAGACCATCGTGCCCGGGCACGGCCGCCCGTTCACCGATCGCAGCCAGATCGGACGTCTCCGCGCCTTCTACACCGACCTGTGGGACAAGGTGGTCGAACTTCGCAGCGCCGGCGTGTCGGCGACCGAAGCCGCGCTGCGGATCGATTTGACCGCCCACTCGCAGCTCGGAGTCCGCGAGCCGGGCACCGACGCACGAGCAGTCCTACGGATCTACCAGTTGCTCGACGAGCGGGGAGAGTAGCGGACAGGCGGACTTTTCGTCCCTGCGACCGGATCGGCCGGTCCGCCAATTCGTGGACAACCACATCCCCTTGCACGAGGAGGCTCCGAGTCATGTCTGAATCCATTCGCCCCTTTCGGATCGAGACCTCGGCCGAGCAACTGACCGATCTCCGACGCCGCCTCACCGCCACCCGCTGGCCCGACGCACAGACCGTCGACGACTGGAGCCAGGGCGTCCCGCTCGACTACGTCCGGGAAGTCTGCGCCACCTGGGCCGACGACTACGACTGGCTCGCCACCCAGGACAGACTGAACGCGATCGATCAGTTCCTGACCGAGATCGACGGTGTCGACATCCACTTCCAGCACGTGGGCTCCCCGCACGACACTGCCCTGCCGCTCGTTCTCACCCACGGCTGGCCCGGTTCGGTCGTCGAGTTCCTGAAGGTCCTGGGGCCGCTCACCGACCCGACCTCCCATGGCGGCTCGGCCGACGACGCCTTCCATCTGGTCGTCCCGTCGCTGCCGGGGTTCGGGTATTCCGGCAAACCCACCCGCCACGGCTGGTCGGTCGAGAAGATCGCAACGGCCTGGTCTCGACTCATGGCCCGGCTGGGATACCCCCGGTTCGTTGCCCAGGGCGGTGACTGGGGCGCGGCCGTCACGACCGCGATCGCCACCCAGCATCCCGAGCACTGCCGCGCCATCCATCTGAACATGGTCACGGTGGGTCCAGACCCGTCCACCCTCGACGACCTCACCGATCTCGAGAAGGAGGCTCTCGAAGGACTCGACTACTACCGCAAGTGGGACTCCGGCTATTCGAAGCAGCAGAGCACCCGGCCTCAGACCGTCGGCTACGGCCTCGCCGACTCGCCGGCGGGTCAGCTGGCATGGATTCTGGAGAAATTCTGGTCGTGGACCGATTGCGACGGACACCCCGAGAACGCCCTGACCCGCACGGAAATGCTCGACAACATCACGGTCTACTGGCTGACCAATTCGGCGGCTTCGTCGGGACGGCTCTATTGGGAGAGCTTCGGCAGGGGGGGGCGCCAGCCTGTCGAGATCCCCGTCGGCTGCAGCCTCTTCCCGAAGGAGATCTTCCGGGCCTCCAGACGCTGGGCGGAACGGCGCTACAAGAAGATCGTCTACTGGAACGAGCTCGACAAGGGGGGTCACTTCGCCGCCCTCGAGCAGCCCGAGATCTTCGTCGATGAGGTCCGCGCCGCCTTCCGGCATCTACGTTCCTGACCCCCGCGCCGAACCTCGGCACTTCGGAAACCAGCGCCCGAAGGCGACTGCAGAGGCTTTTCGGGTATATAGTCGAATGTCGATATCCAAGAAAGCCTCTTTTGAGCGAGAACCTGGACCCGCCGGCGGCGATTCCCATGGAGCACCCAGGCACATGACATCCCCCATCCAGCAACGAACTGCCCAGGGCGAGGTTCCAACGGTCTCCAGCCTCAGCAGCGAACAGCTCCGGAAGGTCGCGCTCTCCGCCGTCTCCCAGTGCAGGGCCGGCAACTGGCAGAAGGGGTTCCCCGTCCTCCGTCACCTGCTCTATCAGAACGCCAACCTGAACTCGATGCCCGGCATCTTCTATGCCTTCCTCGGCTACGGTCTGGCGAGTCGGGAGCGGCAATACAAGGTCGGCCTCGATCTGTGCAAGACCGGCGTCAGGATGAGTGAGTTCGAGGGCGAAACCCACCTCTACCTCGCCCGCACCTACATGCTTCTCGGCAGCAAGAAGCAGGCGATCTCCGCTCTCGACCGTGGACTGAGAGTCAACCCGAACAATCCCTGGCTGCTCCAGATGCGCCAGGAGTTCGGCTGGCGTAGACCACCCCTGGTCCACTCCCTGTCCCGCAATCACGTCGTCAACCGCGCCTTCGGCGAGGTTCGCAGTCGGGTCACCAAGCCTGACGGTCCACCGCGTCGAAAGAAGACCTAGCTCACTCCGAAGCCGGCTCGGAGGCATCGGCGCGCACGACGGGCAGCCCGAGCGTCATCCATGCGTGCATGCCTCCCCGGTAGTAGAGGAGCGAGCCGGTCGGGAATCCGGCCGCCGCCAGGGCACGCAGAGCGGTGGGTGACTGCCCGCAGGCCGGGCCGTTGCAGAAGAAGACCGTAGGCGAGGCCTCGTCGAGTTCACCCATTCGTTCGACGGACTCTGCGAACGGGATGTTGACCGCTCCCGGGATGGTCGAAGTCCGAAAGGTCTCCGGAACCCGACTGTCGACCAGCGCTCCTCCACGTTCGAGGTGTTCGAGCAGTTCCATCTCACCCACCGTCTCGATGCCCTCGCAGACCCTCATCGGCTGGATGGTTCCCCAGGTGCCGTCGACCCGGAAGACGCCCCGCTGGCCGGCAACGGGCTGTGGAACGTAGAAGCGGCCCTCCCGCGGCGGCACTCTGTGGAGTTTCACGGCCGGTCCCCGGTGCTGTCGTCGAACCGCGGTTCCAAAGCGTTTGCACTCAGCGGAATCTCGGGGTCGAACTCCCGATCGAGGAGATAGAGATACATCACCGCCATGGCATCGTAGTTCTCGACCGTGGGATTGTCGTATCGGCTCGTCAGCAGGTACTGGTCGCCGACTCGCAGCGGCACTCCTTCGACCGAAGACAGGAACTCGATCGACTCGAGCCCGATCCTTCCTTCGGCCTGTCCCATCCGACTGCTGAAGATCACGGATTCGTTGGTGAGGTCCATCAGCTCGAGCGAACGCGAGAACGGATGAACGTGCACCGACACGAAATGAGCCGTGGTGTCGAAGGGCAGACGCATGTAGAGCGTGACGTTGGTCGCGACGGTCTGCTCGCCCGGCGGCACCGACCAATGACCGGAGAAGCGGTTGCCGAACGCGTCCTTCAACACCCGGCGTGACGCCGGCGTGCCGATCGAGGGTGGAGGGTCGGAATTCAGGCCGCCGTAGTGCAGCCCGGCGCCTCCGAGTGCGACCAGGGCATTCGCCGCCTTCATGAAGAGGGGCTTGAAGTTCTTCGTCTCCTCACCGTTTCGAACGAATCGGACCGTGACCTTGTGACGCACCCGGAAGACCTGGTCTTCGAAGTTGTGGTTCAGCACTTCGGTCGCCAACTCCAACGGCTCGGTCGAAAGCACCGGGATCCCGAACCCCGGCGCGAATTCGATCCGGTCCGAGCCCTCCGAGAGCGTGAACAGCCGGTTCGAAACCGTCTTCTGCCATCCGAACACCTCGCGGTGCCGACGACTGTCGAAGTCCAGGTTGGCATGGCACATGAACTCGGCCGGCATCGGCGTTGTGCCGTCTTCGCCCACCATCTCGACCGAGAAACCGGTGAGCCAAAGCAGTTCAGGCGCCGAGCCTTCAGAGAGATCGATCTCCTGGGTCGCCTTCGGCCCCTTCATCGAGCGGTAGAGACGATCGATGGTGTAGACCGGAGACAGGAACTCCCGCACCTCTTCGAGGGCGGGCGCGGCCGACGGAGCGAACACCAGGAGCAGCCCGGCAACGGCGGCTGTCCTGCGCAGATGGAGCGCGATGGGATTCATGCGTCACATTCTATAGATCCGAGATCCTCCCCGATGGCCTTCGCAGCCACGGCACGTCCGCCGGGGCGACGGCCGGTGCTACAGTCGCCGAAATGCTCGACGACTCGGCAGGCGGTGCGACCCACTTCGCCGTGCGCGACCGGCCGATCCACATTCTCGGAGCGGGACTTTCCGGGCTGACCAGCGCGATCCTGCTGGCTCGCGGCGGACGCGAGGTCCACGTCTACGACATCCGAGCCGACAGCGGGGCCCGCTTCGCCGGCGACTTCCAGGCGATCGAGAACTGGACGCAGGACGAGGACTTCTTTGAGCAGATGCGCGACTGGGGTCTGGATCCGGACGGCTTCCGCTCGACCGCCATGAGCGAGATCGACGTCGTCTTCCCCGACGACCGGACCGAGCGCGCCCACTGTGAAGGCATCGCCTTCCGGTTGGTCGAACGGGGTACCGCAGAGCACACGATCGATCAGGGCTTCAAGCGCCAGGCACTCGACGCAGGCGTCGCACTCCACTACAACACCCGCAGGGCTCCCGAGGACTGCGACATCGTCGCCACCGGGCCCAGGCAGGCCACCGGTGTGGTGCGCGGTGAACTCTTCCGAACGTCCCAGCCCAACCAGGTGACACTCCAGCTCAACGACAAGTTGGCGCCCGGCGGCTACACCTACCTGATCGTTCTCGACGGCATCGGTCTGATCTGTACGGTGATCATGAGGCGACAGAACGACGCCGACCGGTTCCTCAACGAAACGCTCGCGTGGTACTCGCATCACCGACCCGACGTCGATCGAGAACCGATCCGCCGTGTCGGCGGCACCGGGTGCTTTGCGGTGACTCGCAACCTCACCGACTGCAGTCGCCTCTACGTCGGCGAAGCCGGCGGAATCCAGGACTGCCTGTGGGGCTTCGGCATGCGCTGGGCGATCACTTCGGGCTATCTGGCATCCGAAGCGCTCCAGGGCAGAGTCGACTACACCCACGCGGTGCGCACCCGGGTACGCCCCTACCAGCAGGCCTCGCTCACCAACCGCTGGCTGCTCGATCGAATGGGACCGCGCGGCATGAGCCTGCTGGCCCGCTTCTGGATGCGAGACCAACGCCGCAGGGGCGAAGGTCTGAGCTTCATTTCCAGGCTCTACCGACCGGCGACATGGAAGAGAGCGCTGTTCCACTGGGTCGCGCCGAGGATCCTCAGACCTGCCGCCGGGCCGCCCGCACTGAAGCTACGCTACGTTCCGATTTCGCCCGCTCGAAAGAGGGATCAGTGGTCTCCCTCGCCCGCCGGCCGTGCCATCGCTGCCCAACGATCGGCGCGCTTTCGTTCCCTGGGAGAGTCGCCATGAGCCCGCTTCGCCTCGAACGCCTGCTGGTCGGGATCATGATGATCGGGTTGCTGACCCACCTCGGCCTGCATATCCTGCCGGCGCTCTATTCGCCCTTCAAGCCTCGCTTCATCGAACTGTTCCTGATCTCGACGGTCGTGGTCGTGATCGCCTGCCTGGCCCACGCAGCCTACGTCGTCGGAACGCGCATGGCAGCGATCCTGTTCGTCATCGCCGCCGGCGGTGGCTGGCTGGCCGAGGAGATCGGCGTCGCCACCGGCCTGCTCTTCGGCCGCTACTACTACACCGACCTGCTCGGACCGAAGATCGGTTCGGTACCGATCGCCATCGCCCTCGCCTGGTTCGTGCTGGCCTGGGTCGCCGCCGGCATCAGCAATCTGATCGTCGACCAGTCTCCCCTGCCGACCGACCGGGGTCTCGGCCACCACCTGTGGTGCGCGCTCCTGGCGGCCTTCGCCATGACCGCCTACGACCTGCCGGTCGACCCCTTCTGGACTCGCCCCGGCGGCGCCTGGGTCTGGATCGACGGCGGCCCGTACTTCGGAGTGCCGCTTCGCAACTTCGCAGGCTGGGTGTTCACCAGCCTGGTGGTGGGGCTGGCCTTTCGATGGGTCATGACCCGAACGACCCCGCGCCCTCGCGGCCCGCTGGGAAGAGGCATCGCATCGGTTCCGCTGCTGGTCTACGCAGCCTTCATGCTCAACTACACGCTGACCGGGGAACCGGAGGCGACACGCGTGATCGCGCTCTTCGCGCTGGGAGTTCCCCTGATGGCAGGGTTCTCAGGCCTGGCGAAATGGCAGCCTCAGGACTCGTCGTCCTCCGAGCCGCAACCGAAACCGTAGCCCGCGATCGCATCCAACCCCGGGTAACCGTCGATGGCGGTGGCCGTCGCCAACCCCGACATCGCCGCGGATTCCGCGCACCCGAGATTGAAGGTGTTCTGGATCCAGTCGCCGGTCAGGTACAGATTGCTGAAGGCCGGATCGTGCGCCGGGAGACGATGACGGGAGCTGTCGGGCAGGGTCAGCACGTAGCGGTCCGAGGGATTCACGATGCTGACCCAGTACTGGGCATCGAATCGTTCCTCACCGAACCCCGGATCGTCGCGCTCGTCGACCAGCAGGCGCCAATCGAAACCGTCGGGACCGACCGCGTCCGGCCACAGCGCCCCGAGGTGCTTCTCCACCATCTCCAGCGCCTCGGCCTTGACCCGGTCGAGACGAGGGCGCGGTTCGCAGCTCGCGGGGTCATCGCCGCACTCTTCCTGGACCCCGCAGAAGTAGGCGATGCTCTTCGGGCTACGGTCGCCGTCCGGCCACGGCTCCCGATTCAGCACCTGGGTCATGTCGGAGTACGAATCGATCGACTCGACGTCGTAGCCGGTCAACGGGGTCGGCGTGTAGTCGTACGGCCAACCGAGTTCCCTCAGGCTCTTCATCACCCACAACTGGAAGGCCTGGGTGCGGACCGTACCGACCTGGCGTACCGCCCGACGCCAGCGGAAGGACTCGTCGAGAAGTTCCGCACAGAGACACGGCAGAGCGCCGATCGAGACTCCCAGGACGACAGAATCGAAATGGACCCCCTGTTCGAGAACGACTTCCGTCGGTCGCCACTCTGCCTGATAGGCCTCGAGGTTCAGTCCGCTCTTTTCCAGCTCCGCCCCGTCGGCCAGCTGATCGTAGAGCGGCGTCGACGGCCAGCAGGGGAGACCCTCGACCTCCACGAGCGGCTGATAGCGCTCGATGCCCGGCTTCAACTCGGCCTGGCGGACCAGCTCGATCCTCGAGACCCTCGTCTTGTCTTCGGACAGCCGCAAGGCGGTCGCCTTGTGGAAGAACTCGAAGCGCACACCCCGGCGAGAGAGCACCTCGTAGAGCGGGCCGAAGATCACATCTCCCATGCCGGCCGTCATCCGCCATGCCAGGGAACCCTTGTACGTGAACATCACCCGAACGAGAGCCCGCAGGGCCGATCCAGCCTCCAGCCGGGGGCGGTCCAGATCTCCGGCCTCGTAGGCGAAGAGGGCGTCGTAGAGCCAGCGCACCAGCGGTGAACCCGTCGTCACGCCCCCGTCGGGAACGACGGCGGACTCGAGCCACTCGACATAGTCCCGGTCGTTGATCGAATCGAAACCGTCGTCGAACAGGTCATCGCGCAGCGCACCGTGGAGGTTGCCGTAGATGTAGTTGAGAGCCATCCAGAACCGACAGATCTCGAGATCGTTCTCGACCTCCTTCTCGACATGAGGCCAGAGCCATCTGAGTACGGTCCCGAGGGTCTCGGTGACCATCGCCAGGGCCCAACGGGAAAGGACGTCCTCACCCCGACCGACAGCCTCATGCAGCCCCTTGGCGAGGTTCCCCAACAACCCGCCGTCGACCTTCTCGAGCAGGTCCTCGAGTTCTTCAGACCCCTCGTGGGCCCAGTGCGACAGCAACGTCAGGGCCCGCAGGAGCCCTTCAGCGAGATCGTCTCCGGTGTCGCCCAGGGCTTCGAGCAGCGAATGCAGCGCCCTCCCCCAGAAGCCGAGATCCGCCTCCAACTCGTGGCTGTGGTCGCGCAGCACCGCGTCGAGTCGTTTCGGTCGGCCCTTGAAGAGCTCGTGGAACAGGGCCACGACTTCGTGGATGTAGTCCTCGGGAGTCTCGAAGATTCCCGGCTCACCGGGAAGATGATCGTTGCATGGGACGACCAGGGACCAGTCGACCCACTGCCCCTTGAAGTGCTGCTTCAGGGAGAGGAAGTACTGCGGCTGAAATGCCATCGAGGCGTTGCGCTCGTAGAGTTCCCCGCAGTTCTCGGTGGCCTGGGGATCGATGGCGCGCGACAGCGGTGCTCCAGCCGGACGACCCAGTTCCTCGTAACAGTCCCGCATGAGCTCGAAAGTGTTGTCGTAGAAGCCGAAGAAGATGTGGACTCCGTGCTCCTCGATGCGCTGGTGATAACACGGGTCCTGGTTTCGCCCGCTCGCGCCCTTGCCGCCGAGCCGCCAACCGATCTGGTAGAGGGTGATCTCGTAATCGTCCCGATTCGGATTGTCGGGGTGGGTGAGCTGGTAGGCGGTGGTCATCGCGCTGAGTCCGCCTCCCAGAATGGCGATCTTCCGGCGCTCGGACCCCGCTGGACGGGACTGCACTTCTGGTTCTTCGCTCACTTCTCCAACTCCTTCAGCGCCCCAAGCGCCATGGCTTCGTCGAGCGCCGCACCCACATCGGCAAAGCCGGACGAGGCTGCTTCGAACATGCGCCCTGCTTCGGCCCCGTCGACGAGCACTCGACCGAGCCAGTATCGTGCCACAGCCTCGACGTAGGGACGACCGCCGCTTCGAGCTTCATCGACTGCCCGGCGAAGAACCTTCTCCGCCCGCGCCGAACGCCCCGCCTGCCACAGCGAGCGCCCTTCGCAGATCAGTGCCTCGCTGAGCACCATCGGGAAGCGGCCGGCAACCGAGCGGACCTGCCTGACTCCCCGCTTCAGCTGTGCATCCACGAGGCGGCGTCCTGCCGAGTCCAGGGCGTCCGACTCGCGGAGACCCAGCAGGGTTTCCAGGATCCTCACCGGCAGGCTCGTCTGCGAGAACGACAGGATGGGCCGCTCGCGAGCGAGCACGATGGCCCGCTGCACGACATCGAACGCCTCGTCGACTCTTCCGAGCAGGAGCAGGGCGTTGCTCCAGGTCGCCAGGACGATGGGCTCGCCCAGCGCCTCTGGACCGTTCGCATGCCAGCGCTCGACGCCGTCCAGAACCCCCTCCAGATCTCCCAGGCGCATCCGGCAGAAGATCTCGGCACTGATCCCCCAGGCCACCACCTCCGGATCGTCCCGCTCGTTGGCCAACGACTGGAGCCGGCGGGAGACCTCCTCGAAGCGACGGAACTCGCCCTGGGCGCCCCAGATGTTGCCGAAGTTCGTGAGCTGTTCCTCCCACTGGCGCCGCTCGCCGAATCGTGCCGAGAGTTCCTGGGCGCGCGTCAGTTCCCGCATCGCCGCGTCGAAATCACCCACACCCGCGAGATAGTGACCGATCGACTGATGCATCGACGACACCGTCAGCGGTGACCGGCACGACTCGGCCGCAAGCCGAGCCGATCGGTAGTACCGGTTCACCAGCCGACGCAGCGGCACCATTCCACAGATGTTGCCGGCGACCGTGAAGAGATCCGTCTTCTGATCTTCGGAGCCCCAGCCATCGCAGAGATTCAGACCGCGCACCGCGTAGTGCAGCATCAGCACCGGTTGATTGAGAAAGAAACCGATCCGGGCCAGTTGACTGAAGGCGTCGATCGCGATCGACGTTCGTCGTCTGCCTTCCGTCGTTCGACGTGCCTTCGATCGCCACCCACGAAGTCCCAACAGGTGACCGCCCTGGCGCACGACCTCCGCCATCAGGGTCAGCGCCACGACGACCTGAGTGCCGGCGACTCGCAGTCCCAGCCCCGAGAGGCAGTCTTCTCCGTGGCGTCGGGCCTGCTCTGCCAGACCGCTCTGCATGCAAGCCCGGCACAATTGCAGACGCCAGCCGGCCACTCGCAGATCGTCGGCGAGGGCCGGACTCTCGGCTCGAATCGCCAGGGCCCGCTCGAAGAAACCGATGGCTTCGCGGTTGGCCAGGTCGCGAATCGCCTCCTCGCCTGCGCGTTCGAGGTACATGAGCGCCCGATCCTTGCGCCCGGCCTCACCCCAATGCAGGGCCAGTGTCGCCGGCGATGCCGCCCCGCTGTCGTCGGCACCCCCTTCGAACCACTGCGCAGCGGCCTGGTGGAGAGGGCGCCTCTGGGCGTAGGGCAGCAGGTCGTACGCCACGTCTCGGGTGACGGCGTGCCTGAAGGCGAATCGATCGCCACCCTCTTCGGCGGTGGATCGTTCGATCAGCGCAGCATCGACCAACTCGGCGATCTCTTCACGTAGCGAAGCAGCCGGCGTCGAAAGCGGATGGAGAGACTCCAGAGCGGCCACTGAGAAGCTCGTCCCCAGGACGCTCGCCACCTTCAGGGTCAACTGGACCTCGGGCCGAAGGCCGTCGACACGACTCGATACCACCCCTTCGAGCGTCCCGGGGAAGGTGAGGCGCTCCGCGGCTCCCTCCTCACTCAAACGACAGGTTCCGTTCTCGATTCGCAGGACTCCCTGATCCCTGCAGGCGTAGGCCAGTTGCTCGGAGAACAGGGGCTGGCCCGCGGCCTTCTCGAGGATCAACCTGGCGATCGGTCTCGGCAGGGCATCGACCCCCAGACGCTGACAGACCATGGCAAGGGCGTCATCGGCCGGCAGCTCACCCAGCTCGATCCGTCGCAGACCGGCATGCTCCAACAGGGGGCGGGCTTCCTCGGGCACGGCCGCGTCCAGCGGACGACTCGCCATCAGGAACAGGATCGGGTCCTCGATTCGGAGCAGGGCGCCGGCCAGTCCCCAGGAGGCGGAGTCCATCCAATGGATGTCCTCCAGGACCAGGACCGTCGGCCGGCCGGCCGTCGCCCGGCGAAAGATCCGCACCAGGATCTCCCGCGTCGCACCGGCTCGGGCCTCCGGACTCATGCCGTCGACGACTCCATCTGCGGCGAAATCCGAACCCACGATCGGATTGAGCAGCGCGGCTCGATCCTGGAGTTCCGGCCAGGGTTCGAGGCAGCCGACGACGGCGGCCCGACGACGATCGACACCGTCGTGGCGATCGATCTCCAGCAGGCCGTCGAAGGCGCCACGCCAGGCATGGTAGGGCGTCGCGCTCTCCAGCGCATCGCAGTTCGAAACCACGCTCGCGAAACTCCGCTCATCACAACGGCGCAGCACGTCGGCTGCCAGGCAGCTCTTGCCGATCCCGGCCTCTCCTTCCAGCAGGACGATGCTCGATTCACCCGCTTCCAACCGGCCGAAGACATCGTCGAGCAGGGCGCGTTCTTCAGAACGATCGACCAACGACTCGGCGCGAGGAAGCTGCAGCGGGCGCAACCGCACTGGACTGAAGGTCGCGGTGCTGGCCCGGCGCCCCTTGAACCGGAGTCCCGACAGTTCTTCGAACTCGACGCGCAGGGCGGCACTGCGCCGCGTCTCGTCGTCGCACAGGATGCGACCTCCGGCATTCGTCATCAGACGCGCCGCCAGATTGACGATATTGCCGATCACCGCGAAGTCGCGATAGTCGTCGCCTCCCCGAGTGCCGTTGAAGATCCGGCCGGTTGCGATGCCGATCTTCGACCCGAGGCCCTGGCGCCCGAGCTCGGCCTCGATCTCGAGAGCGGCCCGCACCGCCCTCTCGGCATCGTCTTCGTGAACGCGCTGGGAGAGGCCCCACGCCGCGACCACGCCGGTCCCCTTCTCGTCGACCAGCACCTGGATGACGCTGCCGTCGAATCCGTAGACCGCCTCCTGCAGGCTGACGACCGCCCGCTGCAGCCGTTCGATGAAGCCGGCAGAGGCCTCGTCGAGGCCTTCGAAGTTGGCAAACAAGACGCTGACGCGCCGGAACTCGGCGAGCCAGTCGGCCTGGCCGGCATCCAGACGGGAACGGACGATTCGCGGCACAAAGGCCTCGAGAACCTCGAGAGCCGGTTCCGTCATGACCACGCTGACGACCTGTCGAGCTGAGGGTCGAGCGGATTCGGAGAGCGAATCGAGACGCCAGCAGCCCTCCTCCAGCGCCACCCCGACCGCCCTCTCGCCGAGGCCCAGCCGAGCGGGACCCGACAGGACGACATCGCCTGGCGCGGCCAGCCTGAGCGCAGTCGCGGCCTGTTCCAGGACGGCCCCTCCAACCAGGGTCTCCCAGCGGCCCTGAACGCCACCGACCGTCGCCACCCACGCCGTGCCGCGTCCGATCACCACCCGCATCTGCAGTCCGAGATCGGCGGCCGCTCCACCGGGGGCCAGGATCGCACCGGCGGCGAGAGCCGTGATCGCCGCTGCCAGGGGGTCATCTGCCGGCGCCGGCCAGATCGCCAGCACAGCGTCGCCGGCGATCTTGAAGACCTGACCTCCGTTGTCGTCGATGGCGCCCGTCAGGGGCCCGAAGACTCGACCGAGCGTCTCCCTCAGGCGTTCCGAGCCCTGCACCCCTTCCTGCGCCAGCCTCTCCGACAGCTCCGTGAATCCGGACACATCGGCCATCAGCAGCGTGGCTTCGAAATGCTCGATCCCGGGCTCCGGTTTCGCCGCTCCACCCTCGAGCAACCGGCGCCGCACGAACGGCGCGACGAATTGACTCAGGCCGACGGCGGAACCACCGCCGACAGCGGCTTCAGCCGCCGGCTCATCACTGGGTGTGGAGGGTTGCACCGGGGATCCTGCCAGGCAGAGAGTCCCACCGGAATCGCTGCAGCGACCGAGCGACCAAGACCACGATCTCGGAAGTGGGACTCGTCATCCTATCTGTCGCAGCCGCCGGATCAGTCTCCTCCTTCGGCGCTGCAAACCCGATCAGGACTCGGGACCGTGGGCCGACCCCCGGCGTGCGACAGCGATCGCTCTTCAGGGCAGCGACAGGGCCACCAGCTCCGACGGCTGATCGTTGCCTCCTACCGAAACGGCGATGTACTGCCGGCCGCGATGCATGTAGGTCATCGGTGCCGCGATACCGTTCGACGGCAGCACGATCTCCGCGACGATCTCGCCGGTCGCCTTGTCGAAGGCCCGCAACCTCGGCTCGAGGGTCTGGCTGTCGACTTCGATCGTGTGCTGATCGTTGCTGAACCGGAAGGTTGCCCCAGGGACCTTCCTGGGAAACGAAGAGCAGCGACTTCGTCACCAACGGCGCTCCGCGCAGCGGCCAGCCGAGGTTGGGCAGATCGAGTCCGGCCAGTCTCGGGTGGTCTTTCGGTCCCGTCCCCAGGGCCTGCATCCAGACGTGTTCGCCTCGGTTGAGGTCGATCGCCGTCACCCTGCCGTAGGGCGGCTTGAAGATCGGCAGGCCATCGGGTCCCTCGGGAACCGTCGGCTGAGCCACGTAGCGGAAATGCGAGCGACTGGGATCGGCCTCCGAGAGGGTGAAGGCGATCGGACTGGTGATCGAGGGTACGTAGAGGATCCCCGTCTCCGGATCGACACCGGCGCCGCCCCAGTTGGCTCCCCCGGTCCATCCGGGAAGATAGATCGTCGGCCGCTCGGTATCGAACGACGGGAACATCGGCCCGTAGTTGAAGCCCTCGAGGATCTTCTCGGCCTCGGCCCGCAACTCGGGCGTGAAGTCGATCAGGTCGTCGACGCTCACTCCCTGGCGATCGAAGGCCGGTGGCTTCGTCGGGAACGGCTGGGTCTCCGAAAGCCGTTCCCCGGGGACTGTCGACGCAGGGACCGGGCGCTCTTCGATCGGCCACACGGGTTCTCCCGTGACCCGATCGAGGACATACGTGAAGCCCTGCTTGGAGACCTGCGCGACTGCCTTGATCCGACGACCGTCGACCGTGATGTCGACCAGGTTCGGAGCGCAGGGGAAGTCGTAGTCCCAGATCCCGTGGTGGACGCCCTGGAAGTGCCAGATCCTCTCGCCGGTCCTCGCATCGAGGGCGACCACGCTCTCGGCGAACAGGTTGTCCCCCGGGCGCTCGCCGCCGTAGTAGTCACTGGTCGGAGTCCCGAAGGGCACGTACACGTAGCCCAGTTCCTGATCGCAGCTCATCAGGCTCCAGGCGTTGGTGTTGCCGGTGTGCTCCCAGGAGCCGTCCTCCCAGGTTTCATTGCCGAATTCGCCTTCCTGCGGAATCGAATGGAAGGTCCAGAGCTGCTCTCCGGTGCGGACGTCGAAGCCCCGGACGTCTCCCGGCGGCGCGTTGCGCCGGATCGCCAGGTCGGCGATCGAGGCGCCGATGACGGCGACATTGCCGCAGATCACGGGCGGTGACGTCGTCGAGTAGTAGCGCCGATTGATCTCCCGACGCAGGCCGAGAGTCAGGTCGACCCTGCCGCCGGTGCCGAACGAGTCGATCACCTCTCCCGTCTTCGGGTCGAGCGAGATCAGATGCGCGTCGCCGGTGCCGAACAGGATCCTCTCTTCGTCGCCGTCGCTCCAGTAGGAGAGTCCGCGACTGACGAAACCCGTATTGTTCGGCCGTCCGGCCTCTCGGCTCTTCGAGTCGTAGACCCAGAGGGTCGCGCCGGTTCCCGGATCGATGGCTGCGACGTGGCCCAGCGAGCTCGTCGTGTACAACACATCCCCCACCTTGAGCGGCGTGGGCTCGTACCAACCCGGGCGGTACTTCTTGTCCGCCGCCGCGATCGCGTTCTCGGGCGAACTCCAGCGCCAGGCGATCTGCAACTGACCGACATTGGATGCATCGATCTGCCCCAGCGGCGCATACTTCGTGCTGTGGGTGTCCGATCCGTAGCTGCGCCACTCCGAGGAGGCAGGGTCTCCCGACTGGGCGACAGCCTGGACAGTGAAACAGCAGGCGACGGCAAGGCCGACCACAGAAGTGAGTCCGAGTCGATTCATCCGGGGCTCCAGTCTGGTTGATGAACGTGTGAGGAGCCGCAGTGTAACCCCAGACATCGTGGAAACGTAGAGAATCCGCGTCCCGAGAACGCCTGCACCGCCCGACCCGCAGCGCGCTGCGCGCTGCGAATCAGGTCCGGAAGAAACGTCGCTTGCCGGGTCTCAGGATCGCGTCGAGGCTGTACCGGCCGGGGCCGGTCAGCAGCAGCACGAGGTAGACGCACAGGTATTCGAGAGCCGAGGACGCCGCCTTCCAGCCCGATCCCTGGGCCTCCGTGGCAATCGCCAGATGGAAGTACGAGGCGACGACCATCGTCGCGGCGAGCAGCATCGCGGCGGGCCGGGTCAGCAGACCGACGATCAGCAGGATCGACCCGATCGACTCCGCGAAGGCCGCCGCAAAGCCGAACGCGGTCGGTGCGAAGGAGATGCCGAAGGCCGACATCACGCCGCCGATCTGCGACCACAGCTCGGGTCCCCCGCTCAGCTTCTGCCAGCCATGGAAGAAGAACATCGTCAGGCCGAAGCCGACGCGCAGGAGCAGGAGTCCGGGGTCGACGTTGCTGGTCTTCATTCTCATCTTCATCTCTCTTCCCAATCCCGGTCGGCTGCCGTGGTGCGATCCAACAGGTCCTCGGGCGGCCGGGTCATGAGGTCACGAAGGAGTCGACCTCGACATAGGCGTCGATCACCCGTCGTTCGCCCTCCGCCCCGGGGCGCGAATTGCCGTGTTCCATGCCGACGATGCCCGCGAAGCCCTTGCGGTAGAGATGGCGGAACACGTTGGCGTAGTTGATCTCGCCCGTCGTCGGCTCCTTGCGCCCCGGGTTGTCACCCACCTGGATGTAGGCGATCTCGTCCCAGGCTCGATCCAGATTCGGAATCAGGTTCCCCTCGGTGATCTGCTGATGGTAGAGGTCGTCGAGGATCTTGACCGACGGCGAGCCCACCGCCCGGCAGATCTGGTACGCCTGCGGGATCCCGGTGAGGAAGACCCGCGGATGGTTGCTCCAGTGGTTGAGGGGTTCGAGCACGGCGATCAGGCCGGCCGGTTCGAGGATCTCGGCGCAGCGCTTGAGGTTGTCGATCACGTTCGCGGTCTGGTACTCCCACTCGAGGCCCGGGTCGAGTTCGCCCGGCACGACCGTGCACCACTTCGCGTTGACGCGCTTCGCCACGGCGACCGCTCGTCGCATGTCGGCGAGGATCGAGTCGCGGATCGCGGCATCGTCCGAGGCGAAACTCACCGCGCCCCAGGACGTGTGGGCCACGAAGACTCCCATCCGCATGCCGAGCCGTGACATCTCGACGGCGATCCGCTCCTGGAGATCGGGGGAACGATCCGCCATGCCGTTGTCCTCGAGCGCCCGGAAGCCCTCGTCGTGCATGAAGCGGAGCTGATCGATCAGGTCGTCGCCGGCGCTGTGACGGAACATGCCGAAATGGGGCGCGTAGTCGAGCTTGAATCGAGAGGAAGCCGAGACCTCGGCCGATTCTCTCGTCGACGCAGGCTGGGTCGGAGCGATCGCCGCAATCGGATCGCCCAACGCCAGTCCGGCTCCGGTCGCTGCCGCACCGGCCAGAAACGCTCGTCGTCCCATCCTTGACATAGGCTGAGCCTAGCGTAACGCTGCACGGGTCTCTCCCGACCCCGCTGACCGACCTTCTGGGAACACTCCAGTCGCAGGCACCCGGCGACGATCGATCCCCCTGGAAACCTCATGAGCCGAATTCTTCGAACCCTGCTTGCGGCCGCCCTGTTCGGCTTCCTCCCGATCGCGACCGCCCTCGCCGAGGGAGCCGACTGGTCGCGCTTCCGCGGTCCGAACGGCAACGGCGCCGCAGACACCGAGGCGCTGCCGGTCACCTTCGGCCGAGAGGAGAACCTGGTCTGGAAGACAGAGATCCCGGCCGGCGACTCGTCGCCGATCCTCACCGGAGACCGGATCTTCCTGACTGCCTGGGAGGGCGACGACCTCTTCACCCTGGCCCTCGACCGGGCGACCGGACGGGAGCTCTGGCGGCAACGAGCGCCGAGGACCCGCAACGAGCCTCTCGACAACCGCAACGGACCGGCTTCACCGTCGGCCGTCACCGACGGAGAACGGGCCTGGGTGTTCTTCGGCGACTTCGGACTGCTGGCCTACGATGGGCAGGGTCGGGAACTCTGGCGTCATCCCCTCGGTCCCTTCAACAACCTCTACGGCGTCGGCGCCTCGCCGATCCTGGCGGGCGGCAACGTGGTGCTGGCCGTCGACCAGCAACAGGGTTCCTTCCTGCTGGCCCTCGATGCCGACACCGGCGAGCAGGTCTGGCGTACGGACAGGCCCGAGGCCAGGACCGGCCATTCCACACCGATCCTCCACCGACCCGAGGGAGGGGAGCTGCAGATCGTGCTGCCCGGCTCCTTCTTCCTGACCGGCTACTCCGCGACGACCGGCGAGCGCCTGTGGTGGGTCGGCGGCCTGTCCTTCGAGATGAAGTCGACGCCGGCGGTCGAGAATGGACTGCTGTTCATCAACGGCTACGCCATGCCGATGAACGACGAAGGCCAGAACGTCAAACTACAGCCCTTCGATCGCCTCGTCGCCGACTTCGACTCGAACGGCGACGGCCTGATCTCAGCAACCGAAGCTCCGGAGGGCCTGGCTCGCGACGCCTTCGACTTCTTCGATCTGGCTCGCGACGACAACTACGACCTCGAGGACTGGGCCTACTTCCAGGCAGCGCTCGACACCCGCAATGGCATTCTCGCGATCCGGCTGCCGGCGGCCGGGGAACGCGGCGATCTCACCCTGAGCCACACGCGTTGGACCTACCACCGCAAGATCCCCCAATTGCCTTCCCCGGTGGTCCACAACGGTGTCCTCCTGATGGTCGACGACCGCGGAGCGACGACGACCCTGAGAGCGGCCACGGGTGACGTGATCGCCCAGGGCAGACTCGAAGGCGCCGTCGACAGCTACTACGCCTCGCCGATCGTCGCCGACGGCAAGTTCTACCTGCTGTCGCGTTCGGGCAAGTTGGTCGTGCTGCCGACCGACGGCTCGATCGTCCCCCTGGCGGTTTCCGACCTGGACGATCTGGCGACCGCCACCCCAGCCGTCGACGGCGACACGATCTACGTCAGGACCCGCAGCGCGCTCTGGGCCTTTCGCGACCTGCAGCGCTGAGCGACCGCTGCGCAGCGGCAGGCCATCGGGAGCCTTCGCTCAGCCCGCGCCCTGCCGGCCGGCAAGCGAACCGTCGCACCTCTCTGCCTGCAACCGGTAGAGGACGAAGTCGGTGGTCGGGAAGAGTCCGTACCCTGAGGTGCGGACCACCTCTTCGACGTCCTCGAGCGTCACCAGCAGACCGGCGTGGTCGACGATGCGTCCCGCGACCGGCGAGCGATTGTCGATCAGCAGGCAGATCTCTTCGACCTCGAGGTAGTCGACCAGAGCCCCGGAACGCAACCGCCGGGCATAGTCGTGGCTGTTGACCAGGCCGTCGCCGTTGATCACGTGGCGTTGCGAGTACCAGGCGATGAAGCCCGAGCCGTCGATCTGGTAGATCGGCTCGTCGGCCGGCACCCTGGTTTCGACCTCGGCAGCGAACTGTCGAGCGGCGCGGCTGATTTCCTGGCCGCTGACGTGCAGTCGGACCTTGTGCGCCAGGAAAACGACTCCGACCGCCAGCAGGCCGAAGACCACTGCGCGCTGCAGGGCTCGCCAACGGCCGCCGGCAGGAGCCGGCGTCGTCAGGACGAGATCGAAGAGCAGGATCCAGGCCGGCAGGTAGCACCAGAACGGGATCGGATGGGTGACGAGATGCCCTGCCGTGAAGACCACGGCGCCGAGAGCCAGCGACGCCCTGCGTAGGACCCGCTCGTCCCGGCGCCCGATCCAGGCCGCCCCCACCCCGGCCGCGAGCAGACCGAGGAAGACCAGCGATCGGATGACATTCCCCGGAACGACCCCCCCGACCCCGGTCAGGCTCTCGGCAACCGAACCCATGAAGCTGCCCGCCGAAACCTTCAAGGCGGCCGAAACCGAGAACGGTTCACCGAACAGGAAGAGCATGCAGCCGATCTGGGAAGCGACGCCGACGGCGAGGACCCCCCCGCGACGGGCTGCCTCTCTCGAGCCGCCGCGGATCGCCAGCACCACGCAGTGGACTACGACGATCAGGGTGGCGTCGATCCGGATCCAGGGGACCGCGACGACCAGGGCATCGGCCAGCCATCGCCGCCGGCCTCCCGGCTCACCGCTTTCGAGGCAACGCGACAGGGCGACCAGGACGAGTGACAGCAGGAGGGTGTCCATCAGCAGGGTGGCCATCGCCACCAGCACCAGGACCGCGAGACGTGGCGCCCAACGCTTCGAAATCCGTCCTGCCAGGGCCCAGGCGAGGGCCGCGAAGGTGAGCAGGAAGGCGAACAGATGGGCGGAGCGTTCGGCCGTGACCAGGTCGACACACCAGGAGACGGCGGCGAGCACGAAGCCCCACGCCAGATGGTATCCGCTCGTCGGATGCAGGCCGTCGAACGTCGACACGCCGAGGGTCCCCAGGTTGTAGGCGATCTGGGCGTAGAAGTAGCCGTCGTCGTACATCAGGCCGAAGGGGAAGGCCTGGATGAGGCCGAATCCAGCGGCAACGACCAGGGGCGCCGACAGCCACCACGCCCAGGCCCTCACGAGCGATTGCGGCGGTGATCTCGGCTCAGCCGGCGAGGAGGGAGCGGCGCGACTCATGGCTGCGCCATTCTCCCCCATCAGGGAGTTCTGCCCGCGCAACCGTTTCAACGAAGAGCCGGTCGCTCGAGGTCCCTTCCATCATCGATGCAGCCGTCGCCGATCGAGCTGGACCCATGGGTCCAACTCGCTCCCTATGGAGGCCCTTCGATCCCCGACGCCTGGACCAGGCTCCACTGCACCGCGTCGGGATCGATTCGGCCCCAGTCGGCATCCTCGGGATAGATGAACTGCACGCTGACCCGGGCGGTCTCTCCCGCGGCGATCCTCTTCAGGCGATCGATCTCCCGCCCGTGGACTCGCAGCCGGATGGCCGTGATCGTGATGTCCGGGTTGCCGTTGTGGATCTGCGCCGAGAATCGAATGGGCAGATGGGGGCTCACCGCTCCAGTGATCGTCAGGCGTCGCAACTCGTCCGGCTTCAGGAGGCGCGGACTCGCGGCAGACCCTCCCGAACAGGCCGCCGATCCGACGGCCAGGATGAAGGTCGACAGGAGCAGACCGGCCGATCGGAAGAGGGAGTCCATGCTCAGCCAGCCTACCCGAGGCTCCCACCTCGGCGAATCCTGCGTGTCACAATCCCGATCCGGCCCACGAACCGGCGCCGTCTCTGCGCCTCCCGCCAACCCGATTTCAGCCGCCCGAGAGAATCTCATCCGATGCATCTCTATGTCGACGCCGATGCCTGTCCCGTGAAGGAGGAGATCTACAAAGTCGCTCGGCGACATCGGCTCGAGGTCACCCTCGTCTCCAATTCCTGGATGCGGACTCCGCTCGACGAGCGCATCCGGCTCGAGAAGGTCGCGGCCGGTCCGGACGTCGCCGACGACTGGATCGCGGAACGGGTCGAGATCGGCGACATCGTCATCACGGCCGACATCCTGCTGGCGGGACGGTGCCTGAAGCGCGGAGCGCGGGTGATCGGCCCGACCGGAAGTCCCTTCACCGAGGAGAACATCGGCGATGCGATCGCGACCCGCGAACTCCTGGCCGACCTGCGCAGCGGCGGCGAGAGCACCGGTGGCCCTGCACCCATCACGGCACGCGATCGTTCACGATTCCTCCAGGAACTCGAGAATGCGAGAGGCATGCGATCGTCGCTCAGGCATGAGCGGGATCGTCGCTCAGGAGTGAGCGCGATCGTCGCCCTGAAGTGAGCTCGAAGGCCCTGCCCAGATCAGGGCCGCCCTACGCCGAATACCAGCTCTTGTGGACGATCCGCCAGCGTCCGTCGATTTCGAGCAGGGAGAGGTAGTCGATGAAGTCCCTGCCGATGTAGCGATCGGCGACCTTCACCGCCGCGGCATTCACCGAGATGTCGATCGAAACGATTCGCATGTCGAAGGGCTCCCCGGCCTTCTCCGCAGAAGGCTGCTCGGCGACGAAGTCGGCGAACTCCTGACGAGTCATCCGGTGGTAGCGCCCGCCGGTATGGCCTTCGATCACGGCATCGGACGAGAAGGCCCGCAGGATGAGCTGCGAGTCGGATCGGTACATGCCCAGAAAATAGTCGTCGACGGTCTTCGCCACGTTCTCGATGTCGCGTTCTCTCATTCCTCGATTCCTTCTTTCTCCGATTCGGCCAGTTCAGACTCCACCGATGAACCCGGATCCTCGGCGGCTCGCTGTGCCGCCCTCCGACGACGACCGGCCCGGCCCTCGCCCTTGCGGCGTTCGTAGCGTCGCAGCTCGTCCGAGCAACACTCCTGCAGGCGTTCGCGGTCGACGTCGTAGACGTGCCACGAGTAGCCGACGTGATCGATCGGCTCGAAGTTCTCGCGCAGCCAGCGGTAGTGATCGGCCTGTTGGGGCTTGAGTCCGACCAGACTGTTGACGTCGACCAGGATCCGACCGGCCGTCGGGCCATCGGGCCGAATGACCACCGGCACCTCGGAACGCTCGACGTAGCCGCGACGGGCCGCTGCCTTGTCCTGGCCCCAGTCGAGATTCGAATCGGCCAGGTAGCGCCAGCCGTTCAGGGGACCGCCGGCGAACGAGTTGAAGTAGGCCAGATAGTGGGGGTAGATCATCACGGACGCAAGGACGTAGGCAGCCAGGGCGCCTGCACCCACGATGCGGAACCAACGCTCCCCCACCAGCGCCGCTCGCGACGCAAAGACCTGGGCGAGTGGGAACGCCGGCAGCAGGTGCCTGAGACCGATCTGGTAGTGGTAGAAGAAACTCAAGTAGATCAGGAAGAAGCCGGCCGGCAACAGCAGGAACACGGTGTCGCGCTTCGACTCCGGAGCGAATCGGCCGACCAGCAGCGCCGACAGGGCGAACAGCGCCAGCCCTCCGATCGGCACCTTGAGCGCCAGGGCCACCAGGAAGTAGTACCAGAGGCCGCGCGGCGCATAGTCGCCCAGGCAGTAGATCCAACGATCGCGTTCCAGGTCGCGAGACACCATGTCGACCCCCTGCACGACCGGCGCCGGTACCGGCACCGGTACGCCGGCGAGGAGCTCGACCGACTGCAGTTTCTGGAGACGTTGACTGACGAACGAGTAGTCCCCGAACGGACGCATCGTGTCCTCGCCGATGAAGCCGAGATTCAGGAAGACCAGGGCGAAGAGGGCAAAGACGATCAGCACCCTCGAGCGCCGAAGCCAGGTCGCCAGGACGGTCGCCAGGGGCGCCCCGAGAGTCCCCTGCGCGGCCGCGCGGCGGGACTCGGAGGCCGCCTCGAAAAGCAGGATCAACAGGAAGACGGGCAGCAGGAAGGCGGCCGTGATCTTCGTCAGCTGGGCCAGTCCGAAGGCGGCTCCGGCCACCGCCATCCGACCCCACGTCGGCGAGCGTCGATAGCGCCAGAAGGCGTAGCAGGCGCCGAACACCCCGAGCGCCGTCGCCAGATCGGTGGTCATCAGCCGTGTATGGGCCAGGATGTTGGGCGAGAAGCAGTACAGGACGGCCGCCACGACCGACGCGCTCGGACCGTAGAGTTCACGCGACCAGGCCGCCACCAGGAAACCGAGCAGGACGCCCAGCGCCACGGTCGGAAGACGCCCCCAGAACAGGTTCTGCCAGTGACCGACCTCGATTCCGTTGCGCTGCGCCCAGAACGTCGGCAGCGCGTTCAGGACCGACACCGGCATGGTCGAATCCCAGCGCTTCGAAATGCGCTCGAAGCTGCCGACCTCGAGGGCGCGAGCGCCATAGCCCTGATGGGCGCCCTCGTCGAAGGTGCCGGACTTCTGGCGCAGGCTCGCCACCGCGCTCGTGGCGAAGATCACCAACAGCAGCGCCACCAGGGGCCAGGCCCATCGGTCGGGAGAAAGCGAGCTTCGCGTCATCGTGCAGAGGGCGCACGGCCGGGCCGAACGACCGGCCGTCACTCTACCCCAGGGGCACGGTACGGCCGCCGATCGGAGAGGCTCGGCGCCGGCTTCGGAAAGGACCTCGAAGCGCTTGCTTCCGACCCCCGCCGGGGGTATTCTTCTCAGCCTTGCGGACTGCCACTTCGGTGGCCAAAGACCCTACGTCGGGGCGTAGCTCAGCCTGGCAGAGTGCACGGTTCGGGTCCGTGAGGTCGGAGGTTCAAATCCTCTCGCCCCGACCATTTCGATTCTCCTACCGGAACTCCCGGCGGCTCTGCCGTGGACGGAGCAGACCGCGGCCACGCGGTGACACTGGCAAGGGCCCCTCGGCGCGACCTCGACCGCCGAGGCCGCAGTTCTACGATTGAGCGCGGCAGGCCTCTTTCTGTACGATCGGGCCCCGCCTGCCTCCGGGCTCCAAGGCTCACGATGTACGCCGAGCAACTCCGAGTGATCTTTCGCAGCGAGGACTGGCTCGTCGAGCGCGGCTCTGACGTCGAGGTACCGCTCGACGAAGCCCTGATCGCTCAGGGCGTCGGCGAGATCGTCTCCGGCGGCGTCGGGCCTGCCGGCGTCTACTACGACATCGGAGTCCACGACAGCGACTCGGCGGTGGTCGCGATCCAGACCATCCTGGTCGAGATGAAGGTACCGCGATCCACCCGCATCCAGGCCCCGACCGGGATGCTGCCGGCGTACCCGAACGAATCCTGACCGACAGGCCCCTCCCCCATTCAACCCGGAGTCCGCCATGCAACTCGAGAACACGACCACCGTCATCACCGGCGCTGCCAGCGGCATCGGACGCGGCATCGCCCGACGCTTCGCCGCCGAGGGCGCGCGAGTCGTCTGCGCCGACCTCGACGGCGACGGCGTGCATGCCGTTGCCGAGGAGATCGGCGGCATCGCGGTGCCGACCAATGTCGCTCTCGAATCCGACATCGTTACCCTGATCGACCGCGCCGAGGAAGCCTACGGACCCATCGACCTCTTCTTCTCCAACGCCGGAATCGGGACTCGAGGCGGCGCCGAGGTCGCCGACGAGGCCTGGCAGCGGATCTGGGAGATCAACGTCATGTCGCACGTCTTCGCGGCACGCCACATGGTGCCGAGGTGGACGCAGCGGGGTGGCGGCTACTTCTGCTCCACCGCCTCCGCGGCCGGCCTTCTCACCCAGATCGGCTCCGCGCCCTACGCGGTCACCAAGCACGCGGCAGTCGCCTTCGCCGAATGGATCTCGGTGACCCACGGCGACCAGGGAATCAAGGTCTCCGTTCTATGCCCGCAGGCGGTGCGCTCGAAAATGACGGCCGGCAACGAAGACGGCGTCGCTTCGGTCGACGGAATGATCGAACCGGAGGACGTCGCCGAGGCCGTGGTGCAGGCCATCGACCAGGAGACCTTCCTGATCCTGCCCCATCCCCAGGTCCTCACCTACATGCAGCGCAAGACCTCCGACTACGACCGCTGGCTCGGCGGCATGCGGCGCCTGCAGGCCAACTGGCGCGGCCTGCAGAGCGACGGTTGAGGCTCCACGGTCGGTGCCGGGGCCGGGCTGTCAGGAGGGAGATCCCGGTGCCAGGGAGCGGGCGGGCAGCAGTCCGCCGTCGACGCCGCCCATGACCTCGAGGATCTTCAGGTGGAAGTCGACGGCGCCGGCCAGCACGCGCTCGGACAACTTGTCCAACGTATCGTGATCGGTGTGGTAGTAGGGCGCCGCCTGCATCAGGCAGAACCCCGGACGCTCTCCACAAGTGACGTGTAGATCGCCGATGCAGGAGCGACGGACCTCCGGCGCGACGGTCATCAGACCCGTCGTCCGAACGAGGACCGGCAGCAGTTCCTCGATCTCGGGTCGCCCCGCCGGCCCGACGTAGGCCACGCGGTCGTCGTTGAAGTTCGCCGGCCAGCCCGCCTCCTCTCCCTCGAGTCCGGCCTGGGCGTCGACGTGCTCCACGAGCAGGGTGTCCACCACGGTCGACCAACGCTCGGGGTCGTCGCGGCGAAAGGCCCTGAGTCCCTCCGAGCGATCGTGGTGCGCCGAGAGGGCCACGAACCACAGGTCGACGGGTCGAGCAGCTCGCGGCGTCTGCGCCAGTCGATGAGCCATCGCCAGGAGGACCGCGAGGCCACCGGCATTGTCGTGGGCGCCCTGGAAGAAGGCGTCGAGATGGGCCATCACCACGATCGAAGGCCGCGGACCGCGAGCGTCGTCTACGCCACCCGTCGCACCCCTCAGGAGTCCCACGGCGTTCAGGCCCTGCAGTTCACCTGACTGGTAGTCGGTCGAGAAACCCAGCGAACCTGCAACCGCAGCCGCTCTCGAGATCGTCCCGCCGTCCTCGAAATCGCAACACAGTGCCGGGATCGGCCGCTCGCCGTCGGGGTAGCGTTCGTCGAGCAGGGCGAAGGCCTTGTCCACCGGTGGCACGAAGCGCCAGCGCCCCGGCCGCGGATCGGCCGACACCACCAGCCCGGCCGCGCCGGCCGCGACCGCCCGCTGGTAGAGATCCAGGCTCCGGATCGCCCTCAGGCCGGAATCCCCGTCGGTGCGGATCAGCGCCCAGCGGCCGGCCGCCTTCGACAGATCCTCGGCAGAGACCTCCACCACCTCAGCCGTGGTCGGACCAGCCGGCAGGCGCGCGTCGAACGGCATCGGCATCGCCGTTTCGAGCGCTTCCCCGCCGACCACCTCGAGGCGCCAGTCGATGGGGCGATGGGCTCGGAAGGCGAAGTCCTCGACCCAGGCATCATCGACCCTGTCGACGATCTGGCGAGTGAACAGGCGCGATGCCTTGCGTTCCGCATCCGACCCCCCAAGCCGACCCCACAGACGTCGTGGATCGCGGTCGCTCTCTGCCAGATCGACATAGGAGGCCGCCAGGTCTCGCAGGGGCGGCAGGATGACGGGCGAGCGTTCCAGTTGCGGCCGGGGACCACGGCGGCAGGCCATCGCAACCAGCGGAAGTCCCAGCAGGAGCCGTCGGCTGAGCCTGGGACCGGCGCCGACCGCCGCCGGCCTCGGTCTCACAGCACGACCTCGAACCCCTCGAAGATCGGATGACCGAGATAGGTGCCCTCCGGAGCACGGGCGCGCGCATGGGCCTGTCGAAAGCTCTCCGACTCCGTCCAGGCCTGGAACGCTTCGCGCGACTCCCAGACGGTGTGCGAGGCGAAGAGGGTGAATTCCTCATTGCTGTCGGCCCGCAGCAGGTGGAAACTCTTGAAGCCCGGGACTTCGTCGAGGTAGGAGTCGCGCTCCCTCCACAGGGTTTCGAAGTCGCCTTCGCGACCCAGGGCGATCTTGAAACGATTCATTGCGATGAACACGTGTGTCTCCAGGATTCGTTGAGTCCGTATCGTCTCACGCCCCGCCGAGACCGGGTGTACGATGCGCCGACATGTCTGCCGCTTTCCAGATCACACTTCTCTGGCTGGCCTTTGCGGCCACCCACATCCTTCCGGCCTCGGTTCGGTGGCGACCCCGACTGATCGCACGCCTCGGACCCAGGGTCTACGCGGGGCTCTACTCGGTCGTCGCGCTGGTGATCTTCGTGCCGCTGACGACCACCTACGTTCGCCACCGTCATGACGGCCCGATCCTGTGGAATCTGAGGTCGATCCCCGGCGTCTATGAACTGTCCTGGACGATCTCGGCACTGAGCTTCGCCTTCATCGTGGCATCCCTCTTCCAGCCCAGCCCCCTGAGCATGGGAACGACGGGCGAAGCACGGGCCTACGGACTCAGCCGAATCACACGTCACCCGATGTTCGTGCCGCTGGCCACCCTCGGGATCGGGCACCTGCTGCTGCAGGGCCATCTCTCCGACGTCGCCTTCTTCGGCGGCCTGACACTGTTCGGACTCCTGGGCTGCGCCCACCAGGACGCCAGGAAGAAGGCTCTCGAGCCGGAGCGCTTCAGGACTTTCTTCAGTGAAACCTCGCTGATCCCGTTCGCGGCCGTCCTTTCGGGAAGGACGCGCCTCGAGGTGTCGGAACTCCCGTGGTACGGCATTGCCATCGGCTTCGCCGCGGCGGTCGCCATGTTCATGATCCATACGCCGCTCTTCCTCGGCTGAGCGCGTCGATCTCCCGCCGTGAACACGACCCACACCGGAAGCTGCCATTGCGGGGCGGTCCGCTTCGAGGTCGATGCGCCCTCCCGCATCACCGCCCAGCGCTGCAACTGCTCGATCTGCAGTCGCACCGGCTTCCTGCACCTGATCGTTCCCGCCTCGAGGTTTCGCCTCGTCGCGGGCGAGGAGCGCCTGACGACCTACCGGTTCAACACCGGCACGGCTCGTCACATGTTCTGCTCGATCTGTGGTGTCAAGCCGTTCTACGTGCCGCGTTCGAATCCCGACGGTTGGTCGGTCAACGTCCGCTGCATCGACCCGGGAACCCTCGAAGACGTCTCGATCCGCGACTTCGACGGCCGCAACTGGGAGGATCACGCTGCAGCCCTCTCTCATCTCAGTCAGGAGAGTTCGACCCGGCCGGAGTGAACGCCGACACTGGATCGAAGGTCGGGCCGTCGGCTATCCTCGAAATCCGAGCGGTCGGCGACTCTCGAAAGGAACTGGACATGCACGTCAGCATCACCTACTGCGGGGCTTGAAACTACCTTCCCCGCGCCGCCGGTCTGGCGGAACGAATCAAGACGGAACTGGACATCGAGGTCGAACTGATCCGCGGCCGCGGAGGTGTCTTCGACGTCGAAGTCGACGGCAGCCTGCTGTTCTCGAAGTTCGAAGCCGAACGCTTTCCCGAGCCCGACGAGATCCTGATGCTGTTGCGCGAACAGATCGCCGGATCGAGGCTGTAGCCGGTCGATCCGACGACGCCTGCTGCGTTCCTGACGCGGCCGATCACGACGCGGGCAGCCGTCGCACTGCGGGCCGCAGAGAAATTCCTTGAAACTTTACGACTACTCTGGTAGTACTATAGGAGTAGTCCTAGTCCGAACCTCAAGAGGAAGAGCCCATGGCCCACAAGACTCACAAACTCGGCGATCTCCAGCTAGCCATCATGCGGGTACTCTGGCAACGCGGCGAAGCTTCGGTCAACGACGTCCACCAGGCCCTCTTCGAAGAGCGTGGGCTGGCGACGACCACCATCGCCACGATGCTGGTGAAGATGGAGAAGAAGGGCGTCGTAACCCATCGCACCGAAGGACGTAGATACATCTACCAGGCGACTGCCAGTGAGGAGGAGGTTCGCCAGACGATGGTCTCCGAGATCACCGAGCGACTGTTCGACGGATCACCCGCAGCGCTGGTCAGCTACCTCATCGAAGCCCACGACGTCGACGCCGAGGATCTGGAAGAACTCGAATCACTGCTCGCCGAGCGCAATCGTCAGGAGGAAGACGCATGACCTTCGATCCGTACGCCACCCTCGACAATCTCGGCTCGTGGCTCGTCACCTATCTGCTCCACAGCAGCCTCCTGCTGGGAGCGGCCTGGCTGCTGCAGGCACGCCTGCCCCGAGCCGGCGAATCGCTGTGGAGGACCGCCCTGCTCGCCGGTGTCCTCACAGCCACACTCCAGGTCGGCCTCGGACTCAACCCCCTGACAGGAACCCTGCACTTCGTCTCCGTCGAGCGAATCGAGGCGGCCCCGACGGCACGCATCCGCCCGTCGGCCCTCGACTCGGTCGCCAGGACTCCGACGACCTTCGCGGCCCGGCCCCCGAGTTGACGCCGTCGCCGGCCGCGAGCCCCACTCGCTCGCCGGCTCGGGGGCCCAGCCGTCCCGAGCTCTCCTGGCGTCAGATCGTCGCCCTCGGCTGGAGCGTTGCGGCAGCCCTGGCCTGCACCGTGCTGGGCGTGCGCCAGATCCGTTTTCGGCTTCGCCTTCGCGACCGCCGTCCCCTCACCCACCCCGAACTGGTCGTGCGAGCCAGACGACTCGCAACCCGCCTCGAGCTGCGTCGACCGATCCAGGTGAGTGTCTCGGAGCGGCTCCCCGTTCCCTTCGCACACGGCTGGCTGCGCCGTGAGATCTGTCTTCCCCAACGCCTCGTCGACGATCTCTCGATCGACGAACAGGAGGCAGTCCTGGCTCACGAGATGGCCCACCACGAGCGTCGTGACCCACTCTGGCAGGCGATGGCGCGGTGGACCGCCGCCCTGCTCTTCTTCCAGCCGTTGAATCGTCGCGCCTGTCGTGAACTCGCACAACGTGCGGAACTGAGCTGCGACGGCCGCGCCGCCGAGATCACGGGACATCCGATGGCCCTGGCGAGTTCCCTGACCACGATCGCCCGCTGGAGTCTCGGCTCGCCGCTGCCCGTCGGGACAGCCCTCGCAGACCCGCCGAAGGCGGACCTTCGCAGTCGCGTCCACCGACTCGCCGACGGCCGCGCGACCCGCCTGCCCTCCTCGGGCTGGGGAGCCGCGCTCGGTCTCGCTCTCGCCGGCGCGGTCCTCGTCCTGACGCCGGCGCTCGCCAACCCCAAGGCCTCGCCGTCCCTGCCCGGAGCACGCATCGTGAAGATCCCAGCCTTCGCGACCTCGGCCTCGAAGTCGGCCGAAGCCGGGGAAGCGCAGTCCCGGCGGCAGCCGGCGCCGCCAACACCGAGCGAGAAGAGTCCCCAGCCGGAAGCCGCCAAAGCGCTCGAGATCGAGAGGGTTCCAGCACCGTCTCCTCCGCTCCCAGCGAGGGCGACCACGCCGGTGGCAACCCCGAAACCGGCCGTAGCTCCTCGACCGGCGGCGGCGCCAACGTCCCCGACGGCGGCATCCTCTCCCGTCGCCCCTGCCGAGGAGAACGAAGTTTCGCCCGAGATCGAGTTCGAGATCGAGGCTGAGGTCGAGACCGAAACCGAAACCACGGTCGAGGTCGAAGTCGAGGCCCCGGAAGTCGACGCCGAGCTCAGCGAAGAAGAGCAGGAGGCTCTCGAGGAAGAACTCGAGCAGGCCTTCGAAGAGTTCGAACGAGTCATCGAGACCGAAGTCGAAGCCGCCATGGAGGCGCTCGAGGAGACTCTCGAACGCGACATGGAAGGCATCGAAGAGCTGATCGAGGGACAGATGGAGATCCTCGAGGTCGAACTCGAGAGATCGATGGAGCTTCTCGAAAAGCAGCTCGAAGCGAAGGCCATGCGACTCGAAAAGATGGAAGCCGGCGCGGAGCGCGACCAGCTGGAGGCCGAGGTCCACGAACTCGCCGAAGCGATGGGCGACCTCGGCGGCATCATCGGGTCGAGGGTCGGAGGCGCCGACATCTGGAGCGAGATCTCTCACATCGCCGAGCCGATCTCCCGGATCGCCACCTCGATCTCGAGCCAGCATGAAGAACTCGCCGTCGAGATGTCGAGACTGATGGAGCGCTACGCTGTCGATCGACAGCGCCCGAGTCCCGAGGAGATCGAGGAGTTCCGGCGGCGTGCCCGCGAGATGGCCGGCGAGATCCGACCGAAGGCCGAGGAGCTCGAGGCGCTACGCGAGGACATCGCGGCGCAGATGGCTCCGATGGCCGAGCGCCTGGAGAGACTTCGCGAGGAGCTGCGTACCGACGTCGAGCAGTGGAAGATCGAGAACGCTGAGCTTCTGAAGGGCCTCGAAGCGACGCCCTGAAAGACTCGCCGGATCCGCGCTCAGTCCCTTCGAACCAGCTCGGCCTCGACGCCGAGCTGGCTCGCTAGCTTCGCGAGGTAGTCGACGACATCCTGGTGGAGAGGGATGCCCAACTCGCTGCGTTCCTTCTTCGTTCGCTCCTCGATCACCCCGGGGTAGATGACTTCGTCTTCACCGGGCATCGTCGGCGTCGCCAGGAGGTCTCTCAGATACTCGTCCAGCCCTTCCCGGAACTCCTCGATCGGCAGGAAGGCGTCGACTCGCAGGGCGGCGAAGAAGTGACCGACGTGGTTGGCCGGATTGCCTTCGGTCGGCACACCGCCACCCGACAGAATACCGGTCAGGATGTCGACGACGACTCCCAGGCCGAACCCCTTGTGGCTGCTCTGTTCGCGCGTTCCGCCAAGGGGCAGCAGGTTCCTGGCCTTGAAGGCGATCTCCGGATCGTTGGTGGGCAGGCCGTCCTCGTCGGCAGCCCAGCCCGTCGGGATCTCGATCCCCAGCCGCCGCGCCAGCATGATCTTGCCGTAGGGAACGGTCGAGGTCGCCATGTCGAGAAGGAACGGTGCCTCGCGTCCGGTGGGAACGGCCACCGCGATCGGGTTGGTGCCCAGCTTTCTCGTCGCGCCGAAGGTCGGTGTCACCAGGGGCTCGGCGTTGGTCAGCGACAGTCCGATCAGATCGCGCTCGAGCGCCATCATCGAATAGAACCCCGCCATTCCGTAGTGGCGACTGTTGCGCACCGCGACGATTCCCACCCCGGTCGCCTCAGCCTTGGCGACGGCGAGCTCCATGGCCCGGGTCCCGACCACCAGTCCCAGGCCTCCATCGCCGTCGATGAGCGCCGAGATGGGTGTCTCCCGGACGGTCTCGATGCGCGGAGTCGCGTTGATCCAGCCTCGCTTCAGCCCGGGTCGATAGATCAACTGGATGTAGTTCGAAACACCATGCGAATCGACGCCGAGAAGATCGGCCTGCACCAGAACGGTGGCGGCGTCGCGAGCGTCGCCGGGTGGAACCCCGAGTTTCTCGAAGATCCCACTGACCACTGAATGGAGAGAATCCGGCTCGATTCGGCAGTTCGCTTCCGCCGGTCCCCTCAGGTCCTCGATACGCATCTTTCGTTCTCCTCGATCGCCTCGGCCGCATCGGGGCTCACTTGCGCCCCCTCTCAGGCGCGCCTATCATACGGGTCCTCCGGCACCCGGTGCCGAAGCTTTTCGCAAGAAGAACCCGACCGGACGTCATGACCGACCACGCCCTGGGGACTGCTGAAAGGCCGGTGCGGATCGCCGTGGTGGGTTCGGGACCCTCGGGCTTCTACGCGATCGCCGCGCTCTTCAAACAGGAGGAGTTCGCGGTCGAGGTCGATCTCTTCGATCGCCTTCCAACACCCTTCGGACTGGTGCGTGGTGGCGTGGCCCCGGATCATCAGAACATCAAGGCTGTCGTGCGGGTCTACGACAAGCTGGCAGCGCGGCCCGAGTTCAGGTTCTGCGGCAACGTCAAGATCGGAGTCGATCTCACGGTCGACGCCCTCGCCGAGCACTACGACCAGATCGTCTTCGCGACCGGCAACGAGGGCGAGCGCCTGTTGAGGGTCCCGGGCGAGAATCTTCCGGGAGTCCACTCGGCGACCGCCTTCGTCGGCTGGTACAACGGCCATCCCGACTACCGCGATCTCGAGTTCGACCTCGCCGGCTGCCGCCGTGCCCTGGTGGTCGGAAACGGCAACGTCTCCATGGACGTCACTCGCATCCTGGCCCAGGATCCCGACGAACTGGCCTCGACCGACATCGCGATTCACGCCCTCGAGGCCCTGCGCGAGTCGACGATCGAGGAGATCGTCGTCGTCGGCCGTCGGGGAGCCGCCCAGGCGGCATTCACCAACAAGGAGATCAAGGAGATCGGCGCCCTCGAGTCGGCCGATCTCAGGATCACGGCCGAGGACGCCGCTCTCGATGAGCTCAGCACCCGCTGGCTCGACCAACACCCCGAGAACAGCAATGCCCGCAAGAACGTCGAGTACCTGGCCGAGCAGGCGAAACGCCCACCTTCGGGAGCCGCGAAGCGGATCGAGCTCAGACTCCTGGTCTCCCCCTCCGAGTTCATCAGGCAGGAGGGGCGACTCGGTGCCGTTCGGCTGGAGCGCAACGAGCTCTATGAAGCCGGCGACGGTACGCCTCGCCCGCGGGGAACCGGTCGTTGCTGGACCGAGGACTTCCAGATCGCGTTCACGGCTGTCGGATATCGGGGCCTGCCGATCCCGGGAGTCGCCTTCGACGAGAAACGCGGAGTGCTGGCCAATCTCGGCGGCCGGATCACCGACGAGTCCGGCGCGATCCAGCCCGGCCGCTACGTCGTGGGATGGGCGAAGCGCGGACCCCGGGGCCTGATCGGCAGCAACGTCGCAGACTCCAACGAAACCGTCTCCCTGATGCTCGAGGACCTGCGCGAAGGGGCGTTTCCAGCCGCCGCGAAGCCCTCCCGGGAGGCCATCGACCGCCGCCTCGCCGACGACGGACTGACCGTCGTCAGCTACGACGACTGGAAACGGCTGGACGTCGCTGAAGTCGAACGAGGCAAGGCCGCCGGCAAGGTCCGGGAGAAGTTCACCAGCGTCCGCGAGATGATGGACGTGCTCGCCTCTCCGTCGGACTAGCCACGGTCGGCGAGTTCGCCCTCGACGAGATCCACCAGGAAGTCCGCCAGTCCCGGATCTTCGAGCAGTGGCTCCAGGATCGACCGGCGGCCCGCTTCACGCTCGGTGGCTCGCTCGAGATCGGCCGTCGCGTGTCGGCCGCCTCCCAGCAGGAAGGGCAGCACCACCAGGTCGCCATCCCCAACCTGCGGCGCGATCAGGTCGACCGAAGGAGAATCGTCCAGGAAGAACGCCCGGCAAGGAGCTCCGAGAGCGACTTCGATCTCCTCGGCGGCTTCGAGCGCGGTCCGACGGCTCGCGGGGTCGCGCGCTGTCCCGTGGCCGATCAGGGCCACGAAGGGCCTCGAGAAACCAGCCTGGGTTGCCGCACGATGCGCTCTGGCCGCCAGATGGGCGGGAAGTCGGGGGTGGGCGCCCAGGGGCGGGGCGAAGACGACCTGCCGCGCAGGAGACTCTGACTCGCCGACCGCCTCGGGCAGCACGCTGCCACTGAAGTATCCCCTCGCCAGCATCAGCGGCAGCACGACGAGCGGATCGCCGGCCGCGGCGCTCGCCGCCTCGGCGAAGCCCGGAGTCCCGAGGTGGAATCCGGTGGTCACCGGAAGAGCGAGCCGATCGGCCAGGCCGCGGGCGATCTCCTCGACCGCGAGTTGGACCTCTCCATCCGCAGAACCGTGGGCGGCCAGGAGAACCCCGGTCATGCCGGGGCGCGCTTCAGGGAGTCAGATGCAGGCCGCACTCGGTCTTCTCGGAGCCGCTCCAGCGGCCGAGTCGAGTGTACTGCGTCGGCCGGGAACCCTCCACCGGCCGGGTGCAGTGGGTGCAACCGATCGTCGGGAAGCCCTTCTCATGCAGTTCGTTGTAGGGCACGTCGTTGTCCTGGACGTAGTTCCACACATCTTCGCGTTCCCAGTAGGCCAGGGGATTCAGCTTCACGACGTCGAAGCGCGAGTCGAACTCGATCAATTGGAGTCCGGCGCGCGATGACGACTGCGATCGGCGCAGCCCGCTCACCCAGACGTCGACATGCTGCATGGCCTCGGCGAGGGGATCGACCTTCCGAAGCTTGCAGCAGAGGTCCGGATCGCTCTCCCACAGCCGGTCTCCGTACAACTCGGCCTGCCGTTGCACCGTCAGGTCGGTCTTTCGACTCGTGAACGTGACGTTCGGGTAGCGCAGCTTCATGCGCTGGATCAGATCGTGGGTCTCCGGGAAGAAGAATCCGGTGTCCAGGTACACCACCTCGAGTTCGACATCCCGACGGGAGATCATGTCGACGAGGGCGCAGCCTTCCATGCCGAACGACGTGGTCATCACCATTCGCCAGCCCCTGTAGCGGTTCAGGAACCAGCAGATGAAGTCCTCCGTGTCGGTATGGGGACCGAACTCGTAGTTCTCGCCGAAGGGGTCTTCGACGGCGAACTCCTCAGGGCAGCGGGCCAGGGCGAGGCTCACGACTCACCTCGCTGCCGGACTGTCTGGATCGCCTGTCGCATCGTCTGTCCGGGATCGTAAGTTCTATTTGTTACCAAGTCAATCACCATTATCAAGCAACTAACAATATCTCTTCGGTCATGAATCGGCGTGATCCCCTCGCCATCCCCTACAATCCAACTCCGATGGATGCCCCAGCGCAGGCTCACTCCGACAGCGAGCCGGTCTCCTTTCCGGGGGCCCAGGCCCCGGATCGGCAACGCAGCGTGGACAGCCACGGAGTCCGCATCGCGGTCCATGAATGGGGCAGGGAGTCGGATCCGACGCTTCTGCTGGCGCATGGCGGCAACGACTTCGGGCGCACCTTCGACGCGGTCGCTCCCCGACTCGCGGCCGCCGGTTGGCGGGTCGTCACCTGGGACCACCGAGGCCACGGCGACTCGCAGCACGCCTGCCTCTACAGCTGGACCGCCGACCTGCGGGACGCGCTCAGCGTCCTCGACACGCTGCCTCCGTCCGTCGCCTTCGTGGGACATTCGAAGGGCGGTGGACTGATGAACGAACTCGCCCTCCAGTTCCCCGATCGCGTCCGCGTCTACGTCAACCTCGACGGCCTGCCGTCGAGCCGGCCACGCAAGGCTCCGGCCGACATGAGTCTCACCGAACGCGTCCGCCGCAGGGACCAGCACCTCTCCACGTGGCTCGATCGCGGCCGGCGGCCGCCGTCCCACGCGCGCCGCCCGGGCACCCTCGCCGAACTCGCCGAACGACGCGGTCGAATGAATCCCAGGCTGTCGGAGGACTGGCTGCGCTACCTGGTTTCGGTGGGCGCCCGCCGCGACCCGGACGGCTGGCGCTGGAAGCTCGATCCGAGGCTGGGAATGTTCGGCGTCGGCCCGTGGCGACCGGACTGGGGACTTCGACGACTTCCGAAGCTCCGTCCTCCCCTGCTCGCCCTGCTGGCGACCGAACAGGAACCGATGGGCTGGGGAACGCTGCCGGACGACGTTCGCCCGCATCTGCCTGGCGGCGCTCGCGTCGAAGCCGTCGACGGTTGCGGCCACTTTCTCCACATCGAGGAACCCGACGCGATCTCCGAGCGCGTTCTCGAGTTCCTCGAGCAGAGCGCAGCCCGGTGAAGAGACTCGTCCACGGCCGGGTCGAAGTCGCCCTCCACTCGCTGAAGGAAGCCCCCGGGCCGCGCCTGCTCTTTCTTCACGAACTGGGCGGTCGTGCCGACGACCTCGACTCCGAGCATTGCCGGCGCTGGCCCGGGCCTGTCTGGGGTCTCGATTTCACCGGGCATGGAGAATCCGATCGACCGGCGGGAGGCGGCTACACCGCCGAAGCCCTCCTCGGTGACGCCGACGCGACCCTGCCGTTCCTCGGAGAGGTCACCGTGCTCGGATCGGGCCTCGGCGCCTGGATCGCGCTGCTGCTCGCGGGCTCCCGACCGAGACAGGTTCGCGGCGCGATCCTGGCCCCGGGCCGGGGGCTGACCGGAGGAGGATCCTCACCCGGTTCGCCGACGCTCACGGCACCTCCCCCATCGACTCCTGGGGAAGACGACGGCTTCGCGGAGCTGGAACTGTCGACCGACATCCGCCCGATCGGCTATGCCGGCCTCTTCGCTCGTCAGGCCCATCACCTCTGCGCGGTTTCACCCGCTCTCAGCATCGCACCGGACGCCCGAGCCGCGTGGCTCGATGCGCTCCGCGATCACCCGGGAGCCGCCGTTCGAACGATCGCCGAGGCTCTCGACCACTACGCCTCCTGGGTGGCCGCTCCCTGCATCGGCGACTCGAACCCCTAGGTCGAGGGCGCACCAGGGCGAACGCGTCAGTCCAAGGGCAGGAGAACCAGGATGGGGTCGTGGTCGCTGGCCTGGAAGCGATCCGGGAACTCGGCGTTGACGTGCACGATGTCGATCTGGGGATCGCTGCGCGCCAGGGCGGGACTGACCAGGACGTTGTCGAGAATCTGGGCGTTGCCCTCGAAGACATAGCTGTAACGATCCGTGGCCTCGATTCCCTCCTCCACCAGGTTGACCAGGCCGGCGTCCACCAGGGCCTGCACCGGGGCTCGGAACTCGTGTTCGTTGAGGTCTCCCAACACGACCACGCGAGCCTCGGCATCTTCATCCAGGAGGGAGCGGACGAGGCCCGCGATCCACTTCGCAGCGCCCAGGCGCTTCTCCTCGGTACCCTGAATCGGAGGCTGGCGGGCGCCCTGGAGACGGTCGTCACCCCGCTTCGAGATCCAATGATTGTTGATCAGGAACAGGACTCGATCGGCGAACTCGACTTCCAGGGCCAGCGACTTGCGAACTCCCTCGAAGGCTTCGGAAGCCGTGCCGATGCGCCCCGGGCTGGCGCTGAACTCGGGGCCAGGAAGCACGACGGTCTCGTCGCCGGCGCCCGCGCGACCGCGTCGCCGCGCTGAAACGCGCTCGGGATCGACCAGGTAGGCGACCCGGATGTTGCCGCCCGGCTGCCCGCCGTCGAGCCCGTCGACGGGCGAGATCTGGAACCACTCGTAGCGTGGGCCCCGGGCAGCGACGATCGCATCGCACAGTTTCGCCAGCGTCCGATCCGCACCCACCCGCCCGGTGTCGGCCGGTCCGTCGTCGTCCTGCACCTCCTGCAGCGCCACGATCGCCGGCGAGGCGAGGTCCTTCACGATCGTGCGCGCCAGCCGGTCGAAGGTCGAGTCGGGGTCGTCGCCGCCGAGGTTCAGGACGTTGTACGTGGCGATCGACAGCACCGCGGCCGAGTCCTGCAGCTCCGTCGAATCCCGGCGCACAGAGCTCTTGACGACCCGTGGCAGGTCCTGGGTCGGGACGACCTTGTAGTTGGAAAAGCTGTAATCGACGACGCCCACGATCGCACCGTCGAAGGCATCGCCGACGTTCACCTGCGGGGCCTCGATCCCGACCCGACCCGGGTCGAGCACAAGACGCTCCGGATTGAAGTCGCCGTCAGAGACCACCGCGCCGCCGCGGCGGCTGCGCAACTCGACGCCGACACCCGCGTCGGCCAGGACGACGATCTCGCCGAAGCTCCGAGTCGCCCCGGTCACCCAGGCGTCGTCGATCCTGACGCGCATGCCTTCGAGACTCTCGAAGTAGTCGAGGGCCTCGGCCTCGACCTCGTTGACTCCGTCGGCCGTTCCGAAGTCGGCCGCCGGAATCGGTCGCCCTCCGGCACCCAGGCGCTGGGGAGGAGGAAGAGGAGCGAATTCCCCAGCGACTCTCACCCAGTCACCACGCAAGGTCGTCACGGTGAGTTCCTCGGCACTGAAGCCTGCCTCGACGACCGTTCCCGAGACTTCGACCAGGTCGCCGAGGGCTGGTTTCGGACCCCGCTCCCCGACTTCAACGAACAGGCCCTCGGAAGTCCTGGGATCGGCATCCGGGGTCGGGCTCTCGATCCAGAAGCCGTGGCGCGGGTCGCGCGAGGAAACCGCAGTCACCACCCCGACGACCCCCGACACGGTCTCCCCGACCCGGGGCGAGACATGGCAGGCGCCCTGGATCGCGGCGATCGTCAGCGGGCCGGACTCCGCCGACGCGCCACAGTCGTCGGCGCGACGATCGGAAGCGCAGCCGGGAACGAAGGAAATGAGAACGAGTGCCGCCAACCCTCCTGCCGCTGCCCGGAGCCTGCCGGCGCGCATCTCGATCGACGAGCGGGACACGGCTTCAGCGATCTCGGGGCTTGAACTGCTCTGTGCCGAACAGGACCGAGCGGGTCTCCTCGGTCATCCCCTTGGCCAGATCGCGTCGCATCTCCTTGCCGACCTCGATCGCCTTGTGGACCGCCGGACGCTCCTTCATCATGTCGAACCAGCGACGAACGTTCGGGAAGTCCTCCATGTCGATCCCCTGACGCTTGTACGACAGAGCCCACGGGAAGGTCGCCATGTCGGCGATCGAATAATGCTCGGTCATGAACTCGTGGTCGGCGAGCGTCGAGTCGAGGACGTTGTAGAGGCGCTTCGCCTCGTTGGTGTAGCGGTCCACGGCGTACGGCAGCTTCTCCGGCGCATACATCCGGAAGTGGTGGTTCTGTCCCAGCATCGGTCCCCAACCGCCCATCTGCCACATCAGCCACTGCAGGACGTCGTAACGGGCCGCTCCCTCGGCGGGCAGAAACCGGCCGACCTTCTCGGCCAGATAGATCAGGATCGCGCCGCTCTCGAAAACGGAGATCGGCTTGCCATCGGGCCCGTCGGGATCGACGATCGCAGGCATGCGGTTGTTCGGACTGATGAGCAGGAAGTCCTTCTTGAACTGATCGCCGGCGCCGATGTTGACCGGAATGAGCCGGTACGGAACACCCGCCTCCTCGCAGAAGATCGTGATCTTGAAGCCGTTGGGAGTCGGCCAGAAGTAGAGATCGATCATCGCACTCTCCTCGTTCCCGCCTCGCCAGCAAGACGGATGGGGCGTGAGAGTACCACCGGCCCCGAACGGCCTGGGCGTTCCGCTGCGAAAGCATGACGGTCTAGAATCGGGCCAGCCATCCACGGAGGTTCCATGAACGAGACCCGAACGACCTCAGTCCATCTCTCGGCGGTCGGCCGTTGCACCCTGGCGCTCGGCATCGCCCTGCTGCTGGCCGGCGCCGCCATCGCCCAGGACTACAGGATCCTGGTGACCAACGACGACGGCATCGATGCCACCGCGCTCAAGGAGACCGTCAAGGCCCTGGCCGGACTCGGCGAGATCGTCGTGGTCGCCCCGAGCGAGGATCGCTCCTACCAGGGCTTCGCACGCACCTTGCCCTCCGGATTGCTCCAGGTCGAGCCGGCGAGGATTCGCGGCGCCAGTGTCGCCTACGCGGTCGACGGCACGCCGGTCGATGCGGTCGTCTGGGCGCTGGCGACCCTGACTTCCGAGCGCCCCTTCGATGCCGTCATCGCCGGCGTCAACCGTGGCAGTACGCTGGGCGACGACGCCCTCGCGTCGGGAGTCGTCGGAGCCGCGATCACTGCGGCCAGCCAGGGACTGCCGGCCGTGGCGGTATCCCAGGACAAGGGAGCTCACGTCTTCGACGTCGCCGCCGGCGTGGCCGCCGACATCGTCAGGAAGTGGCTCGAAGCCGGACTCGACCAGGGTGTCGCCGTATCGGTGAACGTTCCCGCGGTCGCCACCCGCCGGCCGGAGTCGATCCGCGTAGCACCCCTCGGTGCGCCGGAGTGGGAGGCACTCGGCTTCGAGAAAGTCGAAGGAGAGGGACCGAAGGAGATCTGGCGGGTGCAGTTCAAGAAGAACCGCCGTCCTCCCAGGGACAGCGACCTCGATGCCTACCAGGCCGGCGAGATCACGGTCACGCCGCTACGCTCGGCGATCACCGCGCTCGATCTCCTCGGCACGCTGGAGGGCTGGGAACTGACGCCGCCGGTACCCGCCATCGCTCCCTGAACCTGGCCGCGAACCGGATGCAGACCCGGGTAACGACCGTCAGTCCATCGCTCCGGTGATCCCGACGCTGCGACCCTCCGGCTCGATCAGCACTCCGGGGTTGAGGATCGCATTCGGATCGACCACCTGCTTGGCGGCCCGCAGCGCCTGGGCGAACAGTTCCGGGCGCTGGACGTCGTACCCCCCGGGTCGATGATCGCGGCCGACGGCGTGGTGATGGGTGATCGTCCCTCCCAGGGAGGTCACCAGCTCGTTCGCCGCCGCCTTGATCTCACGCCACTGGGTGAGCTGAGAATCCGGTTCGCCGAGGGTCTGGAAGGAAAAATAGGGAGCCGGGCCGTCCGGGTAGACGTGGGTGAATCGACAGGTCACCCTGCCCTCTCGCCCACTCACCTCGCGCAGGACCCGTAGCACCGATGCCTGGACGGTGGCATGGAACTCCTCGAATCGGTTCCACGGGACGGCGGTTTCGAACGTGTCCGCGATCACCCCGGCGGGGGTCAGGATCTCTCGCAGGAAGGGCGCCGCGATGAACGCGTCGCGCCACGCTCCCACCGCCCCCTCCCGGTGACTCTCGCCGTCTGAACCGATCTGTCCTCCAGCCTCCATCGCGATCTCGATCGCCCGGCTCATCCACGGATCGACCGGATGGTCCGCCGACTCGAAGCCGAGCACCAGCAAAGCCCCGGGGTCTGCGCCCGCGCCGCTGCCGGCCGCTTCGTCGGCATCGATCAGTCGGCAGTTCGAAGGAAACAGTCCGGACTGCGAGATGGCGCGGACCGCCTGCGCTCCGGCCAGGAAGCTCGAGAAACGGATGGCACTCGAGGCGCGATGCACCGGCCGATCCTGCAGTCGCATCCAGGCTTCGGTGATCACTCCCAGAATGCCCTCGGATCCGATCATCATGCGATCGGGACTCGGACCGGCACCGGAGCCCGGCAGCCGCCTCGACTCCCACAGGCCCCTCGGCGTGACGGCGCGGATCGATTCGACGAAATCGTCGATATGCGTGTAGAGGGTCGCGAAGTGGCCTCCGGAGCGGGTGGCGATCCAGCCGCCCAGCGTCGAGTGCTCGAAGCTCTGCGGAAAATGACGCAGGGTGTAGCCATGCTCCTTGAGCTGGGCCTCGAGGTGCGGGCCGCGGACGCCCGCCTGGATCCTGGCGGCGCGACTCTGGCGATCGACTTCGAGGACCTGGTCGAGACCCGTCATGTCGAGTGACACCACGCCACGGTAGCTGTCACCCACCGCGGTCTCGACTCCACCGCAGACGCTCGATCCACCGCCGAAGGGAATCACCGCGACGCCTGCGCCATCGGCCCAGTCCAACAGGGCGGTGACGTCCTCTTCACGCCGCGGATAGGCAACGAAGTCGGGCGGTTCCGGGATCTCCCGCCGGAACAGCCGGACGCTGTCCGGGAAGGATCGACCGTAGGCATGGAGAATCCGCTCGTAGGGTTCACTGCGGCAGATCTCGGCGAGCGAGGCGGGCGGCGACACCCTCGACGGCCGGAGTTCGAACTCCTCCACCCGCGGCTGCTTCGAATCCGGAAGATCGTCGACCCCATACGACCTGGCGACTCGGGCGCGCACGGCTTCTCGCTCTTGCGGATCCAGTCCCTGGCCCTCGAATCCCCAGCCCCAGAATTTCCGACGCGCTGCACTCATGTAAGACTCCCGGCAATCCGAACGAAGTCCAACGGTATCCTGCCCGACCCGATGCACACCACCACCCTCGACTCGATCCGCCGGCGAACCGCGTCGCTGGCGCTCGCCGTCGTCCTGATCGGCGTTCCCACGCTGCGAGCCGAACTGCCGGGGTCCGATGCCGCCCTGCTCGAACGAGGCTTCGTCTTCGTCGATCTACCGACCCGGGAATGCCACGCGTCGACGCTCGTCGAGACCGCGCGGGGGGACCTTCTCGCCGCCTGGTTCGCGGGCACCGGCGAGGGCGATCCGGACGTCCGGATCTGGACCTCGCTGCGGCGCAACGGCGCCTGGAGTCCGCCGAGCCCCGTCGCTGACGGCTCGACGGGCGACGAGCGCTTCCCGACCTGGAATCCCGTCCTGCACCGGGCCGGGGACGGAACGCTGCTGCTCTTCTACAAGGTCGGGCCCAGTCCCACCGAGTGGTGGGGCATGATCCTGCGCTCGCTCGACGACGGCGCCACCTGGTCGGAACCGGAACGTCTGCCCGACGGGATCCTCGGTCCCATTCGCGCCAAACCCCTGGCCGTCGGCAATGACCTGCTCTGCGGTTCGAGTACCGAACACGACGGCTGGAGGGTCCACTTCGAATCCACTGCCGATCTCGGTCGGACCTGGACCTCGACCGGACCGGTCCACGACGGCGTCGAGTTCGGCGCCATCCAGCCCACCTTCCTGGTGCATGGGAGCCGCATCCAGGCCCTGTCGCGCAGCCGCCAGAACCGGATCACCCAGATCTGGTCGCAAGACGGAGGACGCACCTGGGGAGAGATGACCGCGACCTCGCTGCCGAACCCCAGCGCCGGGATCGATGCCGTGACCCTGCCCGATGGGCGGCATCTGCTGATCTACAACCACACCTCGCGCCTGCCCGGGGAGCGCCCCGCGGGGGGAACCCGGTCGCGACTCAATCTCGCCCTGTCGGACGACGGCGAGGATTGGCAGGCCGCACTGCTGCTCGAGAATCAGCCCGGAGAGTTCTCATACCCGGCGATGATCCAGACCCGGGACGGCCTCGTTCACGTGACCTACACCTGGAAGCGCCGGCGCATCCGACACGCCGTGATCGACCCTTTGCACCTCGAGAGCCGCCCCATCGTCGACGGCCGCTGGCCCGAAGACTCAGGGTCTCGAGACCGACCCTAGGCGAGAAGAATCCATGCGCAGCCTCGATCTGGCCACGCTGCTGCTCTACCTGGGGGCTGTCGTGGCCCTCGGTGCGGCCTTCTTCCGGCGCGACCGCAGCGTGCGGGACTTCACGATCGCGGGCGGCCGTATGCACGGCTGGGTGGTCGGCCTGTCGCTCTTCGCGACCTTCCTGTCGAGCAACACGTTTCTCGGGGTTCCCGGCAAGGCCTTCTCAGAGGACTGGAACAGCTTCGTCTTCAGCCTCTCCCTGCTTCCGGCGGCGCTCATCGCGAGCCGCCTCTTCATCCCGTTCTTCCGCAACAGCGGCACGATTTCGGCCTACGAACATCTCGAGGAGCGCTTCGGTACCTGGGCCAGGCTCTACGCCACGATCTGCTACCTCCTCACCCAGCTCGCCAGGACCGGAACGATCCTCTTCGGCGTCTCCCTCGGGCTGCAGGCGCTGACCGGCTGGCCGCTGCCGATGCTGATCGTCGCGACCGGCGCCCTGGTCACCGCCTACACCCTGCTCGGCGGCATCGAGGCGGTGATCTGGACCGACGTTCTCCAGAGTGTGGTTCTCTTCGTCGGTGCGATCGTGATTGCCCTGGTGCTCGTCGGCGATCTCCCGGGAGGACTCGCAGGGGCGCTCGAGAGGGCCGCGGCCGAGGGCAAGACGAGCCTTGGAAGCTTCGGCCCGGATGTCACCACTTCGACGTTCTGGGTCGTCCTGCTCTACGGCTTCTTCATCAACCTCAACAACTTCGGCATCGACCAGAGCTACGTCCAGCGCTACCACGCCGCAGCCGACGAGCGAGAGGCGCGAGGCTCGGTTTGGCTGGCCGCCCTCCTCTACCTGCCGATCTCCTGGCTCTTCTTCCTGATCGGCACGCTGCTGTGGGACTTCTACGGCCACCACCCGGCCCTCCTCGAAGGGAAGGGCGCCGACCAGGCTCTGCCCCACTTCATCTCGACCCAACTGCCCGCCGGCCTCGCGGGAGTCCTGATCGCCGCCCTGGTGGCTGCCGCCATGTCGAGCCTCGACACCAGCCTCAACTCTTCCGCGACGGTTCTCTACGAGGACTTCTATCGCCGTTTTCGGCCGACCCACAGCCAGTCGAGCGCTCTGCGCTTCCTCTACTCCACCACCTTCGCGACCGGCGCCCTGGGCACCGGCGCCGCCCTCATGATGATCGGCGTGGAAAGCCTGCTCGACGCCTGGTGGACGCTGTCAGGCATCTTCGCCGGCGGCATGCTGGGGCTCTTCCTGCTCGGCCTGCTCGCCCGGCGGAGTCGAAGCGCCGACGCCGCTGTCGGCGTGGCGGTCGGAGTCGTGGTGATCCTGTGGATGACCGCCGCAGACCGGCTGCCGGACGCCCTGCGCAGTCCGCTCCATGCGAACCTGATCATCGTCGTCGGTACGCTGACGATCTTCGCCGTCGGAGTCGCCAGCCGGGCGCTGCGCAGCCGAACCTGAAGCGGCTCAGCCTCCAGAATCGCCGCCCGCCGGGCTAGGGCTCGATCTTCTCTCGACAGTCCAGCAGGCGCTCGATCATCTCGAGATAGAAGACCAGTTCCTGACCGTCTTCGTAGCCCTCTCTCCAGTCGTCACTCTCGCTGCTGGACCCTGTTCGGGCGAACCCCGAGACGGTCATGTCGACGAGCCGATCGCAGTCACTCGTGAAGCTCCGGTCGCGAGCGTCGTCGACGCCCTCGCCGAAGCCGGCCAGGGAATCGGCGTCGACCTCCAGACGCTCGACGATGCGCTGGGCCTCTTCGGCGTAGTCCTCCAGCTTCTCGTCGATCTCGGCGCCGAGTTGCTCCGCCTTCCACTCCTCGTACTCGGCCAGGGTCTGGTCGTAGTCGTCGGGGAACGCCTCCGCTTCACGTTCGTTCCACAACGACGACTGTTGCGCTTCCTCCATCAGCGTGTGGCGCTCGAGCAGACTGCGAACCCACTGGTCCAGCTCGTCGACCTCCGGCTTCGGCTTGGTGCGGGGAAGTGCGATCTGCAGTTCGACGCGACATTCCCGAGCGTCGTAGAGGGTGAAGGGACCCTCTGTCCGGGAGATCAGCAGCGGCTCGACGAGATCGATCAGGACGTCGACCTTCTTCTTGCCCACGTCGACCTTGTGAACCCGGCCGATCTCACCCTTCTCCAAGGCACGATCGCCCTTGCTGGTCACCAGGGTGCCGTTGACCTCGTTGTTGGTGTAGCTGCCGTTGCACGCCGAGTAGACGGGAACCCCGATGACCACCCAGGCTCCCCGCCATCGCGGGACCAGTTCCGACTCGGCGGACCACGCCAGGCCGTTCGATCCAAGGACGAGTGCCATCCACCCGAACAACCCCAGGCTCCCTCGACTCATCTCCCGCATCTCGACCACTCCTTTCCCCGCCCGCAGCTCCTGGACGTCGACATGCTACCGCCTGCCGATCCGCCGCCGACCTACGGTTGCGTGTTTTCGGCCCCCAACGCCAGAACCATCCGCACCGTGCCCCGGGCAGGAACGGAGATCTCCGTTTCGGTTCGACCGAGCCGCTCGTGCCAGACCACCAGGATGTAGCGGCCGACGGGTACGTCCTCGATCCTGAAGTCGCCTTCTGAAGCGGTCGCCGCATGATACGGATGATCGTCGACCCGAATCCACGCTCGCATCCACGGATGGACATCGCAGCGAATCGAGTAGACGCCGGGTTGCGTGAGGCGGCGCTCCACCAGGACGCCGTCGAGCGGCAGCGCCACGTTCTCCTCGGTGGGACCTCGCCAATGAACGGTATGCAGGGTCTGGTCGCTGCTCACCAGATCGAGCGGAGCATCGACTCTCAGGGTCAGGGCCATGGGTGCGAACTCGCAGTCAACGTTGTCGAGCGAGCGGCGCTGGAGCGACGCGTGGCGCTGGAGCGACGCCATCGAACGCGGCGTTTCACCGAGCGTCGCAACTCCCTCGAGCCAGACCAACGCCCCGACGACGCCGCCCGACGCAGACACCACCAGGTCGTGCACCGGCCGGGTCGGACCGCAGACATCGGGATCCGTCCGATTGACGACGACCCGGAGCTCTGTCGATACGCCGACGCCGACCTCGACCCGTCCGACCACGTCGCCGGCCAGCGACGGGTCACCGCCCAGGCAGGCCAGGATGCCGGCCAGGAAGACCGGCTGCAGCCGCTTCGACCGACGGCGGGACCCGGCGACTTCCCCGGAATGGAGGAACTCTCGCAACACCCTCCGAGTCTATGTCTCAACGGAGTTGGAACAGATCGCGTCGATCTCTCGTAGACCCAGGTAGACCCCATCCTGGAGACTCGCCATGCATACCCTGCTTCAAGACCTGCGCTTCGGACTTCGAATGCTGATGAAGCGGCCGGTCGTGGCAATCGTGGCCGCTCTCTCCCTCGCCTTCGGAGTCGCCGCCCACACCTCGACCTTCGCCGTCGCCAGCGGCTTCCTGTTCGAGCCCCTGCGATGGAAGGATCCCGAACGCATCCTGCTGGTGAACGAACGTCTGCGCCAGAACCCCGACGGAGACAGCGTCGAGGGCATCGCGCCGGCCGCCCTGCGTCGCTACCGCGAAGCCTCCACGTCGCTGATCTCGCTCGAGGGCTCGACCGAGCGCCGAGCGAACCTCACCGGCGGCGGCGAACCCGAACGCATCGTGGTGGTCGAGGCGACCCCCGGACTCCTCGACGTCTTCGGACGCGCTCCCGTCCTGGGCCGCACGCTGCTTTCCCCGGACGGCGACGTCCGAACCGACGAAGTGGTTCTCAGTCACGCCTTCTTCGAACGACGACTCGGGGGCGACCCCGGAAGCCTCGGCACCACTCTCCAGATCGACGGCCGTCCCCACCTCGTCGTCGGCGTGATGCCGCACGACTTCGACTTCCTGCCGAACAACGTCGACGTCTACCGCAGCGTCGACCTTCGAACCGCAGGCAACGACTGGGAACGAAGCTTCCTCGGCTACGGCCGTTTGAAGGAGGGCGCCACGCCGGAACAGACCCAGGCTGAACTGGCTGTCGTGTCCGACGACCTGAGCCGACAGCAACCGACGACCCAGGGGGCCTACGAAGTCCAGGCACGACCCGTCAGGGACTTCTTCCCGGGCCCGACCGACACTCGATTGATGGCGATCCTGATGGCGGTTTCCGGCTTCGTGCTGATCGTCGCCTGCGTCAATATCGCAAACCTCCTGCTGGCGCGCGCCGACGAGAGGCAGAAAGAGGTGGCGTTGAGAACCGCACTCGGCGCCGGCAAGGGAAGGCTGCTTCGGCAGTTCCTCACCGAGAGTCTCACGCTGGCCCTGATCGGCGGGGTCCTGGGAATCGTCTTCTCGGTCGCCTTCATCCGCTTCGCCGCCGGCAGCATGCCACCGGAGTTGCCGCTGGCTTTCTTCCCGAAGCTCGACGCCGCCGTGATGGCCTACGGACTGGCGATCTCGACCGTAGCAGGCATCTTCTTCGGCATCGCGCCCGCCATCCACGGCTTCGCCGAGCCGACCCTCGGCCTCGGCGAGTCCAGCCGTGGCGGCACGGCGACCCGCGGCCGACAGCGACTGCGCAACGCCTTCATCGTCGCCCAGACGGCGGCCGCCCTGACGCTGCTGACCGGCGCGGGCGTGCTCGGCAACGTCTTCGACCGCCTCGTCAACGACAACAGCGGTTTCGAACCCGAAGGTCTGCTGTCGCTCGAGCTGACCGCCTCGGAGGATCGCTTCGTCGACGACGCCGAAGTCCTCGCCTTCCAGCGTGACCTGCTCGATCGCCTGGCTGAGATCCCCCAGGTCGAGAGCGTCGCCGGGATGAGTTCGCTGCCTCGGGCAAGAGCGGTCGGCGCGACGCAGTTCACCATCGACGGACGCCCGGTCGAGCGTCTCGAAGAGACTCCCGAGACCCTCCTCCAGGTGATCTCACCCAGCTACTTCTCGACTCTACGATCGACGATCTCCAGGGGACGGGAGTTCGACGAACGTGACCGTAGCGACGCCGCGAACGTCGCGATCGTCAGTCAGGCCTTCGCCGACCAGTGGCTCGGGGAAGGGCCGGCCCTCGGAAGTCGGATCACCGTCGACGGTCGCTCGCGGGAGATCGTCGGGATCGCCGACGATGTCCTGCTCACTCGCATGCCCGGGTCGATCAACGGCGGCTCTGCCTTCCTCTTCCTACCGCTCGAGCAGCAGCCGACTCGCAATCTGGCGCTCGTCGTGCGCAGCGACCGCGACACCGCCCAGTTGGCGACCGGCGTCCGCGATGCGATCCGAGCGCTCGATCCGGACCAGCCGATCGCCGCCATGCAGCCCCTCCAGCAGTTCATCGAGGGGCAGCTCTCCGGGCCGAAGGTGATCTCACAGATTCTCGGCCTGTTCGGAGCCGTCGCGTTGGCCCTGTCGGCTCTCGGGCTCTACAGCGTGGTCGCACACAGCGTCAGCCAGCGACGCCGGGAGATCGGCATCCGCATGGCACTGGGAGCCGGACGCACTCAGGTCCTTTCCTGGGTTGGTAGACAGGGTCTCGGCCTGACGGCTCTCGGCTTCCTCATCGGCCTCCCGATGGCGGCGGCCATGGTGATCGCCATCCGATCGATGTTTCTCGATACCCAGGACTTCACCGGGCTCGGCCCGCTCTTGACCGTGATCCCGACGCTGGCCGTCGTCTCGCTGCTCGCCAGCCTGCTGCCGGCTCGCTCGGCCACCCGAGTCGATCCTTCCAGGGTGCTGCAGGAAGACTAGAGGCTGGCGGCGAGCGACGTTCTCGCCCGTAGGGAACCCTGGGGCCGGCGCCGCCGACATCGAGAACGAGAAAAAGGCGCGTCGGGGAACCCCAACGCGCCTTCTCTTCGGTCTCGAAAGACCGGGGCCGAAGCCCTGTTGCAACGGACTACCAGCGCGGGTTGCGCGGACGCTCCGTGCGCGGACGCGCCTCGTTGACGGTCAGAGAACGGCCGCCGAAGTCCTTCTGATCGAGCGCGGCGATGGCCTCATCGGCCCCCTCCATCTCGACGAAGCCGAAGCCGCGGGGACGCCCGGTTTCCCGATCGTTGATGAGGGCGACCGAGGCCACCTCACCGTACTCGGAGAAGAGAGCACGCAGATCGTCCTCGGTGGCGGAAAACGGCAAGTTGCCGACATAGATTTTCTTCATAATGCTTTGAACCTCAATCTCGCGTGGGTGCCTCCACTCCACGCTCTCTGTCGAATTCTTTGGATTCGACTTCTTGATACAAATCTGACTCGCGCCAACGGCGGCTGCGCAGGGGGTTGGGGCCTGTCTTGGTAGATCTTGGCCAGTACTCTGGAGGGAGCCGGACACCCGGCGAACTACGAACCGCTCTTACATTATCACTTTCGAAGAAAGTGCAACCAGTTTATTTGACCTGCCTTCAGGGACTTGCGCCGCAACCTCTGCCCTTCCGGCAGCCGGTTCCCATGCCCTGGCCCCTTTCAACCGGGAACTGACTACAATGGCGTCGCTCCCGATCCCGCCCCCACCCACCGCGGGTCGGCGACCTTCACGGCCCCCCCAGGGCACCAGAGATCCATGAACCGAGACCGACGAGACCCGCCCACGAGCCATGCCGACCCGGGAACCGACCTCGGCTGGGCGAGCGTCATCCAGGTTCGGGGTCCAGTCACCGCCGACGAGGCCATCGGCCTGCAGAAGGACCTCCACCGGCAGATCGACGATGAGCAGCCCTCCCACGTGGTGCTCGATCTCTCCGACGTGACCGCGATGGACACGGCCGGTGCTGCGGTGCTGATCGAGATCATCCACGACGGAATCAAGAACCAGCGGCGTACGCTGCTCTGCAGCCCCAGTGCGTCGGTGATCAAGGTCTTCGAGATCGCCGGGCTCGAGAACGTCCTCGACTACTCCTGCCGGGATCCCGAAGAGACCCGCCAGGTCCTGCTCGAAGACGCCCCTGCGCCCTGACGACGGTCGTCCCCTCGCGACCGGGCGCCGTCAGCCGTCCTTCGACGAGCGCGTCGGGTTGAGCGGTGGAAGCGCGGCGTGGTGGCGCAACGTCTTCGACCTTGACAGGGATCCCAGCGCCCCGGCAGCGGCCCGCATGCGAGCCGTCCGGACATGGCTGACAGCCGCGATCAACTCCGCAGGCGACCACGATCCGCCGTCCCTCGCCCACAGCGAGGCCAGCAGCCGACCGATCTCGCGATCCAGAGCCGGATCCCCGACCTCATCCGCGAAGGCACTCGGCGTCTGTTCCCTCGAAACGACGGACTCGATCCAGCGCGCCAACGCCGGGTAGGTCGCCGCAGCGCTCCCCCCTCGTGCCGCCCGGACGAACGCCGCGAAGCGAGCCGGCTCCGAGTTCGCACGGCGGATCCGGGCGAGCGCCCACCCCTCCCGCACCCGCGCCGCGGCACGAGGGCCGAGCCGAATCGCGATCAACGCGAAGATCAACCCGATCAGACCGATCGGACCCCATGTGGAGAGGTGCTCGATCCACCGACGATCGGCCTCCGGACTCTCCTTCGAGGGGGGCTCCACGAAGACTGCCGTCTGCTCGGCGTCGAGTTCGTCATTCGCTCGGACCTCCAGGGTCGTCGACGGCAGGCTCGAGGTCTGCGCGCTACCGTCCGGCAACCTCCACCAGTCGATCTCGATCGCCGGCAGGGTGAACGACCCTTCCCTCTCGAGGGCATAGGTGACCGACTCGGTCTTGCGACCGGTGCGAGCGGATCCCCGCTCTCCGCCGAAGTCCCTCGAACGCGGCGCGGCGGGGTAGATGCCCAGGCCTTCCATCGGTGGGAAGTCGAGATCGGGGAGGAAGAACGAGGGCGTGCCGACGACCTCGAGCGTGACGACTCGGGTGACCGAATCCCCGACCCGAAGCGTGGTCGGGTCGGGTTCGTAGGACTCGTCCAGGCTGAACTCGGGAGTGGCGAAGAACGGGTCGACCCGACCTGCTCCGGCCGGCAGGACAGCCCTCAGGGAGAGGGGCTCGCTACGCAGCGTCCGCCAATCCGACGGCGTGCCGGACTCCGACGCCCAGCGCACTTCGACCTCGACGGCAGGCACCACGATGCTGCCCGGTTGCAGGGGAAATACCGTGTAGGTGCGACGAATCCCCGACCACGTCCGGCCGCCGATCGACTCGGTCAGATTGAGACTCCAACCGGGCAACAGCAAGGTGAATGCGTCTTCGAGATCCAGTTCGTCGGGGAACCTCGGAGATCCCGAGAAGTAGGTCGGTACGAGGACGTCGACCGCGACGCGGGCGGGCTGACTGACCAACACCTCGCTGTCACCGAGGATCTGAACTCGGATCCTCGCCTCGGGGTCGGCCGGCTGGGCGGACGCCCGGCCCGCCGCGACCGCCAGGGCGAGCGCTGCCGCGACCCTGACGAAGGCCCTCATTCGCGACTCCTGGCGTCGGCCTGGATCGCGAACTTGGCGCGCAGGAACTCGGCCGGAGACGTCTGGATCTGGCGCAGCCACATCTCCTCGAGCTGCTCTTCGGAGAAGGCTTCCATGTCGATCTCCGTCTCTTCACCCTGCTCCCCCTGCTCGTCGAAAACGACCTCATCGGGAGCGAAAGTGGCATCGGGCACGGCATCCTGCTTGCGCTCCGCGTCGGCCAGCGCCTGCAGTACGGCCGCGACCAGATCGCGGTTGGTCACCGCCGGCGCCCACTCCGGGCGCAACTCCAGGGCTCGGTTGTAGGCGGCCAGTGCCGGTTCCCACTGCTCCAGCCGGGCATAGGCATTGCCCATCCGCAGGACGCCCGGCGCCGAAACGTCACGAGCGAACCAGGCCAGGGAAGACGAGTAGTCGCCGTTGCGATAGAACGAGATCCCCTTCCAGGTCGGCTCCTCGAAGACCTCGGCCGCTTCCGCGAAGCGACGGGCCTCGAACCGTCGGCGGCCCTGTTGATCGCGCGTCAGCCACAGATCGGCGAATCGAAACCCGCGAGGCTGCGGCAGGAGATCGCCGGACTCGACCTCGGCAAAGGGGTCGTCGAGCCCCCGCAGGCCCCTGCGCCCCGGTGGTTCCACCAACGCCGCCCGGAAGCGGCAGCGACAGCAAGCCGACCAGGGCGATCGCCCAGCGTACGGCCCACCCGCGCCGGAACCAGAACCAGACCATCACCGCGCAGGGCAGCACCAGCCAGTAGCCGGCGTCGCGCCAGCGCAGGCTCTCGTCTTCCCGCAGAACCTGCTCGAAATGAGTCTCGGTGTGTCGAGCGAGACGCCGGACGTCGGCATCGTCGACGGTCACCCGGGTCGCGAAGGCCGCGGCATCCCGGGTTGCCACCTCGAAGCTCTCGCGATCGAGAACGGCGATCATCTGGGCTCCGGAATCCCCGGTTCGAAAGCGGTTGCGACTCGCCCTGACCGGCCCCCCGGCTTCGGTTCCCACGGCCAGGAACATCATTCCGTCTCGTCGCCGCTGAGAGAAGTCGACCAGCGCGGGCATGGCGGTCGCCTCGATGCCATCGGTCACGAAGAGCACCGAACCGGGCACCTCGGAGGTGTCCAGGATCGTCTCCGCCAGGCCCAGCGCCGCGGCGGTGTCGCGTCCGCCCACCGGCATCAGATCCGTCGTGAGGGCTTCGAGGTAGATCTCGATCACCTGGGGATCCTCGGTCAGCGGCAGGACCAGATGGGCGCTGCCCGCATAGACCCCGAGGGCAGTCCTCGAGCCGGGTCGCAGGTCGACGAGATCGCGCACCTTCTGCTTGGCTCGCTCCAGCCGCGTCGGCGAGATATCGATCGCATCCATCGTCCTGGACAGATCGACGATCACGACCAGGGGCGACGTGTCCTCCGCGAAGGGCGACGGCTCGCGCTCCCACGCCGGGCCGGCGGCGGCCAGCGCGGCGAGCACGATGGTCAGCGTGGTCAGATGGATCGGCTGCAGTCGTGGGCGCTCATCGGCGCCCACGATCAGGTGCCTGAGCAGATGCGGGGCGATCCATCTGCCCCACGTCCGCGCAACGTCGCGCCGACGGCGATTCCACCAGAACAGGATCAGGGCCGGCACGATCGCCGTCAGCCACAGGGGGCGCAGGAAGTGGAACGCCGACAACTCAGGCATGGCGGGTGATCAGCGCCATGGCGCCGCTGTAGAGGAGGGCCAGCCCGATCGCAGCACCCAGGGGCCAGAAGTAGAGCGGCAGCTTCGGACGATACGAAAGGGTCTCCAGTTCGCTCGGCTCGAGAACGTCGATGGCGGCGGCAACCGCCTCCAACTGTGATCGGTCGTCGGCCCTGAAGAACTCGCCGCCGGTCCCGCGCGCGATGCCGCGAAGCAGGTCGGCGTTCAGCGGCGCCTCGCCGGCGGCCTCCGGGTCACCGACGCCGATCGTGTAGATCACGATGTCGCGCTCCGCCGCGATCTCGGCTGCCCGGGTCGGAGGGACCCGACTGCCGGTGTCGTTGCCATCGGTCAGCAGAACGAGGACCTTCTCATCGGTCTCCGCATGGTCGAAGTGCTTGATCGCCAGGCCGATGGCGTCTCCCAACATGGTCTGGGGCCCGGCCATCCCGACCCGCGACTCGTCGAGGAGCTGACGCACCAGATCGTGGTCGAGGGTGAAGGGAGCCTGCATGTAGGGCGCCTGACCGAACACGATCAAGCCGAGCCGGTCAGCCGACCGGCGGGTGATGAAGTCGCCGAGCACCCGCTTCACCGCAGAGAGCCGATCCATGCGGGTGCCGTCGGGATCGACGAAGTCCCGCGTGTCCATCGAGCCCGACAGATCCACCGCCAGCAGGAGATCGCGAGCCGGATCGATCCGTTCGATCGGGTCCTCGACCCACTGCGGTCGGGCGAGGGCCGCGATCGTCAGACCCCACACGACCACGGCGATCGTCGACTGCACCCAGCCGCGACGCATCACGAGGGCGCCGGGGGCTGGAGTCTCGCCGGCAGCGTGCGCCAGCTGCGCGAAGAACGGAAGGCGCAGTCCACGCCGGGGTTCGCGATAGGTCGGTAGCAGCCAGAACGCCAGCAGCGGCGCCGGCAGCAGGAGAAAGACCCAGGGGTAGGCCACCTCGAGCATCAGCCGGAAACTTCCATCCGCAGTCGATCGCGATCGTGCTGTTCGATCCAGGCCCGCGCGGTCCCGAGAGCCCTGAACGCTTCTTCCGGCTCCACCGAGTCCGGCTCGGCCGTAGGTCAATCGAACCAGCACGTCGCCGTCGCGCTCGCAGAAGAGCGGCCGACCGGCCGCCGCGTCGAGGGTCTGGTACCACTCCCGGGTCGGGAGTCCCGCCGCCTTCCTTCGCGGCGCCACGGCGAGCACCGTTCTGTGCAGCAGTTCCGACAGTCCGACGAGCGCCGCGGGACCCTCGAGGCGCGCTTCCCGCTCCATCACCGCCAGTTCGGTGAGGGCGGCGCGGCGGTAGGCGTTCCCCTGCCAGCTTCTCCACCGACGAACGATCCAGACCGTGAGCAGGCCTGCCAGGAAGGCTCCCAGGACGAACCACCCCGGGGTCCGGGGCCACCACGAAACGGACTCGGGCGGCGCGATCTCGACCAGACCCTCGAGCGCGGCGGCGACGGCTTCTTCGACGGACGATGGATCCTGCATCGGCGTCCCTCACCTTCTCCGGGATTCTCGGGCGGCGCCGAGCAGGGTACGAACCTGCTCCGCCACCCCGCCGACGGTATCGATCGGCATCATCGGAATTCCCGCATCCTTCTGCCACTCCAGGAGACGCCGGATCCGACCGGCCGAGAAGTCGGAGACGTTGCGATGAACCTTCCGCCCGGCGAGGTCGACCTCGATCTGGAGTTCTCCGTCCGAGAGAACGAAGCGGCCGCTGCGGGGCAGCCGGAAGGCACTCGGGTCGTGAACCAGCACGCCCAGCACGTCGTTGTGTCGGGCGACTCTCAGCAACAACTCCCGGGTGTGCGAGTCCGCACCGTCGAAGTCACTGATCACGCACAGAAGGTGGTCGTGGGTCACCGTTCTCAGCGCCATCTCGAGCGCCCGGTTCAGCATCCCGGGGTCGCTCGCGACCTTCGAAGACGCTCGCAGCGCCTGGTTCTTCTCCACCACCGATTCGAGAACGCGGATGACGTTGTTGCGCCCGCGCCGCGGCTTGATCTCGGTGACCTCGGCATCGTCGAAGATCAGGGCTCCGACACGATCTCCCTGATCCACCACTCTCCACGCTGCCAGCGCCGCCGACTCTGCGGCCACCACCGATTTCATCCGGACTCGGGTTCCGTAGAACATCGACAGGCGTTGGTCCACCACCAGCAGGACGGGATGATCGCGCTCCTCCGTGAAGACCCGGACATGGGGCTTCCCGATGCGGGCGGTGACCCGCCAGTCGATCGAGCGGACGTCGTCCCCCTGCTGATAGGCGCGGATCTCCTCGAAATCGAAGCCTCGGCCCCGGATCCGTGACCCGTGGCGCCCGGTGAGGATGCTGTGGACCGGCTGGTGTGGCAGAAACGTGTAGCCGCGCGCCTTGAACTCGAGTCGCATCAGATCGTCGAGACCGACGTAGACGCCTTCGGAGTCCTTCGGCGGGGAGGTCGCCCGAGTCCGGGGCGCGGAGGGCGACGACGTCTTGCGACGCCCGGCCCGCCACCCGCTCATCGTCACCAAGTCCCTCAGGCCGCCGCGACCCGTTGAACGATCTCACCGACGACATCGTTGGCCGAATAACCTTCGGCGGTGGCCTCGTAGGAGAGCGAAACCCGGTGGCGCAGGCAGTCGTGGGCGACGGCGCGAACGTCGTCAGCCGTGGCGTGGTCGCGACCGTGCAACCAGGCGTAGGCCCTGGCACAGCGGTCGAGAGCGATCCCGCCGCGCGGACTCGCGCCGACCGAAATCAGGCGTTCCAGCCCTTCGTCGTACTTGCCTGGGAAGCGAGTCGCGTCGATCAGCTCGACAATGTAGCGATCGAGCGCCTCGGAGGCGAAGACCGCATGGATCTCGCGGCGAGCCTCGAAGACGGCTGTGGGCGAAATCGACGGCGGGCCTTCGACTCCGGCAACCGAGCCGCTCTCCTCGCCGCGCACCAGGCGGATGATCTCCTCTTCGGCAGCGGGCTCCGGGTAATCGATCAGGATATGCATCAGGAACCGGTCCATCTGGGCTTCGGGAAGCGGATAGGTGCCCTCCTGCTCGATCGGGTTCTGGGTAGCCAGCACCATGAAGAGGTCGGCCATCGGATGGGTCGTGCCGGCAACCGTGACCTGCCTCTCCTCCATGGCTTCGAGCAGCGCCGCCTGGACCTTCGCCGGCGCCCGGTTGATCTCGTCCGCCAGCACCAGGTTGGCGAAGATCGGCCCGGCGTCGAATCGGAACTCGCCGCGCCCGTCGATCGAGTGATACACCTCGGTCCCCGTGATGTCGGAGGGCAGCAGGTCGGGCGTGAACTGGATCCGGCTGAGAGAGGCGTCGAGGTTGTGGGCGAGGCTCTTGACCGCCCGCGTCTTCGCCAGACCGGGAAGACCTTCGAGCAGCAGATTGCCGTCTGCCAGCAACCCGAGAAGGAGCCGCTCAACGACATGCTCCTGGCCGACGATCGAGCGCTGGATCCGGGCCTGCAAGTCCTTGATCTGATCGAGACTGGACACTGAACCTCCTGACTGTCGTTCTCGAACCGCCGCCCTCGGCCGCGTCGACGCCTAGCCGATCCAATCGGCAGCGAACTTCTGGACGGCCTCGATCGGACTGCCACCGGCCGCCGCGGCGATCGCCGGCAGCGGCACCACCAGCCGACTGACACCGAGTTCGGCGAAAGCCTCGATCGGATCGCCCCCCGGCACCCACATCGCGGAGACCTCCACCGTCTTGCGGTCACGACCTTCGGCGGCGCAGGCCTCGTCGAGCTTCTCGAGCAATCGACCGAGTTCCGCGGTACTGGTGGTCGGCGCATACCAACCCTGGCCGTACCTGGCGATCCGTTCGAAGGCCTTGCCCTTCGCTCCGCCGATGACGACCGGAAGCGGGTTCTGGACGGGAAGCGGATAGCTCTTGAAGCCACTCCACGAGATGAAGTCGCTCTGGTGCTCGACCACGTCGCCCGACCAGACTTTGCGCATGGCTTCGACGGAGTCGTCGAAACGGGCGCCGCGACGCTCGAAGGGAACGCCCAGGGCCTCGAACTCCTCGCGCAGCCAGCCGATGCCGACGCCCAGCATGAACCGCCCCCCGGAAACGAAGTCCAGGCTCGCGGCCTGCTTGGCGAGGTAGAGGGGGTTGGTCTGCGACAGGATGTTGACCCCCGTTCCGAGCCGGATCGTCCTGGTGCTCGCGGCGACGTGCGACAGGGCGATCAACGGATCGACGAACGGCGTCTCGGGCGTCACGCCCATCTTCCCGCTCTGGTCGTAGGGGTACTTCGACGCATAGTCGACGGGAACGATCGCGTGTTCGAAGGTCCAGATCGATTCGAAACCGGCGGATTCGGCGAGTTGTGCGAGCCCCACCATGTGCTCGACCTTCGAAACTCCGACGTTGACTGGAATCAGACCGAACTTCATGACCGTCTCCTCTCGAATGGCTTGGGGAACGCGCGCCCTTCTCGGCGGCCGCCATCAAATCACCTTTGGCCGGCATCCCCAAGCCCGGCCCGCTGCCGCCGGGATTCTCGACCGACCTGCCGTGGAATGGGGTCTGCCCGAGAGGGGTCGCAAGGTGAGACCCCGCAGCCGGGCATGACCCATTGCGGCCAGCCGAACACCCCACTCGGGGTCTGTTGCCGCCAGCCGTCGAATGCCATTCTTCGCTTGCGTCGAACGACGGGGCTGCCCCCCTCCCACGACCCTTCAGGCAGTCTCGTAGTCCGTCGCCGACGAGCGGAACTCGCGTTGCGGGTTCCGCTCTCGTCGTTCCGGCACCGACTCCTCCAGTGCGCCGACGCACGACCCCATGAACGCCCAACCCGGCGACCGGCTGCCGGCGCGCTCGGCGTCCGGGAGCACGGCGGTCGGTTCCTCAGGCCCTCTCGGCAGCCAGATCGCGAACGAACTCGATCAAGGCCGACTGCGAGCCGACTCCGAGCTTGTCGAACATGTTCTTCAGATGATTGCGGACAGTGTGCGGTGAGATGAACAGGTCCTTCGAGATCGCCGGCACCCTCTGCCCCGCGACCAGGTGGGTCAAGACCTCCTTCTCCCGCGGCGAGAGTTCGGCGAGGCGCGAATGTTCGAGCGGCACCCGGCCGGCCCCCGGCACTTCGCCGGCGAGACCGATCGAATGCAACTCGAGTGCGATGCTCTGCAGCCTCGCCGTCGTGGCCTGATCGGGAGGGACCATGTTCTTGGCCGTGAAGATCATTCCCATCTCGATCACCACCGAGAAGCTCCCCACCAGGTTGCCTCGGGTGTCGTAGAAACGATGCGGCAGGATCAGCACCGGGAAGGTGGTGCCATCCTTCCTGCGCACAGCCAACAGGCGAGCTCGCAGGTCTCCCTCGGCGATCGCCCTGCCCTCCTCTTCGAAGATCCCGACCAGGTCGGGAGGAGCCAGAATGGTCGTCTTCTGGCCGAGCAACTCGCTCTGGTCGTAGCCCGTCCACTGGAGCACCCGATCGTTGGCCGCCAGAATGGTCTTGTCGACGCTCGAAGCGATCAGGCCGAAGTTGAGCTTCTCGACCGACTGGACCAGATCGGGATTGCCGCTGAGCAGCGCATCCCCGGAGGGGAGAGACTCGGGTGGTTTCATCGGGCGCCATTCTAGCAACGCCGCGTCCCCGACCCGGTGGAATCAGGGCGGAGGGGGACCCTCTTCCCGAGGTTCGCCCTTGAAGGCCTCGACGATGCTGCGGGTGATCCCAGGAGTGAGCATCGATGCCGCGTTCACCGAGACCTTCGGGTCGTCGATCGATCCCGTGACCTTGAAGCCCGCAGCCACGATCCCCTCGCCACCGGTTCCGGTGGCGATCCATTTGACGATCGGGATCTTGCCGAGCACCTTCTCCGCTGTTCCACTCGGCGCCACGGTGCCTTCGAAGTCGACCGTCCAGCGGTCGAAATCGAGAGAGCCACCCAGGGTCGACAGGACGCGAGGGCCCCACAGGCGCGTCTCAGCGAGGCGCAGCACCGGCCCCTTCAGGTCGAATCCCGTCTTGAAGTTCGAGATCTCGAGCCCCTGCACCTTCGCGGTCTCGAACAGTCCCGCCAGGCTCGCCATCGACAACACCTTGAACGGCGTCGACGCCTCCCTGAGCCTGAAGTTGCCACCTTCGACCTTGCCGACGAACGGGCCGCGCGGCGCGCCCCCCTGGGCGGAGATCTCGAGAAAGCCTCCTTCGATCACCGCGCCGCCCTGGACCGCAGCCCACAGGGAACCCAGGTCCGAGGTTTGCAGGAAGGCCTTGTAGACCCCCTGCTCCGGTCCGAACCGCGCCCTCGGCTCGCCTCCACCGACCACCGCG
>CALOFD010000032.1:0-200518 GCA_942492505.1 Thermoanaerobaculia bacterium
TCGTGATGTCGAAGAGTCTTCAGAAAGCGGCGGTTTCTCCCCGGGTCGGCCGGGTGCGTGGTTGCCTGTTTCGGGGGTTCGCCCTGGGAGCCTCAGCGCTGGTCTGCCTGCTGGTCCTCGAACTCCTGCTTCGAGTTGCGCTTCCCCAGCAGCTCGTGATCATTCGCGACGATGTGTGGGTTCCCGATGAGGTCTACGGATGGAACCGGCGCGCCGGCCTCGACACGGAGATCAACACAGGGGAACGCCGAGTGCACCTGGTGACGGACGCCGACGGGCATCGGATCGGGCTGCGGCAGGCCACGGAAGAGGGGACTGATCCTGAGGTCCGAGTTCTCGCCCTCGGCGACTCCTTCACGGAAGCTCTTCAGGTCGAGCACGAAGATAGTTTCGTCGGACTCCTGGAGACTCGACTCGAGGAGGAACTCGGTCGAGCCGTCGAGGTGGTCAACAGCGGCGTAGGGGGTTGGGGGCCCAGTCACTATCTGCTGAAGGCTCGGGAGCAGATCGATAGTGGGACCGCCTACGATCTGGTGGTGGTCTTCTTCTTCCTCGGCAATGATCCCGAACCCCGGAGGGTCGAGAAGTTCGCACCCAAGCAGCCCGAGACCCGTCACGCCTTCCACTGGCCGGGCAGTCTGCGCCCTGTGGACTGGGTCAACGGAGGGCTCTACCCGCTCAACGACCTTCTGGAGGAGCGCTCCCACCTCTTCGTGGCGCTGCGCAATGCCTTCCCGGGAGTCAAGGCGAGCCTCAACCGCCTCCGTCATGCCGACAAGTACGACGGCGACGTCAGCCGCCTGCTGGCGTCGGATCCCCGCCATCGCAGCCAGGAGGGGAGTGGGCGTTGGTCGGTGAGCGCTGAGGTCTGTGCCGAGATCGACGCCGTTGGGCGAGCAGCGGACATTCCAACGCTGTTCGTGATCTTCGACGGCCTTGCGGCGTTCGACGATCGATCGTTCGAGCGCTGGGTGGCGACGCAGGGTGTCTCGGTGTCGGAGTTCGATCGGACTCAGCCTCGCCGGCGAATGCTCGAGGAACTCAAGAAGCGCTGTTCTCGAGGTCATCGATCTGGTCGAAGTCCAGGCTGCAGCGTGGGAAGAGGATTCGAGCGGGTTGTTCGGGCGAGCCGATACCCACCTCGCCCAGCGGGGACATCGACTCGCAGCCGAGTCGGTGGCTCCCGTGCCGCCGCCCTGATCGAACCGACCGAACCCTCGGTCCAGGCGCGGACCGGAGGGTCCGTGACGAAGCGAATCGAGATCGAGCTGAAGAGGGTCGCATGAGCGTGGAGCCGGTCTCGACGCGCGAGGCGATTTCCTTTCGTCGCGGCACTGCCGAAGAGGCTCGCGAGATCGCTCGACTCGTCCGGCATCACGCGTCGGCGGGGCGGTCTTCGGCCCCTTCAACCCCCGACGCCTGGACCGAGTGGCTTCATGCCCCCGGAACCCGGGTCGATCTCGCCGAGTATCAGGGCCGGCTGATCGGATGCTCCTGCGTTCGCCCGTGCGACGGAGGATCCAGCGTTTCCACGCGCCGCGAGGCCGAGCTGGCGGCCTTCGTGGTTGCCGCGGGCTGGCGAGGTCGGGGAGTCGCGCGGCGACTGATGGTTCGAACGCTCCGTTCGGCGAAGCGGCTCTCGGCATCCTCGTTGTGGATCGAATCGGAGAATGTCGACGAAGCCACGCGAGCCTTCGTCGAGAAGTGCGGTTTCGAACTCGTCGCCGAAGGAGACGCCGGTCTCGACGCACCCGCACGATGGCGGCGCGCCATCGGCCGTGGTGAAGTGGAACCGGGCCGATTCTCGGACTGGGACGTCCGCTACGGACGCCTGCCGGCAGCCTTCGGCGACCCCTATCCCGGCCTCGTCGCGTTCCTCGAGACCCTGCCCCTCGGCACCGCCCTCGACCTCGGCTGCGGCCAGGGCCGCGACGCCGTCGCGCTGGCCGAACGAGGCTGGCACGTCGACGCCGTCGACCCCTCCGAGGTGGCGATCGACCAGCTCCGCCAACGAGCCCGCCGCGCCGGCCTGCCCATCGCCCCCCGAGTGTCGTCCCTGGAGCGCCTCGAGATCGACCGCCCCTACGACCTCGTCCTCCTGGACATGGTGCTCCACTTCATCACCGACGACGACTTCAAGACCACCCTCCTGAATCGCTGCCTCAACGCCCTCCGCCCCGCCGGCCACCTGGCCATCGTCACCCCCGGCCCCGACCGCGACCACCAACGCCTCCTCGACCTGACCCACGACCACGAAGGAGTCCAGATCGTAGAAGACACCCCCGTAGACCACGCCCTGGAAGGCGAGAAGTTCCAGTTCCATTTGACTGCCACGGCGGCAACTCTTGGAGTTCCATGGCAGTTCGCGGGAGCCCTTCGGGTTCCTTGGCAGTTCGCTCGCCAAGCGCGAACTGCTGTGTGCGGTGGAACCTAGAACTTTGCGAGTATCAAGGGACGATTGTCGGAGAGCTGCCGCAGAAGCTCGCGAAGCGAACTTCCAAGCAACTCAAAGAGTTGCCACGCACACGGGGCTCGACGAGGACTCGGCGAGATGGGGGCAGGAGTTCGCGCTAGCGAACTCCCAAGCAACCCGAAGGGTTGCCGCGATCCGCGGCCGGCCTACCCCGTATTTACGATGCCGCCGTCTACTTTTATGGTCTCCCCAACCACATAATCGCTGGCCCGTGACGCCAGATAGATCGCGGCCCCCGCCATGTCCTCGGCGCGCCCGATGCGCTTGCGGGGGTTCATCTCGCGGATGCGCTCGCCGAAGTTGTCGAGCGTCCACTCCATCATCTTGCTCTCGAAGGGTCCGGGCGCGATGGCGTTGACGAGGATGTTGTCCTTGGCGAGGTTGCGCGCCATGTGGCGGGTGAGGTGGATCATCCCGGCCTTCGAGGCGGCGTAGGAGTAGGTCTCGATCGAGTTGTTCTTGTAGCCGTCGATCGAGGCGATGTTGATGACGCGGGCCGGCTCGTCGTAGGTGGCGGCGGCGCGCAGCAGGGGCAGGAGCTTCTGGGTCAGGAAGAAGGGGCCCTTGAGATTGATGTCGAAGACCTTGTCCCAGCCCTCCTCGGGGAAGTCGTCGATCGAGCCTCCCCAGGTGGCGCCGGCGTTGTTGACCAGGATGTCGAGGTGGTCCTCGCGCTCGGCGAGCTGGGCAGCGAGGCGGGCAGCGCCGTCGACCGTCGACAGATCCATCGGCAGCGCGACGCATTCACCGACCTTCGAGAGTTCTTCCTCGACCGCCTTGCAGGCGTCGGCCTTGCGCGAGGAGATGTAGGTCTTGACGCCGTTCTCGACGTAGCCGCGAGCGATCATGAGTCCGATGCCGCGCGACCCGCCGGTGACGAGCGCGACCTTGCCTGAAACGTCGAACAGGTTCTTCATCGTGGTTCCTCCCTGGGTTCAGTCGCGGGATGGTACCTCAGCGACGCCCCCAGGGGGTTCGCGCGGGTGGCGTCTCAGCGGACGCGGGGAGGGTCGAGCGGGTCGGCTCTCGACTCGGCGAGCGGATCGACCGTACGTCGTCGAATCCGATACAGCGCGGCCTCGAATCCCGCCTGCTCGAAGCTCTCCTCGATCGAGGTCTCGTACCTCGGGGAGGTCTCGGCCTCGCGCAGCAGAAGCTGGATCTCGGCTCCCCCGTGGGCGCGGTTGGTGTGGAGAAGCAGGAACTCGTCGGGGAACCGATCGAGCGACCGTTTCCTGAACGGCGACAGGTAGATCGGATGCGTGTTCGGGATCGGACGCTCGACATAACCCATCATGGGATGCGACGTCATGTAGTCGATCTCCTTGCCGATGAAGGCTGGAAGGGCGTCGGGCTTGGCCTGGAGTCGTCGGACGGCTGCGACCTGGACGGCGTGGAAGTCGCGGTAGGCGTGCGACCTTTCGACGATCGAGAAGCGGCTGAACTCCGGCGGATAGAGACGTCCCCGGTGATTGACCGCCGACAGCAGGCAGGCTGCGAGAAGTGCGCCGAGGGCGATGCGTTCGAAGCGCAGGCCGGAGGCGGCGACGACGATCGCCGCGATGGCGAAGGGGATCACGGGAACCAGATAGCGGGGCAGGAACATCACGCCCTCGACGGTCATGGCCGCGATCCCCGCGACGAAGAAGAGAGGCACCAGGAAGCAGAGCCACGGCTCACCGGCACCGGGCTGAGGACATCGGACGCCCGCGAGTCCGCTGGTGCGGATCGAAGTCGCGAAATGCACGGCGCCGGCAACCAGGGCCAGGGCCAGGAGGATCGCCAGGTCGGGGACCGAGTGCAGTCCATCGAGGAGGAGGTCGAGTAGTTCCTCGAAGCCTCTCCAGCTCGAACGAGGTTGAGGCGCAGCGTCCAGCCAGCGCGGCAGAAGCCGGTTGACGGCCCATGCCGCGGGGACGGCGGCCGCCAGGGTCGCGGTTCGTCGGGTGAAGGGCCGGATCGACAGGACGGCCAGGAAGATCGGCGCGGCGATCGCCACGGCGGTCGTCTTGATGAACAGCCCCGCGACGCAGAAGAGAACGGCCGTGGTGGGCCGCCCCTGCCGCCATGATGCCCAGGCCGCGACCCCCACAGCGAGAACCCAGGTCTCGGTGTAGATCGAGCCGGCCTGGACGAGCGCGACGGGCATCAGCAGGACGAGCGCCGTTGCCGACACGACGGTGGCCGCGGAAAGGTCGAACGATTCCAGGATGCGGCTGAAGAGCAGCAGGGTGACGGCGAACACGCCCAGGGTGAGGAGATGCATGACGAGGATCGTCGCCAGGGCGGAGTCGGTCATGGTCATCACGGTCGCCAGGAGCCAGGTGAAGAGCGACAGCGAATGCACGTTGGGGCCGCCACCACCCCAGTTCGGCTGCTGCAGCAGCGAGCGGATGTCGAAACCCGTGTCGTAGAGGTAGGCGGCGGGCGGGAAGACCCCCATGGCGCTGTCCCAGACCGGCGGTTCGAAGAGGACGTCGTGTTTGAGCGCCAGGACGGCAAGGAGCCAGAAGAGGAACTGCACCGCCGGGGGCAGCCTGAGGAAGCCCGCCGGAGAACGTCGCAGGCCGACGAACCAGCGGCTTCGACGGATCGAGTCGGCCAGCCGCCTCGGCGAGATCGCCTCGAGGCCTCGCGCGGTCAGTTCGAAGGCCCGGCGGAGGGCTCTCAGGAGGACGGGCAATCCGAATCGGCAAAGCAGGAGGACGAGGGGGAGACCGACGACGATGATCGAAAAGGAGACCGGGTCGATCACCGCGTTCAGTCCGCGCAGGACGGCCGCGGCCTGGTAGACACCGAGGGCGAGGAGTCCCGAGGACAACAGCAACGCTCGCAGAGAGGGCTGACCGCGCCGGCGAAGGACGAACACGACGCCGGGGATCGGCGCGATCAGGAGCAGCCATGCGGCTGCCCGCACTCCGTCCGGCAGCCGCTGCTCGCGGGTATCGAGAACGGTGTAGACGTCGATCACCCCCTCGGCGTAGTCGCGGACGTTGCTCGCCGAGATGCGCGAGATGTGAACCGGGCAGGCTTCGTCGGGTCGACGCGACAGGCGCAGCCCGTCGCCGCCGGCCTCGAGGTCGATCGCATGCTCTCGCCAGGAGTCCTCCACGATGAGGGGAACGCTCGAGGCACCCACTTCGACGACCACCGTGGTTGCCGGACACTCCGAGCGCAGGTTCAGTTTGAGCTCGTCGCCGCGCTCGAGGGGCCCGATCTGCACGTCGAGAGGCTCTCCGCGGGTCCAGAGCAGGCGGCCGTATCGGCTCGGCACGACGACCTGGCTGGGGTCGTCGAGAAAGGTCTCGGGGGCTTCCAGAACCAGATTGTGGGAACGACGGACGAAGTCACCGTCGACCGTCGACACCCACAGGGCCGGAACCAGTACCAGGACGAGGAACGCGGCCAGTCCGATATGCAGGCGCGCGATCGGCTTGGCGAAGGGACCGGGGCCGGTGGTTCGCAGCTTCGACACCCTTCAGGAATCCGCGTGCGCAGGCCGATCCGAAGCGACTGAGGCGGCCCCTTTCGGCCGAGGCAGTCGGAGTCGGGCCTTCAAGCGGTGCCTCCCGTGGAGCACGAATACCTGCAGACGCTGTCGATGACGCGGGACTGTTCCTCGTCGCTCATCCCGGTGAAGAAGGGGAGGCGCAACAGCCGATAGCTCAGGTCCTCGGCGACCGGACAGTCCTCTGGCGTGGCGCCGAATCGGCTGCCCATCTTCGATGAATGCAGGGGAACGTAGTGGAAGACAGCGTGGATGTCGTCGCGGTCGAGGTGCTGGATCAGCCGCCGACGATCGGCGGCCGTCGGCATGATCAGGTAGTAGAGGTGGCTGGGGTGCTGGGCGTAGTCGGGAATGAAGGGTAGACGAACCGATTCCGAATCCGCCCAGTCCCTCAGGGAGCGGTCGTAGCGTTCCCAGATCGCGCTCCTGCGTTGCTGGATGACGTGTCGTTGCTCGAGTTGACAGAGCAGGAAGGCGGAGAGCAGGTCGGACGGCAGGTCGTTGGATCCGAGGTCGACCCAGGAGTACTTGTCGACCAGGCCCTCGAAGAACTCGTCGCGGTTGGTGCCATTGGTGCGCAGCGTGCGGGCGCGGCGACGGTAGGCCTCGTCGTTGAGGAGCAGGGCGCCGCCCTTGCCGCAGGTCAGGTTCTTGGTTTCGTGGAAGCTGAGGGCGGCGAGGGCGCCGAGCGAACCGAGCGGTCGTCCGCGGTGGCTTCCGAACAGGCCCTGGGCGTTGTCTTCGACGATCGCGATGCCGGCGTTGGCGGCGATCTCGCCGAGCCGGTCCATGTCGCAGGCGACGCCGGCGTAGTGGACGGCTGCGAGGGCGCGGGTGCGATCGCCGATTCGTTCTGCCACCGAGACAGGATCGAGGTCGAGGGTGTCCGGGCAGATGTCGGCGAACACCGGGCGGGCGCCGCGCAGGGCGAAGGCGTTGGCGGTGCTCGGAAAGGTGAACGAGGGCACGATGACCTCGTCGCCCGGGCCGACGTCGAGGAGCGTTGCGGCCATTTCCAGGGCCTCGGTGCACGAGGACGTCATCAAGACCGTGCCGGCCTGCGTGATCTCTTCGAGCAGGGCCTCACAGCGTTCGGTGAACGGCCCGCCCTCCGAGATGTGCAAGCCTTCGACCGCCTGCCTCATGGCTTCGAACTCGGTTCCGACGAGGAACGGGCGATTGAACGGGATTCGATCGGCCATGACCAACCCTATCGCCGATAGCGCTCGAGGATCCGGCTCAGTCCCCAGAGCAGGCACTGGTTGGCTTCGGGACCGGCGACGCCGCGGCGGAAGGTCTCGAAGTCCGCCAGCGAGGGAGGCTGGAGGATGTCGGAGGGGACCTCCCTGCCGTACCAGACGGCGACCGCCCGCTTCGCGCGACCGAAGGCCTCGCGATCGACGCCGGCAGTCTCTACGATTCGGCGCGGAATCGGACGATCGTAGTCGCCGCCCACCGACCATGGAGTCATCTCGGCCGAGTTCGAGATGGCGCGAACCGACCGGGTCACCGGGCAGCGTTCGGGTCGGCAGTCGACGGTTCCCAGATACGGCAGGGGGATGTGCAGGAAGCCACGTCGGAGCCGGAACTCAGACAGGCCCGGTCCGCCCGAGTCCTGGTTGGTGTCGATCTCGCGATTCCACATGATGTCGCCGCGAAAGCCGGTGAACAGGATGGAAGACGAATCGAGGGCCTTCTCCAGGGACAGGGCGTAGAGGTCCACGAGATGGCCGGTGGCGAAGATCTCGGCTTCGGGGAAGGGGCGTTCACTGTGCAGATAGTCGAGCCGGTTCAGTTCGGTGCAGTTCATCCCCAGGCGCTCGGCGATCTCGCTGCCGCTGTCGCTTCCGCCCTCGTAGTGGTCGATGGCCAGGGGGCGCGCCTCGAGGAAGGTGACTGCTTCCCGACAGCCGACGGAGTGGGCGATCACCGCCGTTGCGGTCGAGTCGTAGCCGGCCGATACGGCTGCGATGGGACGGTCGTAGGGGTGCAGGCGGAGGCGATCTCCCGCATTCTGCACCACCGCGGCGACCGTCGTCTGCAGGAAGTCGAAGTAGGCCCAATAGTCGGAGAACGGCTCGGTCGACGGCTTCGCGACAGCCTCGACTTCGAGCTCTCGATCGACTCTCAGGTTGGCCGAATCGGCGATCCTGATTCGGAGTCCGGAACGCGTCTCGATCTCGCGGTCGGCGCGGTCCAGGGCGAAGGACCGGTAGAGGGTTCGAGCGTAGTCGACGGCTTCCGTGTCGAGACGTTCGCCGCTTCGTTCGAGCAGGAAGGCGAGCGAGTTGGAAACCCACATCGTGCCGTCACGTCGAGCGCTGTAGAGGCGGTCGTAGATGTGGGAGGGGGGCACGAAGAGGATCGAGCCCGGACTCTCCCGGCGGCCTCCCGAACCCAGCACGGTGACGGCCTCGTCGAAACCGGCTGCCGGGTAGTCGCCATCCCAGGCGCCCTCGAAGAAGGCGTTGCCGAAGACCTCCACGCCACGACCGTGAAAGATCTGGGCGCTGCCGTGTCCCTGCCTCAGGCAGGCCAGCCACGCCGAGCGAGGCAGTGTCTTCTGGAGAATGAATTCGAACCGCATGGCCGATGGAGTCTGGTCGAAGAGAAGGGAGGAACCGACCACCGCTGACCCGCGGCAGATGCGCGCGGCGAGCATTCGGGTTGGTCCGGACGGGGAAGACCAGTCTAGACTGTCGGGTGTTCGGGGAAGAAGGGCTGAGGGAGGCCATGCGACGCGTCGATCGACAGAGGGAGGGGGAGCGCGAACCACGGTCCACCGAGGCTGCTCTCGACGGCGCCGAGGTCGATGTGTCGGTGGTGATCTCGGTCTACCGATCCGAGCAGACGCTCGACGAACTCCACCGACGCCTCTCGAAAGTCCTCGATTCGCTGTCGACCGCCTGGGAGATCGTGCTGGTCGACGATGCGAGTCCCGACGGCAGTTGGTCGAGGCTCGAGGCATTGAGTGCCCTCGATCCCAGGGTGGTGTCGATCCGTCTGGCTTCCAACGTCGGCCAGCACAGCGCTCAACTGTGCGGTCTCAGTCGCTGTCGTGGGCGCCGGGTCGTGCTGATGGACGACGATCTCCAGCACCCGCCCGAGGAGATCCCGGTGCTCTTGGAGGCGCTCGAGGAAACGGGCGCCGATGCCGTGGTGGCCAGCTACGACAGCTACAAGAACAGTCGCCTCCGGCGCTGTGGTTCGTGGCTGGCGAAGCAGGTCAACTGGACCATCCTGGGGATTCCACGATCGCTGGATCTGACCTCGTTCCGCGTTCTCCGTCGGGCGACCGTCGATGGGATCGTCCAGTACCGGGGCGCCCGTCCCCGGATCGGGCTGATCCTGTTCTCGGTGACGTCCAACGTGCGCGGCGTGCGGACCGAACACCACGCCCGCGCCGAGGGCCGATCGGGCTATTCGCTGCCGCGCCTCGTCGGCGACTTCAGCGACAACATCCTGAACTACGCTCCGCGGCTACCGCTGCGCCTCATCACGGCGGGCTCGCTGGTCTGGCTGATCGCCTTGCCGGGGTGGCTCCTCGTCGGGCGGTCCGCTGACGGGGTGAGCCTGGGGGCGATCACCGTGATCGGCCTGCTGCTCGTGCTGGGGCTGTTCCTGCTGGCGGTCGGGCTGATCTCTGCCCTCCGCCTGCGCACGGTGCATGCGGCAGGCCGGCCCCAGTATGTGATCGCGAGCAGCGCCAATCTGTCTGCGTGAGGAGGGGGCGATGCCATGAGTGTGCGAGACGGTGAGTCGGGGAGGGACGTGGTCCTGGTCCTCGGGGCGACCTACAACCAGGTCCCGCTGATCCGCAAGGTCCAACAGATGGGTCTGGGAGCGTGGGCCACGGGCGCCGGTGACACGTCGGAATGCGAAGGAGTGGCGGACCGGGTCCTGCAGATCGACACCAGCGACGTCGGCGCGATCCTCGACCTGGTCCGCGGCGGGCCGATTCGCGGCCTGGTGACGTGTGGAACCGCGACGGCGATCTGCACGATCGCGACCATCAACGCCGAACTCGGATTGAGTCGTACTGTGATTGCGCCTCGGGTTGCCGAGGATGCAGCGATCAAGGAGAACTTCCGACGCATCCTCGGGCCGGCGGCCCTGGTGCCGCGCGGTGCTGTGGTGTCCGAGTTCGAGGAACTGCTTCGGGCCGCCGACGAACTCTCGTTCCCCCTGGTCTTGAAGCCGGTCGATACCGGCGGCGGCAAGGGCGTCGAGGTCGTTTCAGGGCCAGGCGAGAACCTCGTCCAGGCCTATGCGCGGTCGATCGCACACTGCCGCTCCGGACGCCTGATCGTGGAGGAGTTCGTCGAGGGGGTGACGTTCGGCGTGGAGTCGATCACGATCGCGGGCGAAGTCCATGTCCTGGCGGTGGCAGAAAAGACCCTGACCGGGTTCCCGCATTGCGTGACCACCGGCGTAATCTTTCCCTCCGAACGCCTGGAGCCTCACCTGGAGGCGATCGAGCGGGTGAATCGCGACACGATTGCGCGCCTCGGGATCGAATGGGGGCCCACCCACATCGACATGGTGTTGTCCGAATCGGGAGAGCCCATCGTGATCGACGTCGGTCCTCGCCTCGCCGGAGGACCGATCGCGTCGACGCTGATCGAGTCTGCGACCGGCTACGACTACTACCGGGCGACCATCGACCTCAGTCTCGGCCGCCCCGTTGAGGCGCCCCCGGCGAAACCGACAGACCGAACGGCTGCACGGCAGCCATTTCGTGACCCGCGACGCGGTGGGGACGATCTCGGCCCTCGACTACGACCGGGATCTGGTCGAGTCTCTCGACCTGCACGGCTTCCGGCTGCTGAAGAAGGTGGGCGATCGCCTGCGAGGCGTGACGGCCGACGGCGACCGGCTGGCAGTGTTCCACCTTTCGGCGGATTCCCGGGCCGAGATGGAGGAGAGAATCCGTCGAATGGATGCCGGTGTTAGCGTTCGGGTGTCGTGACGCCCGACCCGATTTCGAATCCCAGGACTGTCGCCGTACTCGGTGGAGGCAGCGGCGGCCATGCGATGGTCTTCTACCTCGCTGCATTGGGTTGCGACGTCCGTTGGTGGGTCGCCGATCCCGAGGCTGCCGCGCAAATCGGCGCGCGGGGTGAAGTCACGGCGATCGGGGCCTTCACTGGGACGGCGTCGGTAGCCCGGGTGAGTGCCGAGATCGAGTCGATCGTTCGCGGCGTCGACCTGATCTTCGTGGTGCTTCCTTCGAACGCCCACCCGTCGGTCGCCGCTGCGATCGCGCCTCATCTCTCGGGCCGCGAGACCCTCGTTCTGTGCCCTGGAAGAACGGGTGGCGCCGTGTGCTTCCGCAGGTCCCTGAGCGACGTGGGCGAGTTCCCCGACGTGGTGATCGCCGAAACCCAGAGCCTGATCTTCACCTGCCGTCGGGTCGAACCCGGCTTCGTCGACTTCATGAAGTTCAAGGACTTCGGCCAGATGGCGACGCTCGGAGAGCTGTCCGAGGAGGTCGCTGACTTTCTGGCGGCCGCGTTCCCGCAGGTCCTCATGGAAGCCTCGACATTGGTGACGGGGCTTGCCAACTACGGCGCCATGCTGCATCCCTGCGCCGGTTCTTCTGAACGTCGGAAGGATCGAAGATCCACAGGCGCCCTTCGTGAGTTTCTACAACGGGATCACACCGACGATCGCTCGCTTCATCGAGAGGATGGACGAGGAACGGATTGCCCTCTCAGCCCTCTTCGGAATCGACTCCGCCAGCACGCTGGAATGGCACGAGCTCTGCTACGGCGTCGGTGGGGCCGACCTCTTCGAAGCCTTGCGCGTCAACGAACGCTACGCGTCGCTCCAGGCGCCTCGTGACCTCGGGCACCGCTACATCCATGAAGACATCCCGACCGGACTGATCCCGATGATCACCCTGGCCGACGCAGTGGGGCACCCCGTGCCGTGCATGAAGGCGGTGCTCGACCTGGCCGGGCTGGTCCTCGGGGAGGCGGTCCGTTCGGGAGGCCGTGATGCTGAGGCGATGGGACTCGCGGGTCGGACGACGATCGAACAGATCCAGGCCCTCTTCGCCGGTTCAGGGGGCAGCTGAAGATGGCTTCTGTTCGCACCCTGGGCTTCCTACGGCTGGGAGTCGACGCCCACACGCTGGGGATCAGCATGATCTCGCAGCTTCTCGAGGATTGCGGCTATCGGGTGGTGATCGGCGATGAGACGATCTGCCAGGCGGCCAATCGGCCCGAAGACGAGACCCAGCGGGCGCTGATCTGCGACTGGATCGCGAGGCACTCGATCACCGGGCTGGGCTGCAGCTATCGACTCGATCCGGCCGACGGCGTCCGGTTCTTCGGCCGGCTGATCCACTACCTGAGAGCCGAGAAGCAACTGGCCGAGCAGGGCGGGACGGTGCGAGAGTTGTTCTTCGCCGGCCTCCCCGAAACCTGCCGTCGGGTGAGCGCGGAGCACGGTGAGCGGGTCGGCGTGTTCTTCGGCGACGAGGACCCACGCCAGATCCTGGAGCGCATCGGGGTCCCTCCGGAAACGATTCCGACCTATCTCTCGGAAGAGGCGAGGTACGACGACGCCCGGCTTGCCTTCGGACGCGAGGTGGTCGAGCGCGGCGCCTACAGGGCGGTTCGCCCGATCGATCGCAGCGGCTACCCGGAGTACGGAACATCCGACGACGGCCTCGCGTTGAGACTGCGGCACGGGATCGACAACCGGCTGCCGCCGCTGACTCGAGCCCACATCGGCCCCTATCTCCCCGACCGTGCCGAGGCCAACCGACTCTTCCTCGAGTGGGTCGAGAAGCTGGCGGCGAGCGGTTACCTGGACATCCTCTCGATCGGCAGTTCGCAGCTCAGCCAGAGTCGCTTCGGCGAAGACTGGCAGGACAGACCGAACGGTGGCGGCGTGCCGGTGAACTCGAAGGAGGAGTTCCGTGCCATCCGGCGGGCGGCCGGCGCGATGCTGGTGCGAACCTACTCCGGCACCAAGAACGTCCCCTACATGGCCTCGGTCTACGAGGAGACCCTCGACATCGCCTGGCATGCCCTTTCCCTGTGGTGGTTCAACCAGATGGACGGTCGCGGGCCGCTGCCTCTCCGCGAGGGCCTCGCTCAGCATCTCGAAGCCCTGCGCTATATCGCCTCGACCGGCAAACCCTTCGAGGCCAACGTCTCCCACCACTTCGCCTTTCGCGGCGCCGACGACCTGACCTACATCCTGTCGGCCTGGCTGGCCGCCCGCACGGCGAAGGCGGCCGGCATCCGTCTCTTCGTGCTCCAGAACATGCTCAATACGCCGCGCTCGACGTCCGGCGTGGTCGATCTCGCCAAGTCGAGGGCCATGCTGACGCTGGTTCGCGAGCTCGAGGACGACGATTTCAGGGTGGTCCTGCAGCCGCGTGCCGGCCTCGACTACTTCTCCCATCGCGAAGACCTGGCCAAGGCCCAGCTCGCCTCGGTGACTGCGCTGATGGACGACATCGATCCTCACAACGCGTCGAGTCCGGCGGTGATTCATGTCGTCGGCTACTCGGAAGGCAGTCATCTGGCCGACGTCGAGGTGGTCAACGAGTCGATCCAGATCACCCAGCACGCTCTGCAGGAGTACCGCCGGCTGCGCTCGGCCGGACTGGTCGACGACATGTCGGTCGATCGGGAAGTGGCGGAGCTGACCGCCGAGATGATCGCCGGAGTGAGAATGCTGATCGACAGCATCGAGCGCACGATCCCGGCACCCTACACGGCGGAAGGCCTGTACCGGATCTTCGTAGCCGGCTACCTGCCGGTTCCCGATCTCTGGGGTCGCGAGGAAGAGTACGCGCATGCCGTGGGCTGGAAGACCCGGGCTCGGCGGGGTCGCGTTCAGGTGGTCGACGACGAGGGTCGACCGATCGCTGCGGCGCTCCGGGCTCTCGCCTCGGAGGCCTTCGCGCTGAGAGCCGGCCGATGACGTTGCTGAAGCGTCGCGCCCTGTTGGACGTAGAGTCCGTCCGATTCTCTCCCGAAGGATCTGAACTCGCCCGGCTGGTGGCGCTCGCCATTCGGGCATCGAGTGAGCCGCTGGCGCCGGGCGTCGGCTGAACCGGATCACCGCGATGCTGTTCGAACTCGTATCCCAGCTTCGACTCGGCATCCGCCGTCTCCTCCGCACGCCAGGCTATGCACTCACGTGTGTTGCCACGCTGGGGCTCGGCATCGGCGCGATGGTCGCTACCTTCTCGGTCGTGCATGCGGTGCTGCTGGAGCCGCTGCCGTTCGAGGATGCCGACGAACTGGTCAGCCTCCGACATCGGGCTCCGGGGATCACTCCCGGCCTGGTGGTCCTGTCGCAGCCGATGTACTTCACCTATCTCGAGTCGAATCGCAGTTTCTCCGAGATGGGCGTGTTCAGTCCTGCCCAGGCGGTCATCACGGGGGTTGGCGAACCGGAGGAGGTGGCCGCCCTCGCGGTGACCGAAAGCCTGTTGTCGATGTTGCGGATTCGTCCCGTGGTCGGGCGTCTGTTCTCGCCCGAGGACGATCGTCCCGGCGCGGCTCCCACGGTCGTTCTCAGCTACGACTACTGGCAGCGCAGGATGGGAGCCGACCCCGACGTGGCCGCGAAGACCTTGCGCATCGACGGCCGGCCGCACGAGGTGATCGGAGTGATGCCGGTGAACTTCGAACTGCCCCTCTTCGAACCCGAGATCTATCTTGCGGCGAAGCTCGATCCGGTGAACCCCGACGTCAACGACTTCAACCGCTTCGGTATCGCCCGCCTGCTGCCGGGAAGGACGATCGAGTCTGCGAATGCCGACATCGTTCGCATGCTGCCAATGTCGACCGAACGTTTCGGAGGAATGTCGGTCGAGGCGCTCGAGAACATGCAGTGGGGACCGGACCTCCGGTCGCTCGACGACGAGTTCACGGGTGACGTCGAGACCGTGCTGTGGATCCTGCTGGGGACGGCTGGGTTGGTGCTCTTGATCGCGTGCTCGAACGTCGCGAATCTCTTCCTCGTGCGGACCGAGAGCCGGCAGCAGGAGGTCGCCCTGCGCTCCGCGCTCGGAGCCGGCCGGATCGGAATCGCCAAGCTGTTGCTGACCGAGAGCGCGGGAATGGCGCTCGTGGCGGGAGGGGTGGGGATCGGGCTGGCAGCGGTCGGCCTGCGGGTGCTGGCGCGTTCCTGGAGCTCCCTTTCTGCCGCGCCTCAATGACGTCGGCGTCAACGGCGCCGTGCTGTTGTTCGCGCTGGTGGTGACCCTGATGAGTGGGATCCTCGTCGGTCTGATTCCGATCGCGCGCTTGCGCAGGGTCGACCTGCTCAGTTCCCTCAAGGAGGGCGGACGGGGTGCGATCGGCGATCAGCGGCACCGGTCGCGCCGCTTCCTGGTGGTCGTCCAGATCGCGATGACCTTCGTTCTCCTGGTCGGGTCCGGATTGATGATCCGCAGCTTTCGCTCGCTGCAGGAAGTTCCCCCCGGATTCGCCGGTGCGAGCGATCTCTTGACGATCCGCGTCGCGATTCCCGAGGCGGAGGTGTCCTCGACGGCAGAGGTTGCGTTGGCCGTCGAGCGGATCTTCCACGGACTCGAAGCCGTTCCCGGGGCGGTTGGTGTGGGGGCGGCCGACAGCGTTCCGATGAGCGGCGGATTCAACAGCCAGGTCTTCTGGGAGGAGACCGAAGGCGTCGACTTCAGTGTCATTCCGCCGGTGCGCCGGGTGCGCGCGATGACGCCGGGCTATCTCCAGACGATGGGCACGTCGCTCCTGTTGGGGCGCGACCTCAGCTGGGCCGACATCCACGATCGCACGCCGGTGGTCCTGATCACCGAGAACTTCGCTCGCGAGTTGTGGACGAATCCCGCTGAAGCGCTGGGGCGTCGGATCGGACTGGGACATCCGACCGCCGGGCTCGTGTGGCGCGAGGTGGTGGGTGTGGTTGCCGACGTTCGCGAGGACGGTCCGGGACAGGACGCCCCGGCGACGGCGTACTGGCCGCTGGCGACGCTCCACACGGACCGCACCTTCGAAGGGCTGGTGGTGCCGCGTTCGATGGTCTTCGTGGTGCGTTCTGATGTGCGCGATGTGACCAGCCTGGTGTCCGAGGCACGGCGGGCGATCCGTGAAGTCGGTCCGAACTTCCCGATCGCCGAGGTCGAAACCATGGAGGCCGTGGTCGATCGGGCGCTGGCTCCGACCACCTTCACCCTGTTCATGCTGCTGGTGTCGGCGACGGTGGCGCTGATGCTCGGCATGGTCGGGGTCTACGCGGTGATGTCGTACATCGTCGTGCAGAGGCGCAGGGAGATCGCGGTTCGGATGGCCTTCGGCGCCGCGGCTCGCGACATCCTGACGATGGTGGGAACGCAGGGGCTGGTGCTGGCCGGTATCGGCCTTGTGATCGGCTTGTTCGCGGCCTTCGCCTCGACCCGGCTGATGGCTTCCCTCCTGTTCGGGGTTGCGGCTGCCGATCCGCTGACGTTCACCGCCGTTGCCGTGTTGCTCTCGATCATGGTGCTCGTGGCCTGCTTTCTGCCGGCGCGGCGGGCGTCGCGGACCTCTCCGGTGGAGGCGTTGCACGGAGATTGAGGAGGGGCCGGTTGCCGTCGCCCTGCGGCCTTGTGGGTGGCTGTGTCGGCACAGGAGCCCCGGGACTCCGAGACGTTGTCGGAGGTCCCTGCCGGTAGCTCCCGTGCGATACTCCGCCGATGGGTCTGAGAGTCGTCGGGGCGGGTTTCGGGAGGACGGGTACGCTGTCTCTGAAGACGGCTCTCGAACAACTCCTCGGCGCTCCCTGCTACCACATGTTCGAGGTCGTCGAGCGTCCTGAGCATGTGGCGGCCTGGACCGACGCGTCGCTGGGCACGCTTCCCGATTGGGACTCTCTCTTCCATGGCTACGCCGCCGCCGTCGACTGGCCGGCCAGCGCCTTCTGGCCCGAGTTGATGGAGGCCTTTCCCGACGCCGTGGTGCTGTTGTCGGTGCGCGACGCCGATGCCTGGTGGCGAAGCGCCAGTCGAACGATCTTCCCGGCGACTCGAGCGTCGGAGGAGGGTCCCTTTCGATCGATGATCGAGGCGCTCTGGGGACACCGTTTCACCAACGACACCGGCAACGAGGAGAGGTGCAAGCGTCTCTTCCTGGAGAACATCGACCGCGTCAGGCGGGAGGTGCCGCCCGAGAGGCTCGTCGAATGGCGGCCCGGCGACGGCTGGGAGCCGATCTGTTCGGCCCTCGGTCTGACCGTGCCGGGCACCGCCTTCCCGCACACCAATACGACGGCCGAGTTCAACGCCACCCGCGCCCCCGGGGCGACGAAGGAGGCCTCCTAGAGTGGCCGACCGGCGTCGCAGGTTGTCGATCTCGCAGGCGCGGCGCATCGCCCTGGCTGCTCAGGGACTGGAATCGTCTCGTCCCGGTGTACGCATCGACGTGCGTCACGTGCGTGCGGTCATCGAGCGACTCGGCCTGCTCCAGATCGACTACGTCAACGTCCTGATCCCCGCCCACTACCAGGTGTTGTTCTCCCGCCTGGGTCCGTATGGGATGGATCTGCTCGACGACCTGGTCCATCGTCGTCGCGAGTTCACCGAACACTGGGCGCACGAGGCCTCGATCGTGCCGATGGACACCTACCCCCTGCTGGCCTACCGACGTGAGGACTGGAAAGTCCATCCGAAGCCACTCGAGGCGATCATGGAGCGTCATCCCGAGCACTGCGACGGGGTTCTGACGGAGATCGAAGAACGCGGCGCCCTGTCCGCGGCCGACCTGCCGGAGGCTCCCGGCGAACTCCAACGACTGGGCGACGAGTGGGGATGGTCGCGCAGCATCAACCGCCTGATCCTCGAGTCCCACTTCGGTCACGGGCGCCTGGCGATCGCCAACCGCCGCAGGAACTTCGCGCGCGACTACGATCTGCCGCATCGGGTGATCCCCGAGCGCCACCTGGCGGCGACTCCGAGCCGGGAAGAGTCGCATCGCGAACTGATCCGCCGCGCTGCACGCGCCCACGGCGTTGCGACGGTCGCCGATCTCGCCGACTACTGGCGCATGTCGCCCCGCGACGTCAGGCCTCGGGTCGAGGAACTGGTGGAGGCAGGCGAGCTCGTGCCGGTCGAGGTCGAAGGCTGGCAGCCGTCATCGCCGGCGCCCGGGGCCTGGATGTGGCCCGGTTCGCGCCTGCCACGGGAAGCGAGCGCAGTGTCGCTGATCTCGCCGTTCGATCCGGTCGTCTGGACCCGCGATCGTGCGCTGCGCCTGTTCGACTTCGACTACCGCATCGAGATCTTCGTGCCCGCGGCGAAGCGTCGTTTCGGCTACTACGTTCTGCCCTTCCTGCAGGGCGAGCGCATCAGCGGCCGCGTCGACCTGAAGGCCGACCGCAAGGCCGGTGAGCTGCTGGTGCTGGCGTCGTACCGCGAAGAGTGGGCGCGCCCCGAAGAAGTGGCCGAGGGGCTGGCGGGGGAGTTGCGTCAGTGGGCCGACTGGCTGGGGCTGGAGAAGATCCGAGTTGCGAAGAAGGGCGACCTGGCGGCGGCGTTGGCCGGAGCCCTCAGGAGCGCGTAGAGGTCGGGCGCCGCCCCCCTCAGTCTTCTCGCAACGCCGCCATCGGATCGGCTCTGCCCGCTCTTCGGGCCGGGCCGATGGCCGCGGCGGTCGCCGAGAGGAGTAGGACGACCGCAGTGGCGCCGAGGACGCCCAGGCGCAGGGAGGGAGCGTCGGGAACGAGACCGCGGAGGAGGCGAGTGACGAACCAGGCTGCCGGCAGCCCGAGCGCGACGCCGAGGCCGGCGATACGCAGCGCGTGGCGCAGGACGAGCCGTCGGAGGTCCGTGGGGGTGGCGCCGAGAGAGAGGCGGAGGCCGAGTTCCCGGCGGCGGCGACCGACCCAGGTGGCGAGCACACCGGAGAGGCCACCGGCGGTGAGCGTGAGCCCGAGCAGGCCGAGGGCGGACATGGTGGCGGCGGCGACGCGCCGCGGCCCGAGAGAGGCGGCGACCAGATCGTCGAGCGGGCCGAGCTCGGAGATCGGGAGTTCCGGCGCGAGCTCGCGAAGGCGTTGCCGGATCGCCGGCGGAGCGCCGGCTGCGCTGCGCACGAGCAGGGTGCCGCGGCGCGGCGAGCGTTCGTGCCAGGACAGGTAGACGAAGGGCGTGGAGGGCTCGTCGAGGCGGCGGTATCGGCTGTCGCGGGCGACTCCGACCACGATGAGGTCGCGGCCCTCGTGGCGGAGTCTCCGCCCCAGCGCTCGCCCGTCGGCGAAGAAGCGCTCGACGAAGCTGCCGTTGACGATGGCGGAGCGGGGGCCCTCCGGGGTTCCGGAGGGAAGGAAGTCGCGGCCTGCTTCGAGCTCGATGGCGAGGGTGCGCAGGTAGCCGCTGGAGACGACGGCGTGCTCGATCGGAAAGCCGTCGCGGCCCGACGGCGGCTCGAGGCCGGGGATGCCGATCTCCGTCGGGCGGGGGAAGATCGCGGCACCGATCGACAAGGGCACGCGGTCGGTGAGCGCGGCCGAAGCGACGCCGGGAAGGCTGTCGATCTCGTCGCGCGCGCGCCGCAGGAGCGCTTCACCGGCGGTGGGTTGCATCGCCGCCAGGGCGGGGTCGAGGCTCACGGCGAAGACGCCGTCGTGGCGAAAGCCGGGGTCGAGAGAGGCGGCGCGCCGGAGTCCGCCACCCAGGGTGGCGGCGGACGCGAGCACGCTGAAGGAGAGGACGATCTGGGCCACCACCACGGCTCCGAGGAAGCGGGAGGTCTGCGCAGGGGCGCTGCCGACCCGCAGGCTGTGAACCCCGCTGGTGACCGCCAGTCGCGCTGGAGCGGTGCCGGCGACGACCGCCGTGGCGAGCACCAGGGCGCCGGCGGCGACGAGGAGCAGTGGATCGAGTCGGAGATTGAGGGCGAGGCGCGGGTCGAGATCTGCCAGCGATCGGCCGGCGAGGCGCACCACGAGCACCGCCACCCCCCCGCCCAGCGCCGCGGCGAGCACGGCGAGGAGACCGCTTTCGACCAGGATCTGCCGGGCGAGGCGTCCCGGGGGCGCTCCCAGGGCCCGGCGCACGGCCATCTCGCGTCGGCGCCAGGTCATGTCGCCGAGGTTGAGGGCGGCGACGTTGAGGCCGGCGATGGCGAGCGCCGCCAACGACACCACGAAGAGCGAAGCGAGGAGCGCCAGGGCGCCGCCGCGGAGGTCGGCGTCGATGCCGGTGAGCGGCTCGACGATCAGGTCGAGTTCGCGCCACTCGTCGGTCGCCGACTTCGCGATCGAGCCCTCGACGCCTTCGAGCGCGGCCTGGAGGGAATCCGGAGCGACTCCTCGATCCAGGCGCGCGACCATCTCGACCCACTCCGACTCCGGTCCACGGGGCTCGGAGACGCCGAGGTCCGCGGCGGCGCTCGCGGGCACGAAGACGTCGAAGTGAAAGGCCTTGAAGTGGCCGCGGAACCCCTCGGGTCCGACGCCGACGATCTCGAAGCGACGGCCGTTGAGCCACAGCCCGCTGCCCAGAGCCGTGCGACCGAGTCGGTTCTCCCACAGCCATCGGCTGACCACGGCGACGGCTTCGTCGCGGCTCTGGGTCTCTTCGGTGAAGAAACGGCCGCGACTGGGGTGCAGCCCGAGCACCTCGAAGTAGGACGGGGTCACGATCTGCGCCGGCGCTACCTGGGGCTCGCTCGCCTCCCCGATCCGGAGGCTGGCCATGGTGCCGTGGAAGCCGGCGATCGTCGCCCGGGTGTCGGCGGCGATCACGATCTGCTCGAAGATCGGCCAGGGAGCCAGCTCGAAGGTCTCGAGCGGACCGACGAGGGTCTTGAGATTGACCAGCCGGTCGCTGGGCTCGACTCCGGGGATGGGGTCGAGGAAGGCGGTTTTCAGGAGGGTGAAGGCGCCCACCGTAGCCCCCATGCCCAGGGCGAGGGAGAGCAGCGCCACGATGGCGAAGACCGGGCGCCCGAGCAGTCTGCGGGCGGCGAAGCGGAGATCGCGGCCTAGCTCGTCGAGGTGCTCTCGAAACGAGCCTCGCAGGGCGTCGGCGATCGTCGCCATCCAGAAGCGGGAGATGCCCGACCCGCGATCAGCCTCGTTCCGACGCTGGAGCCACACGTCTCGCATCTCCTCGCCGTAGATCTCTCGAAAACTGCGCGGGAAGAGACGCAGGAGGCGCCGCGCCGCGTCGCGGTCGCCGTGCCCTCCGGAGTCGGCGCTCATGGCAGGACGGGCTCGAGATCGAGGCGCCGGCCGAGATCGACCAGAGCCTTCAAGCGATCGAGTTCGGCGCGGAGCGCCCGCGAGCCGAGGTCGGTGAGGCGGTAGTAGCGCCGGCGAGCGTCGTCCCAGTGGGGGGGCGGTCGCTCGTTCGACTCCTCGATCAGCCCGCTCTCCTCGAGCCTCTTGATCAGCCCGTAGAGGGTGCCCGCGCTGAGTCGCACGCGCCCCTGGGTAGCTCGCTCCACCTGTTTGAGGATCGCCCATCCGTGCATCTCGGCGTCGGCGAGAGCGAGGAGCAGGTGAAGGGCGGGCTCGGTCAGCGGCAGCAGGTGCTCGATGTCGTCGAAGGCGGCCATGAGGCGATCCCCTTTCTGGTGCGAGGACTATATTGTATACCAAGGTATTGCCATCGGACGTGGCTGAGTCGGCGAGCGATTCGCCACTGCTGAGATCGGGCGTACGCCGTTGCGCCGTTGGGCCCCCGGCAACCCCTGGAGGGTTCTCGAAGACGTCGAGATCGCCGAGTGTCGAGCGCAGCCGTGGTCACCGCTCCGTGACGGAGCAGAACACCGGGGTCCACCGTGGGATCAGCGGCCAGGAAGATATTCAACCGAACGGTTGACAATCTGAGGAGAGCGCCATATTCTCAACCACATGGTTGAGAATCAACGACCGCTCGATCACGTCTTCGCTGCGCTTTCGGACCCGATCCGTCGCGCGCTCCTTGCCCGGCTGCGCGATGGTCCGCTCACCGTCGGCGAGTTGGCTGAGCCGTTCACGATCAGCCTCGCCGGGGTTTCGAAACATCTCGGTGTGCTCTCTCGCGCCGGGCTCGTCGATCAGCAGAAGGTTGGACGTCAGACCCGCTGCGAACTGCGCGGCGAAGCGTTACGCCTCGCCGCCGATTGGGTGCGCGACTACGAAGTCTTCTGGAGCGAGCGCCTCGAGGCCCTCGACCGCGTGGTTCGTTCGGAACGCACACGAAAACAACGCACGAACTCGAGAGTTCGCACGAACTGAGAAGTTCGCGCCAACTGAGAGTTCCGGAGCGCGATGCTCATTCCCATTCAACCCTTTTCTACCCGAGGACAGTCATGCCCGTAGCGACACTTCCCGCCATTCGCATTTCCCGCAGCTTCGACGCCACCGCCGAAGAGGTCTTCGCCGCGTGGACCACTCCCGCCCTGCTCGCCGAGTGGTTCGGCCCCGGAACGATCGAAACCGAGGTGCAGGAACTCGACCCGGTCGCCGGAGGGCGCTACCGGATTCGCATGAACGATTCCGACAACGGCAAGGTGCATGTGGTGCACGGTCGATTCGTCGACCTCGACCCACCGAGTCGTCTGGTCATGACCTGGCAATGGGAAGAAGAAGGCTCGTACGAGTCGCAAGTCACCAGCTTCGCCGAAGCGCGCGAGCGCACGCTCGAGTTCGCGCGCACGACCCGGGCCGATCTGCGTGCGCACTTCGTTCGCAACCCGCTGTTCACGCTCGACGGCGTGCAGTGGCTGCTGTTCGTCGCGGCGCACAACGAGCGCCATCTGCTGCAGATCCAGGAGGTCAAGGACAGCCCGGGATTCCCGAGCTCCTGAGAGCGCAGCGGAGCCACCCCGGACTCCGCGGTCCGCTCGGCGTGGCGCCGCGGTCTTCGCGGGGCGGGCTGGGACGTTCTCGACGACGTTTCGTTCGAACCCGCTACGAGTGGGCGACCGACGTCGGGTCGAGAGACCCGAAGACCGTCGGGCGCTCCATTCGGCGATTGTCGGGAACCCGACCGCGAGAGTTCGAGAGCCGGGAGACGAGCTCCCGGGTGACTTCGAAACCGAGGCGCTCGTAGAGCTTCTGGGCGCTCGGGTTCTCGACCGAGACGTCGAGGGCGGTGGTGATCCGGCCGCGCTCGGCGCCGATGGCGAGGAGGTGATCGACCAACCGGGTACCGATGCCGCGGCCGCGGTGCTGCCGCTCCACGCCGAGGTGCCCGATGTAGAAGAGCTCGGCCTTCGGGGGCAGGATGATGCGTTCTACAGCAAGACCGCGACGGATGACTCCGAGAGCCTGCCAGACGCCGTAGAACTCGATGATCTGCTGGATGGCGACAGAGGTGTGACCTTCGGTGTCGAAGCCATCGTAGGCGGCGCCGTAGCCGACGATCTCGCCGTCGAGCAGGACGGCGGTATGGAGCTCGTGGCTGAACGGGCCGACGGCCTGCACGAAGGCGTGGGAGAGGAAGTCCTGGGCGCTACCGCGACCGGGGACATCGAAGACGTAGTCGAACGTGCCGGGGCCGGAGCTGTGGATCAGGGGTACGGCGGCCGCGACGTCGTCGGGCCGCGCCGGTCTGAACGTGAGTTCCATGGTCGGGATCCTATGCCGGGGGTGGATCCGCCCGCATTCAGGTGGATCGATCGGCCTGCCCGGGTCGGCCACCACGGCGGCCGTCCGCGTCGATTCCATCCTGCGGCTCTGGCATGTAGTCTTGCGCGTCGCGCCTCGAAGGGGCGCGCACCCGGGTCGATGACGAGGTCGCAGCGATGACAGAACCGAAAAAGCCGCGTCAGGCGGCGATCTTCTTCATCCTGATCACGATCTTCATCGATGTTCTGGGGATCGGCATCATCATTCCGATCCTGCCAGAACTGATCAAGCAGTTCGTGGGTGGCGACGCCTCGCTGGCCAGTCGCTACGTCGGCGTGATCTCGGCGTCGTACGCGATCATGCAGTTCTTCTTCGCGCCCGTGCTGGGGGCATTGTCGGATCGCTTCGGGCGCCGCAAGGTCATCCTGATCTCGCTCTTCGGCCTCAGCATCGACTACCTGATCCAGGGTTTCGCGCCGACCGTCGGCTGGTTGTTCCTCGGCCGAGTCATCGCCGGCATCATGGGCGCGAGCTTCACCACGGCCAACGCCTATATCGCCGATATCTCGACTGCCAGGAACCGGGCGCAGAACTTCGGCCTGATCGGTGTCGCCTTCGGCCTCGGTTTCGTGCTCGGCCCGTCGATCGGTGGTCTGCTCGGCGCTGTCGATCTCCGTCTACCGTTCTTCGCCTCGGCCGGGCTGGCGATGGTCAACTGGCTGTACGGATTCTTCGTCCTGCCGGAGAGCCTGGCGCCCGAGAATCGCGACGTCTTCGATCTGCGCAAGGCGCTCAACCCGCTTTCGAACCTCCGCAACCTCGGCAAGTACCCCCTGGTCGGCGGCATGGCCCTGGCCTACCTCTGCCTCGGCCTGGCGCAGCGCGGACTGGAGAACGTATGGGTGCTGTCGACCGGCTATCGCTTCGGCTGGGATGTCCTGACCAACGGCCTGGTGCTCGGACTGGTGGGGATCATGTCGGCACTCGTCCAGGGTGGCCTGATCCGGCCGTTCATCGCCAGGTTCGGCGAGCGCACGGCGGTTCGCTTCGGTCTGTCGGTGGCGACGCTCTCATTCCTCGGCTACGGCCTGGCGACCCAGGGGTGGATGATCGTCGTGATCATCATCTTCGGATCCCTCGGCGGCCTGGCGTTGCCGGCGATCCAGGGAATCGTGGCGGGCACCGTGCTGCCGTCGGAGCAGGGCAAGATCCAGGGTGGGCTGACGTCGTTGATGAGTCTGACCAATATCGTGGCGCCGCTGATCTTCACGGCCGGTGTATTCGGCTATTTCACCTCGGAAGCCGCGCCGGTCCACTTCGCGGGTGCACCGTTCGTTCTCGGCGGAATCCTCAACGGCCTTGGCCTGATCGTGATGGTGCGGCTCTTCCGTCGACTGCCTGAGAGTCCGGCCTCCGAGGGAGACGGCGACGCGGAGACGGCGGCTCCGCCGCTGCACTGATCACCCGGCGCGGCGGCAGGAATCTCAGCGTGCCGGCGTGCGCAGCCAGGCGAGCACGAACAGGACGCCGAGGCTGAGGTCGAAGATCGCCGGGCCGAGCATCAGTACCGCGGCCCGATCCTGGACGACGAGCAGGATCGTCGGGAGGCCGAAGGAGAGCTTTTCGAGCACGCCGACCAGCATGAGTGGGCGGTAGCGCCGTGGATCGGTGGCGATGACCAGAAACAGCACCTGGCAGGCCAGGGCGATTCCGACGAAGCCGTAGAAGTACTCGGGATGGTTGATGGCCGGCGGCATGTCGCGACCGATCCGTTCTTCGAGGAAGTAGAACGGCAGAAGCATCAGGACGCCGACGACGCCGGCGAACTGGAACACTCTTTTCGCGAAAGTCATGGTGGCCCTCCTGGTTGGATGTCTCGAGAGAGTGATCGGCTGAATGCGCTCAGGCGGCGGGGCGCCAGTTGCCGTGGAAGCCATGCGGAACCCGGTGCGGCAGCCGTGCCAGGGCGACGGGCCCCGCGCTGACGTCGGTCGCCCGGAAGACCGCCAGGTCGCTTCGGTTCTCGGCCGCGCGAAAGACGATCGACAGCAGGTAGCCGTCGCCTTCGGCGGCGTCCTCGCCTGCCGGGATGAAGAGCGGCTCATCGAGCGCGTCGCCCTCGGGCAGGGTGTAGTCGGAGCGGCGGTCCTCATGGTGGTCGTGATGGGCGATCGAATCGAAGCCCCGTCCCAGGCCCCCGAGGTTCATGGTGGCGGCGTAGAAACCGTGCCGGTAGTCGAGGCCGGTGAAGCGTTCGTCGAGACGCGGGAACTCTCCGAAGAGGTCGTCGAGGTAGCGGCTTTCGAAGCTCGGGTGGGGAGTCGAGAGATCGATCGACCATTCGCAGAGGCGGGCGTTCGCCTTCTTCGGGTCGGCCTTGCTGCCGTCGAGGTGGGGAAACAGCGGGGCCTCCTCGAACTGCATGACGTGCGCCGTCACCCGGTCGCCGGAACTGTAGGCATTCATGGGGTGGAAGACGTAGCGCGGATCGGTCTCGAACCAGCGCAGGCCGTCGACTCCACCGCTGCGCGGCATGACGCCGATGTGGGTCGGTTTGTCGGGTTCCCAGGCGAAGGCCGGCTGCCCTTTCATCGCCCGCTCCATGCTGCCGGTGAGCGGGAAGATCGGGAACACGACGTGGTCGCGGGTGACGATGAAGTCGTGGACCATGGCGGCGTAGGGCGCCTCGAAGGACTCCGATCGCAGCACCCTGCCCTTCGAATCGATCACCTGGTAGGTGATGTCGCGAGTGAACGGTCCGCCGGCCATGTAGCCGAAGAAGATCATCTCGCCGGTTTCCGGATCGATCTTCGGGTGCGCGGTCATCGGGCCCGAGTAGTTCTCGTCGAAAGTCCAGGCGCCGACGGTCTCGAGCGTGTGCGGATCGAGTTCGACCGGCGGATGGGCTTCCTCGATCGCCAGCAGCTTGCCGCCGTGCCAGACGATGTTGGTGTTGGCCAGGCCGTCGGTAGGCATGAAGGCCACGGAGGGTTCGCTGTTGAGAGGATTGAAGGGGTCGAAGAGAGACTCCCCGGCTTCGCGCTCGAGGTTCCATTTGACGGTTCGCACCCAGCGGTTGCGATAGGCCACTCGACCGTTCTCGATCTGGAAGGAGTGGATCATCCCGTCGCCGGCGAACCAGTGGTGCGAACCTCTCGGAGGGTACTGGGGGTCCGGTCCGTTGCGGTAGTAGGTACCTGCAAGCTCGCGCGGGATCTCTCCCTCGATGACGAGGTCGTGGAGGTCGCACTCCATTCGGAGCGGGGCGAAGTTCCCCTGCAGGTAGGGATGATCTGGATAGGGGTGTGTCATGGACGGATTCTAGCTGGCGTCGTCGGGAAAACTCCGGTCGATGACCGACGCGCTCGTCATCAGCGTCCAGACGGAGCGTCGCGGTAGTCGAGAGGCGGCTCCTGTCCCTCCTCGAGCATGGGGATGTAGGGCGACAGCGCGAGTCGCGCGTCGAGTTCCGCCCGTGCCTTGCGCAGGGTCTCGGGATTCTGGAAGAGATCCCACGCGGTGGCGGCCAGGGAGCGGGCCGCCAGCAGCATTCCCTTCTCGCCGATCGAGGTCGCCCCTGCCGCTGTCGCCTGCCAGGAGTGGGCGGGTGTACCCGGCACCCAGCAGGCGGTGTCGAGTCCCGTCGTCGGAACCGTCCAGGAGACGTCGCCGACGTCGGTCGAACCGAGTTCGACCATGCCGGTGCGGTCGTGGACCGTCGCGAGACTCGAAAGCGGCAGCGGTGACCCGAGCGTGGCCTGGATCTGCTCGGCGAAGGCGGACTCCTCGGCGTCGTAGGAGAGATCGTTGAGCTCCTGCAGGTTGCTCAGCGTCACGGCGCTCAGGGTGTTGTTGGGTAGCGTGTTGTAGACCCCGCCGAGGTATTCGATCTCGAGTTCCGTTTCGGTCGCCAGGGCGGCGCCCTCGGCGCACAGGACGAGCCGTCTGTAGATGTCCGCGGCCACCTTCGCGTCGGGATGGCGGGCGTAGTAGTAGACCTCGGCGAAGTCGGGGACGACGTTGGGCGCGCGCCCGCCGTCGGTGATGACGTGGTGGATCCGGGAGAGGTCGGGGGTGTGCTCGCGCAGCAGCTGGGCGGCGTGGTTCATCAGTTCGACGGCGTCCAGGGCGGACCGGCCCTGCTCCGGGGAGGCGGCCGCATGGGCGCTGCGACCGTGGAAGCGGAACTTCGCCGCGACGCGGGCCTGCGAGGACGGATCGCCGGCGCTGTTGGCCGAGCCGCAGTGCCAGTGGAGAACGGCGTCGACGTCGTCGAAGAGCCCGGCGCGGGTCATGAAGACTTTCGCCCCACCGCCTTCCTCGGCCGGGGTGCCGTAGAGTCGGATGGTGCCCTCGATGGCTCCGGCCGAGATCGCTTCAGAGATCGCGATGGCGGCGGCGGTCGATCCTGCTCCGAAGAGGTGGTGGCCGCAGGCATGTCCCCAGTCGGTCTCGGAGCGGGCCAGCTTCTCTGCGACCGCCTGGTTGCCGAGGCCCGGTAGAGCGTCGAACTCGGCCAGGATCCCGATGACGGGCCGCCCCTCCCCGTGGGTCGCGACGAAGGCGGTCGGAATGCCGGCGACACCGGAGTCGATGGTGAATCCAGCCTGCTGGAGAGTGTCCTGGAGCAGGGCGCTCGAGCGGACCTCCTGATAGCCCGGTTCGGCCCACTCCCAGATCGCCATGGCGACGTCGGAGTAGCTGGTCGCGTTGTCTGCGATGTGTCGGGACAGATCGGCCTTCGTGAAGCCTTGGGCCGCGAGTCCGCCGGCGCCCAGGATCAGGGTCGTTGTCAGGATGAGGCGGTTTCTCAGCCGGGTCCTGGGGCAGGGGCGCATCGGCATCTCGGTCTCCTCGGTCGGATGGGTGGCGAGCATACTGTGCCGGTGTGAACCGGACCGGTAGACTATGCCGGGCGACAACTGGGGAGACTGCGATGGCTGGATCGATGAAGAGTGTTTCGACGAGTCTGGTTCTGTCAGCGTCGCTGGCGATCGGGACGGCGGCCGAGGCGATGGACTGGCCGCAGTGGCGGGGTCCCAATCGCGACGGCGTCTCGACCGAGACGGGGCTGGCGTCGTCGTGGCCCGAGGGTGGCCCGCCCGTGCTCTGGACCCGATCCGGGATCGGCGAGGGCTACGGCAGCCTGGCGATTGCCGGATCCCGGGTTCTGGTGCAGGGCACCCGTGAGGGACGGAGCATGGTCTTCGCGTTTTCCGAATCAGACGGCACTCCGCTGTGGGAGCGCGACCTCGGACCCCGCCTGGTGCAGGACCGGGGGAACGGTCCACGCTCGACGCCGACGATCGTCGGTGACGACGCCTATGTCCTGAACGAAATGGGCGAACTGGCCCGCCTCGACGTGCGAACCGGCGAGGTGATCTTTCAGGTCAACATCCTCGAGCGGGCGGGAAGCCGGAATCCCCGATGGGGCCTCAGTGAGTCTCCCCTGGTCGTCGACGACCGCATCTATGTCATGCCCGGAGGCGAGCGCGGAACGGTTGTCGCTCTCGAGAGAGGGAGCGGTGAGCCGGTGTGGTCGAGTGACGAACTGACCGACGCCGCCAGCTACTCCTCGTTGGTGATGGCCGACGTCGACGGGATCGCGACCCTGGTTGGATTCACCCAGAGCGGGGGAGTCGGTCTGGCGGCGGAGGACGGTCGGCTGTTGTGGCGCTACGAAGCGCCCGCCAACCCGACCGCCAACGCGGCGACTCCGGTGGTCGGTGATGGCCGGGTCTTCTATACCTCCTCCTACGGCGTGGGCGGCGGCGCCGTCGATGTGCGTCGCAGCGGTCGCGACGTCGATGCCGACGAGGCGTGGTTCGCCGTCAATCTCCAGAACCACCATGGAGGTGTCGTCCTGCACGACGGCCATCTCTTCGGCTTCTTCGGCCCGGCCCTGGTGTGCGCCGACTTCGAGACCGGGGAGGTCGTGTGGCGAGATCGCTCGGTGGGCAAGGGGACACTGACGATGGCTGACGGCAAGCTCTTCCTGCTGGGCGAACGGCACGGCGTTGCCCTCGCCGAGGCTTCGGTCGAGGGCTACGAAGAACTCGGCCGCTTCGAGATCGAGGACCGGGGTCAACCCGCCTGGGCCCACCCCGTGGTCAGCAACGGTCGTTTCTACATCCGCAACTGGGACGAGCTGACGGTCTACGATGTGGCTGCCCGTTCCGCCGAGAACTAGAGACCCAGGAGAATCCTGATGACCGATTCGATCCGGCCCCTTCGGTTCAAGGCCGCGCTGTCGCTGTGCGCATCGATCCTGCTGCTCGTCACCATCGCTCCGGCCGCCGCGCTGGATCGCGTGTTCCCGATTCCGACAGGCTACATCTCGGGCATGGTGGTCGATCGCGAAGCGGGAGTCCAGGCCTTCCTCGGGGTCCCCTACGCTGCGCCGCCGATCGGCGATCTGCGTTGGGCTCCGCCGCAGCCGCCAAGGCCCTGGGATGCGCTCTACGAGGCCGTCATGCCGCCGCCGTCCTGTCACCAGGCGCCGTACCCGGAGGGCTCGTTCTACGCTCGCCCGCTCGGCGAGACCAGCGAGGACTGCCTGTACCTCAACATCTGGACGGCCGCCGTGGAACCCACGGAGAAGCGTCCCGGTGATGGTCTGGATCCATGGCGGCGCCCTGACCCGGGGTTCGGGCTCGAACGAGGTCTACGATGGCACCGCGTTGGCCCGCAAGGGAGTGGTGCTCGTGACCCTCAACTATCGACTCGGCGCCTTCGGGTACTTTGCCCATCCGGCGCTTTCGAAGGAGTCAGGGAGTTCCGGCAACCAGGGAGTGCTCGATCAGATCGCCGCACTCACGTGGGTGCGCGACAACATCCACCTGTTCGGCGGCGACCCTTCTCGGGTGACGATCTTCGGAGAGTCTGCGGGCTCCTGGAGCGTCAACGCGCTGGTCTCGACTCCGCTTGCGTCAGGTCTGGTCCATCGCGCGATCGGGCAGAGCGGCGGGCTCTTCGGCCCGATGCCGATGCTCGAGGAGGATCGGCCCGGCCTGCCCTCGGCCGAGTCGATCGGGCTGCGGCTGGCTTCTGCGCTCGGCGTCTCCGGGCGCGACGAGCAGGCACTGGCGGCACTGCGAGCGCTGCCGGCGGAAGACATTCTCGCCGCAGCCGACACGCCGGGCGTCTTCAGGACCCGTCCCAACGTCGACGGTGAGGTCTTTCCGGCCCAGATCAGGACGTTGTTCGAGAGCGGGCGCCAGCTCGACGTGCCGGTGATCGTCGGCTCGAATCGCGACGAAGGGACCTCGCTGGGAGCGGCTCGTCGCGGGACCGACCGGGCGACCTTCGAGGCGATGGCACTTCGCCGCTACCGCGACCGGGCCGGCGAGTTCCTGGCGATCTACCCCGAAGATACGGATGGAGGCTCGCGCCGGGCGGTCCTGGATTCGTACCGCGATCAGGCCTTCACCTGTCAGATGCGCACCTGGGCCCGACTACAGTCGACCGTCGAGTCGCCCGCCTGGATGTACTACTTCACCCGGGTTCCGCCACGACCCGACCGTGAGCAGTGGGGCGCCTACCATGCTGCCGAGGTCGCCTACGCGTTCGACAACCTCGACGCATCGGCGCTCGACTGGGAAGCCGAGGACCACCGGCTCGCGCAGGTCATGTCGGACTACTGGGTCAGTTTCGCCGCGACGGGCAACCCCAACCACGACGGTGCCGTCGACTGGCCTGCCTATGAAGCGTCTTCGGATCGCCATCTCGAGTTCGGCGATTCGGTGGTCGTCGGCGACTCCCTGAGCCAGGAAGGCTGCGACTTCCTCGACTCGCTGGCGGCCGCGAGCGGCGACGGGGCGTCCGCTTCTTCGGGGCGTTGAGCGCCCCTGCTTCCGCCTCATTGGAACGTTCGTCGAATCAACTCTCCACTCCGTCCACTCTTCTCGAGTAGGCCCGGGCGGGGCGCGGTAGTCCATCGGCAGCCGCCTGCGGCGTTTCCTCGGTGCCTTCTCCATGAGAACGAGAGGCTGCCAAGGAGCGGAGTATGCGGAAGTTCGAGTCGAAGAAGATCGCGGTGGCGATCGTGTTGGTGGTGGCGTTGGTGGTCCAGGGAAGCCTGGTTCCCCTCGCCGCCCAGTCCAGCGGGCGGTCCGATGATGACCTACCTGTCCGAGGAGTCCGGCTACTCGGTGGCCTTCAAGCCGAAGGGTCGCCGGGCCGGGAAGATCATGGTGGTCTCGCCGTCCGGGGAGAGACTCTCCATGCGTTGGCGGACCGTCGGCAAGAAGCGGGTTCAGATGGTTCTGGACAACCGACTGCGTCTGGAAGCAGAAATGGTGGAACCCCTGTTCCGGGGTGAGGATCCGGCGATGTCGATTCGCAGCCTCGCGGTGAGCTTCGACGGCCAGGAACGGGTGTTCGACTTCGGCGCGCTGCCGGCGTCGCTCGGCTCAGGGACGACTCGTCCTTGCACCCCTTGCCCACATGGCTGCGGAGTCGGCCGCCGCGGAGACGTTGCTGCGTTCGAGCCTCGATTCGCTCCACGCAGCCGACTTCTGGCAGGAGGCTGCCTTCGCGGTCGCGGAAGTCGGCATCGCAGTCCAGGACGAGTCGGGAGGACTCACGGCACTTGGACTGGAAGCCCCCGGAGGCGAGTCGGGAAAGCGGTTGCGGCTCTCGTGGCACTGTGCGGCTGCCCTCGCCGGCTTCTTCGCGTCGTACGCTTCCTTCGTCGCCTGCGCGTCGGTGGTCGGGTGCCTGGGTGCGGTCGTCCTGCACCAGTTGGCGCTCTCCGGAACGATCAAGAGTTGTGTTGTCGACACCGTTTGATAGCGTCGGAATCATGTTGACCGTCTACATGTGCCTTCTCACCTTTCCGGTTGTCGCCTACATGATCTGGGCGACGGTGCAGCGTCCTGCGGACGCTCCCCGTGGCTGGACGGCAGGCGCCTACCTCCTCGTGACGCTGTCAGGGGGGTTGATCCTGCTCGACGATCTGCTGGTCTCCGGGCCAGGATGGGCGATCTGGATGCGTATTCTCGTGATCGTGGCGATCGCGAACCTGTCGGCGGCTTCGGCCTTCGCGGTTCGCGCCCTCGTGCGTCGGCAGACCACCGCCTGAAGCGCGGCGATCGTCGAGAAACGCTCACAACCGAGATCGGATCCTGTTCAGCTGAGCGCCGGCTCGGCTGCTATCTTTGCGGCCGTCGGGAGTCCCCCGGGACCACCGACGGCCGTCTGCCGTCGAGTCGCCCATGCCCGACGACCGATCCCCTGAACTGCATCCCGATCTCACGGACGACGAGGTGGAGGAGCGCCTGGAGACCGGTATCCAGCTCTTCAATGCCGGCGAGCACTTCGAGTCGCACGAGTACTTCGAGGAAGTCTGGCGATCGAGCAATCCCGAGCCGAGGGATCTGTTCCAGGGGTTGGTGCAGGTGGCGGCCGCGTTCCACATCTGGCGCGAGCGTGGCACTGCGGAGGCGGCCGGGAGGGTGATGGATCGCGGAGTGCGACACCTGGAGGCCGTAGCCCCGGATGCAATGGGTATCGATCTGGAGAGCCTGCTCGACGCCCTCGATCCGTGGCTGCGCTGGTTCACGAAGCCGGCGGGCGAAGAGCCGCCGCTACCGCGAATTCGCAGGAACTCGTTGCAGGACGAGCCCGACGACGACTCGATCGTCGAGCGCACGGCGCCCTGCCCGTGGTGCGGAGAGCCGCTGAGCTGGTCGATCGATCCAAGCGGCGGCCGCGAGCAGGACTACGTGGAGGACTGTGCGGTCTGCTGCCGACCGTGCCGGATCGAGGTCTCCTTCAGGGACGGGCTCGAGATCGAGGTCATCCAGGATTGACAGCGGCCTGCAGTCGCGTCTTCGGCTGAGCCGCGATCGGCGATCGATGCGCCGTTGCCGTCAGTCCGATGTCTGGCCCCCCGCCTGCTCACGCTCGTACTCGCACGCTCCGCAGTGGACGTCGGGGACCGTCTCGCCGGCGGCGAGGTCGGCCAGCCAGTCCACCAGGGCGATCTCTCCGACCCGGTAGCTGTAGAGCTCCGGGCGCCCGAGGATCGTGTGGAGTTCGCCCGCCGCGACGAACGAACGGAAGTTGTCGACTTCGGAGCGGATGTCGGCCTGATTGGCGTCGAGGAGCGGCTGGAGCGCCTCTGCCGGTGTTCCTCCGAGTTCCAGGAAACGCTTCTGAACGTTGTCCTCGGCGGTGTCGTAGGCGGCGAAGATGAGGTTCGGGTGGCGCTTTGCAGCCGCGACGTAGAGTGCCTCGTAGTTGAAATCGGCGGACGTCATGCCGGCGAATTCGGGTTGGATTCCGAGGACGTCGAGCGCCTTCCAGGACGTCTCCGGCGTGAACTCACCGGTCCGGCGGTAGCCTCCCGAGCCGTCACCGAGCTGCGCAACGACGGAGCCCTCGTACTGTTCGGCGATCAGCATGGCGTAGTAGGGCGACGGAATCGAGCCGGCGCTCGAACCGCTGACGAAAACGTGGGTCGGTGCGAAGAAGTGGTCGTAGGTCCAGGCCAGAACAGAGTCGGCGTTGGCATGGCCTCGATGGTGCAGTTCGAAGGAGTGTCCCTCGTGGTCTTCGACGGTCGGCGCCTCGTAGGTGGCGATGTGATCGCCGAGATGGACGTCTCCCGTGCAGTAGGGAGCGAACACGATGCTGTAGTCGGCGAGCGGATTGGCTGGATTCTCGAAGTCGAAGATCCCGCCCCTCTGCGAAGGATGGAAGTCGCCGATGCTCATCGTGTACGAGGGCTGGATGTGGGGATCGCAGGTGGCGCCATCCCAGCAACCGCCTCCGCCCTGGAAGTAGATCGCCAGCTTCTCCGGGTCGCCGGGACGCACGAAGAAGCGGTAGTCGCTGCCGTCCGAACAGACGGCTTCGCCGTCAGCGGCGATTTCGTTCCAGCCCTCGGAGAGTCCACCGAGGTCGGCGACCGGTTGCGGTTCGACGGGCGCCTCCTGGTCGGCGCAGGCGACCAGCAGGGCGGCCGGAAGGACGATCAGGAGGGACAGGGCGAGGCTTCGAAGTGCTTTTCTGGGCATGGAGACTCCTGGGTGGGTTGAGGCGCCGGGTGGTCCGGCTGGGTCGGATTCTGGAAGAAGGCGCGGGCCTTCATGGATTCTGTTCGAGGTACTGTCCTTCGATCCAGTCGTAGGTCTTCGCGAGTCCTTCGCGCAGCGGAGTTCGGGGCTCCCAGCCGCCGGTGTGGAACTTCAGGAGAGTGTTGTCGCTGTTGCGACCTCGCACTCCCTGCGGCTTGGTCGTGACGTAGTTCCGTAGCAGATCGATCCCGGCGAAGCTCTCCGCCAGGTCGACGAGTTGATTGATCGACACGAGTTCGCTCGATCCGAGGTTGACGGGCTCGTGGAGGTCGGCCTCCATGAGGCGGAAGATCCCGTCGATCAGGTCACCGATCCAGCAGAAGCTGCGCGTCTGCAGGCCGTCTCCCCAGATCTCGATTTCGTTGGTTCCACTGTGCTTGGCTTCGATCACCTTGCGACAGACCGCTGCCGGTGCCTTCTCCCGGCCTCCGGTCCAGGTTCCATGGGGGCCGTAGACGTTGTGGAACCGGGCGCAGCGCGTGTCGAGGCCGAAGTCTTCCGAGAAGTGCCGGCACATTCGTTCGCTGAACAACTTCTCCCAGCCGTAGCCGTCCTCCGGCATCGCCGGATAGGCGTCTTCCTCGCGCAGGGCCGTGACCGTTGGATCCTTCTGCTTGTCGGCGTTGTAGACGCAGGCCGAGGAGGCGTAGAAGAAGCGCCGTGCGCCGCTCTGCTGGGCGGCCTGGAGGAGGTGCGTGTTGATCAGGACCGACAGCATGCAGAGGGCCTTGTTCAACTCGATGAACCCCATGCCCCCCATGTCGGCGGCGAGATTGTAGACGTCGAGAGCATCCACGCAGGCAGCCCTGCAGGCGTCGGCCGTGCGCAGGTCGGCCTGCACGTTTTCGACGCCTTCGTGCACCTGGTACCAGTGCTCGAGGGGTTTGATGTCGATGGCTCGAACGGCCCCGGTTCCGCGACGTCGTAATTCCGCGACCAGATGGCCTCCGATGAAGCCGCCGGCGCCGGCGACTACGGTGGTTCGTTGCATGGATCGTGGACTTTCGGGTCGGGGGTTCAGGAGTCGTCTCGGTCAAGCAACGGTTCGATGAACTCTGGAGAGTAGTACACCATCCGGTAGGACGAGGCGCGCAGTCCGTCCTCGGTTTCGATCGGAGAGCGGAACCGCCAGACAGGAACCCCCTCGGGTGTGATCTCGTAGGCCTCGCCGGCCAGGGAGTCGAGCACCAGCGTGTTGCCGTTGGGAAGCCGTTGGCATGCTCCCATCGTTCCAGTGTAGAAGCTGCCTCGCCGACCGCTCTCGGAGGTCCCCAGGACCAGACGATTTCGCCCTTCGACGGATCGATCTCGACGACGCGTGAGAAACCGCGCCGGACACCGTTGTCGAAGACCAGGAAGTTGCCGTTGTCGAGCCAGTGCGCGTCGTGGGGTCCCTCGAGGACACCCTGGCCCCAGTGCCAGAGCACTCGACCCGAATCAGGATCGAGAACGACGATCGCATCCTGATGTCGGATCGAAACCAGGAGGTCGCCGTCACGGAATGCGGTGCCGCGGGGAGCGCCCTCGCGGAGGGGCTCGCCCGTCGACCCGGTCCGCAGGCTCTCGAGCGAGTTGCTGTGCAGTCGGTCCTTCTGCCTCGGCGCGCTCGGGAAGGGGTGGGGGAGAATCCGAAAACCCTCGCTGTTGCTGATCGCCTCGCCGATCGACAGGGAACGCAAGGGCTCGCTGCCGTCGTGTCTCCAGGTCTGGATCTCGTTGTCCCGCGTGGGTTCCTGCGGGGAGAAGGCGGCCAGCTTTCGACCGTTCGCCGCCAGGACCAGCAAGCTGCCGTCCGACTGCACCTCGACGTCGTGGTGAGCGTTGATCGGAAGGGTGCGGACCAGACCGCCGTTCCAGTCGAGATGGAGGAGTCTGGGTGTGTTCTGACCCGGTTCGGTCTCGAAGTACGCGACGACGAAGAGATCGCCGTTGGGCGCGAGGTCCCAGCCGTTCCAGCGTCGGCAGGGCGAAGCCGTCGGAGGCTGTTCCCAGCGGTGAACCTCCAACCCCTCGACGTCGATCAGGTGCGCACTGCAACCGGCCTGGCTGTCGTAGAGGCGGTAGCCGGGGGCGACCCGTTTCGGATCGACGATCCTCACGCCCGAGGGGCTGTCGCCGGCCCTGCGAGTGCCGGCGAGGTAGCCCAGGGCCTCGAGCGGATCGACGGCCACCGACGGACTGGCGGCCGGGGTGGGCGGTGGCCCTTCTCGAGGAGTGCTCCGGTCGGGGCCGGTACAGGCCGAGGCCAGAACGAGACCGAGGGACAACAGGGCTGCCCCGCCGATTCGCCCATCCAGCCGACGACTCTGCGATCCTGGAGTCTCGAATCGGAGCGAGGTCACGGCTTCAGATCCTGTGACAGTTCGCAGGACCCAGAGCCCTGCCGGGCGACTCTGGCCTCGTTGCTCCCGGATTGCAAGCCGACCTTCGGCGCTCCGAGAGCGGTGTCCCGTTCGATCGCCTCGACCGGATCCGGGAGTTTGCTAGTCGGAGGCCCGTCCGGAGTTGAAGTTGAACCCGACCAGGAAGTGACTGGTGTCCGCGTCGACATTGAAGGCGCCGCCGCCGCTCAGGTCCAGTTTCAAGTCGCTCTTGAGGAACTTGTACTCGAGGTTGATCGAGAAGCCGGGCGTGATGGCGAGATCGAGGCCGGCCAGGAACTGGAATCCGAAGCCGCCGTACTGGAACTCGTCGGTTCGGCTGTTGTCTGTGGTGATCTCGACTCGCGGCATCAAGGGACCGGTGCCGGCGCCCACGTAGGGCCGCACGACACCCGAGAGCGCACTGCCATCGCTACGAAGCCACCGGTACTGGTAGTTGAACATCAGCGAGTTCAGGCCATCCAGGGCCAGGGCGTCGAAGCTGTCGCCGAGGATCTCATTGCCGTTCACCGATTCGCCTTCGCGAACTCCCAGGACGCTCACAGGGGAACCGAGTCGCGCCACGGCCTTGGCGTGGGTGAAGTCGATGGCCCAGCCATGCCGTGGATGGCGAGCCAGCCAGTGCGTGAAGCGCAGGCCGAAGTAGGGAACGTCCTCGAACGGTTCTGCATCCCAGCCGACACTGCTGTACTCCAGTTCGGTCGAGACCGGCTCTCGGATCGAGAAGACGTCAGCGGCCGTGGCGGTCGTACCCAGATAGAAGGTGAACGTGTTCTCTCCCGACTGGGCGGCGGCGGGTGCGGAGAGAGCCGCGATGAGTCCGAGGGCGATCGCGAGGGGAACGACGAATCGGCGTCGGCGATGGCTTTCAGACAGAATACGAGCTACGGTTCATGAGTCTCCTCCAGACGGCTGCATGCCGGGTCTTCGGCGCACCCAGGGAACGGCGCCTCGTCATAAGGATATCGTCATATGAGAATAGAATGGAACCGCTGCCCGAGACGGAACGCGAATCTCCGGCGAATTGCGACCGCGGCGGGGTTCCTCCTGCTGGGCGCGACGGCGCTCTGGTCGGCGCCGCCACTGGCCTCCGAGGTCGTCATCCACCGCGATGAGTGGGGTGTACCCCACGTGCGTGGAACCTCCGACGCTGCGGTGGCCTTTGGATCCGCGTGGGCTCAGTGCGAAGACCACTTCTGGCAGCTCGAGGACACCTACATGAGAGCGCTCGGCCGGGCGGCCGAAGTTCTCGGCGAGGACGCTCTGCGCGGTGACCTCGACGTCGCGCTCTTCGATCTCGTCGGGTCGTCGCAGAGGGACTTCTCGTCGCTGCCGACCGAGATCCAGTCCCTGGCGACGGCGTTCTCGGAGGGCTACAACTTCTACCTGGAGAGCCATCCCGAGGTCACCCCCAGGCTTCTCGACCGAATGGAGCCGTGGCATGTGCTCGCCTTCGAGCGCTACATGATCCTGCCTCGGCTGTTGGGCGCCGCCCATGCACCGAGGCGGCGTCCCAGCGAAATGGAGGCCGAGATCGAGGCCTCCCTGGGCTCGAACCAGTGGGCAATCGGTCCGAGTCGCACTCGTGACGGCACGGCCATGCTGTTCATCAATCCCCACCAGCCCTGGTATGGCTCGGGAATGTTCACCGAGATGCATGTGAAGAGCGACTCCGGCTGGGACTTCTCGGGGGCCATGTACCCCGGAGCGCCCTTCCCGACGGCCGGCTTCAACGACCGCCTGGGCTGGGCCTATACGGTCAACGAAGCCGACATCGCCGACGTATACCGGGTCACCTTCGACCACCCGACCGATCCGGACCTCTATCGCTACGCCGAGGGTTGGCGCCGCGCCGAACGGTGGTCGGTCTCGCTTCGAGTCAGGGTCGGCAGTGAGCTCGAGTCGCGTCGCTACGATCTGGCCCGCACCCATCATGGTCCGGTCGTCAAGTGGGAGAACGACGTCCACGCCCTGGCGGTGAAGGTCCCCCGCCTCTACGACGGCTCGAGAATGAGCCAGGCCCTCGCCCAGGCTCGTGCCCGAACCTTAGAAGAGTGGTACGCGGCCGCTTCGAAGCTCCAGTTGCAGACCTTCAACACGATGTACGCCGACGCCGACGGCAACATCTTCTACCTGTACAACGGCACCGTCGCGAGGCGTGATCCGAGCGTCGACTGGTCCCGGCCCGTCGACGGATCCGATCCGGCGATGGAATGGGGCGACTTCCATCCCATCGAGGAGCTGCCGCAGGTCCTGAATCCGCCTTCGGGGTTCATGCAGAACTGCAATTCGACGCCCTTCACGACCACCGATGACGGCAATCCCTCGCTGCTCGACTTCCCTCCCTACATGGTCGAAGACAAGTACGACGACAAGCGCCGCGCCAAAGTCTCGCGCTGGTTGCTTCGTCAGGCTTCAGAGTTGTCGTTCGAGGACTGGCAGCGTCTGGCCTTCGACACGACGCTCTACTGGCCGATGACCGAGCTGCCGCGCTATCAGGCGTGGTTCGTGGATCTCGAGCAGGAGGATCCCCAGCGCGCGCGGGAAGTGCGCCCCTATCTCGAGCACCTGCTCGACTGGGACTTCAGGAGTTCGAACGAGTCGACCCAGACCACCCTGGTGGTCGAATGGTACGAACAGCTGTACGGGCGGGGATACCCGGTCGAGACCCTGAAGGCGGAGTACGTCGATGACATCCCCGCACGCTTCGACGCCCTCGTTGCTGCCGCCGATCGACTGGTGACGCTGTACGGCGACTGGCGGGTTCCCTACGGCCAGATCAACAGGCTGCAGCGGCATGCACCCTACTCGAGCAATTCAGACGTACCCTTCGACGACGCGGCGCCCAGCCTGCCGCTCGCCGGAGTGAGGGGACCGTTGGGTGTGGCGTTCACGATCTATGCGACTCCACCCGACCCCGACAACGGTCGACGGCTCCAGTACGCCGTGACGGGGTCGTCCTACAAGGCGGTCTACGAGTTCACACCGGACGGAGTGCGGGCCGCCAGCTACCTGCACTACGGGCAGAGCCACGTGCCGACGTCGCCCCACTTCTTCGACCAGGCAGCACTGCTTTCACAGGGTCGTTTCAAGCCGGCCTGGTTTGCATGGGACGATGTCGTGGCGCACACGAAACGCGCCTATCACCCCGGGGAATGAGGCCTCAGTCTGGGTGAACCGAGTCGGTCTGGCCGGACTCGCCGGGGGGGCTGCCGAGAATGGTGTCGACGATGTAGAGCGGTCGACGTTTCACCTCTGAATAGATCCGGCCGACGTACTCTCCGACGACGCCGAGCAGCAGCAGTTGGACGCCGGACAGGAAGGTCAGAGCCAGGAAGAGGGTCGTGAACCCGGCCGGCGACTCGATGCCGCTCAGGCGTTCCCACAGGAAATAGAGGGCCGACAGGAGCGACAGCCCGATCGTGATGAGGCCGACCGAGGTGACCAGTCGCAGGGGCACTGAGGAAAACGCGAAGATGCCGTCGAGTGCGAGCTTCACGAGTCGTCTGGCCGAGTACTTGGTTTCTCCTGCGCCGCGGGCTTCGCGCTCGACCTCGACGCCGATCTGGGGAAAACCGGCCCAGGTTCGCAGTCCACGCAGGTAGCGTGAACTCTCGGGGGCGCTGCGGAGCGCCAGGATCACGCGCCTCGAAACCAGGGCGAAATCACCTGAGTTTCGTGGCAGATCGAGTTCCGCGAGGCGGTGGATCAGGCGATATGCGGCGGAATAGAAGAAGCGCTTGATCAGGCTCTCCTTGCGCTTGACCCGGATCGCGTAGACCACGTCGTAGCCCTTGCGCCACTCCTCGAGAAGGCGGGGCACGGCCTCCGGCGGATCCTGACAGTCGCCGTCCATGAGCACGACGACTTCGCCGTCGGCGTGATCGACCGCCGCACTCATCGCGACCTGATGGCCGAAGTTGCGTGACAGGAAGACGGCGCCGACTCGTGGATCGGCGCGAGTCGCTTCTTCGATCAGCGCCCGGGTTCGGTCGCGACTGCCGTCGTCGACGAGCAGAATACGGTGGTCCTGCCCTTCGAGGCCGTCGAGGGTGGCCTGACAGCGCCGCAGGAATTCGGGAAGGATCTCCTCTTCGTTGAAGATCGGCGCCGCCAGGGTGACCGTGGGCGTCTGACGATCGCTCATCTCCAGCAACAGCTTACCGTGGATCCTTGCAGCGACCTGTCAGGCGAGCGCCCGCTGGACCGCGCCGATGAGCAGAGAGGCGTCGTGGCTCAAGTCGGCGGACGGCCGATCGCCTTCCAGGGGCACTTCGGCTCGCTGACACGCGACGACCAGGGCGTGGCGCAGCGGGGCGTCGCCCTCGTTGCGCCGCCAGGCCTGATGCACCAGGCGGGCGGAGTCGGGAAGGTTCTCGTCTGCCAGCAGCGCCTTGCCCTTGTCTCCGAGCGACTCCTCGAGGATCTCCTTCCAGGCTTCTTCCGGCTGTCGGAACTCCTGGGCGAGGACGGTGAAGAGCAGGGCCGCGTCGAGCTGCAGCGCTGCTGCCGGCGACAAGGAGGTGCCGCCCTCGTGCTGATAGATCTGGCCTCCGAAGAGCTTCTCGAATCGATCGCTCATGACGTTGGTCAGGTCGTCGATCTGGGTCTGGCTCGGAGCGCGGTCCTTCGGCAGCTTGCCGAAGGAGAGCTTGGTCGTTCTGTCGACAGGAGTCTGGGGCGGGTGGTGGAGGAGGGCCTCACGGGCCTCCCGCATGGCATGGGTGAGGGGTTCGTGCAGCGTCGTTTCGAGGGAGTGCAGTTGCCCGCCGACGGTCTTCTTCACCATGGCGGCGACGTTGCGTGAGTTCATCTCGGCGACATGCAGGTAGTGGCTGTACCAGTCCTCACTTCCGTAGTCGGCGAAACGGAGGCGGGCGAAGGTGCGCAGGGCGCCGGCTTCGATCACGGCATCGAGGGCTGCGGCGGTGGCCCGCGGATCGGGTTCGCCGACAGCGCTCAAACCTTCCATCATCAGGAAGGAGTCGCTGGCTTCCATGATCTCCCTGCGCAGCGACAGCATGGGCGTGTCGGTCGCGAGGACGGCGTCGATGGTTCTGGAGACGCTCTTTCTCAGCTTCTCCTTGTCCTCCGGTCTTGCGGCAAGGGCAGCGATCGCCGCCGTATCGCGTTCCGACAGAGCCGCTCCCTCCGCCAGATAGGTTTCCCAGGCCTCCTGAGCCGTGCAGTCTGGGTTGTTGGCCTTCTTGGGGCGTCGGGCACGACTTTCGATGACGATCAAGGTCGTCATGACGAGTAGGACACCCAGAATGATGATGGCTGCAGAGGTCGACATCTGTCCTCCGTTCCTGGACTGGTTGGAAGGCGGCTAGACTACCAGAGGGTGAGGCTGGTTCAGCGCCCTCGGGAGATGGCGTGATGGCGTCTGAAACGAAGGATGTCGCGGATCATCCGGGGCGGGTCGATCAGCGGATCGACCCTCGAGTCGGGTGAGTTGGACCACCGCACTCCGACCTCTGCGACGGGGTAGCCCCTCTGCTGAGCGAGCCAGAGCAGTTCGACGTCGAAGGCGAAACCGTCGGTGAGAATGTCGGCGAACAGTTCCCTGGCCACCCCGCCGTCGATCAGCTTGAAGCCGCATTGGGTGTCGTGGATACCGCGCGCACCCAGCAGCCAGATGATGCGATTGAAGGTCTTCCCCATGGCGACCCGATAGAGCGGCTGGCGCCGCTCGATATCGGCCCCGGCGACCGCTCGACTGCCGATGGCGAGGCCCGATGGCGGGAGGGCTGCTTCCAGCCGGGCGATCTCCGTGATCGGTGTCGACAGGTCGGCGTCGGTGAGCAGGACGTGCTTGCCGCTGCTTCTCGCCACGCCGGCCCGACAAGCAGCTCCCTTGCCCCGGTTCGCCGGAAGTCGTTCGTAGAGCACGCCGCGGTCCTTCCAGCGCTCGACGACCCGTGCCGTGTCGTCGAGGCTCCCGTCATCGGCGACGATGATCTCCGCGTGACGCCCTTCCGACTCGATGAACTCGGCGAGCTTCGAGAGGCTGTCAGGGAGGCGAGCTTCCTCGTTGAAGGCAGGAATGACGATCGACAGATCAGGGGCGGGGGCTGAACGGTCCATGGGGAGAGTGGCAGGGAAGGTGATGGGCGACGGGTGTCAACAGAGAGCGGAGTCGCGAGGACCTTGGTGCGGGCGTTGGGGAACCGACCTCCGGTCCGCCCGGGAGGTCACTTCGGTGCGCTCCAGCGGCGCATCCACAGTCGAACAGGTCGTTCCGGGTCGAACTTTCTTCCCTTCGCGACCTCGAGGTCGAAGTGGATGGCGACGTCTGGTTCCGGAGCCCGGATTCGAATCGTTCGGACGATGTGCTTGCCGCCGACGGTCGTGGTCGGGATCTCCCGGTCCCCGATCCGGATGCGCTTCAACGTCGTGTGCCGCGGCGGACGGATTTCGAAGGTGATCCAGCGACCCTCAGAGGTCGTCGCGGGAATCGTGGTCGTCCAGCTGGACCCGCCGGGCGTGAGTTCCGCGAGCTTCTGCTTCCTTCCGACCGGAGTCCATGGATGGACGATGGCGGCGACGGACTCTCCACGGGCCACGAACGGTCGGGCGGTTGCGATCTCCAACCGGGAAGCCGGGAAGCTCGACAGACGCGATTCGAGGAACTCGCGGTCGGGACTCTGGCGCAGGCGGTAGGCGGGAAAGATCGCCGCATCGGCGCGGTCGAGGAAATCGGCTTCGGTCTCGGCGATTCGATCGACCAGCAGTGTGGAGGAGGTCTCGGCCCGACCCTTGCGGATGAGGAAGCGGGTCTCCGTCGGCTCGGCGACGACCAGGCGTTGGTCGACCATGCCGAAGTCACGGCGCAGGCGAAGCGCCAGCGCCTCGGCCGCGTTGGGAACCACGAGTTCGTAGACCAGTCTGGAGGCGTGCCACTGGGAGGCGAGCGTGAAGCCGAGAAGCAGCACGACGACGGCGCTCGGGCTGGCCAGCGCGGGAAGCCACTTGCGCCCGCGGTCCCACAGAGCATGGAAGAGTGCGCCGCCGTAGAGGGCGATCCAGGGCGAAAGCAGAAGCCAGTTGTGGGGACTGGGGTTGGTGGTGGAGGCTGCGTAGAGCAGGGAGTAGGCGAGCACGTACGACAGGACGAGTCCATGCTGTTGCCGGTGTCGAGGCTCGAGACCGGGCAGCCAGGGCGCGGCGAACAGGGCAGCGGCTCCCAGGGCTCCGAACAACCATCCGTGGAAGTTGGGCGTCAGCAGCGACAGCAGACCGTGCCACAGCACGAAGAGGCGGGAACTTTCGGCTCGACGGCCCTTGTTGGCGTAGTCCTCGAGGGTCCTGCCGAAGTCCTGACCGTAGAGCCCCGGATCGGTGAGGATGAAGGGGTTCAGGATCAGGAAGACGGCGAGGGCCAGCAGGCCGGCGGCTGCGAGTCGAAGCCAGACCGCTCTTCCGAGGCGTCGATGGAGGAACGTCGCCAGGATCAGCGGCACCGCGATGGGGCCGGCGTTGAACTTGGTGGCGAGCGCGAGCCCGATGGCGAGGCCCGTCGTCAGGTACCGCCGGAGAGTCGGGTCGCGAAGCGCGGCCAGCGTCCTGTCCATCACCACCAGGGTCAGGAGGATGAGCAGGATGTCGGGTTTGAAGATGATCGACTGGCGCAGATGCCAGAACGTACCGGCGAGTAGCGCGGTGCCCAGCAGGGCCGCCCAGTCGGAGAAGATCGTTCGGCCGATCTTGAAGGCCACGAGGAGACTGGCCAGGCCGAAGATCGTCTGCAGATAGCGCGCCAGGAGATAGGCGGTCGAGGTGTAGAACTGAACACGCGGCCAGCGTCTGCCGGGCGTCTCTGGGTTCTCCTGTTGACGGACGGTTGCCGAGGGCGGCTTGAAGATCCGGAAGTCTTCGTTCCCGGTCGCCTCGTAGATCTGGTGGCTGACCGCGAAGATCGCTGCCTGGGGCAGGTACGAGAGGCTGGGATGGAACCCGTTGGCGGGCTTCAAACGCCCCTCGAGCACCAGCGGGCGAATGTTCTCGAGGCCGTACCTCTCATCCCAGAATCGCGAGCCGCTCGGCTGGTCGGTGGCGAACCAGACGCGGATCAGCAGGCTCCAGAGCAGGAGCAGACCGATGGCGACGACCAGGCCTCTGGAACGCGGGGCGGAGCTCATGTTGCCGTCGATGTGGAGGGCTCGCCGTGGCTGGGAAGCGAGGAAGAGGAAGGCTCAGAGTAGCATGCAGCGGAGGTCCGCAGAGGGGTTGCCGGGGCCGCGACCCGCGCTGCCAGGTCACCGCTTTTCGACACCCTGCTCATCGTTTCGAGATCTTCACGCTCGTGACGCGGGCGCCTTTCGGCAGATCGAGGTAGAGAAAGACTTTGCCGCCCTCGGGCCAGTCGAAGCGTCGTCGCGAGTCCTCGAGGTCGATCCTCGAAGCCGTCCGATTGGTGCGATCGACGAGCCGGATCGTTCCGGCTTTCTGCGGCGGTTGGATCTCCACCTCGTAGGCGCCCGGCTCCAGCGGAACCTTGAACAAGGCCCATCCGTCGTCGCCCCAGACGAGTCGGCGCTGCTCCTGGCTGACGTCGTGCAGGAAGGCGGCACTCTGCGCCTTCAACTCGGCGCCCGGCAGCAGAGCCGCCGGATCGAGCGGGACGGAGAAGATCGACAACCAGGGCCCCTTGCGGATTCGTCCCGCGCGGAAGTCCGCGACGCGGTCCCAGCTGAGCACGGTCTGGTAGCGCCGGGCCATCGTTTGATGGTGCGGCTGAGTGAGATTCTCGGGTTTGGTGAACCTGCCGTAGGCGTTCCAGGCCAACAGGATGTAGTCGTTGTCCGGGTCGGAGAGCTCGTCGAGCGTGCGTCGTGCCGCGAAGCGTCCCTGCGAGGACGGCCAGCGGAGGGGATCGAGCTTCGGAGTGTAGGACTCCTGCACGAAGCGTGCGCCGGGCGGCACGTTCTCCTCGATCCACTCGAGGGTCAGCTGTCGCGTCCCCGGACGAGTCAGGGCGAGCTGGTTCTCGACGGTTCGGATCATGGGAGCGGCCGCCGCGATGGCGATGAGAGCTCCCGCGAGGCGCGGGCCCCAGGGAGACCAGCGCCGCAGTGGATCCAGCCAGGCGGTCAGCCCGATGCCGAGAACCACGGCGAGAGCAGGCACGATCGGCAGCAGGTTGCGGCGGACCGCCATGCTCATGGCGGCGATCAGGATCGCGTAGGACAGCGGAAAAGCGAGAAACCAGAGAAGAGCGCGGCGCCTCTCGGGGCTCATGACGACGAGACCGAGACTGCCCGCGACGACGGCCAGCCAACCGAAGCTCTCGACCGTCACGGAGCCGTAGAAGAGCGTGTTGCTTTCGCGCATGACGCCGATCCATCCACCGCCGCCGTACTGTCGAACGCCGAAGAAGATGTCCCTGCCGCCGCCGGTGAAGGCGTCCGAGCCGGCGACCAACAGGGAGGGGATCGCGACCAGGAAGCTGACGATCGCCGCCATGGTCGCGAGGGGCAACCCCCAGTTCCAACGCCGATCCGCGAGCCGATGCTTCGCCCAGACGGCGACGATGGCGGCGGCGACGAGTCCTGCCGGGTACTTGCTGCCGGCGGCCAGTCCGGCCGAGACTCCGGCCAGGAGGTAGTCGCGGCTCGATTCTGATTCGAGCAGTCGGGCCGCGAAGTACAGACACAGGGTCGCGAAGAAGGCGGAGGGCAGATCGGAGATCAGCAACTTGGAGATCTCGTCGTAGAGCGGCGAGCAGACGATCAGGAGTCCTGCCGTGGCCGCTGCCGCCGTGCCTGCGAGACGTCGGGCGGCGCCGTAGACGGGAAGGGTGGTCAGGGCGCCGAAGAGGGCGTTGACCGAGCGCAGCAGGACCCAGGTCTGCTGTTCGGCGTCGGTGGCCCCGCCGAGTTTCGAAGCCATCCAGGCGGTGGCCTGGGGGAACAGGTCCTGGAGCCACAGGACGAAGGCCGAGAGGTAGAACAGCAGATGGCCGTAGATGAACGAGAACTGGAGCGTCTGTCCGCCGTGGATGCGACGGGCGGTCGCCAGGTAGATGCCCTCGTCGCGATAGTTGCCCTCGCCGGCTTCCCAGCCGAGGCCGTTGAAGCGCACGATGAGTGCGAGTCCGAAGAGCACTGGAAGCAGCCAGGTCTCGACGCCCGACCCGACCCTTCGAACGCGGGTGCGCCAGGCCGCCGCGACGGTCCAGCTGAGTCCCAGGAGCGCGAGCACGACGGCGGTACGGGCGCTCCAATGCGGAATTCCTGGCCCGCCGATGTCGATCAGCCACAGGATCAGCGTCAGCGCGACGGCCGCCGAGACGGCGAGATTTCGGAGAGTTGGGGAGCCGATCGGGGTCATGGCGTGGGCGACTCGTTCGCCGGCCGCCGATCGCAGCGTCGCCGGCCGGTACAAGCACGGCGAGTCTATCCGTGGTTCTGCTGCGCCCCCCTCTGCGGGCGCCTTTCGGCCGTGTCGATGGGGCGCTGGAAGTCGACCTCTCCGTAGGGCGGTTCGACGCGCAATGACGACTCGCCCGGCGCGGCGACGGCCACGACCTTCGGCTCAGGCGACTTCGAAGAGACCCGCTGCTCCCATCCCGCCGCCGATGCACATCGTGACGACGACGAACCGTGCACCCCGCCGCTTGCCTTCGATCAGCGCGTGGCCGACCATCCGGGCGCCGCTCATTCCGTAGGGGTGGCCGATCGAGATCGCCCCGCCGTTGACGTTGAGCCTGTCGTTGGGAATTCCGAGCTGGTCTCGGCAGTAGATCACCTGAACGGCGAAGGCTTCGTTGAGTTCCCAGAGGTCGATGTCGTCGATCTTGAGGCCGTTGCGCTCGAGCAGCTTCGGAACCGCGAACACGGGGCCGATGCCCATTTCGTCGGGCTCACATCCTGCAACGGCGACACCCCGGTAGATGCCGAGTGGCGAAAGGCCCCTCTGTTCGGCGAGGCGTCCGTCCATGAGCACGCAGGCCGAGGCTCCGTCGGAGAGCTGCGAGGCGTTTCCGGCCGTGATCGAGCCTCCCTCGCGCACCGGGCGCAAGGTCTCGAGGCCTTCGAGGGTGGTCGAAGGGCGGTTGCCTTCGTCCTGGCCGAGAGTGACCTCCTCGAAGGTGATCTCACCGGTGTCCCAGTCCTGGACGCCCTTCATGGCCGTGACGGGAACGATCTCGTCGTCGAAGCGGCCGGCTTGCTGCGCTGCGGCCGTTCTCTGCTGGCTCTGGAGACCGTATTCGTCCTGACTCGACCTCGAGATGTCGTAGCGCCTCGCCACCACCTCGGCGGTGTCGATCATCGGCATGTAGACCTCGGGTTTGATCTCCATGACCGTCGGGTCGGCCATGCGATAGGTGTTCATGTGCTCGTTCTGGACCAGGCTGATCGAATCGAGTCCGCCCGCCACCATGACGGGCACCTTGTCGACGATGATCTGCTTGGCGGCGATCGCGATCGACATCAGGCCCGACGAGCACTGACGATCGACCGACATCGCCGCGACCTCGACGGGCAGGCCGGCCGACAGGGCGCACTGGCGGGCCACGTTGGTGCCCTGCGAACCCTGCTGGAGCGCAGCGCCCATGATGACGTCGTCGATCTCGGCCGGATCGAGGCCTGAACGCTCGACGGCGGCGCGGATCGCATGGCCGCCGAGAGTCGGGGCCTCGAGATTGTTGAATGCGCCGCGGTAGGCCTTGCCGATCGGGGTGCGGGCGGTCGAAACGATGACGGCTTCAGTCATGGGAACTCCTGTCGGATGGCGATGGATCGTCGGTCGGCGATTGTAGGGCAGAAGACTGTCGAGGGAACTGGAGGTCGCCAACTCCGAGAGTTGGAGGACGGCGCCAACTCCGAGAGTTGGAGGACGCCGCTTCAATAGCTCCGCGGCAGGCCGAGGACATGTTGGCCGATGAAGGCAAGGATGAGGTTGGTCGAGATCGGCGCGGTGCGCAGCAGTCGGGTCTCCCGCCACTTGCGTTCGATGTCGTATTCGCGTGCGAAGGCGAAGCCCCCGAAGGTCTGGAAGCACTCGTCGGCGACTCGCCAGGCTGCTTCGGAGGCCAGCATCTTGGCGGTGTTCGCTTCGGCCCCGCATGGGCGTCCGGCGTCGAAGAGTGCCGCCGCCTTGCGTACCATGAGGTCGGCGGCCTCGGTGTCTGCCCAGCCGCGCGCCAGCGGAAACTGGATGCCCTGGTTCCTTCCGATCGGGGCTCCGAAGACCTCGCGCTGGTTGGCGTACTCGACCGCTCGGGCGAGGAACCACCTGGCGTCTCCGATCGCCTCGCCGGCAAGCAGGATGCGTTCGGCGTTCATGCCGTCGAGAACCTGCCGGAAGCCACGGCCTTCCTCGCCGATCAGACTCGAGGCCGGAATCCTCAGGTCGTCGAAGAAGACTTCGGTCGTGGAGTGGTTGATCATGGTGTCGAGGGGACGGATCTCGAGACCGTTGCCGCGAGCGGATCGCATGTCGACGAGGAAGGTCGACAGCCCGTGCGACCGTTTGGAGACCTCCTCGATCGGGGTGGTGCGGGCGAGCAGGACCATCAGATCGGACTGGAGGGCGCGGCTGGTCCAGAGCTTCTGACCGTTGACCACGTACTCGTCGCCGTCGCGCACGGCGCGGGTGCGCAGTCGAGTCGTGTCGGAGCCAGTGGTCGGCTCGGAGACACCGAATGCCTGCAGGCGCAGTTCACCGCTGGCGATCGCCGGCAGCCAACGCTGCTTCTGCTCTTCGCTGCCGTGGCGCAGCAGGGTCCCCATGGTGTACATCTGGGCATGGCAGGCCGAGGCGTTGCAGCCGCTGGCATGGATCGTTTCGAGAATCACGACGCCGGCTCGCAGGGGCAGACCGGCGCCGCCGTACTGCTCCGGGATCAGGGCCGCGAGGACCTCGTGTTCGGTCAGGGCGGCGACGAACTCTTCGGGGTAGGCCTTCTGCTCATCGAGGCGTCGCCAGTACTCGCCAGGGAAGCGTTCGCAGATGCGCTGCACCGGTTCACGGAGGAAGGGGAAGTCGTTGCCGAGTTCGAGACTCAGCTCGGAGGCCGGAGGATTCATGACGGAGACTCCCTTCGAACCTGTTCGATGATGAATTCCGAGGTGACCGTGCAGACTTCCTCGAGGGCCTCTTCGTCGGTCCTGCCTGAGCGCTTCAGGACGTGGAAGCCGTGGTCGGCGCCTTCGACGACGTGGTGTCGGCCGTGAGGGAGGGTTTCTATGCGGGGAAGCAGGAGATCGAGTTCCGCGAGGCGGTCGCGATCACCCTGGACGAACAGGGACGGTAGCCGGAGACCTTCCATCGGCTGCCAGCGAGCGACCCCGGGGTCACCCCCGGGGTGGAGGGGAAAACCCAGCAGGACGAGGGCTTCTACGGCCGGGATCTCAGCCTCGGCGGCAGCGTAGGCCGCCATGCGGCCGCCCATCGACTTGCCGCCGGCAACGACCGGGATGCCGAGGGTGGTCGCGAACTCGACGGCGGCGGCCACCGTGGCGCGCAGGACCCCAGGGCGATCGGGGCGACGGCTGCCCTGCTCCCAGTAGGGGAAGTTGAAGCGCAGGGTGGAAACTCCGCGTTCGGCCAGGCCCTCGGCGACCGCTGTCATGAAGGCATGGTCCATGCCCGCTCCCGCTCCATGGGCCAGGACGTACACGGCTGCCGGCTGGTTGGCGTTTCGAAGGATGGCGCTGACTTCCCCGCGAGGCGTCGGGATCCGATGGCATGGGGTTTCCTGCATGGCTAGGCGGCGCTCAGGTCGAAGCGTTCTCGAACGCTGTCGGCAATCGTCTCACCGATCGCGAGGGACGCCGTAGCCGCGGGCGAGGGCGCGTTGAGGACGTGGATGGTTCTGTCGCCGTGAACGATTTGGAAATCGTCGAGCAGGCGTCCCTGTGAGTCGAGGGCCTGGGCTCTCACGCCGGCGCCGGGCGCGCCGAGATCGTCGGCCTCGATCTGGGGAATGAAGCGTTGCAGGTCGCGCGCGAAACGACGTCGGCTGCCCGATCGTCGCAGCTCGTCGAGAGCGATTCTCCAGTGGCGCCCCGCCATCTTCCAGAAGCCGGGCCAGGCGAGCGTCGACGCGGTGTCGCCGAGCGAGAAGCTGGTGCGAGTGTAGCCCTCGCGTCGCAGTGCCAGGACCGCGTTCGGACCGGCCTCGACTTTGCCGTCGATACCGCGAGTGAGATGAACGCCGAGGAAGGGGAGATCGGGGTCGGGGACCGGGTAGATCAGGCCTCTCACCAGATCGCGCCGGTGTTCGGCGAGTTCGAAGTACTCGCCGCGAAACGGCACGATGCGAACTCCCGGAGAGTCGCCACAGAGAGTGGCGACGCGGTCGCATTGCAGGCCGGCGCAGTTGACCAGGTAGCCGCAGTCGAGGGTTCCCTCGGACGTGGTGAGATGGAGTCCCGTTGCCGTCCTCGCGACGTCGAGGAGCCGAGCAGCCGTCTGGACCCGACCCCCCCGGCGGCGCGTCTCGGCGGCATAGGCCTCGCTGACCTGGACGTAGTCGACGATCCCGGTCTCCGGCACCCACAGCGCGTCGATGCCGGTTGCCGCGGGTTCGTGCTCGCGAATGCCCTGCGGTCCGACTCTCTCGAGTCCTTCGAGGCCGTTGGCCCGTCCGCGACGCTCGAGTTCATCGAGGCGCGGGATCTCTTCTTCGCGAGTGGCGATCACCAGCTTGCCGCAGATCTCGTAGGCGACTCCGTGCTGGTCGCAGAAGTCGAGCAGTCTGCGCCGGCCGACGACGCAGTTGGTGGCCTTCAGCGAACCGGGGCGATAGTAGAGGCCTGAGTGGATGACGCCGCTGTTGTGGCCGGTCTGGTGGACGGCCAGCCGCGTCTCGGCCTCGATCACGATGACGCGTGCCGAAGTGCTGCCGCACAGCTGCAGGGCGCTGGCCAGGCCCAGGATGCCGCCGCCGACGACAGCCAGGTCGAAGGACTCCGTCATTCGTCGGGTTCTTTGGCGGGTCCCTCGTGGATGGCCCTGGGGTAGGTGCCCAGGATGCGCAGCTCACGGGTGTGGTCGGCGATCTCCTCGAGAGCCCCGGTGACCGCTTCGGAGGCCGCATGCCCCTCGATATCGAGATAGAACTGGTACTCCCAGGGCTGGTTGGGAATGGGCCGGGATTCGAGCTTGGTGAGGTTCACGCCGTGGCGGGCGAAGGTGACGATGACCTCGCCGAGGGCACCGGGAGTATGGGCCGTGACGAGCAGCAGGGAGGTCTTGCACGGGGCGTCGGCGGGGCAGGGCGCAGGGTCGATGGCGACCTCGACGAAACGCGTGTAGTTGTTGACCTGCGACTGGATCGAGTGTTGCAGGATCTCCAGTCCGAAGGCCCGCGCCGCCGACTCACTGGCGATCGCGGCGACCGACCGATCCCCGCCCTGGCTGACCTTGCGGGCGGCTCCGGCGGTGTCGAAAGCGGTCTGCGGAGCCGCCCAGGGAATGGTGCGCAGGAAATCGTCGCATTGGCGAAGTGCCTGCGGGTGGGACATGACCGTCTTGAGGTCTTCGATCCGGGATCCCGGCAGGGCGAGAAGACAGTGTCTGACCTGGAAGATGGCTTCGGCGGTGATGGTCAGGCCGCCCTCGGCGAGCAGGTCGTAGGTTTCGTTGATGCTGCCGGCGGTGCTGTTCTCGACCGGCAGCAGGGCGACGTCGGCGCTTCCCGAAACGACGGCTTCGGCGGCCTCGCGGAAGGTTTCGTAGCCCGTCAGCAGGACGTTGCCCGGCTGGTCGCGATAGCGGCCCTGGGCGGTGAGATGACTGTAGGAGCCTTCGACTCCCTGGTAGGCGACGCGTAAGGGGGCGGTTTCGAGGTTTCGCACGTGGGCCTGCTGATGGGCGATCGCCATCTGCATGATCAGTCGATAGATGCGCTCGACCTCGTGAGCGTCGAGGCCGAGTTCGACGGCGATCTCGCGGATCCGGAGCAGCAGCTGCTCCTCGCGCTGTTTGTCGCGGAACGGGAAGGCCTGCCCGAGCTTCGACATGGCGACTGCTTCCATGAGACCCATGCGTTCCTTGAGGGCGGTCAGGATCTTGCGATCGACGACTTCGATCTCCTCGCGGACGGCCTGGAGATCGGCTGGATTCTCGATCATGACGGGTGTTCCTTCGACTCCGGAGAGCTGAGGTGGATCTGGCGTTGGGGAAAGGGAATCTGGATGCCGCGCGAGGCGAAGGACTTGTAGACGTCGCGGTTCAGTTCGTGCAGCAGGCGACCGCGCAGGACCGGCTCCGAGATCCAGGCGAGCAGCTCGAAGTCGAGGGCCGATTCTCCGAACGAACGAAACCGGACCCGCGGCTCGGGGGATTCGAGGATCTCTTCGTGGCGGCCGGCGATCTCCAACAGACATGCCTCGACTTCGTCGATGTCCGTTCCGTAGGCGACGCCCACCTTGACGCGAATGCGCTCGTGGCGGGAAGGACCTCCGGTTTCGTTGACGATCTTCTCCTGTGCGATCACGGCGTTGGGAAGCGTGATCTCGATGTCGTCGCGGGTGAGCAGGCGGGTCGTGCGCAGGCCGATGCTGACGACCTGTCCGCGCTCGCCGGAGTCGAGGTTGACGAAGTCGCCGATCTCGTAGGGCTTGTCGGCGAGGATGAAGACGCCGGCGAAGAGATTGGCGATGGTGTCCTTGGCCGCGAAGCCGACGGCGATGCCGACGATGCCCGCCGAAGCCAGCCAGGCGCTGACGTTGATGTTCCAGTTGAGCAGGATGAAGTAGCTGGCCGCACCCCAGATCACGACCTTGCCCAGGTTGTCGAAGAGATGGATCGTCCCCGGTTCGATGATCTGGAAGCGGTCGCGGAAGCGGCTCAGCACCTCCAACATGAGAGCGACGATGCGTGTCGCCACGATGCTCCAGACCAGGATCGCGATCGTGATCAGCGCCCGAACGAGGCCCAGGCTGACGACGTCGTGGAGTTCGAGAACGAGGGTCGACAGGCCCATTCCCAGCAGCAGGACGCTGACGAAGACCGGGCGATGCAGCAGTTCGATGATCCGGTCGTCGATGTCGGTGGCGGTCTTCTTCGCCACGCTGCGGATCCAGCCGGAGAGGAGAAGATCGACGATCTTGGCGAGGATCGCCGAGCCCAGGACGATGATCGCTGCCTGGGCCCAGACGTTTCCGACCCAGGGGTCGAGAAAGTGGAGGAACTCGTTCCAGTCGGGCATCGTCGGGTCCTTGGTGATCGCGCTCCGGCCGCAGTCGGAGGGGCTGTGAACTCTAGCAGGGCTGCTAGGATCTGAAGCCCATGGGAAACCCGCCGATCGCAGTCGGAGCCTTGTTCTGCGCCCTCGCGGTGGTGGCCGGAGCGTTCGGTGCCCACAGCCTCGCGGATCGCCTCGACACGCGGGGTCTCGAGTTGTGGGAGACCGCGGCGCGCTATCTGATGTACGGAGGACTCGGGGCGGTCCTGGCCGGACTTGCCCAGTCGCTGCGGCCTTCGGCTTCCTTCGGGACGGCCGGTGCGCTGATGATGGCCGGTGCAGTGGTCTTCGCCGGCACCTTGTTCGCGATGGCGCTGGGAGCTCCCCGCTGGCTGGGGGCGATCACTCCGCTGGGCGGACTCGGTTTGATCGCAGGCTTCCTGTGGATGGCCTGGACGGCTCTTCGCTAGTCCGCTGTTTCGCTGATCCTCTTGAACCTGGAGAATCCTCCCGATGAGTCACGGCATCGCCAACGTTCCCGAACCGTTCAACGAACCCATCCGCCAGTACGGTCCGGGTTCCTCCCACAAGAAGAGTCTGAAGGCGCGTCTGAGCGAGTTGATCGCGGATCCGGCCGAGATCCCGGTGGTCGTGGGCGGGCGGGAGATCCGAACCGGACGGGTCGGCAGCATCTCGGCTCCCCACGACCACGAGTGTCATCTCGCCACCTACCATGAGGCCGGTCCCGACGAGATCGAAGCCGCGGTCGAGGCGGCAGGCGACGCCTGGCACGAGTGGTCCGAGATGCCCTGGGAAGCGCGGGTCGGCGTCTTCCTGAGGGCGGCCGATCTACTCGCCGGCCCGTGGCGCGACACGATCAACGCCGCAACCATGCTCGGCCAGTCGAAGACCGCCTTCCAGGCGGAGATCGACGCCGCCTGTGAACTCGCGGACTTCTGGCGCTTCAACTCCTCCTATCTGCGCGCCATCCTCGAAGGGCAGCCGGAGTCGCCGGCCGGTCAGTGGAACCGTTCGGAGTTTCGGGCGCTGGAGGGCTTCGTGTTCGCGGTGACGCCCTTCAACTTCACCTCGATCGCAGGCAACCTGCCGACGGCGCCGGCGTTGATGGGCAACACCGTACTGTGGAAACCGGCGACTTCCTCCCTGCTGTCGAGCTGGTATCTCTTCCAACTGCTGCACGAGGCCGGGCTTCCCGACGGCGTCATCAACTTCCTGCCCGGCGAAGGTCCCGACATCGGCCCTCTGGTCCTGCCGCTTCCGCAACTCGCCGGGATCCACTTCACCGGCTCCACCGCGACCTTCCAGACCATGTGGCGGACGGTCGGGGAGAGCATCTCGGGCTACCGTAGCTACCCTCGGATCGTGGGTGAGACCGGAGGCAAGGACTTCATCTTCGCGCACCCCTCCGCGGACGCCCGTGCCCTGTCGGTGGCGATCGTTCGCGGGGCGTTCGAGTACCAGGGCCAGAAGTGTTCTGCCGCCTCTCGTGCCTACATCCCGGAATCTCTCTGGCCGAGCGTGCGCGAGCAGGTGGCGGCCGAGGTGGCGGCCCTGTCGCAGGGTTCGCCGCTCGATTTCCGCAACTTCATGAGCGCGGTGATCGACCGGCGGGCCTTCGAGAAGATCAGCGGCGCCATCGACAAGGCGGTCGGCTCGGGGAGCTATGAGGTCATCGCCGGCGGCGGGCACGACGATTCGGAGGGCTGGTTCATCGAACCCACGGTGATGCGCAGCGACGATCCGCGCGGCTTCCTGATGTGCGATGAACTCTTCGGCCCGGTGATCTCGATCTACGTCTACCCGGACTCGCAGGTCGCGGAAACGGCGAAGGTGTGTGACACCACCAGTCCCTACGCCCTGACCGGAGCGATCTTCGCGCGCGACCGTGGAGCCATCGTCGATCTGTCGAAGCGGCTTCGCCACAGCGCCGGCAACTTCTACATCAACGACAAGCCGACGGGCGCCGTGGTCGGCCAGCAGCCGTTCGGAGGAGGCCGTGCGTCCGGCACCAACGACAAGGCCGGTTCGCCGCTCAACCTGCTCCGCTGGACCAGCCAGAGGGCGATCAAGGAAACCCTCGTGTCGCCGACCGAGGTGGCCTATCCCCACATGGGAGAAGAGTGATGGCTGCGCTGCGTGCCGCCGGCTACGGTGTCGGCGTCGTCCTGCTACTCGGGGGTCTGTCGGTTCCGTCGCTGGAGGCGGCGGATTGGCCGTCCTACCGGGGGCCGGACGCTTCAGGGGTCGCCGACGGTCCGACACCCTTGCGATGGGATGTCGAGACGGGAGAGAACGTCCTGTGGCGCACTCCGATCGACGGCCTCGGGCTGTCGAGCGTCGTCGTCCAGGGCGAACGGCTCTTCTTGACCACGGCCGTCAGCGAAGGCGAAGAGGAGGCGCTGAAGGTCGGTCTCTACGGTGACATCCAACCGGTCGACGACGATTCGATCCACCGATTCGAAGTCATCGCCCTCGACCGTCGCGACGGCCGCGTCCTGTGGCGCGAGACGGCCCACCGTGGCGTGCCGAAGATTCAGCGCCATCCGAAGTCGAGTCACGCCAACTCGACTCCCGCGGTGGCCGGCGACCGGGTGGTCGCCTTTTTCGGGTCGGAGGGGCTCTACTGCTTCGATCTGGACGGGCGCCTGATCTGGAAACGGGACTTCGGGGTCCTCGACTCCGGCTTCTTCATGGTGCCCTCGGCGCAGTGGGGGTTCGCGAGTTCGCCGGTGATCCACGACGGCAAGGTGTTGATCCAGGTCGACGTGCAGAAGGGTTCGTTCCTGGCGGCGCTCGATCTCGAGGACGGTGCGGACCTCTGGCGCGTGGAACGCTCCGATGTCCCGACCTGGAGTACGCCAGCGGTGCTGGTGCCCGACAGCGGGCCTTCGCAGGTCATCGTGAACGGCTTCCGTCACATCGGCGGCTACGATCTGGAATCGGGCGCAGAACTCTGGCGGATGAGCGGCGGCGGCGACATTCCGGTGCCGACTCCGGTGCTCGCGCACGGGCTGATCTTCCTGACGAACGCCCACGGCCGTTCAGCGCCGATCTGGGCGATTCGTCCGTCCGCCCGCGGCGATATCACCCTCGAAGACGAACAGACCTCCAACGAGGCCATCGTCTGGAGTCAACCCCGTGACGGCGGTTACATGCAGACGCCGATCGTCTATGGCGATCTGCTCTATGTCTGCCGGGACAACGGCGTGCTGTCGGTGTTCGATGCGCGAACCGGCGAACTCCACTACAAGAATCGCGTGGGGGGTGGAGGCGCCGGCTTCTCGAGTTCGCCGGTGGCCGCCGACGGCAAGATCTATTTCACCAGCGAGTTCGGCGACGTTCATGTGATTCGTGCCGGCACCGAGTTCGTGGAGCTGGCCGTCAACGAACTCGGAGAGCTCCACATGGCGACCCCGGCGATCTCGCAGGGCGTGATCTTCTTTCGCGGTCGTAGGAACGTGATCGCGATCGCAGACCGTGACTGAAGTCCGGTCCTTCGAGTTCCGGCCGCTGGCGGTCGAGAACTGGTCCGACTTCGAGGCGCTGTTCGGTGCCAACGGCGCCTGTGGTGGCTGCTGGTGCATGTGGTTTCGCCTCACGAACCGCGAGTTCGAGACTTCGAAGGGAGCGCAGAACCGCTCCGCGATGCGCCGACTGGTCGAGCGGGGCGAACAGACCGGCATCGTCGCCTACGAGGGCGACCGGCCGGTGGGTTGGGTGTCGTTGGCGCCGCGTGGTGATTTCGGTCGACTCGGGCGGTCGAGGATCCTGAAGCCCGTCGACGACGTGCCGGTCTGGTCGGTCGTCTGCTTCTACATCGCCCGGGAGGCACGCCGCCGGGGACTGAGCGTGGCTCTGCTGGAGGCGGCGGCCGATCACGCCAGGGCTGCCGGGGCTTCGGTGCTCGAAGGCTACCCGGTCGAGCCCCGGTCGGGCTCGGTGCCCGACGTGTTCGCCTACTACGGACTCGCCTCGGCATTCGAGAAGGCCGGCTTCTCGGAGTGTGCTCGCCGTTCCGAGACGCGACCGATCATGCGTCGAAGCCTGGCCTGAGGACTCCAGCGGGGCGGTTCCTTGAGTGAGTACGATCCCATCGGCTCCTCGCTGCGGCGTCCGGAGGCCTCTGCCGACCTCGAGGAAGTCCGACGGCGTTTCGAGAGCGCCAGTCGCCCCTTCCTGAGCTCCCCCCTGCCCTGGCTGGTGTGGGCGGTCGTGCTGCCCTGCGCGGCACTCCTGACGCCCGAGACCTTCGATCGTTTCCAGGAGCGCGGGACGCTGCTGCTGTGGTCGTCGGCGATCCTGGTGGGGGGCATCGCCGAGGGCCTGGTGATGCGATCGCGACAGATCGCTTCGTCTTCGACCCTGGCGCGATGGGCGTTTCGTGGGCAGGCCAACTTGTCGCTGGTCGGTGTGGCCCTGTCATGGTTGTTCGTCTTCGTGGGCCGAGCGGAGTACCTGCCGGCCCTCTGGCTCCTGCTTCTAGGCCATTCCCTGGTCCTGCTCGGCGGGCTGGCGCATCGGGCTCTTCGCCGGGCCGGCTGGATCTACCAGCTTGGGGGGTTCGCCTCGCTGCTCCCGGGGGTTCCGGTTCTCGTGGCTTTCGCCGTGGCGACCGCGGCGGGCAACCTGGTGGTGGCCGTATCGATTCGCCGCGGCGCCGGATCGGCGGACGGCTAGGGCGACGGCGCGGGCGGACAGGCCGCCAGGCCCTCGGTGTCGGCGATCGACTTCCAGGGTCCCTCGGGGAGGTAGGACTTCTCGATGCCGCTCTCGGTGTCGATCACCCGCAGGCGGTAGTCCAGGTCCGCAGTGGCAGCGTGGAAGACCCAGAAACGGTCGAACTCGCTGCACGCGTCGACGATGTCGATGAGCATGCGCCACTGCCCGGCCTGGAAGAAGTAGAAGATCTTCGAGTCGTCGATCGCGGCCGTTCCTCCACTGACCTGCTGCGCAGGAGAGGGGTCCTGCCATTCGATCTCGACCCGAAAGCGCTCGTTTCCGAGAGGCAGGCTGTCGCCCTGCTGCGTCAGCGGGCCTGGTGGCGGTCCCGGGGGTGGATCGTCGGAGTTCAGCAACTCGAGAGTGCGCGAGAAGTGACGGTCTGCGGCGCTCAGCCGGTTGTCGGGTGGGGCGCAGGGGCAGTCGCCCTCGTTGAGCGCGTAGGTGATGTTGAAGTTGCCCACCTGCTTCGCGATGACCCGGTCGGAGATCTCATTGCGCTCTCCGCCGGTGGTGGCCCTGAGCTGCACGGCGCCGTGGTCCATCGAGATGATCTCGGGAGTGTGGTTGGTGAGGCGCATCAGGATCGGCCGCTGGGTGCCGATGACCTCGAAGGTGGCGGGGGTCGACTCGCCGTTCCACAGGGCGTCGCTGTTCATGGTGCCCTGGACCTGGAGCGCCGCGGACCGCGGGGCGAAGCCCGGCTGGGAGGGGGTCGGATCCGGATCCGGTGCCAGCAGCCACTCGACGGGTCCGGGCGGCAGTTCCTTCGGAGTCTTCCAGCGGGCCAGTCGCTCCGACGCCGCTGTCGGCATGCCCAGCGGCTTGCCGCCGAGCGTGGTTGCTGCCCAGTCGCTCACGCTGGCGACGCCGCCACAGACGCATCCGCTGCCGCGCTGGGTGATCCAGGGGGAGACCGACTGGATACCGAGACTCGAGTCGGGAACCTGCGACAGGGTTTGCGGAAACCAGTCGTGCAGCGCGACCTCGACCCCCCAGGGGTCGGTGGCGACGACTCGGACGGGTTGCCCGGGCGCCGAGCCAAGCGGCAGGGTGGCGACCAGGGCCGAGGCCCCCTTTGCCGCGTCTTCGGACGTCGAGTCGTCGGGTGTCGATGGGGGCACGGCAGGGTTGTCGGAGCTGCCGAACGACCAACGGAGATCGAAAGGAGCGGTCAGCAGGGGGGTGAAGATGAAGGGCCGACCGGCAACCGCGATGGGAGGAAGTACGAGTTGGTCCTCGACGGCCTCCTCGAAGGTCGGTGGGTCGATGCGATCCACGCTCAAGCGTTTGCTTTCGGTCGTCTTGCGGGCCTTCTTCTTTCCTTCCGGGGGCGTTTCATCCCAGGACAGGATCAGGTCGAGCTTCGAGGGTGGAACCACGCCGTCGTAGTCGAAGCGCAGGTAGAGCAGCGTCGCCGGATCGCCGACCAGGCGTCCCTTGTCGGAGAGGCTCCAGTCGGCGCCGGCCGAGTGGAAGGTCGCACGATTGCGGAAGGCCTTCGGCAGGCCGATCTCGATGCTTTCGATGAGTCTTGCCGGTACGATTCCCAGGGGGACGGCTGTGGCGAGCTCCGCCGGAGGCTCAGTCGACGTCGGCGGGGTCTCTGGAGAAGCCTCCGGAAGGGACTCGGGAGAAGCCGATTCGGGTCCCGGATCCCGGGGCGCGATCTCGCTCTCTCCCTCGATCGGCTCGGCGGCGGGTTCGGATGCCGTGCTTTCGGCGACGGCGCTGTCGGCCGGATCCTCGGCGACGGCCTTCCCCGCCAGACTCTGGATCTCGATCAGCAGGGATCCGCTCTCCGCTTCTTCGGCGCGGCGATCGAAGATCCGGATCTTGAAGCTCGGGGCGCTCTCGTCGACTTCTTCAGGCGGGGACACCAGGCCTCCCGAGGGTTGCTCGCCTTCGCCTTCGGAACCCTCCGGTACGAGGACGATGTCCTGGTCGAGTTCCTGGCCCGGCGGAAGGGTGAACTCCGAAACCACGGTGTTGAAGCCGTCCTTCGAAACCGTCAGTTCGTAGTCGCCTCCGCGGATCTCGATCGCGAAGTTGCCGCGTTCGTCGCTGCGATTCTCGATCACTTCGTCGTGCTCCAGATCGCGGAACTCGATGCGGACGTCACCGATCACCTCGCCCGTGCTCGAGACCGTCTGTCCGGTGATCAGCGTGGTGTTGCCCTGACTCTGGGCGGTACCGGCAAGGGCGCAGACGACGGCGAGGGAGAGGAGAACTCTTTGGACCATGGAGATGCCGTGGAGAGGTGCTGGGACTGTTGTTCGAGGGGCGTGTTTCGAACGATCGATGGCGGGCAAGCATAACCGGTGTGGGAGTCTCCCGGATCGATCCACGGACCCGGCGGTAGTAGGATCTACCGCCGTGCGTCTCCTGTGGCTCATCCTGGTTCTTCTGCCCGCCACCGCCTGGGCGGGCTCTCCGACGCTCCGGATCGACTCAGGTCCTGCCGAGTGCGACGGCGTTCATGGAACCTACGTGGCCTTCGTCGTGCCGCACGTGGGATCCCTGCTGATCGCCACCCGCCCCTTCCCTGGCGGCAGTTCGGTAGGGCGGATCTCCGAGGGTCGTTTGCGATTCGAACTCGCCGGCCTCGGGACCACTGCCATCGAGACCGGTGGAGGGGCCGAGGGGACGGAGGTGTGGGCGATGCTCGATCGTAGCCTCGACCCCGGGGAGCGCTCCGGTTGCTTCGCGTTCGGCGATCGGGGCTTCGCCACCGTGGATGACTTGAAGACCTATCTGCACTGGTTCCAGCGCGACCTGCTCTTCCAGCTCGGCGAGGCTTCACCGTCGCTCACGCTGGCCGGCCGAAGGCTCGTCCTGGAGGTCACGGTCGAGGGCTTTCGGCCGGTCGACCTGGAGGTGGTGGAGGGAGCCACGGTCGGACTGCGCCTGCCCGGTTCCGAGGATCTGCTGCTCTTCCTGCCGGTGGTGATCTCTGAACAGGCGCCCAGCGCGCAGATCCGGGTTTCGAGGAAGCGGGGCGAGTACTTCGGCCCTGAGGCGCTGGTGCCCGTCGGCTCGGTGACCGCGGGTGCAGAGTCGACGGCCGTGGGCGGCGACCCCGAGGTCTCGATTCGGATCGTGTCGGTGAACGCCACCGACTCCTGACCGCGAGCTCCGGTCGCCGGCAGGAGCGAGCGCGGCTAGAATCGGCGGCATGATCCAACAGCTCACGAGATCCTTCCCGGCCTTCTTGCTGGCGGTCGCGCTGCCCGTCGCAGCTCAGGTTCCTGCCAGTCCGGAGGAAGTTCTGGGCCACCGTGTCGGCGCCGACTACGAACTGGCTCGTTGGCCGCAGATCGTCGACTACTTCCAGCGCGTGGACGCCGCCTCCGATCGGGTTTCGGTGCACGAGATGGGTGCGACCAGTGAGGGGCAGACCATGATCTATGCGGTCATCTCGTCGCCCGACACGGTCGCCGACCCGGAGATCCATCGTGAGGCGCAGCGCCGGATCGCCGATCCGCGTCTGATCATCGACGAGGCGGAGCGCCGCAGCCTGGTCGACTCGAGCAAGGTGGTGATCCTGATCAACTGCGCGCTGCACGCTTCCGAGGTGGGGGCTCCACAGATGTCGATGGAACTGCTGTGGAAGCTGGCCGTCGGCGACGATGAGCAGACTCGGAGAATTCTCGATCGGACCATCATCCTGCTGGTGCCGTCGGCGAATCCGGACGGGCTCAACATCGTGGCCGATTGGTACGAGGAGTCGATCGGCAAGCCGTGGGAGGGCCGGGGACTGCCGTGGCTCTACCAGAAGTACTCCGGCCACGACAACAACCGCGACTGGTTCATGCTCAATCTCATCGAGACCCGCAACGAGACCGAGCTGATCTACAAGCAGTGGCGTCCGACGATCGTCTGGGACGTGCACCAGATGGGGAACCGAACGGCTCGCCTGTTCGTGCCGCCCTTCCACGATCCGAAGAACCCCAACGTACCGCCCCTGATCGACCAGACTCTGCTGATCATCGGTGGGCAGATGGCTCAGGGACTCGCCCGCGAAGGTCGTACCGGAGTCGTTCACGGCGCCATCTACGACAACTGGTGGGCCGGTGGTTTCCGGACCACCGTCTACCGTCACAACATGGTCGGCATCCTGACCGAGGCGGCGAGCGTCAACACCGCGAGTCCGATCTTCCAACGCAAGAGCGAACTGACCGGAGCGACCCGGGGGCTACCCAGCTACCAGCTGTCGACGAACTTCCCCGAGCCCTGGCCGGGCGGCTGGTGGCGGTTGCGAGACATCGTCGACTACGAACTGTCGATCGCCTACAGCCTCTTCGAGTATGCCGCCCGCTACCACGACACGCTGCAGGACAACTTCATCCACATGGGACAGGACGCCGTCGAGCGGGGTCGATCGGAGCCGCCCTACGCCTGGCTGGTACCGCCCGATCAGCGCGATCCGGCGTCGGCTGCGTGGATGCTCGATGTCCTGCACCGGACCGACATCGAGATCCACGTTGCGCAGGAGGCATTCGTGGCCGATGGAGTCGCCTATCCCGAGGGAACCTACATTCTCTACTGCGCCCAGCCGTACCGCGGGCACCTGATGGACATGATGGAGCGCCAGATCTATCCCGACCGCGAGCTCTATCCCGGTGGTCCCGCGGAGCCGCCCTACGACATGGCGGGTTGGACGCTGCCGCTCCAGATGGGCGTGCGTCGGACCGCGGCGAGCGCGCCGTTCGAAGTCGCAACGCGCCCGGTCGATACCGTCCCCTGGCCGCAGGGTGTGGTCGTCGGCTCCGGACCGGTTCGAGTGGTACCAGCCGGCAGGAACGACGACTATCGGTTGCTGAACCGTCTCTCGAGGGAGGGCATCGGCTATCGGATGCTGGGCGGAGTCGAGAGTCTCGACCTGGGGGGCGGCGTGGCTGCGCCTCCCGGTTCGATCGTCATCGACGACTCGGCGTCGTCGTCCGACCTGGCTGACCTGCTCGACGGGTTGTCGACCGACATCCACGCGATCGGTCGACTGCCGGCCGAAGCCTCACGCTCCCTGCGCGCGGCCAGGGTTCCTCGCGTCGGCCTCTACCAACCGTGGGGGAGGTTCGATGGACGAGGGTTGGACGCGCTACATCCTCGACCACTACGAATACTCGTATACGACCGTTCACAATGCCGACATCCTGGCCGGCGACCTGGGCTCGCGCTATGACGTGGTGGTTTTCGCCTCGATGTCTCCACGTCAGATCCTCGAGGGGATGGCGCCGGACACGACGGCGCCCGCGTACGCCGGAGGGATCGGCCCCGATGGCGTCGTCGCGCTGCAGGACTTCGCGTCCTCGGGCGGCACGCTGGTGTTCGTCGACCAGTCCTCGAATCTCGCCATCGACGAGTTCAATGTGCCGGTGACCAACCTGGTGCGCGGTGTTCCGACCGAGTCGTTCTACAGTCCCGGGTCGATCCTGCGGGTTGGACTCGATCCGAGTCATCCGGTGGCCTGGGGAATGCCACGCTGGGTGTCGGGCTACTTCGCACGCAGCCAGGCGTTCGGGGTCGAAGACGCCGGGGCCGCTTCCGACGACCGTTCTCCCGCAGTGCGCTTCCCGACACGCGTCGTGGGGCGCTACGCCGACACGGTGCTGCTCGAGAGCGGCTGGATCCGCGGAGAGGAGCGGATCCGCGACCAGCCGGCGATCGCCGAGGTCGACTACGGTGAGGGCCGGCTCATTCTCCTGGGCTTCGGGGTCCAGCGTCGCGCCCAGTCGCACGGCACCTTCCGCCTGCTCTTCAACGCCATCCAGTCCTCGACGCTCGACGCACCCTAGATGCGAACGTTGCTGGCCTGCGGGATCCTCCTCGCCGGCTCTGCTGCCGGGCAGCCGATCCCTGACACTCGACACCCCGACGGGTTGCCGAGCGCGGTCGAAACCCAGCGGCACTATCTCTCGGGGACGGGGAGGGGAGAGACCGTCGACTGGCGGTTCCAGATCTCCGAGGGGCGTCGAAGCGGCTCGTGGTCGACTCTCGCGGTGCCGTCGCAGTGGCAGTTGGAGGGCTTCGGAACCTACGCCTATGGATGGCAGGACGACAAGCCAAGGGCCGAAGGTACGTATCGTTTCGACTTCACCGTTCCGGCGACCTGGGGTGGGCGAACGATCCGCCTCGTCTTCGAGGGCGTCATGACCGACACCCGGGTCCTGATCGACGGTCGCCAGGTCGGTCCCGAGCACCGCGGTGGTTTCACCCGTTTCTCGTACGACGTGACCGGGTTGCTGACTGCCGGACGCGAGGCCGAGCTCACGGTGCACGTGCGCGAGCACTCCGAGCGTCCCTCGATCAACCGGGCCGAACGCGATGCCGACTACTGGGTCTTCGGGGGCATCTATCGCCCGGTGTATCTCGAGGCGACTCCGCAGTCGGCCATCGTCGGGGCGAGAGTCGATGCTCGTCACGATGGCACCCTCAGGATCGAGGCCGGGATCACCGGCTTCGATGCGAGTTCCGGTGCGTCCAGCGGTGCGAAGGCCGCAACGGTCGAAGTCGAGCTGCGGGAGGCGCGATCGGGTCGACTCGTGAGTCGCTCCGCCGGGTCCGTTGCCGGGCCTGTCTGGAGTTTCGAGACCTCCATCGACGAGGTGCGCCCATGGAGTGCAGAGGACCCGTTTCTCTACGACCTGGAGCTGTCGCTCCTCGATTCGAGCGGCGGACTCCTGCACCGGGTCGACGAGAGAATTGGCTTTCGGTCGGTGGACCTGGTGCCGGGAGTCGGCTTCGTCGTCAACGGTCACAGAGTCCTACTGAAGGGAATCAGCCGACACAGCTTCTATCCCGACTCCGGCAGGACCCTGAACCGCGAGATCAATGCTGCCGATGCGGAACTGATCAAGGCGATGAACGTGAACGCGGTGCGCGCGTCGCACTACCCCCCGGACGTGGAGTTTCTCGAGGCCTGCGACCGGCTGGGTCTCTACGTCCTCGATGAGCTCCCCGGCTGGCACGATGCCTACGATTTCGACGATGGCGCGCCGCTGGTGGCGGAGATGGTCGCCCGCGATCACAACCATCCGTCCGTGATCGCCTGGGACAACGGCAACGAGGGCGGCTGGAACGATGATCTCGACGATCACTTCCTCCGCCACGATCTCCAGGGGCGGCCGGTCCTCCATCCTGATTCGGTCTTCCGGGGGCTCGACACCGAGCACTATCCGAACTGGCAGGAACTCTCCGAGCGCCTCGACTCGACGACCCTGTCGAACCGAATCAAGAGTCTGTTCGGACCGCTGCCGGCGGTGCTGGTGACCGAGGGTCTCCACGGTCTCTACGATGGAGGTCACGGCGCGGGACTCGAGGCCTACTGGTCGCTGATCCGCAACTCCGAACGGGGCGCCGGCTTCTTCCTCTGGACGTTCCTCGACGAGGGCGTCGCTCGCGACGACCGCGGCGGAGAGATCGATACCTATTCGAACTTCGCCCCCGACGGCATCGTCGGTCCCTACCGGGAGAAGGAGGGGAGCTACTGGACGGTTCGCGACATCTGGTCTCCCGTCCACTTCGGGAGAGGACCTCTCGGCGACGGCTCCGGCGGGCGGTTGCTGGTCGAGAATCGATACGACATGACCGACCTCGATCGGCTGCGGTTCGAGGTCGAGTGGCTGCGCTTCCCGACGCCGTGGCAGGCCCGGGGCGAAGAGATCGTGGCACGGTCGTCGCTGGCGGGCCCTTCGGTGGCGCCGGGAAAGACGGGTTGGATCGATCTCGGTCCAATGCCCTCGGGAGTCGACGCGGTCAGGGTGAGGGCCCTGGAGCCGGAGGGGCGGGAGGTCGCCGACCGGGTCCTGGTGGTCGGCAACCGGCGAAGGGCGGCCCCAGAGCTTCGCCGACAGCGCCGCCGGGCGGGCCGACCGACTGTGGTGGAGGATGAGCGGACCATCGAGCTCCGCTCGGGGCGCCTCTCCGCGGTGCTCGACCGTAGTACGGGCGAGTTGATCACCCTCGGCCTCGACGTGGTCGGTCGGCCCAGACGCGGTCGGCCCAGACGCGGTCGGCCTCGAGTTGGCGGCGTCGGGTCTCACCGACGGTCCCCGACTGGTCGGCCGGGAGCCCTCGAGGGTCGTCGGCGTCGATCTGTCGAGGTCGGAGGATGCGGTCGGCGTTTCGTTTCGACTGGACGGCGATCTCGAAGCCCTTTCCTGGCAACTCGATTCAGGGGGCTGGCTGACCCTCGACTATCGCTATCGCTGGCGTGAGGAGAACCCGGTGTCGGGAGTCACCTTCGCCTACCCAGAGGAGCGTCTTCGGAGGGTCCGGTGGCGCGGACGTGGTCCGTCGAGGGTCTGGGGCAATCGCTTGCGAGGCCCCGAGCATGGGATCTGGCAACGTCCCTGGACCACGGTCGAGACGCCGTGGCCGTTCTCCTTCGACCGCGGTTTCTACGCCGAGCCGTACTGGTTCCAGTTGTCCTCCGACGACGGCGCCCTGACGGTGGTCTTCGAGTCCGACGCGAGCCTCTTCATGGGGCTCTTCGAGCCCCGCTTCCCGACGGGAACGGCCAACGACGGAGAGTCGATGGCCCGCGAAACCCGGGCGCCGACCGCCGGAGACGGCCTCGCCTTCCTCCATTCGATCTCGTCGGTCGGGACGAAGTTCCAGACCGCTCTTGAACTCGAACCGCCGAGGCGTCGGGGCGGGACCGAAGAGCTGCGCTTCGCAACCGTCGCCTTCTTCTTCGACGATCTCCGGAGAGAGCGCCCGGTCGACGACGCCGTAGATGGGCTCGCGGAAACGCAGCACGAACCTGCGAGGCACGCGGCCGAGGTGCCGGAACTAGTGGCCGTGGCGCCAGATCTCGGTGTCGGAGTGGATCGTGTCCCCACCCGGCAATTCGAAGTAGAACGGTTCGAGTTCGGAGGTCTCGTTGCCGACCTGGGTCATCGTGGCCGTGTCGTAGAGGCGTCCGTTGATCATGGTCGCCTCGACGAACTCCGAACGCCTCAGATCCTCGAGGGGGTTGCCGTCGATGATCGCGAGGTCGGCGAGCTTGCCGACCTCGAGACTGCCGATGTCGCCGTCGAGGCCGACGTAGCGGGCGCCCAGGTAGGTCGCGCTGCGCAGCGCCTCCCAGGGAGTGAACCCACCCTGTTCGAGCATCCAGATCTCCCAATGGGCCGCCAGGCCCTCACGCTGGCCGTGGGCGCCGATCTGCACCGACACACCGGCGTCGGTGAGCTTCTTGCACAGCGCGGCGACGTGAAAGTGGTTGTAGTGATCGTCCGGCGCCGTGGGACGCCGCATGGCCACGGGTTCGACGATCGATCGGGGTACGTAACGCATCAGGCGCTCGTTCTCCCAGACGTTGGTCTTGTGGTACCAGTAATACTCACCAGACAGTGAGCCATACGACACGATCAACGTGGGTGTGTAGCCGACCTGACGGTCTGGCGAAGACCGTCAGAATCGTCGTAGGCGTCCTTCGGCGGCAGGTTGTGTTCAACGGTGGTGTGCCCATCGAGAATCTGCGTCACGTTCATGTAGTACAACGACCCGCCTTCGGGCACGACCTGCATCTCGAGTTCCCGCGCGGCCTTCACGATCATCTGGCGCTGCATCGCGGCGCTGCTGGTTGTAGCTCTTGACGCTCCATGCGCCAACGTCCTTCAGGCGCCGCAGATGCGACAACGCATCCTCGTACGAATCAACCTGTGTTTTAAACGGCGTCTCGGCGCCGTAGAGAATCGACCCGGTGGAAAACAGACGCGGTCCGAGTTTGATCCCCGCTCGGATCATCTCAGCATTGGCAAACACGTTTTCCAAATCGTTCGACGGGTCGTGCATCGTCGTCACACCAAACGCGAGGTTGGCCAACATCGGCCACGACTGGTTGGCCGGAATGCCGTCGCCATCGCCACCCACGTGCGCATGGGCATCAACCATCCCCGGCATAATCGTCTTGCCGCGCATGTCGACGCGCCGGGCGCCAGCCGGGACGTTGACCTGGCCGGACGGCCCAACCGACACAATGCGGTTGCCATCAACCACAATGGTCCCGTCTTCAATCACCGCGGCGGCACCCGCCGCCTGCGCCATCGTGATGATGCGGGCGTCGGCGAGTGCGATGACACCTGTCGGTTTGGCGGCTGGGATGCACTAAATCCAATCTCGAATGCCCTCGGTCACCGGCTCATCGGGTGCTCCTCGAGACCGGTGTTCAGGAATGTGAAGGTCCGTCGCCAGGTCGCGCGAGTACAACTCGGGACCATTCGCCCAGGCGAGCGAGCTGGCTGTCGGCAGACCAATGCAGGAAGAAGCCGGCTCGAAACCTGACGAACCGGTTGCGGCACACCCTGCGCCGTCGAGACCTCGATGGTGACCGGCCGACCGGTCCGGCGAAAGGGGATCACATAGGTGTTGCACTGTTCGGTGAAACGCCACCCATCTGCCGTCGGGAGAGACCTTGAACTCGGTGGTTTTGGCGCCGTGGGCGTGCACGCGTTCTTCCTGCCCCGCGAGGTCGACGCTGGCCAGTTCGAGTTCGGCCGCGCGAGATCGCGGAAATAGAAGATCCGATCGTTGCCGGCGCCGAACTGGGGTTCGCGGCCATCGCTGGAGATGCGCCCGAGGCTCACCGCCCGCCGCTTGGCGCACGAGATAGATCCCCGGATCTGAGAGGACCAGTTCGGAGAGAAAGCCATCGGACCCGGTCTTGCGGTAGACGACGCTGCTGCCGTCGGGGGAGAAGGCGGGCTCGATGTAGTGCCCCGGCTGCGGCGTCAGGACTCGGGAGGCTCCGCCGCTGGTGGCTACGACGCGAACGCTTCCCAGATCCTGATCGTCCCAGGTGGTGTAGACGATCGATCGGCCGTCGCGCGAGAAGGCGGGGTGGAACTCGAAGTGGTCGTTCTGCGCGGTGACGCGGCGAGGGGGGACTGTCACCGTCCCGGGTCCAGAGGTAGCCCAGCGCCTGGAAGAGAACGAGGTCCTCGTCGACGGGCGATCTCTGGGTCCAACGGAGCATCCGGACGGGGAACTCTTCGGGCGCCACCTCGACCGGGAAGCGCAGGGCCGGCCGGATCTTTCGAGTCGTCTGGACGTGCACCGGGATGTCGCTCGTTTCGCCGGTTTCGGTCGACACGCGGTGGAAGGTGCCGGCGGTCCAGAAGACCAGGTCACGGCTGTCGGGCGTCCAGGCGAAGGCCGGCGCGTTGCCGACGGATCCGCTGGTCTCCTGGTGGTCGCGCTCGAAGTTCTTGAAGACGGGGGTCTCGAGACCCGACTCGAGGTCCTTGACGTAGATGGCGTCTACCAGGCCGGGGAGTCGCTTGAGGAAGGCGAGACGCGTTCCGTCGGGTGAAGGGGTCGGTCGTACAGCGCCTCCGGGACCGCCGGCGAAGACCTCGGTCTCTCCGGTCGCCAGCTCGTAGCGCTGGATCACGAAGACCTGACCGGTGGCGTCCTTGTTGTACTGCCAGAGGACGCCGGGAGTGGTGTCCTGGGAGAAGTAGATGGACTTGCCGTCGGGAGAATAGACCGGTCCCGCCATGTTCTTCTGGTCGATCGGTCCGTTCGGGCGCTCCTGGAGTTGGATGCCAGCGCCCCCGCCGACGTGGAACAGCCAGATCTCTCCTGCCGGGATGCTGCGCGTGTTCGTGAACCCCTTCTTGGCGACGATGAAACGACCGTCGGGGCTCCAGGCGGGGTTGTGGACGAGATGCTCCTTCTCGGACGTCACAGCCCGGGGATCGCTGCCGTCCGAGTTCATGATCCAGAGGTTGTCGGCGCCGCCACGATCGCTGACGAAGACGACCTTGGATCCGTCGGGACTGAAGCGGGGTTGCATATCCCAGGAGATGCCCGAAGTGAGTTCGGAGGCCTGTCCGCCGGCGATCGGAACGGTGTAGAGATTGCCGAGCATGTCGAAGAGCAGGGTCGTGCCGTCCGGCGAGACGTCGACGCTGGACCAGGTGGTTTCGTGGGTGTCGATCCGAATCTCGTTCCATTCGCCGGGGGGCTCGGCCACGTTCCAGGCGGTTTCCTCTTCTGCCGCCACGACGGCTGGGAGAAGGGCGACGAGACAGGGCAGGAGGACCGTGCGCAAGAGAGGTCGAACGGGTCAGCATGGCGATACCTTTCTGGAGGGCGATCGGATCGAGGCGCGAAGAACAGGTTGAAGGGCGCGGGGCTCTCCGGGCGCCCGGACTGGGTTCGCCGATTCTACAGGTCGAGGCATTCGTTCGACGGTTCGTCCCCAGGACGATGCCGGCGTGTACGATCCGATCTTCGAGTGTCCTATGCCGATCCGTTCCCGACGAGTCCGAAACGCTCTCCGATGACTTCCCGGCGATCTTCGTGGCCCCTGTCTCCCGCTCGCGGTCGAGCGTTGCTGGATCCGGCCCGCTGGATCGAGGCGGCCCTCGCGGGTGTCGGGCTGTGGGGGGTCTACTCGCTCGCCTGCGTCTTTCTCGGCGTCAGCTTCGACGGGGCCTACCTGCGAGTCTGGATTCCCTTCGGGCTCTGGATCGGCTTCCTCTGCTGGCGGCCGGCGCTTGCAGGCGAAGGGGAACTCGCGAAGGACCCGCTGGGGCCCGCTCCGAGGGTGCGGCGGTTCGAAGTCGTCGCGTCGGCGGCGGCGATCGTCGCGATCGTTGCGTGGTCCCGGGGTTGGCTCGATTGGTGGCTGTGCTGGGGGGCGATGCTGGCCGGCGTGGCGATGCAGCAGTTGGCGCGTCGCGGCGAGCCGCCGCAAGCTCCTTCGCGCGACGCTCCCCGATGGCGCGACGGGATTCCGGTCGCACTGGCACTCACCCTCGCACTCTGGGCGGTTGCCTACGTCTACCGTCCCGACGCCGACGACACCCAGTACTTCGCCACGGCGGTGGCCGCCCTCGAGGAACCTTCCCTGCCGCTCCTCACCTTCGATCCCGTTCACGGTGAGAGCGGGGTTCCCCTCTACCCCCAGGCCTACAAGATCCAGACCTACGAGATCTTCGTTGCGGCGCTTTCGCGACTGACGGGCGTCTCTCTGCCGGCTCTCTACTACCTCGTGCTGCCGGCCGCCTGGGCTGCGCTCTCGGTGGTCGCGATCTGGGTCCTGTCGAGCTGGTTCTCGTCTCGTTTCGCCGGTTGGATCACGCTTCTGGCCGTGGTCGTGCTGATCGTCTGGGCGGGCGACCCTCGCTCGATCGGCAACTTCGGCTTCGTTCGGTTGTTCCAGGGCAAGGCGGCGTTCGCCACGGCCCTGGCGCCGATCCTGATCCACTGCACCCTCGAACATCTGCGTCGACCTTCCTGGAGGAGTGTGGTGTTGCTCGGTCTGGGGCAGGTTGGAGCGGCCACACTGTCCCTCTCGGCCGCCGCTCTGGCGCCCTTCGCCATTGCCGCCGTGCTGCTCTCGGAGGCGGTCGCCGATCGGGCCCGGTTGAAGGCGTCCCTGTGGGTCGCTTCCTTCTGGCTGCCGGGTCTGCTGGTGGCGTCCTACGTCCTATGGCGGTCGGTCCAGAGCGGGATGTTGTTCAATCACAACTGGGGTCGTCCTTTCGACGCTGACGTCGTTCTGGGGGGCGTCGATCGCGCCGCCGTCGTCCTCTCCTTCGTCGTTCTCGCGCCGCTGCTGGTGCGTTGGGCGGGATGGCGTTCCGGATCGTGGATCGGCCGCTACTGTCTCGTCGGCATCCTCCTGCTGCTGTGGAGTCCGCCGATCTCCGCAGCGATGAGCGCGATCTCCCTGCACCTCGTGTCCTGGCGTCTGGCCTGGGTCTTCCCGCTGACGATCGCTGTGGCGAGCGGGATCGTGGCCGGGACCGAGGCAATGCTGTCGAAGTCGATTCTCGGCCGGCTGGCGGCGGCGGCCTTCGTACTCCTCGCCCTGGCTCTGTTCGTGACGTCGGGGCCGTGGACCATCGATGCCGACAACGGCGCCCGCCGGCTCGAGCCGACTCGCAAGTGGAAGACTCGTCCGTGGCGGGCCGCTGCCAGGGTGGTCGAGGTCACCGAGCCCGACGACCTGGTCCTGGTCGCACAGCCCCTGTCGCACTTCCTCCCGCGACTGCCGGGTGCCCCCCGGCTGGTCGGGGCGCGCCTCAACCTGATCGGCCTGACGTTCGAAGCGCAGATCCTGGACCCGGCGCTGGTGAGCGCCCCGACCCGTGCTCGGCTGCTGCGCTTCGCTTCGGGCAGAACCCCGGCGGGCAGCTTCAACGGCTATCGCTCGGTGCAGGATTTCATGTCTGCGATCGAGCCTCTCGACTTGAGGGCCATCGTGCTCGATTCCAGTCTCGATGGCGAAGAGGAGTTGACGGCTGCGTTGTCGGAGGCGGGTTTCGTTCGCAGCGATCTTCTTCTGTGGACGCTGTGGCTCGCCGAGGTGGCGAGGACCGAAGAGCCCCAGGAGGCTCCTTCCGGGCTAGAGTAGAACGTCGATGACCGACCGGAGACCCCCATGCGCTTCTTCTTGCTGCCAGTTCTCGCGACCGTTTCCTGCCTGCTGATGGCTCCACCGGCGGGAGCCCAGACCTGGGGCGAGCGGCTCGGTTGGGGACCCGACGATCGGATCGTGATCCTTCACGTCGATGACGCGGGAATGTCGCACGATTCGAACGTCGGCGCGGTGAGGTCCGTGGTGGAGGGGGTGGCGACCTCGATCAGCGTGATGATGCCGTGTCCCTGGGTCCCCGAGATGGTTGCGCTGCTCGAGGAGCATCCCGAGATCGACGCCGGTCTTCACCTCACCCTGACGTCGGAGTGGGACGGATACCGCTGGGGGCCGGTGGCCGGCAAGAGTGCGGTTCCCGGACTCGTGGACTCCCAGGGAGCCCTGTGGGGGTCGGTGCCGGAGGTCGTGATCCATGCGACGGTCGACGAGGTCGAGATCGAAGTGCGGGCCCAGATCCAGAAGGCCCGGGACATGGGGTTCGAACCGACGCATCTCGATTCGCACATGGGGACGTTGTTCGCCACGCCGGAGTTGATCGAACGTTACATCGCCATCGGAGCCGACACCGGCATTCCCGTCATGTTCCCTGGTGGTCACAACACCTGGCTGGCGCGTCAGTATCGCGACGAGACCATCGCCTCGCTCGAGCGTCGTGGTGAGTGGCGCGAGGGAATGGAGGTTCCCGAGCACGAGCGAGTCGTTCTGGCTCGAGCGACGGCTCCGAGCGTGTGGGCTGCGGGTCTGCCGGTGCTCGACGATCTCCACAATACGAGCTACGGCTGGCGACCCGCCGATGCCGACGCCGCCGACGACGAACTGCGCGCCTTGAAGGTGGAGCGTTACTCGGAGGCGCTGCGAGGTCTGGGCCCGGGTGTCACCATGGTGATCATGCACTCCACTGACACGAGTGAGACCTTCCCCTACATCTCCGGGTCGGGTCCGACACGTAGAGGAGACATGTTGGCGATGCTGGCGCCGGAACTCGCGGAAGTGATCCGAGAGGAGAACCTGATCCTCAGTACCTGGCGAGAGCTCGGCGAGCGCCGCAGAGCCGTCGAAGAATGACCCGATCTGGGCTGTCGAATCAGGCCATGATGGGCTTGGGCACAGCTTCCTGTTTCGACCTAGGATGCACCTCGTGAGACGCATGAATTCGATTCTTCGCGCCCTGTTGCCGGCCGCGGCCGTCCTGGCGCTTGCTGCCTGTTCCTCCAGCCCGACGGAACCCGTCGAAACGTTCGTCTTCGAAGGCGAACTGATGTTTCAGGAGGAGAAGTCGATCGCCTTCGATTCACGAAAGACGACCAGTGCCGATGCGATCGTGGATTCTCTCGAGCTGGTGTCGTCGCAGCGCGAGGAGAACCCCGCACAGCCTCCCTACGTCGGCCTCGGAATCGGCGACACGGAAGACGCCAATACCCAGAACGCAGGCCAGTGCATCGCGCGCCCCCAGATGGCGTTCGAGGTCGGTCAGAACCAGCTGTTCAAGATCGCGGTCGGTGAGAACTGTCTGGGGATCAAGGACATCGGCTATCTGCGCGAAGGCGAGATGCTGCTCTACCGTGTGATCGTCCACATCCGCGGCTGAGAGCCGATCGGGTTCTTCATCGCGATCTCGGCTGCTGCAGCTCAAAGGGACAAGACCGATGCGGCCGGCGCGTGCCGCGAAGGCGTCGGCAGCAGCGAGCGGGGTCAGTCGATCCGTGTCGGGGCGGCGGAGCGAGGGGAGCCCTCGAGCACCGCGAAGGCCGCGTCGAACCAGGTGTCGGCGTCGAGGTCGGTGGTCGATCGGCGCACGGCGCGCTTCATCCTGGCTGCCGAATGCTCCGGAAAGCCTCCGACTTCGGCCGTCAGCTCTCTTGCGCGTGGGAGAACGTCGGAGTCGTCGCTGATCTCCGTCGCGACACCCAGCCGAAGGAGTTCTTCGGCATCGATCCGATCGCCGAGCAGGCTCAGCCTCGAGGTGGTGCTCTCCGAATGGCGGAGCCGGAGCCAGGCGAGGTTGTAGGGCGCCGCCATGCCGATCCGGATCTCCCCGACCTGCAGGAACGCGGTTCGGCCGGCGATGAGAAGATCGCAAGCCAGGGCCAGGGCGGCGCCGCCGTTGATCGCGAAGCGCTCGAGGCCACAGACCAGGACGTGGGGGCTGTCGAAGAGGGCCTTGTGGACCCGTCGCCACAGGGGCTTGAACTCCTCGAGCCAGGGAGGAGGGGGATCGGCTCGGAACTCGTCGATGTCGAGTCCCGAGCAGAAGGCGCCGCCGGCGCCGCGCAACAGGACCGCCGCGACATCGGGCTCGGCGTTGACGCTTTCGACGGCTTCTGCGAGCGCCAGCGCCAGAGACCCTTCGATGGCGTTTCGGCGCTGAGGCCGGTCCAGGACGATCTCCACCCAACCCGGATGCCGACGGGTCGAGACGCTCACCCGAACGGTCTCAGTTGGTCAGCGAGGTGACGTCGCGGGTCATCAGGACGAGATCACGAGTGCGGCCGTCGCGGTCGATCACCCAGTCGGGAAGCAGGGCTTCGGCGCTGAAACCGAGTTTCTCGAACATGGATCGCGCTCCCTCCTGTTCGCGAACCATCTGTGCCACCAACTTGGTGACGCCGAGCTTCTCGGCGACGTTGGAAAGCTCCTTCACCATCATGCGCCCGAGTCCCTGGCCTCGCGCCTGGCGCGAGGTGATGACGCGAATCTCGGCGATGTGACGCATCCAGTCCGTCGGACGCCGAACGAGGCTGCCGTACCCGATCACCTCACCGTTCTCCTCGGCGAGGAGGGTGACGCGCTGGTCCCCCTGCTGCTCTTCGCAGAATTCCTCGATCACCTTGCGATTCGTGAGGTCGGCGCGCAGGAACAGCAGGTCTTCGGGCTCGAGCGACGAGGCGAAGGCGGTGACCCGATCGATCTCCTTCGGACCGAGTCGGTGAAGCGCGATCGACTGCCCTCCACGGCCCTTCGCGACGCGAGGATAGTCGAGGCTGATCTGAGAGGTTTCCATGGTTCGATGTCTCCGTTGGTGCGCCGATCCAGGCCGAGTTGGGGAGGCGGAGTATAGCGCAGGGAGAGCCGCGTCACAGCGCCGCAGACGGCGTCCAGGGGCCTTCGATGTGGTACCGTCCCCCTCTTGGCGTCAGGCCGATTGCACTCGCGCACCGAGCCTGGTTTCGCCGCCGGGGAGTAGAACGTGTCGACACCTCACAGTGGGCGTCTGTCGTCCATGGACGCTTCGTTCCTGTATCTGGAGCGTGAGCATGCGCCCATGCATATCGGGGCGGTGGGGATCTTCGAAGGCGAACTCGACTTCGAGGCGTATCGCGACCGTGTGGGCTCGAAGCTCGGCGCACTGCCCCGCTTCCGCGAGCGCATCGTCAATACGCCGTTCTTCATCGGCCATCCGACCTGGGAGACCGATCCCGGCTTCGACATCTCCAACCATGTCGTGCTCCACCATCTGGAGGCCCCCGGCACGGAGGTCGAGCTCAAGGCGCTGGCCGATGACTTGATTGCCGGGATGATGGACCGGAGCCGGCCGCTCTGGGAGCTCCACATCGTCCACGGCCTGGCCGGTGGGCGTTCGGGACTGGTCTCGAAGGTTCATCACGCCATGGTCGACGGCGTCGGTGGCAATCAGATCATGACCACGATTCTCGACCTGAGACCTTCCCTCGAGAAGCTCGAGGTCGACGACGACTACATCCCGACGGAACCTCCCGACTTCCAGGGCCGCATCATGAACGCGGTGTGGGAGAACGCCAGGACGGCCGTCGACAGCTTCTCCCAGTACCAGAAGAAGATGATCGAGGGCGTCCAGCAGATGTCTCCCGACCGTGCCCGCGAGACGATGGACTCCCTACGGACCTCGATGCCCACCCTCGCACGACCGCCGCGACGCTTGCCGTTCAACCGGACCTGCACGGGGCGCAGGCACTTCACGTGGACCGAGTTCTCCTTTGCCGAGGCGCGAGCGGTGCGAGGGTCGCTGGGGGGGACGGTCAATGACGTCGTCCTGACCTGTCTGGCCGGCGCCGTCGATCACTACTGTGCCCAGCATGGTGAGCCGACGAAGGACCGCACGATGAGAGTCATGGTGCCGGTGAACGTACGACCCGAGACCGAAGAGGGGAACCTCGGGAATCAGGTGTCGGTGCTGCCCGTGGATCTCCCGCTCGGAGTCGACGATCCCGCCCACCGGATCGGTTTGATTCGCGAAACGACCCGGGCCATGAAACGCAGTCGGGTGGCCGAGAACGTGAGTCTGATGTCGAACCTGCTCGGAACCGTGCCGGTTCCGCTGCAGGCTGCCTTCGGGTCGCTGGCGATCAGTCCCTACCCGGTTTTCAACATCGTCTGCACCAACGTGCCGGGACCGCAGATCCCGCTCTATGCCCTGGATCGACCGTTGCGGGCCTACTACCCCTACATCCCGGTGGGATTCGACATGGGGGTCGGCTGCGCCATTTTCAGCTACAACCAGACCCTGCACATCGGTCTCAACAGCGATCTCTCGGCTTGTCCCGACGTCGAAGTTCTTCGAGAGGGATTCGAGATCGCGATCGCGGAACTGAAGGAGAGCGCGGGAGTCGGGACGATCGCCGCCGTAGAGGTGGCCCCGCCCCGCGGAGACCGAGCCGCTGATCCCGTCGGCAGTCGGTCCGGCCGATCGAGCCGGCCGACGGCAAGGAAAGCGGCGCCAAAGAAAGCGACCGCAAAGACAGCGACGCCAGGGAAAGCGGCGCCGAAACGCAAGGCCGCGAAGCGCAAGGCGTCGACCGGTGGGGCGAAGAAGGCCGGCTCACGCTCCACGAAGTCCAGCTCAGCGGGCGGCGGAAGCTAGCTTCTGGTAAGTCGATCTTCCAGCTCTTCCAGTCGGGACTTGAGGGCCGCGAGTTCGCCGGCGGTGTCGGAACGGTCTTCGTCGTCAGCCGTGGACGCTTCCGCCGGCGGCTCAGGCTTTGCCGTCTCCGGAGGTTGCGGGGCCTCGTCGTCGCCATCCTGGCTGTCCTCGGCGGGGCGATGCGCGGTCGTCAACGATCGGACGACGCCGAAGGGGTCGAGGATCTTCGACCAGGTTGCGCGCTGTTCTTCGATCGAGGGCCATTTGAATCGCGGCCCCATCGATTCCTGCACCTTGTGGTACGCCTCGGTCGCCTGGCCGAGGTACCACTGGAAGAAGTCCTTGTTGGCCCGGTCGGTCGTGCGAACGAGATTGCGCAGGAAGTCCAGCGGCGGCCCTTCATCCTGGCGGGAGTTCTCGATGATGATCTGGGTGAGGACCTGGCGGGTGAGATCGTCGCCGGTCTTCGCGTCGACCACCTGAACCTCTTCGCCGTCCCTGACCAGGGCCGCGACCTCGCCGAGGTTCACGTAGCGGCTTTCGCGAGTGCAGTAGAGGCGGCGATTGCCGTACTTCTTGATGATCCGGACTTCAGACATGACGTGTGAGTGCGGGGATCGGATCGGGGTCGGGGGTGAGTTCAGGGCGTTCGCTGCTGCGCCGCAAAAACTATCAAACTTTTGATTGACACACTGCAGCAATTCGTCCTACGATAATGCTGCGCCGCAACAAATCCCTCTCGGGGTAATTCGGCTTGGGGCGGCGCAGCTTTCAAAGAAGTCGGGAGTTTTCGAGAATTCCCAGCATCCCAGGCAGTCAACAGGAGAGTTTGATCATGGCCCAGAAGAAGACCACCGCAAGCAAGACTGAGACCGCTGCGCCCGCGTTCAAGGTGCCGGCCGGCGTCGTCGAGTTCCAGAAGAAGGTCCTCAACGGACAGCGTTCGATCTTCCAGAACTCCTACAAGTTCTTCGACTCCTTCCAGGAGAACCAGGAGAAGGTCCTTCACGGTGCCCTCGGCCGCGCCTCCTTCCTGCCCGCCGAGGCGACTGCGATCGCCGAAGCCTGGACCGAGACCCGCAAGGGCGTGCGCGAGAGCTACAAGAACACGGTCGACCAGAGCTTCAACCTGGCCGAGCAGTGGATCGACGGCCTGGCGCAGTCCAACGCCTGACCTGATTTCGAGGAGCGTGCCGGATTCCGGCGCCGCCTGATTCTTCGAGCCTCCGCGGCGCCGGGCAACCGGATGTTGCGGAGGCCTTTTTCTTTCCGATCTCCTCGATTCCAAAAGAGACGACCTTCGCTGCGCTTCGAAGATATCCTTGGCAAGTCGTTCAGCAGACATCCCTGGTAGATGGCTACCGCCGGGAACGGACAGACGGACAACCCCTGTGGGAGGAGGTTGCAATGGCAGACAAACGATCTTCGGTTCCCGATCCGCTCGAGGCCTGGAGGGCCTGGGTCGATGAAGCCGAGCGTCGGTGGAACTCGAACCTCAACGAGTTGATGACCTCTGAGCAGTTCTCGGCGGTGTCGGCGAAGATGATGGAAGCCTGGCTCGGCGTCCAGACTTCGATGAACGACGCCACGCAGAAGTACTTCTCGACGATCAATCTGCCGACCCGCTCCGACGTCCTGTCGCTGGCCGAGCGTCTCACCGCGATCGATCGTCGCCTGACCGAGATCGAGCGGCGTCTCGACACGATCGGCGCCAGGGCCGCGCCCAGGGCGGAGCGGCCGAAGCCGCGCAGGACGAAGAAAGCGGCTGCGCCGACGACGCAGAAAGCGCCGGCCGCGAAGAAAAAGGCCGTGAAGAAGACCACCGCGAAGAAGACGGTCGCCAGAAAGACCGCAACGAAGAAGAGCGCGACCCGCAAGAGCCGTAGGCCGGCGACCGATTCCCAGACGAGCAAGGCCTGAGAGCCGAACCGTTCCAGGACAAGTGGCCGAGAAGACATCCACCATGAGCAGACAGGACCGCCAGACGATCGACGACCCCGGCCTGGGGGATCGTGTCCGTCGGGAAGTCGAGCGGACGATCCTGCGTGCCGTCAAGGGACTCGACTTCCTCGCCAGCAGCGATCCAGAGGTGGGGGTGACTCCGCGCGACGTCATTCATCGACGCGGAACTCTCGAGCTGCACCACTATCGTTCGCAGACCGACGAGGTGTATCGGGTGCCCCTGTTGCTCGTCATGTCGCTGGTCTCGAAGCCGTACATTCTCGATCTGGCGCCCGGGCAGAGCCTGGTGGAGTTCCTGGTCAAGAGCGGCTACGACGTCTTCATGATCGACTGGGGAATCCCCCGACCGGAAGACAAGAGCCTGCGCCTGGAAGACTACGTCCTGGACTTCATCCCGGAGTGCATCGAGAAGGTCCTGGAGGAGAGCGGGGAGTCGGAAGTCTCGATCGCCGGCTACTGTCTGGGGGGGCTGCTGTCGCTGCTCTATGCCGCCCAGCACCCCGACGGTCCGCTGAAGAATCTCGCCTGCTTCACGACTCCGGTCGATTTCGACGGCATGGGCCTGTTCAAGAAGTGGACCGACCCCAGGCACTTCGATGTGGATCGCATCGTCGATCGACTCGGCAACGTTCCTCCGTCGCTGATGTACGCCTCGTTCAACATGTTGCGGCCGGTCTCCCAGGCAGCCTCGCGGGTTCGGCTGTGGGACAACATGTGGAACGACGATTTCGTGCGTTCCTACCGCCGCTTCGACCGATGGGCCGCCGATCAGATCCCCTTCCCGGGCGAGGCGTTTCGCCAGATGACTCGGGAGTTGCAGCAGGAGAACCGGCTGCTGAAGGGCGAGTTCGAGCTCGGCGGGCGTCTCGTCGATCTATCCAGGGTCGAGTGTCCGTTGATTCACGTCCTTGCCGAACACGACCACATCGTCCCCTACGAAGCCGGGCGGGCCCTCGTGCCGGCCGTCGGCAGTGACGACCGCGAGGAGATGGTCCTCAAGGGCGGTCACGTCAGCCTTGTTGCCGGACCGAACGCCGTCTACCGCTTGTGGCCCGCGATCGACAGCTGGTTCTCGCAACGTTCGGAATAGACCCGAGAGCAAGGGCACGGAGAGCAAAGCCATGACACGTACCTATCCCAGAACTCTGGAGACTGCCGGCCAGTCGGTGGACCTGTCCCTGATGGGGCCCGAGGATCGCGCCGACATCCTGCTGTTCGCGAAGAGCCTTTCGGACCACGACCTGATGTTCCTGCGTCGCGACATCACCCGGCCGGAAGCCGTGGACGCCTGGCTGGCCGACATCGCCCAGGGAACCCTCCGCACCCTGCTGGCAAGGATCGACGGCGTTCTCATCGGCTATGCGACGTTGCATCGTTCCGAGCTCAGGTGGTCGGAGCACGTCGCTGAGCTGAGAATGGTCGTCGGTGCTGACTTTCGGGGTCGCGGCCTGGGCCGCCGGCTGACCGAGGAGATCTTCGCCCTCGCTCTCGAGTTGGGAGTCGAGAAGATGATGGCCCGGATGACGACGGACCAGAAGGGCGCGATCTCGACGTTCGAGGGGCTGGGCTTCCACCCCGAGGCCCTGATGAAGAACCACGTCAAGGATCTCGAGGGGAATCCTCACGATCTGATCGTCATGAGCCACGATGTGGCCGGATTCGAACAGGCGCTGACCGCCTACGGCGTCGAGGCGAGCCTGTCGGCCGACTCTGGAGTCCTCAGGCCCCGACTGCGCTGTCCAGCCTCTGGGCCGGGCTGGCGGGGAGCCTCGGGGAATCAGGCCTGCGGATTCCTGCGCGGTCGAAGGGCCTCCAGACCGACTCCTGCTGTGCCAGCCGGTCTGCGATCACATGCAGAGCCATCGGGTTGTGGCCCAGTCCGCAGTGACTGCCGCGAACCTCCACGTTCTCGGTCCGGGGTCGAGCTTCGTCGTCGAGACAGCACTGCCAGGCGACCACGCCGTCCGTGCGCGAGAAAACGGCGGTCGTCGGGACGGGCATCGGGGCGCGCAGACGGCGCAGCAGCGGCAACTCGGAGTCGATGCTCTCGCCGGAGAGGAGCTCGTAGAGCCGCCATGCGTGGTTGGCTCGGGACGACACGTTGAAGGGGCTGGCAAGAGTGATCACCTGGCGGACCTGGTCGGGGTGCATGCGGGCGAGTTCCCGGGCATAGATCCCACCCAGGCTCCAGCCGATGATGGTGACGCGGGTTCCGTAGCGCCAGTAGAGGCTCCGAAGGCGTCGAGCCATTCTCAGGTCGAGGCCGGGGCGCAGTCCCAGGTTGCGGCCCTGATCCCAGCCGTGGGCGTGGTAGCCGCGGTCCTTGAGGAACCAGCGCAGGGGAAGGGTCGAGATGTCACTGGCGGTGAACCCGGGGAGGACCAGAACCGGGTGACCGTCGCCGCGAGGAGCGCGGCGCAGCAGCGGCAGGGTCTGGGCGAAGAGACCGAACTCGAGAAGCGCCCGGGCCTCGAAGGCGAGCATCCTTCGCTTCGGAGGTCTCACCGCTCGCTGACGGGTGCCCGAGGCTGCTGACGGATTGGGGCTCGACTTCGCCATGCGAGAAATTCAGTAGTGCTCCGCGGCCGGACCAGAGTAGCACGCGGAGGTTCGCTGCCAGGCCCGTCCGGGGGTGCGCCGGAGGCTCCCGACGACGGCTTCAGGGCGCGGTCATCGCCCAGGCGAAAGCCAGTTCGTCGGCGTACCAGTCGATGGCCGCGCTGCGTCCGGCGCTGCCATGCCCGGCTCCACGAACGACCCGCAGGATCGACAGGCGCTGCGACGGTGCCTGACGCTGGGTTGCGGCGACGAACTTGTAGATGTGGCCGGGCTTGCAGCGCGGATCGTTCTCGCCGACGACGCTCAGCAGAGGGGGGTAGGGAGGTTCGGACCGGACGTTGTGGATCGGCGAATAGCTCAGGAGGTATTCCAGCATCTCGGGGCTGTCGTTGGGTGATCCGAGTTCGACGGCCAGCGTCTGGCCGATCGGCAGGTCGACGAAGCGCAGCAGGTCGACGGCGGCGACTTCGGAGATGACCGCACCGAAGAGCTCGGGCCGCTGGTTGTAGCTGGCGGCCGTGAGAAGACCGCCGTTCGAAGCTCCCAGGATGGTGATCCTGTCGGCTGTCGTGTGCCCTTCTGCGATCAGGTACTCGGCCGCCGACGCGAAGTCGTCGAAGACGTTCTGCTTGTTCATCAGCTGGCCGTCCCGATGCCAGGCCTCGCCGTACTCGACGCCGCCGCGAATGTTGGGGACGGCGTAGAGTCCGCCGCGTTCGAGCCAGGCGTGCACCCGGTTCGAGAACTCGGGCAGGATCGGGATGCCCCAGCCGCCGTAGCCATAGAGCAGGACCTTCGCGCTCCCGTCGCGCGGAGTGTCTCGCCCCCACAGGAGGCTGAGAGGGATTCTCGTGCCGTCCTTCGAGTGGTAGAACACCGTCACGGGTTCGTGACCCGCAAAGGCCTCGGGGATGAGGTCGTCGGGTGGCGTCAGCTCGCCGCTCAGCGTGTTCCATCTCCAGGCCGCTCGCGGTACCAGGTAGGACTCGAATCCGACCTCGACGTTCGGATCGCCGTCGCGGGTGCCGATGGCCGAGACCATGCCCGGAAAGGGGAACTCGGCTTGTGCGAGTCGACGGCCGTCGAGGTCGAACGAGCGGATGGCGGTCGAATTGTCGTGGATGTAGGTGACGTGGAGGCGGTCTTCGTGAAGCACGACTCTGCCGCTCGGCTCGCCGGCCTCCATGAAGATCGGCGCGGGAGACTCGGCGACCACTTCGCGCAGGGTATCGAGCGACCCTCCGTCGAGGTCGAGCGCCACGATTCGCCAGTTCGGCGCCTCGTGGTCGGTGACGAAGAACGCCTCGCGTCCCTTGTTTCCAAGGAAGGAGAATCGGAAGTCGGACTGGGGTTCGAGCAGCCACTCGATCGGCGAGTCGGACTCGTCGAGCGGGCGCCGGCCCCACCCGCCCTTGCCGCCCATGATGCTGTAGTCGCGGATCAACAGCGAATGGGCGTCGGCCGCGACGTGCGCGGTCGCGATCCGTCGACCGTCCCACGGACGAGCGTGGATCAGGACGTCGTGGGAACTGTCGGTGCCGATCCTGTGGAGCCAGACGCCCGCCGCCTTGCCGCCGGTTCTTCCCTCCAGGATGTCGAGATCGAGGTGGGTGTAGAAGAAAGCGGATTCGTCCGGCAGCCAGTCGGTCACCATCGGCAGCGACGGAGCCAGCGACTCTTCGAGGTCCTTGCCGGTGTCGAGGTCGTGGATGTGGACGGTCGCGACGTCGGCGCCGGCGAGGTGGACCTCGTAGGTCAGGTACCTGCCCTGAGGACTGAAGGAGATCGTGGGCTCGGTGGAGGCGAGTTGCGCGGGGTCGCGTTGGTTGAGGTCGACGGCGATGCGGGGTTCCTCGTCGCCCTTCCGGGTCCACAGGATCGGGTGATCGGCGCCCGAACTGACGCTCCACCAGGCGCTGCGGTCGCCTCGTCGGACCGGGATGTCGATCTCGCCGGTGTACCAGTGGTTCTCGAGATAGTCGACGAAGTCGGCACGCGGGGTCGTCGCGAAGACGGCTTCGGTGATGGCGTCCTGCTCTGCGATCCAGGCCAGGGTCTCCTGGGATCGTTCATCTTCGAGCCAGCGGTAGGGGTCGGCAACCTCGACGTCCCAGTAGGTGTCGAGGTCGCTGCCCCGTTCGGCGCTCGGGTACTCGAGTTCCTGCCATTCCGTTCGTCGATCCCTGGCTGCGGGGGAGCACGCCGCAGAAACGAGAAGAAGCAGGAGGAGGGGCCTGACGATGGGGGCGGGTCGGGAGGAGATCATGGGCCGATGATCTCAGAAAGAGCCCCGGACACCGAACCAGTGAGTGCGTGCGACGCGGCCGGCCCGGGGGCGTGTAGGGTACGTGTATGAGCGTGACGAAGCCGATCTCGAGTCGTTTCAGGGCAGCAGCGTTGATTCTCTGTGTTCTCGCAGCCTGCTCCAGGGAGGAAGCCGGTACGGACCCGCCGGGCGGGGGCGACGCCGACCGTCTGCGGCTGATCTTCGAAGAGGCCCGACAGGATTCGCTGCAGCGGAGTGCCCTTCTGAGACTGAGGGAGGGCCTGCCGGTCGAGGCGCTCGACGATCTTTCGTTGGCCGGCCACCAGGCCTACCTCGAAAGGGTCCGCGACTGGCGGTCTCGGCTCGGGTCGATCGATCTCGAAGCTCTCGACGAGGGCGATCGGGTGAGCGCCGAAGCGCTGCTATGGGGCCTCGACATCGAGCTCGAGGGGGAGCGCTGGTTCTGGCACGAAGGCGTCTTGTCTTCGTATCTGTCTCCGCTACCCGATCTGTGGGCGGTGTTCGCGGCCCTGCCGCTCGCGTCGCAGGAGGACCGGGCGGCGTTCCTCGATCTCCTGGAGGGCGTGCCGGACTTCGTCGGTCGGCTCGAAGAACGGGTGCGAGGGCAGGCGGAGCGAGGCATCGTCCTGTGGGGCGCCAACCTCGAGCCGTCGTTGGACCTCGTTCGAACCCTGGATCAGGGTCTCGACTCGGGACCCTTCAGGGTGTCGCGGGATCGATTGGAGGGGGTCGAGAGCGAGGCCGCGGGGGAGTTCCTGGATCGGGCCGCCGAGGTCGTCTCTACGCGTATCCGACCTGCGACCGTGAAGCTTCTCGGCTTCCTCGAGGGCGACTATGCGAGAGCGGCGCCGGTGGGGGTCGGGGCCTCCCAATGGCCGGAGGGAGACGACTACTACCGATTCGCGACGCGTCGATCTACGACCCTCGACGTCACCCCCGAGGAAGTCCATGAGACCGGAGTGGCCCTGGTTGCGCAGATGGAGGAGGAGATGGCGGCCCTCCGGCGACAGGTCGGCTTCGAGGGCAGTCGGGAGGAGTTCCATGCCGCGCTTCGCAGCGACGCGCAGTTCTTCCCGCAATCGACCGAAGAGGTCGAGGAGCGATTGATGTCGGCAGCGACGGCGATGGAGGAGGTCCTGGGCGACTACTTCCTGTCGCCGCCGGCCTCTCCCTACGGCGTGGAGCGGCTCGACCCGGACCTCGAGGCCAGTCAGACCTATGGCTACTACGACCCGCCCCGGGCCGAGCGCGACCTGGGGATCTACTACTTCAACGGCTCTCGCCTGTCGCAGAGGAGCTGGTTGAATCTGCGAGCCGTCTCACTGCACGAACTGATTCCCGGGCACCACTTCCACATCAGTCGTCAGATCGCCGATCAGACCCTGCCCGAGTTCAGGAGGAGCGACTGGCACGGCGCCTACACCGAGGGCTGGGGTTCCTATGCCAGCTGGCTGGGGGTCGAGGCGGGGATCTTCGAGGGCGACGTCTACAGCCACTATGGAATGTACGTGCTGGAGATCTTCCTTGCGACCCGTCTGGTGGTCGACCCGGGAATGAACCTTCTCGGCTGGACTCTCGAAGAGGGTCGGGAGTTCATGCGAGAGCACACTCTCGAGTCGGAGACCCAGATCGCCACCGAGTCGCTGCGCTACGCCGCCGACATGCCCGGTCAGGCGGTGGCATACCAGATGGGCAAGCTGAAATTCCTGGAACTGCGCGAACGGGCCGAGCGTCTGCTCGGCGACGGGTTCGACGTGCGGGAGTTTCACGAAACCGTGTTGGAGTGCGGCTCCCTGCCGATGGCGGTGCTCGAGGGCCACGTCGATCGTTGGATCGACGGGCAGCTCGAACCTTGACCGGGATTCAGGAATCCGAGCCGCTCGGCGTCCAGCTCATCGGGTAGTCGGTGTCTTCGAACTCCAGGGCCCTGCGAGTCAGCCGGAGGGGCCGGAAGGTGTCGATCATGACCGCCAGCTCCTCGGTCGAGGTCTTGCCGATGGACCCCTCGTAGGTGCCCGGATGGGGGCCGTGGGGGATGCCGTTCGGATGCACCGTGATCGAGGCTTCCTCGATTCCCTTGCGCGACATGAAGTCACCGTCGGCGTAGTAGATGACTTCGTCCGAGTCGACGTTGGAGTGGTTGTAGGGAGCGGGAATGGCCTCGGGGTGGTAGTCGAAGAGTCGCGGCACGAAGGAGCAGACGACGAAGCCGGGTCCATCGAAGGTCTGGTGCACCGGTGGCGGCTGGTGGACGCGACCGGTGATCGGTTCGAAATCCTCGATGTTGAATGCCCAGGGCCACAGGTGTCCGTCCCAGCCGACGACGTCGAGCGGATGATGGCCGTAGTGGTAGGAGGTGATGCAGCCCCGAGCCTTGACCCGGACCTCGAAGTCTCCGGATTCGTCGTGGGTGACGAGCTGCTCGGGGGGGCGGATGTCACGCTCGCAATAGGGGCTGTTCTCGAGGAACTGTCCGTAGTTGTTGATGTAGCGGCTGGGAGGGGCGATATGACCGTGGGCCTCCGCCACCAGCATTCGCTGCTCGCCGGCATCGGGCAGGATGCGCCAGATCACTCCGGTCGGAACGATCAGGTAGTCGCCGGGCCGATAGGTGAGGATGCCGAACTGCGACTCGAGGGTGCCGGTGCCTTCGTGGATGAAGATCATCTCGTCGCCGTGGGCGAAGCGGTACCAGTAGTCCATGGCCTCGGTCGGTCGCGCGACGGAGATCACGACGTCCTGGTTGCCCATCAGCGGCACACGACTCTCGACCGCGTCGCCGCCGGCCGGGGTCGAAGAGGTTCTCAGGTGGCGGTGGGCCAGCGGGCCGCCGGCCTCGTAGTCGAGCGTCGTGCGGGTGCCGAGTTCGATCTTCTGGATTCGAGTCGGCGGCCTCAGGTGGTAGAGGATCGACTGGATCCCGGCGAAGCCGTGGATCCCCATCACCTCTTCGTGATGGAGTTCGCCGTCGTCCCGTCGGAACTGAGTGTGGCGTTTGTGGGGCAGGTTCCCCAGTCGGTGGTAGTAGGTCATGGTGGATCGGGGTCCTACAAGTTACCGCGCTTTGCCTGCTCCTGCTCGAGGGAAACGAAGAGAGCCTTGAAATTGCCCTCGCCGAAGCCTCGCGAGCCGTGGCGTTCGATGACCTCGTAGAACACCGTGGGGCGATCCTCGACCGGTTGGGTGAAGATCTGGAGCAGGTATCCGTCTTCGTCGCGGTCGACCAGGATCCCCAGCTCCTGGAGTCGGTCGAGAGGCTCGTCGATCTCTCCGACCCGGTCGACGAGCTCGCGATAGTAGGTGTCGGGAACGCGCAGGAATCCGACTCCGCGGTCGCGCAGTCTCCCCACGGTCGTGACGATGTCATCGGTCGTGCAGGCCACGTGCTGGACGCCGGGTCCGTGGTTGTAGTCGAGGTACTCGGCGATCTGCGACTTCTTGCGCCCTTCGGCCGGCTCGTTGATCGGGAACTTGATGCGGCCGCCGCCGTTCTGCATGACCTTCGACATGAGCGCAGAGTACTCCGTCGAGATCGCTTCGTCGTCGAAGTGCGCCAGCTGCGAGAAGCCCATCGTTTCGGAGAAGAAGCGGACCCACTCGTCCATCTTTCCGAGTTCGACATTGCCGACGACATGGTCGATGCCCGTCAGGCCGACGCCTGGTTCCCCGCCCCTGCGGAAGTCGTCTCCAGCGGCCGGCAGGTCCTCGAACCCCGGCGCGAAAGTACCGGAATAGCCGTGCCGTTCGACGAACTTCAGCACCACGTCGCCGTAGGCGTGGATTCCCGAGACGGCGAGAGTGCCCCGGTCGTCTTCGCTTCGAGACGGGGAGATGGCACTGCGGGCGCCGCGCGAGGTGGTTTCACGGTGCGCGACCTCGGCGTCGGGAACCCGCAGGGCGATGATGCCGACACCGTCACCGTGGAGGTGGGCGGCCTTCGCGACGGGGTGAGCGGGGTCGAGAGCCGACGAGAGGACGAAGCGGATGTCTCCCTGCTCGAGGACGTAGGAGGCGATCTCGCGACTGCCGGTCTCCAGGCCTCGCCTCGCGACGATCGAGAATCCGAAGTGACGTTCGTAGAAGCTCGCCGCCTGCATGGCGTTGCCGACGTAGAACTCGAGATGGTCGAAGCTTTCGATGGGGCAGAAGTCGTTCATGTCCTGGCTTCCGTAGTGGTCCGCTCTGGGATCGCGGAGTCGGGGAGTTGGTGCAGCAGTCTTCCAAGTCGGCCGATCCCGTCTTCGATGATGTCGGGCCGTACGTTGGAGAAACTCAGTCGCAGGCTCGTCGTGCCCTCGCTGCCGTCGGCAGAAAAGGCGGTTCCGGGGACGAACGCGATCCGTTCGTCTTCGAGTGCCGTTTCGAGGAGTCTTGTCGTGTCGTAGCCCTCCGGCAGATCGACCCAGACGAACATGCCGCCCGCCGGGCGGGTCCACTCCGCAGTCGTCGGGAAGTGGCGCTCGAGCGCTTCGAGCATGGCATCGCGACGTTCTCGATACGCGCTTCGAAGCTTCTCCAGGTGATCGTCGAGATGGCCTCCGCCGAGGAGTCGTGAGGCCGCGCGCTGGGTCAGGGCCGAGGACTCGAGGTCGTTGGCCTCCTTGATGACGGTCAGGGGGGCGATCAGTCGTCGCGGTGCAACCATCCAGCCGAGGCGCAGCGCCGGAGCGACGATCTTCGAGAAGGAGCCGACGTGGATGACGTGATCGGGAGCGAAGGAATGGAGGGAGGGGGGCGGCGGCTTGTCGAGCCACAGGTGACCGTAGGCGTCGTCTTCGACGATCCAGAAGTCATGGCTCTGCGCCAGCTCCGCGAGGTGGTGACGTCGTTCCACGGCCAGGCTCGATCCCGTCGGATTCGAGGCGTCCGGCACGATGTAGAGCATCCTGGGGCGAAGACCGTTCTTCAGGCGCTCCTCGAGTTCCCGGGTTCGGAGTCCACCGGCGCGATCCGTACCGATCGTCTCGATCGTGGCCTGGCGGATCCGAAGGCACTGCAGTGCGCCCGGATAGGTCGCAGCTTCCACGGCGCAGACGTCGCCCGCATCGAGCAGGGTCCGGCTGAGCAGGTCGATGGCCTGTTGAGCGCCGGTGGTGGCCACGATCTGCTCCGGCTCGCAGAAGACGCCCCTTCGTCGGACCAGGTCGCGGAGCTGGTCCTTGAGCGGGCCGTAGGCGGCTCCGTACTGCAGCGCCGCCGGGTCGCCGTCGATCACCGAGCGCACGGCCTGGCTCCAGAGTTGAGTCGGGAAGAGCTCGGCGGCGGGGAGACCCCCGGCCAGCGAGAGGACATCCTCCCTCATCGAGACCTCGACGAGTTGTCTCAGGGGTGAGCGCCGGGTCGTTCGGTTCCAGTCGGCGAGTCGGGTCTCGCGATGACCTTTGTCGGGTCTGGGGGATGGCTTCGGTGTCATGAAGTGTGATTTCGACTCTGTTCTCGGCTCGATGGTTGCGATTATAGACCCAAATACGACTCCCGGCTTGTGTATGAATCTCCCGGGTGTCCCAAGCGATGCGTCGGCTTCGGTCGGGTGCTGCTAGGATCCCAGACGCCGATCATGGCTGGGGGTAGACATTGCGATCCGATTCTTCCAGGCAGTCCCTCGAGATGAACCACCAGCTCGACGAACTCGATCTCCAGATCCTCGATCACCTGCAGATCGAGGGTCGGGTGAGCAATGCCGAACTGGCGAGACGGGTCGGACTCTCCGGCCCCGGGTTGCAGAAGCGCGTCCGGAAGCTGGAAGAGGCGGGAGTGATCACGCGTTACGCGGCGATCGTCGACCGCGAATCGGCAGGTTTCGATCTCCTCTGCTTCGTCGAGGTGACCCTCACGCACCACGAGCCTGCGACGGTCGACGAGTTCCGAGGCGCACTCCGGTCGATGCCGGAGGTCCTCGAATGCCACCACCTGACCGGCGAGGCCGACTATCTGCTCAAGGTCGTGGTCAGGAACCACCGCGATCTGGAGGGATTCCTGGTGGAACGCCTCACGGCGGTGTCCGGCGTCGACCGGATTCGGACCAGCATCGTGCTGCGGGAGGTCAAGGAGACCACCGCCTTGCCGCTGGTTCGGACGACCGACCGGGAATCGCTCAACTAGGGCGGGCACGGCCGGGCCGCTGAGGGCGAACGACGCCGAGTCGGGGTGCGATCAGGGGGAAGGCTCGACGAGGGGCAGGGTCTGCCCTGCTTCGAGACCCTCCGTGATCGTCTGGGTGACGCCCGAGGGCCACTGGACTTCGATCGATTCGATCTTCGCAGTTCCGAGTCCGAAGTAGAGGGGAATCGAGCTCTGGCTGAGGTAGCCGCTCTTGCCGTCGACCTGCTGGAGTCGGTCGCCCTGATCGGTGTGGAGGATCACGCGCGCTCCCAGGCCGTCACGATTGCTGGCAGTGCCGGTCAGTTCGATCTTGATCCAACGGACGTCATGACGCTGGGCGAGGTCGCTGATCAGGACCTGGGGCGCCGAGTTGAAGTCGGCGGTGACGATGTCGAGGTCGCCGTCGTCGTCGAGGTCGATCAGGGCGGAAGAGCGGGTGCCGAGGGCGCCCATCACCTCGAAGCGTCCTTTGCGATCGACACACATCCGGTGCCCGCGGTCGGCCTCGTCGCAGTCGAGATCGAACCACGGGGTGTGAGTGCGATCACCCCGGCGCGGTTCGATTCCGAGCAGGAACTCACTCGGAACGAAGCCCTTGCCGGCGTTGTTGAGAAGGGCCGAGTTCGGGTGGTACTTGAAGGGGAAGTTCATGCTCGAGGTGAAGAACAGGTCGTCCCAACCGTCGGCATTGAGGTCGCCGCCGGAGACCCCCCAGGGCCAGTAGTTCTCGGTCGCGAGACGGTCGGAAACCTCTTCGAAGGTCGCGTCGGCCCGTTGCAGGAAGAGTGCGTTGCCGAAGATGTTGTTGGCGGAGCCCTGAAGGGCCTCCTCCTCCCACTGCATGTCCGACTTCTCGTGCTCGCGCTCGACGGCGATCTCCTGGCTCATGTCGGAATGCATGTCGGTGAGGATCAGGTCGAGGCGGGCGTCGTTGTCGACGTCGCGGGCCAGGATGCCCATGGTGCCCCACGGGGTCTTCGGAAAGTACTCTTCGGTGCGCTCGACGAAGGCGGTTCCCGCCTGGTTCTGCCAGTAGTGGTCGTCGCCCTGCATGTTGGGCAGATAGAGATCGAGGTCACCGTCGCGATCGAAGTCGATGAAGGTCGCGTCGCCGCTCCAACTGGAGTCGTCGAAGCCGAGTTGTTCGCTGACGTCGACGAAGCGCAGGTCACCCAGGTTGCGGTAGATCCGTGAGACCTCGGTGCGCCAGGGGAAGAGATGCCCGCGGAAGGCATCGGGAAGGCCGGAGTAGGAGCCGACCGAGGTTTGTTCGTTGCTGGTGTAGAGCCCGACGTTGGTCAGGAGAATGTCGAGCCGGCCGTCGTTGTCGTAGTCGAAGAGAGTGGTCGCCGACGAATGCCCGGTGTAGCCCAGTCCGGACGCGGCCGTGCGCTCGCTGAACCTTCCTCCGCCGAGGTTCTCGTAGAGGACGTTGCCCTGCCGGACCGTGGTCACGTAGAGGTCGGGGTCACCGTCGTTGTCGAGGTCGCCGAACGAAGCCGCGACGCTGATCCGTTCGGCGAGACCGGTGCCGGAGCGCTCCGTCCAGTCCTCGAAGCGCCCCCCTCCGAGGTTGCGCCAGAGCTCGTTCGCTCCGACCTGATTGGTGAAGTAGAGATCGAGCCGGCCGTCGCCGTCGACGTCGGCGACGGCAATGCCGTTGCCGTGGTCGTAGTGGACCATCTTGTAGTTCTTGCCGGCGTCTTCGACGACTCGATGCAAGAACGTGATTCCTGACTCGACAGCTCGATCCTCGAACGCGAAGTCGGCCGTCACCTCGAGGGCCGGCGCGTAGACGCGACGCTGGGCTTCGGCCCGCTGCCGCAGTGCGTCGATGCCCGGGTCGGCGGGCGGCCAGATCAGGACTTCGCGCGTCCCGTCGTTCGGGGATTGAGCGCACAGGGCTGCGGCAACGAGGCCGCTGACGAGGGTCAGTCGAGCGGCCATGATCGTGAGTGTCATCGCAGTCTCCGGAGTGGCGGTGGTGTCAGCGGGAGCGTGACGCCTCACCTCTCCCGTGGATTCGTACGGGAGAGCGTGCGCCCTGGTTCAGCATCCTAGCGTCAGCGGGGGCTCAGAGTGCCCCGAGAGCCAGGATCACAGCGGAGAGGAGGGCCAGGAGGAGAACGGCGATCCGGAAAGTCCCTGCGTTCAATCGTCCCGAAAGCCTGGTGCCCAGCGCGGCGCCGAGCAGGGCGGCGGGCATCAGTGCGACGGCGGTCCACAGGAGGTCCTGGTCGAGCATTCCCGCTGTCCCGTACCCGGCCAGATTGGCGATCGCGGTCAGGAAGAAGAACGTCGCGAGAGTGGCTCGGAAGCTCTCCCTGCCTTCACGCTGATTGATCAGGAAGAGCAGGACCGGCGGGCCGGGGATTCCGGCCGCCGCTCCCAGGAGTCCACCCACCGCGCCGACGAGGAAGCTGGGAGCGAAGCGCTCCGAGGCGACTGGAAGCGTCCAGCCGGCGAGCAGAAGGAGGGCGAAAAGCGCGATGAAGCCCGCGACGATCAGCTTCATCGGGTCGACGGGCAGGCGGTCGAGCAGGAGTACACCGACGGGCGTGGCCAGCACGGCTCCGCAGATCAGCGGAAGCAGGAGGCTGCGACGCAGCGCCCGACGTTGTGACCAGGCGAGCGCAGCGCTCAGGGGCAGGCCGACCAGGTGGCTGAGCGGAACGGCGGTCGCCGGAGCGAGCTGGCTGGCCACGAGAGGCACCATCACGAGGCCGAAACCGAACCCCGTACAGCCGTAGACGAACCCGCCGAGCAGGACGAACGCCATGCTGAGCAGGAACGCTGTGGTGAGCAGGGACTCGATCATGGCGTTCGCGGGCGCACGGGCAGCGGCAGCCGGGCGAGGCTACCGCAGAATCGGACCCGGGTTCTTGCTTCGCCCTCCAGCCGCCCGTAGTCTTCCCCGGCTCATGGGTGATCTCTCCGGCTTCATCGATCTCGTCTACGAGGGCAGCCGGCGACCGGGCGGCTACGACCCGACTCCACTTCTCGGCCGTCTCGACCTCGACTCTGCCCAGGCGGTGCAGCTGGGGGTTCTCGATCGCTGGCTGGCGACCGGGGAGTGCCTCGCAGGATGGAAGGTCGGAATGACTTCGGGCCCGATGAGAGACAGTCTGGGCCCCGGGCGTTCGGCCGTTCGGCTTCATCCTGGCAGGCCGTGTTCTGGCGTCCGATTCCGAGATCGAGCTGTCCCGCCTCGGTCGGGCCGGCTGCGAGCCCGAACTCGCGCTGAGGATCCAGACGCCGCTCTCTGGCGACGAGGTCGATTCTGAACGGGCGAGGCGTTCGGTCGGCGGAATCCTGCCGGCCTTCGAGATCAATCAGCGCCGCCTCACCACCGAGTCGGATGGTGGCATCCGGATCGCCGACGACCTGTCGCAGTGGGGAGTCGTGGTGGGTGAGGAGGTTGCCCTGTCGGACGCCTTCGACCCCTCGGCACTCCGTGTCGACTTCTTTCGCGACGGCGCCCTGCTGGCCGGTCGAACGGGAACTCGGGACTTCATCGACGATCCGTTCGACTCTTTGGCGGACCTGACCCGCCGTCTGAGCCGATTCGGCCGAGGCCTCGAACCCGGACAGATCGTCCTCACCGGCGCCTTCGCCAAAGAGGAGGTGACGGAAGCGGCTGCATTCGAGGCTGAGTTCTCGGAACTGGGCAGGGTTCGCGCAACCTTCTGGTGATGGACCTCGACGGTCTTTGGGGCCCGTTCGGTGAAGCGGCTATGATCCGGGCTCCGGGGAGGCCTTCCTTCCCATTCCCGTGCCGGCCACCAAGACGATGAACTGCCTGTTCTTGATCGCGACAGCCTTGTCGATGGCAGCGCTGGCGGAGGATCCTCCTCCCTCCGACGCCCCGATGACGGCTGTGCAAGAGTCCCTCACGGTCACCGGCAGTCGGACTCCGGTCGATGTTCGAGAAGCCGGTCGTTCGATCTCGGTCCTCGACGGCGAGACCCTCGAGGCGCAGTCGGTTCACGCGATCCCCGAGGCGCTGCAACTGGTTCCCGGGGTCGATGTGCGTCGGCGTGGAGTGCTGGGCGCCCAGGCCGACGCGTCGATTCGTGGTTCCTCCTTCGAAGAGGTCGTGATCCTCCTCGACGGAATCCCGATGAACGATCCCCAGACCGGCCACCACAACCTCGACCTGCCGCTGCCGCTGGCAGCCGTCGAGAAGACCGAGGTCCTCTTCGGTCCCGGCTCGTCGCTCTACGGCGCCAACGCCGCCGGCGGGGTGATCCAGCTCTTCACCCGCAGGCCGACTGCGACGGCCGCTCGTTTCGAGATTTTCGGCGGCGAGAACGCCCTGTTGGGAGGCAATGTGGGACTCGACTGGAATGGGACGGAGGGCTCCCACTACCACACGGTCTCGGCCGAGAAGTTCGAAACCGACGGTCACAAGGAGGGGACCGAGGTCGACAGCGGCTCGCTCTGGTACCGCGGTGGTCTGGACGGTTTCGGCTGGAGTCTGGGGGCATCCGATCGCGACTTCGGAGCTCAGAACTTCTATTCGACCCGGTTTCCGAATCAGCTCGAGTTCACCGAAGCCCGGCTGGCGTCGCTGCGCTGGGACGGCTACCGGGAGGGATTCGAGATCGGCGCCCGGGCGAGCTTCAGGCAGCACGACGATCTCTTCATCCTCGACCGCTTCGTTCCCTCGCTGCTGGCCAACACCCATCAGAGCGATGCCTGGGACCTGGAAGGCTCGGTGCGGCGGTCGATGGGAGCGCTGGACGTGCTGGTGGGCACCGGCTATATCGACGAGGGGCTGGATTCGTCCAACCTCGGCCTGCGGTCTCGAGACCGTTTCGCCGCCTTCGCCAGCGTGCGAGGTGAACATTCCGGACTCGGCTGGCAGGCAGCCCTGCACGTCGATCGCACCGAGGGAGAGTGGCGCGCCAACCCCTCGGCCAGTCTGGTGGCAGCGCTCGGCCCCGGGCGGGTTCGCGGCAGTGTCGGGACAGCGTATCGCCTGCCGAGCTTCACGGAACTCCACTATCGCGATCCAGCCTCTGCGGGCAATCCGGACCTCGCGCCGGAGGAGTCCTGGACTGCTGAAGTCGGCTATGACCTGGGAGGAGCACGCCGCTGGCTGGCGATCGCTCTCTTCCAGCGTGAGGGAAGCGACCTGATCGACTTCGTACTCGCGCCCGGAGATGATCTCTTCCGGGCACAGAATCTGCGCAGGGTGACCACGCGGGGCGCCGAGTTCACGGCCGGCACCCGGGTTCTGGGAGGCTCGCGGTGGGCGATGAGAATCGACGGAGGTCTGACCCACCTCGACGCGTCCGGAGACGAGCCGCTCGGAGTCTCAGCCTACGTCTTCGACTATCTCCGCAACCGCTTCCTGGTTCGTGCCGAGGGACTGCTGCCCGCCGGGTTCTCGTATGGTTCCGGGCTGTCCTGGAACGATCGCAACGAGCAGGACGCCTACTGGCGACTCGACCTGCGACTGGCCTGGGGGCTGGGGACTCCGGAGCTGACGCTCTACCTCGAGGCCAACAACGTCACCGACGAGTTGTACTTCGAGCAGGGAGACGTCGAGATGCCGGGTCGCTGGATGACCCTGGGGGTTCGCTACCGACTCGGTCGCGCAACCCCCTGAGCCCCCCCCCTCACCTGTGGTGAGGCGTTCACCTGTGGTGAGGCGTTCACCTGTGGTGAGGCGTTCACCTGTGGTGAGGCGTTCACCTGTGGTGAGGCGTTCACCTGTGGTGAGGCGTTCACCTGTGGTGAGGCGTTCACCTGTGGTGAGGCGTTCACCTGTGGTGAGGCGTTCACTCGTCGTGCGGATCGGGTGCCCGGCCGCTGAAGCTCGCCGCCACGACCTCGTCGATCTTCAACTCGCGAGCTTCGCTGTCGGCGAACGTGACGTAGCCGAGCATCATCTCGTCCCAGGTCTCACGCCCCCATCCCTGCGCCTTGTTCGGGTCGGGGTTGGCCGGGTTCTCGGCAGAGTTGTCGAACCAGGCGATGTACTCGAGCCGGGTACCGGCAGGCAGTCGCTTGGGCACGGCGAACGAGTAGTCGGTCTGCCAGTCGAAATCGAACTGGGGAACGTCGAGGATGGTTTCCTCGGTGCCGTCCGGGTAGTAGGCCACGTAGCGCGCCGCCTTGCCGCGCAGGTGCATGTGAGGATGGATCGCAAGCAGGGTCGTGTCGGTCTCGAAGACACGCGCTGAGCCGACTCTCCAATTGCCGTTGCCGGGCGGGATCTCGAAACTGACGTTGCCGATCGCGTCGTGATCGACGAAGTGCGAGATGTCGGCTCCCTCGGGGTGGAACCGGAAGGCCACCTGCGAGGCATCCCATGCGCCCGTGCCCTCGCCCTTCTCCTTGTGGTAGTGCATGTTGAAGAGCAGCGTCGACCCCTTGACCAGGAGCTTGGCGTAGCCGTCGGGGAAGTGCATGGGTTCCTCGCCCGGAGCGATCGAGCCGAGTCCGTAGCGCTGGGCCGCACCGCCTTCGCCGGGAACGACGGCATAGCCGACGATGTGGTGGACCACTTCGGAGCCGCCCTTCCATTCGATCGCCTGGATCCACCGGCTTTCGGGCAGCATGTCTTCGGTGAGGGTCACCTGATGGGTGACGTAGTGGGTGTCGGCCTCGTCGGGAACGAAATACGAAGGGGCGGTCACGACGAGATCGGGCTGTCCGATTCGCCAGCCATGGCCGTCATCGAACTCGAGGGGCACAGGGGCGTCGGCGGGGTCGCCGGCTGGAGCTCCGGCTCGCGCCCAGTCGACGATGGTGGCGATCTCCGCTTCGGTCAGGGTCCTCTCGTTCGAGAACACTCCGTGGAACTCGGGGGCAGCGAACCAGGGCGGCATGGCCTTCGACTCGACTTCGCGAGCGATCGATCGCGCCCACGGTCGGACCTCGGAGTAGGAGACCAGCGACATCGGCGCCACCATGCCGGTGTAGTTGTCGCCGCCGGGGCGATGGCACGACTGGCAGTTGTGCTGAAGGATGGGCTCCACGTCGCGGTGGAAGGTCAACTCAGGCCGGGCGTCGTTGTTCCGGGTCTCGGCCGTGGCGACGGAGGCGAAGACGAACAGGGCGGTCGAAAGGAGGGCGGGAATCGTCGAGGATCGCATGGTGATCTCCTGCGCTGGAGGCGGCTTGGAGCGGAGGTGGTAGGGGACTCGGAGACGCAGCAGTCCATGGACGCTGTCGCGGTGACGTTTGTTTCGTCGGTCGCGCCGATCGGAGCGGCGCAAGAACGACGGGAAGGCCTCAGCGGGTATTGACGACCACCGACAGACCGGTGACCGACTGCTTCTCCAGGGTCAACTCGAAGACCGCGTCCTTGATCCCCTCGACGTTGATCTTGCCCTCGTCCTTGTGGTTCACGCGGTAGCGTCGGGCATCGACGACGTTGTTGAGTGCGGCCATCACGGCTTCGGCGATGAACTTCCGCTTCTGCCCCTTGGCGACGGCCACCGAGATGGTCTGGGCTTCGGCGTCATCGGCCTGGAAGATCATGCTGATCTCACCATTGCTGGTGGCTTTCTTCTGGATTTCGATGATGGCGCGATGGGTCGGCTCGGCACCGGCGGGGAGTGCGGCAAGGAGCGTCAGCGCCGCGAGAAGGAGAGTGGTTCGTTTCATCGATCGAGTCCTCGATTCAATTCAGTTTGCCGTTCTTCCAGTACTTCGTGCCGGAGATGTCGGCTGAGGCCATCAGGCCCGCCTCGGTGATCTGGTAGATCGCCACGCCGTTGACGAAGCCGGCGGCTGCGTTGGCGCCCGCGGTACCGGCGGAGGCGTTGGCGGCTGCCTCGGCCTGCCAACCCTTCTCGACGAAGTTCTCGAAGGCTTTCGAACTCTGGAAGAGGAAGACGACCTTGTACTTCTGACCCCCGAATCCGAAACCGACGCCGGCCGTTCCCATCTTCATGTAGGTCTTTTCCTTGGTCTGCCGGTTGATGGCGACGCCGGAGCCGCCTCCACCTGAGATGCCCAGGGAGACCTTGATGTTGGTGAAGACCGCAATGCCGTAGGACTTGTCGTACAGCTCCTTGGCCTTGGGACTGTCCGTGAACAGCTCCCGCAAGGTGTCCTTCGAAGTCTGGTCGATATGCTCGCGCTCTTCGTCCTTGCTCGCCGCGAGCACGGGGGCTGCCAGGCCGAGGATGAGAGCCGTCGCGATGGCGATGGCCGTCGTGGATCGGTGAAAACGGTTCATGAGATGTCCTTTTCCGATGGTTGACCTGCGGCGGGCTCGAGCGTCTCGCTTGCCGCATGGAGGGTCACCGCGCGCTCGATGAGCGGAGGATATCGCAGTCGTCCCGGCCAGACCTTTGGCGTCGGCGCTGCGAGTTGTTAGCGTGGCTCGATGAACGATCTACGACTGCTGTCGACGCCGGCCGCATTGGTGGAACTCCCGAGGCTGCTCCTCAACCTCGATTCGATGCAGGAGCGCGCCGAGGCCCTGGGCGTGCGGCTGCGCCCGCACTTCAAGACCCACAAGTGCCTGGAGATCGCTCGACTGCAGCTGCAACGCGGCGCGACAGGGATGACGGCCTCGACGCTGCACGAGGTCGAAGTGCTGGCGAGTCACGGTTTCGACGACGTGACCTGGGCGTTCCCTGTGCCGCTGGGAACGCTGCCCAGGATCGAGGCCGTTGCCGAGAAGATCCGGCTCGGCCTGGTGGTCGACAGCCGGGAGGCTGTCCGCGAACTCGAGCAGGCGACCGTGCCGCTGCGGGTCTGGTTGAAGGTCGACTGTGGCTACCACCGGGCCGGTGTCGATCCCGAGGGGTCGCTTGCTTCGGAACTGGTCGAGCGCATCCATTCAGCCGGCCGGCTCGAGTTCGCCGGCCTGCTGACGCACTCAGGACACGCATACGAAGCCTTCGGCGATGCCGAGGCTCGGGCGGTCGCGGAAGAGGAGCGTTCGTCGGTGGTGAACCTGGCCGGCCGGCTGCGATCGGAGGGCCTCGCCGTTCCGGAAGTCTCGGTGGGATCGACTCCGGCGATGACCCGCGTCGTCGATCTCTCCGGCTGCACCGAGGCGCGTCCCGGCAACTATGCGTTCTTCGATTTCAACCAGGTGATGCTCGGTGCCTGTGTTCCTGAGCAGTGCGCGCTGTCGGTCCTCGCCACGGTGGTCTCCAGCCAACGGGGCTCGCGACACTGCGTCTGTGATGCCGGCGCCCTGGCCCTTTCGAAGGACCTGGCCGGCGCCGGCAACGCGACCATGGGCGAGGTCTGGGCCGATCACGACGCGGGAGAATTGTCCGACGACCTTCGGCTGACTGGACTCTCCCAGGAGCACGGCAAGCTCAGCCACCCGCTGCCGGTGGGCGAGCGCGCCCGGATCCTGCCGAATCACTCCTGCCTCGCCGCGGCCTGCTTCGATGAATTCACCGTGGTCGAGAACTCGAGGGTTGTGGACCGCTGGAAAGTCTGGCGAGGGCGCGACTGAGACCCGGTCGTGATCCGATCAGACCGGATCCCAGGGAAAGACGTCGGCCGAACGGTCGAGGTCGAAGAAGGACGCCTCGAGGCTCGGGATGCCGTGCTCGGCGATCGAGTCGACCGTCCAGCCGTCGCTGTTGTGCACCGAACGGATCGGCCGGGGCTGGGAGAAGAGATAGATCTCGTTGCGACGGACGCTGAAGATCTGTCCGGTGACGTTTCTGGCGCGCGGTCCGAGCAGGTAGACGGCGAGGGGAGCGATCTTCGCCGGCGTCATCTTCTTCATCTTCTCGACTCGCGCCTCCTCCTCTGGGGAGTTGGTGGGGATCGTGGCGATCAGACGACTCCAGGCGAACGGTGCGATGCAGTTGGACCGCACTTCGTAGCGTTCCATGTCGAGGGCCAGGGACTTGGAGAGGCCGACGATCCCGAGCTTGGCGGCTGCGTAGTTGGCCTGGCCGAAGTTGCCGATGAGTCCCGAGGTCGAAGTCATGTGGACGAAGGCACCGCCGATCTGGGTCCTGAAGTGGGTCGCGGCGGCGTGGGCCATGTTGAAACTGCCCTTGAGGTGCACGGCGATGACGGCATCCCACTCGCTCTCGGTCATCTTGTGGAAGATACGGTCGCGCAGGATGCCGGCGTTGTTCACGACTCCGTCGATCTGACCGAACGTGTCGACGGCCTGTTCCACGATTCTGTGGGCGGCCGCATTGTCGGAGACGCTTTCGAAGTTGGCGACCGCTCGGCCGCCGTGGGCGAGGATCTCGTCGACGACCTCCTGGGCCGGACGCTGATCGTCGCCCTCACCCCGCTCGGAGGCACCTGGATCGTTGACGACCACGGCCGCTCCCTCGCGGGCGGCGAGCAGGGCGATTTCGCGTCCGATTCCTCGACCCGCTCCTGTGACGATCACGACCTTTTCGATCAACGACTGGGGCATCTTCGATTCTCCTTCTGATGGGTGGCAGTGAGGGAGAATAGCGGCTCACGAACGTCGAGGCGAATACCATCGACATGGAGGAACGAGCATGGACCCCACGATGCTGCAGGAGAGAACCCGGGGACTCTTTCCCGACCACATCGGGATCCGCTTCACGGCCGCCTCTCCGGACGAGGTGAAGGCGGAACTGACCGCTGCCCCGGAACTGTGCACCGTTCCCGGACTGCTGCACGGCGGAGCGTTGATGTCGTTGGCCGACACCCTCGGTGCCGTTGCCACGGTGATCAACCTGCCGGAGGGGGCAGTGGGTACGACGACGGTCGAGTCCAAGACGAACTTCCTCTCCGGCGTGAAGGCGGGTGAGACCGTCGTCGGAACGGCGACGCCGCTCCATCGCGGTGGCACCACGCAGGTGTGGCAGACCCGGCTCGAAGTCGAGGATCGCCTGGTGGCCGTGGTGACGCAGACCCAGATGGTGTTGAGGCCGCGCTAGGTGGAGCGAGGCCGGCCGGCGTGGTCGGGGAGGGCTCCTAGGAGGTCTGGTCCCGAGCAGGAAACCAGGCCGGTTCGTTGCCCGGTTTCCACTTGATGTTGCATCCCAGGCTCGGGATCTGGTCGGTCGGCGCCGACTGGTCGCTCAGCAGCCGGTCGATGGCGTCGCGAAGATCGCTGCCGGTGACTTCGATGCCGTTGCCGGGCCGACTACCGTCGAGCTGTCCCCGGTAGAACAGACGCCGCTCGTCGTCGAAGAGGAAGAAGTCGGGCGTGCACGCTGCCTGGTAGGCACGGGCGACGCTCTGGTCCTCGTCGAAGAGGTAGGGGAACTCGTAGCCCGCCGATGCCGCTTCCTCGACCATCTTCGCCGGCGAGTCGGCTGGATAGTTGTCGACGTCGTTCGAGTTGATGGCGACCATGGCGCAACCCCGGCCGGGCAACTCCCGCCCCAGCCGGGCCAGCTCTTCCCTCACGTGGATCACGTAGGGACAGTGGTTGCAGATGAAGGCGACGAGCAGCGCCCTGGAGTCGCCGAAGTCGTCGATCGAGACGAGGTTCAGTTCTCCATCGCGCAGGGTGAAGGGCGGTGCCTTCGAGCCCAGCTCGAGCATGGTCGATGCGGTTCGGACCATGATCGGACTCAGGGCAGGGCGAGGGCCATCAGTCCGGCCTCGGGACCGCCGCCATAGGCCATGACGATGTACTGGCGATCACCGAGAAAGTACGACATCGGGGTCCCCGAGGGAGCTCCGGGAAGCGGAGTGCGATGCACCAGCTCGCCGGTCGCCTTGTCGTAGGCGTTCAAGACCGCGGCTCCCGCGCCGCCTGCTCCCCGGTCGGTGGCTGAACCCTGGCCGGTGAAGAGCAGCGTTCGGGTCAACAGTGGGCCGGTGCCGCTGGGACTGCCGACCGGTCCGGGATCGGGAATTCCCATGTCGATGAGCTGTTGGCGGATGCCGTCGCCGTGGGGGATCTGCCAGGCGATCTCTCCCCGGGTGAGATCGTAGGCCGTGATGCGGCCGTACGGAGGTTTGAGCAGCGGCAGCCCCTGTGGACCTCCCAGTTGCATCGCTCCGTGGCCCATGCCCCGGATGTAGTCGAAGTTCGATCGGGCCTTGTCGGGCTCGAGCAGGCCGACGGCGATCGGCATCGTCATCGACGGCACATACAGTCGACCCGTCTCGGGATCGACCGCGGCGCCCCACCAGTTGGCTCCACCACCCCAGCCGGGAACCTGGATCGTGCCGGTCAAGCCTTCCTTCTGGAGGACGGGAGGCGTGAAGAGGGGTCCGATCTTGAAGTTCGAGACGATCTCGAGCGCCTGGGCCCGCAACTCGGGAGTGAAGTCGATCAGGTCGTCTTCGGAGATGCCCTGCCAGTCGAAGGCCGGCGGCTTGGTCGGGAACGGCTGCGTCGGCGAGGCCTGTTCGCCGGGCACGTCGGAGGCCGGCACCGGGCGCTCGACGATCGGCCAGATGGGTTCTCCCGTGACGCGGTCGAAGACGTAGGTGAAGGCCTGCTTGGTCACGACTGCGACCGCCTTGCGTTCCCGACCGTCGATGACGGCGTCGAAGAGGGTGGGTGCAGCGGGGATGTCGTAGTCCCACAGCCCGTGGTGGACGAGCTGGAAGTGCCAGACCCGTTTGCCGGTCTTCGCATCGACGCAGACGATCGACTCGGCGTAGAGGTTGTCTCCCTTGCGGTGGCCTCCATACCAGTCGTTGGTGGGAGTCCCGAACGGCAGATAGACCAGCCCGAGTTCGTGATCGGCGCTCATGTTGGTCCAGACGTTGGCGTTGCCGGTGTAGTCGGCCGAACCGTCTTCCCAGGTCTCGTAGCCGTCTTCGCCCGGCATCGGCGGATTGTGGAAGGTCCAGACCAGCTCACCGGTGCGGACATCGAAAGCGCGGACGTCGCCGGGCGGCATTTCCTTGCGGGTGGGGCCGTCCATGATCGAAGAGCCGACGATCACCACGTCGCCGACCACCAGGGGAGACGACATGACCGTGTAGTTGCGTCGGTTGACCTCGCGGCGCAGGGTCGTCACGAGATCGATCCGGCCTTCGACTCCGAAGTCCGGCACGACCTTGCCCGTCCTGGCGTCGAGAGCCCAGAGATTGGCGTCGCCGGCGGGCTGGAAGATGCGTTCGATCGTTCCGTCGGTCCAGTAGCCGACGCCTCGGCTGTTGAATCCGAGATTGGTCGGGCGTCCGAAGGCGCGACTGTTGGTGTCGAAGGTCCACAGGGTCTCGCCGGTGCGGGCGTCGATGGCGGCCACGTGCCCCAGCGAGGTATTGATGAAGAGTCGGCCGCCCACCATCAGCGGAGTCGACTTGAAACCGCCCGGCGTCATCCGGCGATCGCTGCCGGCCACGTCATTGTCGGGGGAGTCCCAGGTCCATGCGACTTCCAGTTGGGAGACGTTCTCAGCGTCGATCTGATCGAGCGCCGTGTACTGGCTGGCGCCGAGATCGCCGTGGTAGGTCGGCCATTCGCCACCCGGCGCGCCGTTCTGGGCAGCCGCGGGTGCAGCGGCCAGCAGCGCCACCAGGGCGATCCGGACGAGGACCTGGGTCGGGGATTCGAGCATCAGCGTTGTCTCCATGGGGATGTGGGACGGATCGAAAGGCCTCGACTCCGTCAGGGGCAGCGATGGCGGAAGACTCAGGGTAGGACGAAGTCCTTCAGGGCGACTCGGACCCGGTCGGTCACGGGATCGGAGCCGAACGAGATCGCGTCCTGGATGGCGGAGTCGCCGTCGATCTCGACGGCCACGTCGATGGTGTCGGGAGCCGCCCAGAGCAGGGCTTCGTACTCACCCTTCTTGGCTTCCACCTCGACACGGAATTCGGGGTTCTGCCGAGAGGTGAAGACGACGTTGGCGCTCTTGACCTTCTTGCCGCGGTTGTCGCTCACCGTTCCCTTGACGATGACGCACCATCCGCCCAGGTTCTTCTCCTGGCCGTTCTCCCAGAGGATCGGGTGCAGTTCCGCCAGGCCGTTCTTGGCGACCCCGACAGTCGATTCGAAGGGTTCCAGGCCGTCGCCCTCGAATCGCAGTCGAAGGGTGATTCCGGTGACGTTTTCGCGACTCCACAGGCGACTGATGTCGCGGACCAGGTAGGTGCCTGACTTGCGGGTCCTGGCGATCAACTGGGAGGCTGGGGCATCGTCGTTGCGGACGGTGATCTCGATCTCGTTGATGGGGTTGCCGAAGCCGTCGCGGACCGTGCCCATGACGCGGGTGTTGTCGCGGCTGGCGAACTGGTCGTTGATGCCGCCGCCGACGTCGGTGGCCCGATCGGCGCCCGGGTCGTAGCTCTCCTGCGCCGACAGGGAGGCGAGCGGAATGAAGGCCAGCAGGGTGCCGATGAGCATGGCAACGAGGTGCCGCGGTCTTCGATGAGGCCGTGTGCTGAGTGTGGAAGGGGGGCGGACGGAGTGGCGAGGGATCATCTTCAACCTCCGTGGTGAAACCAGGATCGAAGTGAAAAGGGTAGCACGCAAGACGAAGCCCGGAGGGCGGCGAGGCGGCACTCGGAGAACCGGGTCGGCGGCGGGCACCCTGGGTGCCCGATTCGGACGATGTCCCGCGGCGGTCAGAGACGGCTTTCGGGCGGATTCCCCCCGGAGAGCGGGAAGGCCACGTCGATCGAGAACTGCTGGACGCCGGTGCCGTAGCGATTGCGGCTCCAGTTGACGGCCACCCTTCCCGGCAGGAACACGGTGAGCGCGCCTGTCGGCGCCAGGGTTTCGATCCAGGGTTCGAGGGGTTCGAAGGAGGTGTCGGTGTATCGCAGGCCGACCGCCAGCGCTACTCCGACTTTCGGGCTGATTTCGTAGCCGACGCTCAGTCCGGTTGGCGGCCGTCCCCTTGAAGCCCACGGCGACCCGACCCTCGAACCAGGGGTTCCAGTGGAACCGCCCGCACTCCAGCCGTCGTAGTCGACCAGCAGGCCGATGATCGGGTAGAGGGTGGTCGGAGTCACGTACTCGAGGTTCGTAGAGATCGTTGTCGATCAGTCGATGGAAGCTCGTTCTGGAATCCCTGTCCCAGGAACCCCTCTCCGACCTTGAGGATCCCGACCTCGGGAGCGACTTCCCACGACTGCGTTCGGAAGAGCCTGGCGACCCGCAGCGCAGTCTCGTCGAATCGTGAGTTGGCCGCCTGGTCGGTGAAGGCGTGCTCGGTCAGACGGAGCAGATAGCTGTCCGTCTCGTAGCCGAGCTCGACGCCGAAGGTGTAGAGATCGTCGTGAACGCTTTCCGAGGCGTTGAGATCGTTGACGGCTTCGAAGACGAACGTCCCGGCAGGGGAGGGGGTCGGCGTCAGGGCAGCGGCCAGCAGCAGGGTCGCGGCAGCGATGCGAGGAAGGATCACCTTCTCGTGCTTGTCGACCATGATGAATTCGGCCGGGAGCATACCGGAGTGACGAGGCCCGAGGGTGGGGTGGAAGCAGCGAATCGCGAGATAGGGAGATGCGGACGTCTCAGAGCCCGAAGATCTCGCCTTCCTGCGCGAACGCGAATCCTGCGTCGATCATCTCGGACCGTTCTGCCGACCCTTCGAGAAGCGCCGGGTTGGTGCGGTTCAGGTGGATGAAGCGGATTTTCTGCCTCAAGCCGATCGGAAAGCGAGCCAGGCTCTCGGTGAGCAGAGGATGGGGGATCTCGCTCATGGCCCTGCCGGGGACTTCGGCGGCGCTGTAGAAGGAGCCGTCGAGATACGCGACATCGCAGCGGGCGAGCGTTCTCTCGATCGCGCCGGCTCCGTCGATCCGATCCCAGGCCTCCCACTTGTCGATGTCGGGGAGGAAGAACACCGCTCGCCGTGGACCTTCGATCAGGAAGCCGACGGTTTCCGAGAACTCGTCGCGGTGAGGAACCGGGATCGGCGTGACACGAAGGCGCTCGTTGAGCCTCACTGCGCGGCCCGCGCTGAGCGGTCGAAGATCGATGTTCGAGAGCGCGACCAGTTGGCTCCAGGGTCCGTTGTCGGTCAGGAAGGCGTGCATTCTCGGCATCGCCCAGACAGGGACATCACGAGTGCCGATGATCTCTCGGCCGAGATGGATGAGCCCGGTGTAGTGGCCGACGTGGGCGTGGGTCAGAAAGATCCCGTCGAGAACCAGCGGGCTGGTGCGCGGAGCGAGTTCGTCGAGAGTCCGCAGTTGCCAGCGAAAATCGGGGGTGGCGTCGAAGAGGAAGCGCTCATCGGAGAGCGGGTCGACCACCGCGATGGAAGTGACCCGACGCCGGAGGCTCTCATCGGTCCAGGCCGGACTCTCGCTGCCCGCCTGTGGGAAGCCGCCGTCCTGAGCGACTCCGAGAACCACCACGTAGGGAGAGTCTTCGGGAGGTGACCAGGAGTCCAAGTCAGGCAGAGCAGGATGGAGATCATGGGAAGCAGGCTCAGCGCGGGCCGTGCTTCCAGTAGGCGAAGACCTCGGCGGCATCGCACCGACCATCCGGAGCACGGTTTCGGGATCGAGTTCGAGGGTGTAGTCGTTGACGTAGAGATCGATGTGGGAACGGATCACCGACGGATCCATCTCCTGAGCGTGGGCTCGAACGAAGTCCGTCGAGTCCTCCGGATGCGCGAAGGCGTGTTCGACCGAGGCACGGAGCCGGCGGTCGATCTCCCGAGCCAGCTCGGCGCCCAGGCTGCGACGAATGGCGATGGCTCCGAGCGGCAGGGGTCCTCGCCACAGGTCGCTCATGTCCAGCAGCTTCACCAGTCCCTTGTCGGCATAGGTGAAGCGACCCTCGTGGATCAGGACTCCGCAGTCGACGTCGCCTGAGATGACGGCGTCTTCGATCCGATCGAAGCGCATCTCGACGGTATCGAAGTCTCGGAGTTGGCGTAGCAGAAAGGCGGCGGTGGTCATCTCGCCGGGAATGGCGATCAGGCCTCCAGGTCGGCGCTCGTCATTCGCAACCAGCAGCGGTCCGACCCCGTAGCCTGCCGCTCCGCCTCCGCGTAGAGCAGCGCGTAGTCCTTCCTTGAACCATGGGTAGGCCGCCACCGAACACTTCGAGATATCGAACTTGCCGGCGATCGGACCGCGATTCAGTTCCTCGACGTCACCGAGCGTCAGCTCCCACTCGTCCTCGGCGATCAGTCGGTGGAAGGCGAAGGTGTCGTTGGGACAGGGGGAGATCGCGAGACTCAGCATGATGGGTTGTCCTCGATCCAGTCGATCAGGGTTCGTTGCGCGGCCTGTGCCGCTTCTTCGAGCTTCCAGGAGGCGCGATCCCTCTTTCCGACGACGTTGGAGATGCCGCGGATCTCGCCGACCGGCAGCTTGCCGAGGTGGGCGACCTGAACGATGGCGGCTCCCTCCATCGATTCGACCGCTCCGCCGGTCCTCTCGAACAACGCCGCGGCGCGCTCGTCGGTGGCCGTGCAGGTTGAGGTAACGAAGGGAACCCGGCGCGCGGCTGGGAAGAGATCGAGAGGCAGTGTGTTGCCGAGATTGGCAGCGGTTTCGAAGCCCATGGCCTTCACATCCCATTCACCTTCGACCCCAAGGTCTGCCCAGGTCTCGGTGCTCGCGCACACCACCTCGCCGATCTCAAGGCGCCCCGGCCTCCCGATAGGCACCACCCACGCCGCAGACGACAATTGTGCAGGCCGCGGTGATCGTTGCGATGTAGGCAGCGTTGACAGGGCCGATGCCGGTCACGGCGACTCTATCGTACGACCGCCTATCACTCCCGTGTCGTTCCTCCGAGCGCCTCGATCAGGAGCGCGGCCTCGAGAGGCGCCGCACAGCAGATCTGCAAGTCCGCCTCCCGCCGTGGCTACGCCCATCCGTCAGGCGTCGATGCGCTCGGCATCGAAAGGTTGTCGGAATGCGTTGAACGTGGCGATCGACTCCGTCCAGAAATAGACGCTCTTGAAGAAATCGAGAACCTGGCCCTGCAGGAGCAGGAGCTTGCGGTACATGATCACCTTGCCGACGTGGAGTCCACCCATGACTTCCTGCCACTGAGCCGTCGTGCCGCCGAGGATGTAGAGGGCGTCGACGGCAGCGGCCGCGTCGGCGAGTTCGACCGCGGGCGCGCTGCCGTGCTCCAGGCGCAGGAGGACGGTATTCGCTCCCGGCCGGTCGGTGACCTGGAGTCCGATCGTGCAGTTCACATAGTTCTTCGCGTTGTCGATCCAATCCCAGAACTTGTCGAGTTTCTCGGCGCGCTGTTCCTCATTCGGGCCCGCGTTCCAGGCGTTCTTGACGGCTTCGGCCCATTCGGGGCTCATGAATTCGAGGCTCACGATCAACCCCCCGCCAGGACCGGGTCGAGGTTCGAAAGTCGGTCTTCGAGGTGGTCGGTGATCGGAATCCCGACCAGCCCGAGGCCGCGTCGCAGTTGCCGGCCCATGATCTGGCGGACGCCGTCTTCATCCCAGCCCAGCGGCTCGTAGGCGACGTAGACGCTGCTCGTCGATCCCATGATCATCAGCGTGTCGAGGGTGTCGTAGACGTCCTGGACCAGGGTCGGGTCCTCGTCGAGCAGGTCTCGCATGAAACGGAAACCACCCTGGACGTGGCGGGCCTCGTCGCGACACGTCGCCGTGAAACCGGTGTAGTAGGCCGGCAGGATGTCGTTGTTGCGGGCGTAGTTCAAGGTGATCTTCATCACCGCCAGGGCCAGGACGCCCTCGATCCACATCATGTAGGTCGTGGCGTACTGCATCTGGAGGCGCTTGTCGTAGGGGTCGTGGCGCATCTGCTCGGTGAGGTACGAGAGCAGGCCGAAAGGCCCGACGAAGGTCTCGGAGACGTACTGGTAGGAGCCGTCGAGGACATCCATGATGGTGTCGCCTTCGATCCCCACGACCTCCCGGTAGAAGCGGTCGAAGAACACCGTGTGTCGGGCCTCGTCCTCGAGGTGACTGGTCAGGAAGATCTTGTAGTCCTCGGGAATGCCGAAGAAGAGCGGCGCCAACTCCACCTCGACCTGGCGCTCACCGTGGTGGAAGCCGGAGGCGATCTGCAGGAAGGACTGCTTCTCCGCATCCGACATGCGCTGCCAGTCTTCGGCGTCCTGCGAGAAGTCGAGATCGTTCACGTCCCAACGCTGCTTCATGTAGCGGTTGTAGAGCTCGAGATAGGAGATCAGCCTGGCTTTCGGCTCCTCGTAGACGTACTCGATCATGTCGTCGATGGCGACGTTGCGAATTCCGGCGAGGTCAGCACCCGCGAGATCCGAGGGTCTGGTGGACGGGTCGGTGGGCTGGACTGTCATGGCTTCTCTTCCTCCAGGAACGAACTCCGAGTGTAACCCAGGTCGGAGGCCTCGACCGCCCCGCGGGCGGGCGCTCAACGGTCTCGGGAGAGGCCGCTTTCCGTCGGCGACTGGCTCGATCTTGAGGATCGCCCGGCGATCGGGTTTGCGGGAGAAGCTGGCCGAAGAAGTTGGCGATCCGCATCTGGAAGCCGTACTTTTCGAGCAGGGCCCGGTAGGCACGCTTCTCGAACTCAGCGTCGTCGACCACCCGCGTCGAAGTCTCGATCGGCGGCCCCGTGATCCGACCCTGCATGGTGCACGCCGCCACCTTCGAGTCCGGGAAGTTGCGCAGTCGCTTGACCTTCCAGGAGTCGCGCAAGGTGTAGGCGACCCAGAAGCCGTCGAGGCGAGCGAACCAGATCGGCGTTTCGACCCAGTCACCGTTCTTCTTGCGGGTCGAAAGCGAGAGGTAGCGCTCCCCGGCGAGGGGATCCTCGGATTCGGACATGGCGACAGTCTACCCGCGCCAGGAGCCTCCCGGGTTCTCGAAACGAGCCTTTCGAGAGTCGCCCGGTTCGGAGCGGCTGCTACAGTTCAGCGTCCACCCGCAGGAGTGAAGGGAACGAGAATGACGGAGAGTCTGGGCGATCCGAAGTGGGCCTACACTCGCGGCTTGCACGACCTGGGCAACGGCTGCTGGGCCTGGCTGCAGCCCGACGGCGGTTGGGGATGGTCGAACGCCGGTCTGGTCGTCTCCGAAGGCAGGTCGCTGCTGATCGACACGCTTTTCGACCTTCCCCTGACGCGCGAGATGCTCGACGCCATGCGACGATCGATCCCCGAGTCGGCGGCGATCGAGACCCTGGTCAACACCCACGCCAACGCCGATCACGTCAACGGCAACGAACTGGTGGAGGGAGCGCGGATCGTCGCCTCGGAAGCCTGCGCTGCCGAGATGCGGGCCGACGATCCCAAGCGTCTCCTCGGTCTGATGCAAGCCGCTCCCGGGATGGGAGCCGCCGGGGAGTTCCTGCTCCGCGCCTTTGGTGATTTCGACTTCGAAGGCATCACCCAGACCCTGCCGACCGAGACCTTCGATCGTCGTTCGACCTTGGAAGTCGGGGCCAAGACCCTCGAACTCTACGCAGTGGGTCCGGCACATACCCGCGGTGACACCCTGGTTCACGTTCCCGACGACCGGACGGTCTACACCGGCGACATCCTGTTCGTCGACGGACATCCGGTCCTCTGGGAAGGGCCGGTCCAGAACTGGATCGACGCCTGCGAGCTGATCGAGTCGTTCGACGTTGAAACCGTGGTGCCGGGCCACGGCCCGATCACCGACAAGCGGGCAGCCCGCGCCATGAGGGAGTACTTCGTGTATCTGCGCGACGAAACCCGCAGGCGCTTCGACGCCGGGCTGTCTTCGTTCGAGGCGGCCCGTGACATTTCCTTCGACGACTACGACACCTGGGGTGATGCGGAGAGGGTCGCCGTCAACACCGCCTCGCTCTATCGCGAGTTCCGAGGGAAGGACGAGTCGGACGTGATTCTCGACCGGATGACGCTCTTCACACAGATGGCTGAACTCTCCGGACTCGCCGAGGCGAGGGACTGAGAGCGTTCTCGCGGTGCCATTCTCGGATCCCCGGGTGGCGACCCTGCTGGCCGCTGCCGGCTGGGAACTCGACCCTCGCCCCTACCTGATGGTCGGACTCGAGCGATCCGCGCTCGAGGAGATCGTTCCCCTGCTGGAGGGGGAGGGCTTTCGAGCGCTGGTGATCGACGATCTCGAATCGACGCTCTTCGTGCCTGCTGAACACGGTGCGTCGGCCGACTTCGATCCGGCGCAGGTCACCCCTGTTCGGCTGTTGACGTTCCCGCTCCAGCTGCCGGCGGATCTGGTGGGCTTCCTGGCGGCGGTGACTGCAGCCCTGGCGCAGGCCGGGGTCCCGGTGCTGCCCTGGCCGCCTGCCGGCGAGACCACCTCTTCGTGCCGGCTGCCCAGCTCGACGTCGCCCTTGCGGCGCTGGATTCGCTGGCGAGCGAGCCGGACGGCAACGCGTCGTAGTCCTGAGAACGGTTCGACAGCGCCGAGGGTCCGGACTCAGGGAATGCCGAGCCACTTGTGGGTCTGCAGGCTGAGTCGCCAGCGAGGATGCTCGAGGCAGAACTTCACGGTCTTCGCCGTATTGGCAGCTGCCTGCGGGCCGTCCATCGGCTGCAGGAAGAAGTGGTCGAAGGCGAGATCCTCGAGTGCCTTCGGATCGAGGTCGGGCTGCGGATGCACGAGCTTGAGTTCGTCTCCCTCCTTCAATCTCAGTTCCGCGCCCGCTTTCGGGCTGACGCACACCCAGTCGACGCCTGCCGGCGGGTCGAGGGTGCCGTTGGTTTCGATGGCGATCTCGAACTCGTGAGCGTGCAGTGCGTCGACGAGTGCGGAGTCGAGTTGGAGCAGGGGCTCGCCCCCGGTGCAGACCACGAAACGTCGCCCTGCGACGTCGCCCGCCGGCCAGCTGGCCGCGACCGCTTGCGCGAGCCCCTCGGCGTCGTCGAAGCGACCTCCGCCGGGTCCGTCGACGCCGACGAAGTCGGTGTCGCAGAAGTCACAGATGGCAGCGGCGCGATCCGCTTCGTGGCCCGACCAGAGGTTGCAGCCCGAAAAGCGCAGGAAGACCGCCGGGCGACCGCAGTGGGCGCCCTCACCCTGCAGGGTGTAGAAGATCTCTTTCACCGTATAGGGCATGGCGATCCAGGTAGGTGGGTAGAGGCCGACAGCCGACAAGGACCGCCTAGGGACGGATCCAGACCGGCAGGTCCTCGAGCTCGCCGCCGATCAGCTCCGAGTAGGCCTGGTCGATGGTACGCCGGAGCTCCGCGGCCAGCTCAGGATGCTCTCGCGTGTAGCTGTAGCGCTCGGTCGGGTCGCGCCGCATGTCGAAGAGCAGGCCGGGCGGGTGCCAGTAGTCGTCGGCGCCGACGCGCGCCACCACGCTCTTGTACTGGGACTCGACGACCAGCTTCCAGTGCTGCGTCCTGACCCCGGCGATGCGATCGGAATCGAACAGGAAGAGGTGGGTGTGGAGAGAGGTCCCGCCGTCGAGGATCGGCATCAGATCGCGGCCGTCGATCGGCCGATCGGTGGGCATCCGGGCTCCGGCGAGGGCCAGCAGGGTGGGCAGGACGTCGATGTTCATGGCGATGGCGTCGCTGCGCGCGCCGGCCGTCAACCTGCCGGGCCAGCGGGCGATGAACGGCACTCGCATCCCGCCCTCGAACGACGAACCCTTGCGGTCGCGTAGAGCGCCCGGGCTGCCCTCCCACCAGGGGCCGTTGTCGCTGGTGAAGATGACGAGCGTCGATTCGTCGAGGCCGAGTCGATCGAGGGTCTCGAAGATCCGTCCCATGCCCCAGTCGAGAGTTTCGATGACGTCACCGTAGAGGCCGGCCCGGGAGCGGCCCGCGAAGCGATCCGAAACGAAGAGCGGCACGTGCGGCATGGAGTGGGCGAGGTAGATGAAGAAGGGTTCCTCCCGATGCGCTTCGATGAAGCCTTCGGTCTGTTCGACGTAGCGTTCGGTCAGGGTTCGCTGATCGACGTCCTCTTCGAGCGTCTCGCTCTGGAACTCGAGCGGGAACGGCGTCATGTCGTTGGACCACGGAACGCCCCAGTAGTGCTCGAAGCCCTGATCGTTGGGTCGACTGCCGGCCTGGTGGCCGAGGTGCCACTTGCCGATCATGGCGGTTCGGTAGCCGACCTCGCGCAGCGACTCGGCGACGGTGATCTCCTCGGGCAGGAGACGGACTGAGTTCGTCGGTCGGGCGACGTCCCTGAGAAGGCCGAGCCGGGCCGGGTAGCGGCCGGTCAGGAGACCTCCCCTCGACGGCGTGCAGACGTTGGCACTCGAGTAGAAGTCGGTCAGCACCACGCCTTCCTCGGCCATGCGATCGAGGTTGGGGGTGGAGATCAGGTCGGCGCCGTAGGGCCCGACGTCACCGTAGCCGAGGTCGTCGGTGAGGACGACGATGAAGTTGGGCGCTCGCTGCTCGGCGGCGGCCAGGGTGGAGAAGACGGTGAGGAGAACGACGCAGAAGGCTCTCGGCATGGCGGCAGGATACTCCTCCGCAGTCAGGAGGCGATGGCTTCCAGGTAGCGCGCGGCGGATCGGCGTACGACGCCGTCGGCATCGGGGCCTACGACGCGGCCCGGCCAGGCGCCGTAGAGGACGTCGAACTCGAGTCCTTCGAGGGCACGCAGGATCCTGTCGATGGCACCGGCGCCGAGCGGAACGAGGTTGGGATAGCTGCGCATGAAGCTGACCCAGCGCCGATCCTGGACGACCTGGATGACGTCTCCGGAGAACAGCGCTCCGGGCCGATCGGCGTCGCCCGAGTCGTGCCTGCCGGAACGATAGAGGACCGTTCCACCCTCGAAATGGCCGCCGCAGCGGTGCAGGCTGAGGTCGGCGTCGAGAATCTCGTGCTCACCTTCCCACAGCACGATGTGTCGATCTTCGACCTGGATCCACTCCCGGTCGTCGGCGTGCAGGTAGATCGGCACGTCGAACGCCCGGCCCCACTCGGCCAGGGTCGAGTAGAAATGAGGGTGGGAGATCGCCACGGCGTCGAGGCCACCGAGTTCTTCGATCTGTTGCCGGCCGTCGTGGCAGAGGGGGGTGCAGTCCCAGAGCACCGAGAGGCTGTCGCCGACGACCCGGTGGGCGATCTGGCCGATCCCGAAAAGGGGCGCCGTGGCGATCGAATGGATACCCTCGGCGAGACGGGTGATCTCGTTCCGATGGGTGGCCTGCAACTCGGCAAGCGTCGTCCACTCCTGACCGTCCCAGCGGACGAACTGCCGGTCGTCCTCGCACACCGGGCACGCAGCCGGCGGCGAAGGAGAAAGTGGATACTGAACGCCGCAGGTGACGCAGATCCACGAGTCCGACATCGCTCATCGACGCTAGCACGGCGGGTCGGGCATCGCGGTAGCATCGAGCGCGATGAACCCGATCTCGATCCGGCGCCTTCTCGCTGTGGCCCTGGCGATGCCGGTGCCGATCGCCACGGCGACCGCGCCGACCGCCGATCTGGCGGCGCATTGCACGGAGATGATCGAGGGTGAGAACCCCTATTTCGGTCGAGCCACTCTCGTGCGGCTGCAGGGGGAGGTGGCGCAGAGCACGACCCCCGATCAGCAGGTCGCAGCCCGACTGCAGCTCGCCCAGGCCCTGATCCGTCGTGGCGAACCGCTCGCGGCCGTCGACCTGTTGAACGAAACGCTGGCGATCGCCGAGCGGCTCGAGGTCGATCCGGGTCTACGTCCGCTGGGCTGGTGGTACTTGGGATTGGCCCACATGCAGGCCGGAGAGGACGAAAACTGCCTGATGAACCACGGCGCTTCGAGCTGCATCCTGCCGTTCGACGCTTCGGCCCTGCATGCCTCTCCGGAGCACGCGCGTCGGGCCGGAGATGCCTTCCTGCAATACCTCGAGGAGCGGCCGCAGGACGCTCGTGGCGCCTGGCTGCTCAATCTGACCCGTCAGTTGTCGGGCGACGGCGCACAGGCGCTGCCGGCGCGTTTCCTGCTGCCCCGCGACGCCCTGACTTCGGGGGCTCCCTTCGTGCGCTGGCGCGATCGGGCTCCCGAACTGGGACTGGCGGTCGTCGACCTCGCCGGGGGGGCGGCGCTCGAAGACTTCGACGGCGACGGGCTGCTCGACGTCGTCACCTCGACCTGGGATCCCTGCGACCGGGTCAAGGCCTTCCGCAACGACGGCCGGGGCGGTTTCGAAGAGGTTTCACGGGAATGGGGACTCGACGACCAGCTCGGAGGCCTGAATCTCAACCACGCCGACTACGATGGCGACGGCCGGGTCGATCTGCTGATTCTTCGTGGGGCCTGGATGCTCGAAGACGGCCTGGTGCGCAACTCGCTGCTGCGCAATGTGGCCTCGGACGACGGCATTCGCTTCGTCGATGTCACCCGTGAGGTCGGTCTCGATCGGCCCAGTTTCCCGACCCAGGCGGCGGCGTGGGGCGACTACGATGCCGATGGAGATCTCGACCTCTTCGTCGGCGCCGAGGCGACGCGCCAGGGCATTCCCGATCCGTCCCAGTTGTTTCGCAACGACCGCGATGCCGAAGGACGGATCCGCTTCACGGACGTCGCAGAGATCGCCGGCGTGAGCAATCTGCGCTACACCAAGGCGGCGGCGTGGGGCGACTACGACAACGACGGCGACCTCGACCTCTACGTCTCCAACTTCGGACCCAATCGCCTGTATCGCAACGAGGGGGACGGCACTTTCGTCGACGTCGCCGTCGAACTGGCGGTCACTGCCCCGGAGCGGGAGAGCTTCGCGACCTGGTTCTTCGACGTCGACAACGACGGCGACCTCGATCTCTTCGTCGCCGACTACCGACAGCAGCCCTATCAGGTGGCGGCGAGCTACTTCGAGGTGCCCTACGAAGAGGGTCAGCCGTTGCTGTATCTCAACGACGGTGCGGGTCACTTCAGCGAGATCTCCCGCCGCGCCGGACTGACGCGTCCGGCCATGCCGATGGGTGCCAACTTCGGCGATCTGGACAACGACGGCCGGCTCGACATCTACCTCGGCACCGGCGAGCCGGATCTCGCCAGCGTGATGCCGAACCTGATGTATCGGAACACCGGCGTCGGCTTCGAGGACGTCACCTTCGCCGGCGGCTTCGGCCATCTCCAGAAGGGACACGGCGTGGCCTTCGGAGACATCGACAACGACGGCGATCAGGACATCCTCCATCAGCTTGGCGGCTTCTACCCCGGAGACGACTATGCCAACGCCCTGTTCGAGAACCCGGGCAACGAGGCCCATTGGTCGACCCTGTTCCTCGAGGGGAGTCGTTCGAACCGCTTCGGTATCGGAGCCAGGGTCGAGGTCGTCGTGCTCGAGAACGGTCGGCGGCGCTCGGTGCATCACCAGGTCGGTACCGGTGCTTCCTTCGGCTCCTCGAGCCTGCGCCTCGAGACCGGACTGGGCGCCGCGGAATCGATCCTGGAAGTCCGGGTGATGTGGCCCGGCAGTCGGCAGGTCCAGAGCGTCACAGGGCTCGAACTCGACCGCTCCTATCGAATCGTCGAGGGGCGCGCCGGCGCCGAGCCGGTCGAATTGAAGCGCGTCGTTCTGGGCGGAGCCGTGGGGTCGGAGACGGTGCCGCACTAGGATTGGAAGGACGTCCGTCGGGCACCGTTGCCACTGCAGCTCCTCTGAAGGGAGATCTCCCATGAAGTTCCACCGTTTTCGCAGGTCGGGTTCCAGCACTCTTCGCGTCCTGCTCAGCGCGCTCCTCGTTGCGCTCGTCGCGACCGCGGCTTCGGCCGGTGACTGGCCTTCGTTCCGCGGACCGATCGCGGCGGGTGTTGCGGACGGCGAGAACCTGCCCACCCACTGGAACGTCGATAGCGGCGAGGGCCTGCGCTGGACGGTACGTGTCCCGGGTCTCGCCCACTCGAGTCCGGTCGTTCGAGGCGACCGGATCTACGTGACGTCGGCGCTCTCGGCGGCCGACGACGCCGACTTCAGGCCCGGCCTCTACGGTGACGGCGACGCCTCCACCGACCGGTCTCCCCATCGCTTCATGGTCTACGCCCACGACCTGCGTAGCGGCGACGTGGTCTGGGAAGCGTTGGCCCACGAGGGGGTGCCGGTCGACAAGCGCCATATCAAGTCGACCTATGCCAACTCGACCCCGGCCGTCGACGACAAGGTCGTGGTGGCCTTCTTCGGCTCCGAGGGGCTGTTCGCGTTCGATCATCAGGGCAGGACACTGTGGCACGTCGACCTGGGTCGTCTCGACGTCGGCGCCTACAACCTCAGGGCGTATGAGTGGGGACCCGCCAGCTCGCCCATCCTGTGGAACGGGCTGGTGATCGTTCAATGCGATTCACACGGCGATTCCTTCATGGCCGCCTACAAGGCTCTCACCGGGGAACCGGTGTGGAGGGTCGAACGCGACGAGATCCCGTCGTGGGGTACACCGACGGTGGTCGAGAGCGTCGACCCGCCGGAGATCGTCACCAACGGATCGAACTGGATCCGGGGCAACAACGCGCTCACCGGCGAGGACCTCTGGCGCCTCGGAGGCAGTTCGAAGATCACCGCACCGACGCCGATCGTCGCCGGGGGGCTGGTGATCGTCGCCAGCGGTCGGGCTCCTGAGCGTCCGATCTTCGCCGTCAAGCCGGGCTCGCGAGGTGACCTGACGCTCGAGGAGGAGAACGGATCGAGTCCTTCGGTAGCGTGGAGCTGGGTGCGGCGGGGTTCCTACATGCCCACTCCCCTGGCCTACGACGGCCGGCTCTATGTGCTCGGCAACAACGGTGTCTTCGATGCCTACGAGGTCGAGACGGGAAACGAGATCTACCGCCAGCGCATCGCCCACGGAGGACTCGGCTTCAGTGCCTCGCCGGTCGCCGCCGATGGGCGCATCTACCTCTCCGGCGAGGGCGGTGAGGTGTTCGTGATCCGGGCGGGAGACGAGTTCGTGGTCGAAGCCGAATTGGACATGGGCGAACCGCTGATGGCGACGCCGGCGATCGTCGACGGGACACTGCTGATCCGCGGGCGCGATCATCTGTTCGCGATCGGACGTTGACAGTCGTGCTGCCGGAAGCCGCGCTCCGTTTCGGAGTTCGTACGCCGGCGTTCTCGTGGGCAGGTCTGGTGCTGGGGATGGCAGCCATCGCTCTCGCCCGGGAACCTGCGACACCCGGGGACGACCCGTCTCCGCCGACGAGGTCGTGATCGCCGAGGAGATCTCGGTGATCGCTCGCGCCACCGAGTCGGACACGGCCGAGATCGTCCACATCGACCGTTCCCAGATCGTCGAGTCGGGGCTGCGAACGACGGCCGATCTGGTGCGACTCGTTCCCGGGGTCCTGGTGTTGGATTCCGGCACTCGCTCCGGGGTCTCCCATGCGCGCTCGAGAGGGGGCGATCCGAACTTCACCCTGGTGCTCCTCGACGGCGTGCCCGTGAATGATTCGACCGATACCCAGGGCGGCGCGGTGAATCTCAATGCCCTGCCGGTGAGCCAGATCGAGAGCGTCGAAGTGATGAACGGTCCGCACTCCCACTTCTTCGGCTCGAGCGCGGTGGCCGGCGCCATCGCCCTGAAGACTCGCTCGGGCGGCGAGTCTCCGTCGGGAGAAGTGCTCTTCGAGGGCGGCGACAACTCGCTGCGGCGCTCCAGTCTGTCGGTCGGCGGTCCTACCGGAGTCGGCGCCTTCTTCGTGGGGGGAGATCTGCAGGGTGAGTCCCGGGCGGTGGCCGACGAGTCCTTCGAGCAGGCCAACCTGCAGGCGAATCTCGGGTTCGATCTCTCCGGCCAGTCCCGGTTGCGCCTGACCGGCCGATCGACCGACTGGCAGACCGGCGACTACCCGGAGAGCTCCGGAGGTCCGGTCTACGGCTCCGGGGTTCTGCGTCTGTCCGACGTTGATCAGACCGGCTTCAGTCTCGACCTGAGCGTGTTTTCGGGCTCGTGGGAGCACGCCGGCTCGGTCGGCTGGAGTCGTACGGAATCCGCCGTTGACAGTCCGGCGATCGTTCTCCTGGTTCCTCCTTCGCAGGAGGTTCGGCAATACCGTCGGGCGCAGGTGAACTGGTTGTCGCGAACGCGCCTGGCGGAGACCGTCGGCCTGAGCTTCGGCGCTCAGCTCGACGACGAGGATGCCTCGAACGAGAGCCTCCTGCTGCTGCCGCCCGAGTTCGGCGGGGCCGTGATGGGTGACTACGTCCTGGGCCGGACGACGCCGGGCGCCTTCGTCGAAGCGAGCCTGAGGTCGGGTGGGCTGTCGCTCGACCTGGGGGTCCGCGCCGACGATCCCGAGAGCCTGGCGGTCCAATGGAGCCCTCGCGCGGGACTCCGGTACGCCTTCGGAAGTACTCCCTGGCAGCTCCGGGCGGGCTGGAGCCACGCCTTCAAGCTGCCGAGCTTCTTCGCGTTCGCCAGCCCGCCGGCACTGGGCGGCAACCCCGACCTGCTCCCCGAGACGAGTCAGGGCGGCGATCTCGGTGTCGAATGGCGACGCGCCAGGGCGACGATCGGACTGGGAGCCTTCGCCGTGCGCTACTCGAACCTGATCGACTTCGACTTCGATGCCTTCCAGAACGTCAATCGTTCGAAGGTCGATGCGCAGGGGATCGAACTGCTGGCCATGCTTCGGCCGCATGACCGGGTGGACCTGCGAGTCGCCTGGACACTCCAGGACGTCACCGAAGTCGGTTCCTCCGAGCCTCTGCTCAACGAACCCGACTCCTTCGGCACGTTCTGGTTGGGCTGGGCGGTCTCGCGGTCGCTGCGGGTCGACCTCGAGGGCCGCTTCGTCTCGGCCAGCGCAGACCGTCAGCTCGCGGTTCCGGACCGGGACCGGGTGGAAGGCTACGAAACCCTGGGTGTCGGGGTCGCCTATGAGTTCCCGGGTTCCTGGCGGGTGTCGCTGCGTGTCGACAACCTGACCGACGAAGAGTACGAGCAGTTCATCGGTTTCCCGGCCGCCGGGCGCAGCGCTCGCGTTGGAGTGCGCTACGGCTTTGGTGGATCGTCGCCGATCAGACCCTCTCGACCCTGAAGGGTTCCGATCGGCTGCCGAAAGGGGGTCGGCCCCGCAGGTAGAGGCAGGGGCCCGGCTCGGCCGGACCCCGATCTGGAACGAACCCGACCTAGCGGCCGCCGCCGCCCGCCGCGGTGGCCTGGGTGGTGTCCGGCCGGGCAGCGAGGTAGGCGTTGAACCAACGCACCATCGCCTGCGAGGCGGTGGTGGCCTGCTCGTCACGGAAGCCATGGCCGGCGCCCTCGATGACGACCAGCTCTGTGGCGACGCCCTCGCCCTGGAAGGCGGCCAGGATGCGCTCACTGTGCGACAGCGGGACCAGATCGTCATCGGTGCCGTGAACCATCAGCGACGGAGGATCGGCGGAATCGACGTGGAAGATCGGCGACACGGTCTGAACGACGGCGGGGTCGAAGTCGAGAGCCGGGAAGCGGTCGTTGGGGCCGGTGATGCCGGTCAGGTCGACGGGCGGGAAGTAGGCCACCACGGCGGCGACGTGCGAGGGGTAGCGCAGTACCGGGTCGCTGGCGGTGGGGTCGCCGTCGTCGCCGGTGGTGCCGAGCATCAGGGAGAGGTGGCCTCCGGCGCTGCCGCCGGTGACTCCGATGCGCTCGGGATCGATGCCCCATTCGTCGGCGTTCATGCGGATGAAACGGGTCGCCCGGCGGACGTCATCGACCGCGTCGGGGACCTTGAAGAGGGGAGCCGAGCCGTGGCGTACCAGGAACAGCGTGTAGCCGGCGTTGAGAACCTCTTCGAAGCGGGAGGCCATCACGGCCGGCGGCGCGTAGCGTGAGAACCAGCCGCCGGACACCATGAAGAGGACGGCGGCGCCGTTGGCCTGCGAGGGCTTGACGACGTCGAAGGAGAGGGCCATGCCCATCTTGTGGCCGTAGACGACGTCGTTGACGATCTCCACGGGAAGGATCTCCGCCGTCGCGGCGAGGGGCGACAGGCTGAGGACGAGAGCGAAGCAGGCGATGAGTGTGCGATTCATGGAGCCTCCTGAAAGGTCGGTGGAGGCGCTTCCATGCCGGGATGGCAGGCGCGCGAAGCAGGGAATGGATGGATCCGAAGGAGGGATCTTACGACCGGTTCCCCGTACCGTCCAGTCCTGCAGGGGCGGCTGACTCGGCGGACCCCCGGGAGTGCGGGCGCTCGTGAGTCATTGCATCGAGGTGGATGGTGCAGCGGTGACCGCACGGGCTCCACCTTCGATCCAGAGCGACTGTGAGGCGTCGATCAGTCGAGATCGACGATCACCGGAGCGTGATCGGAAGCCGTCAGACCTTCCTGCTTCTTGCGGTAGTCGCGGTCGGTTTCGGCGTGCCGCGCCCTTTCGCGGACCGATTCGCTCGCCAGGACGAGGTCGATGCGAAGGCCCTGATTGCGGTGGAACGAACCTCCACGGTAGTCCCACCACGAGAAGAACCGGGTGTCGGGCTCGAGCGTGCGGTAGAGGTCGTGGAAGCCCCAGGCGGTGAGCGCTTGGAAGCGCCGACGTTCCTCGTCGGTATGGAAGATCCTGCCGGCGAGACGTTCTTCGTTCCAGCTGTCGATGGGCTCCGGCACGACGTTGAAGTCGCCGCAGAGGACCGTCGGCCGATCAGGGTGGTGGCGTTGCTCGAAATGTTCGAGAAGAGCCTCGAACCAGGCCAGTTTGCGGGGAAAGTCCTCGTGCTCGAGGGTCTTGCCGTTGGGGCAGTAGACGGTGGTGAACGACAGGCCGTCGACTTCGGCGGTCAGCAATCGAGCTCCGAAGTCCTCCTGGCCGGGGAGCCCTTCCTGGGTGACCTCGAGGGGCTTTCTCGCCAGGATGGCGACGCCGTTCCAGCTCTTCTCGGCATGAGCGGCGCTGAAGTAGCCCTCCTTCTCGAAACTGGCGTGCGGGAAGTCCTCCTGCGGCAGCTTGAGTTCCTGTAGGCCGACGATGTCCGGTTGTCTCGAACGCAGCCAGTGGAGCAGGAAGTCGTAGCGCGCCCGCAGGCCGTTGATGTTCCAGGTAGCGATTCTCACGAGGATCGAGGTCCCTCCGGCGAGCGTTCGGGCAGGGTCGACGTCTGCAGCGGGCGTGTGTCGAGCGGTCGGGTGTACTCGTTCCACTTGAAGATGCTGAGGGTCAACATCAGGAGGACGACGATCGCGATCAGCGCGTGACTGACGAGGCGCGACACGTTTCGCGTGTAGCCCTCCCGGCGGGCCCGAACGAGCGACAGGATCTCGAAGGTGGCGAGCACCAGCAGGCCGATGCCGAGCAGGAGATAGGGCAGATTGAGAGCGGTCGAGCCGAAGGTCTCCGGCGTGATGGCGGGGGACTCCATGACGGAAACCCAGTAGAAGGTGTAGCCGACCCAGGGGACCAGGAGGATCAGCATCAGCACGTGGGTCAGCAGTCGGGACAGGTTCTTCGACCTGCCACTCAACCTGGCCTTCAAGAGGCCGCGGATCTCGTTGCCGGTCAACATCGCCACGACCAGGGCCAGGACGGCTTCCTGGGCGGTATAGGATCCGAGCATCGCGGCGCATTATAGTCAGAGGTTCGCCGGCCGAGTCGGGTAGGGAACTGGATGACCGAAGCGCAACCATCAGGATCGGCGGAGTCCTCGCGAAGAGTGCAGACGCAGTTCTTCGATTGCCCGGACCCGCTGGCGCTGCGCTCCGGCGAGACTCTGCCCTCGTTCCGGCTGGCCTATGAGACCTACGGCCGACTCTCGGCCGAGGGTGACAACTGCATCCTTCTCTTCCATGCCCTGACCGGCAGCCAGCATGCGGCCGGCTTCAATCCGGCCGTCGATGGCGTGGGCGAACTGTGGAACGAGGAGTGCCATGAAGGTTGGTGGAGCGAGTTCATCGGCCCCGGCCTGGCGCTCGATACCGATCGGTTCTTCGTCGTCTGCGCCAACTATCTCGGCGGTTGCTACGGTTCCAGCGGACCCACGACTCTCGACCCCGAGACCGGCCGACTCTGGGGTCGCCGCTTCCCCCATATCGCCATTGCCGACACCGTCGACTCCCAGATCCGGCTGCTCGATCATCTGGGCGTCGGACGGCTGTGGGCGGCGATCGGCAACTCGACGGGTGGACTGGCCTGTCTCAGTCTGGCTACGCGCTACCCCGACCGCGTCCGACGTCTGGTGCCCGCGGCGAGCGGCCTGGGCACGACGCCGTTGCATCGGGTCCTGAACTTCGAACAGATCGTCGCCATCCAGTCCGACCCGCAGTTCTGCGAGGGCGACTACCCGCCGGGGGCCGGACCGGTCCAGGGGCTGAGGTTGGCGCGGATGATCTCCCACAAGGCCTTCGTCTCCCTGGACGACATGGAGCGCCGGTCGCGCATGGAAGTGAGCCACCACCTGCCCGAGCAGCACTGGTACCAGATCGGCCATCCCCTCGAGTCCTACATGCTTCATCAGGGAGAGAAGCTGCCGCCGCGTTTCGACGCCAACTCCTACCTGCGGATCCTCGACGCCTGGCAGACCTTCGATCTGCTCGCCGACGCCAACGCTGGCGTTGGCGTTGGCGTCAACGCGGGGAGCTTCGAGGAACTCTTCGCCCGCTGCCGCGACCAGCGCTTCCTGGTGTTTTCGATCGACTCGGATGTGTGCTTCTACCCGGAGGAACAGGAGCGGTTGGTGAGCCAACTGCGAAACGCCGACGTCGAGACCCTCTACATCACCGTGCATTCCGAGAAGGGGCACGATTCGTTCCTCCTGGAACCCGAACTCTTCTCCCCCCATCTCGAACACTTTCTGCGATCGGAGGTCCGATGACAGCTTGCCGCCGCCCGTTTCTTCTCGCCATGGTTCTGCTGGCCGCAGCCGGCAGCCTCGTTGCCCAGACGACCAGTGTGAACCCCGGAATCAACGATTCGTACGTCGATCCGGATCCCGATGCCTGGTCGCTGCGCCTCGAGGCGGAGGATCGGGCGATCTACAAGTTCCGTCACGCCATCGTGGCGACCCTTTCGCTGGCGGCGGGCACCGACGTTGCCGACGTCGGCGCCGGCACCGGCTTCCTGACCCGTCTGATGGCGCGTCAGGTCGGTGACGGCAGGGTCTACGCCGTCGATATCGCCCAGTCGTTCCTCGACCACATCGCCGCCTCGGCGCAGGCGGAGGAGATCGACAATATCGTTCCGGTCCTGGCGGCTGCCGACGACGCTCGTCTGCCGAGCGATTCCGTCGACCTGGTCCTGATCTGCGACACGTACCACCACTTCGAGTTCCCGCAGAAGACACTCGCTTCGATCCACCGGGCCCTGCGTCCCGGCGGGCGGATGGTGGTGATCGATTTCGAGCGCGTCGTTGGCGTGAGCCCGGACTTCGCGCTGTCCCACGTTCGTGCCGGCAAGGGGACGGTCACGGACGAGATCAAGGACGCGGGCTTCGATCTGGTGCGTGAGATCCCCCTGATGGAGGCCGAGGGTCAGTGGGTCCGGGAGTTCGTCAAACGATGAAGATCTTCGCGGGCGGTCTCCTGCTGCTGACGGTCGGCGGCCGCCGGCGCCCAGTCGCTGTCGGCCACCGCGGTCCCGTCGGCCGAGGATCCCCGGATCCATTCGATCGTCGAGCAGGTCTCGGCCGACCGGATCGAGTCGGACATCCGGACCCTGGTCGGATTCGGAACGCGTCACACCGCCTCCCGGACGGACTCCGAGACCTTCGGTATCGGAGCCGCTCGTCGCTGGGTGGAGGCCGAGTTCGAGAGCATCTCCGCCGCCTGCGGAGACTGCCTCGAGGTCTTCACGATCTCCCGGGTGGTCGAGGGAGAGGAACGGATTCCGGAGCCGGTGGAGGTCGTCAACGTGATCGCCCTGCAGCGCGGCTCGACGGATCCCGACCGGGTCGTGCTGATGTCGGGAGATCTCGACTCACGGGTGACCGACGTGATGGATTCGACGTCGCTCTCGCCGGGTGCCAACGACAACGCGAGCGGGGTGGCGGGAGTGCTCGAGGCGGCGCGCCTGCTCACGCCGCATCGCTTCAAGGGGTCGGTGGTCTACGCCGTACTCTCCGGCGAGGAGCAGGGGCTCTTCGGCGGGGTCGCGGTGGCGGAGCATGCCGTCGAGGTCGGCTGGCGGGTCGAGGCGGTTCTGAACAACGACATGATCGGCAACATCCATGGCATCGATGGTGTGATCGACAACACCACGGTGCGGGTCTTTTCCGACGGCGTTCCTCCCAACGAGACCGAGATCGAGCGACTGCGGCGTCGCTACACCGGCGGCGAGGTCGATGGCGTGTCGAGGCAGTTGGCGCGCTATGTCGACGTCATCGCGGAGCGCTACTTCCCGACTCTCGATGTGATGCTGGTCTACCGGCTCGATCGATTCGGCCGCGGTGGTCACCACCGCCCCTTCGCCGACCTCGGCTTGCCGGCGGTGAGGATCATGGAGACCCACGAGCACTACGACCGCCAGCACCAGGATCTGCGAAGCGACGATGGAATCGAGTACGGCGACGTCATCGAAGGCGTCGATTTCGACTATGCGGCGAAGGTCACTGCACTCAACGCGGCCACCCTCGCCTCGCTCGCCTGGTCCCCCGGTTCGCCGCAGAACGTGACGATCGAAGGCGCCGTTCAGCCGGCGGCCACGCTGCGATGGCAGGCGCCGGTCGATGCGTCCGATCTCGTCGGCTACCGCCTCTACTGGCGCCTGACGGATCGCTCGACGTGGACGCACTCGCGCTGGCTCGGGATGAGCGACGAAGCGACCACCGACGGTCTGGTGATCGACAACTACTTCTTCGGTATCGCCGCCGTCGCCGGGAGCGGCCACGAGAGCGCGGTGGTCTTCCCGACGCTGGCCCCTCCGGAACCCGAACCCGAGAGCGAAGCCGCCGGCGAGGAAGACTCCGACTAGCTCGCGCCGTTCTGCGTCGAGGCCTTCATTCGCCGCGAAGAGCCTCGAGCGGGTCTGTTCGGCCGGCTCGCAGCGCGGGCGGCAGGCCGGCCAGAAGCGCTGCGGCCACCAGTGCCAGGACAGCGACTCCGAGACTCCAGGGATCCCCGGCGCCGACGCCGTGCAGGGTCGCGCCGAGATAGCCCGAGAGCCAACGGGTGAGGGCGAAGGCGATGGCCAGTCCGAACCCGACGCCGACCAGGCTGAGCGCCAGCGACTCGCCGAGGACGAGTCGCACCAGATCGCGACCGACAGCGCCGAGAGCGATTCGCACGCCGAGTTCCTGGCGGCGGATCGACAGGAGATAGGCGGTGACTCCGTAGAGTCCGACGGCGCCCAGGGTCAGTGCGAGGGCGGCGAAGAGTGCCAGGATCACGGTCTGGAAGCGCGCTCCCGACAGGGATCGCGACAGGATCTGGTCGGCGGTCGCCAGGTCGGCGATCTCGACGCCCACGCCGGCGTCGCGGACAGCCGAGCGAACGGCGGCCGTGAGAGCAGCAGGGTCCTGGCTGCGCGAACGAACGACGGCGTGATTGAGTGACCAGCCGCTCTGACGGTGGGGAATGAAGACATTGAGGCTGACCTCGTCCATCTTGCGGTAGCGACCGTCGCCCGCCACGCCGATCACCTCGAACCATGGGTCCTCGGTGCCCGGCCCGGAGAACTTGAACCGCCTGCCGACCGCCTCGTCGCTGCCGAAGTAGGTCGCAGCGAGCGTCTGGCTGATCACTGCAACACCGGGTGCATCCTCGTCGTCGCTGACCCGGAATCCGCGCCCGGCCAGGATCGGGATCCCCATGGTCTCGAAGTAGCCGGGAGTGGCGGCTTCGAAGTTGAGGGTCGGGTTGCGATCGAACTCCTCGGGGGCCTGGCCGTCGATGAAGAAGGGCGCGTCGAAACCCTGCGTCGTCTGCAGGGGACGCAGCAGGATGCCGGCAGCCCCTTCGACACCCGGTACCTCGCGGATTCGATCGAGAACCTGTTCGAGGATCCGATCCTGTTCGACGGGGTCGTTCGAGACCGTGCTGTCCTGAACGAAGCCGAAGGTCAGGATGCGACCGCGATCGAAGCCAGGGTCTTCGTTGCTCAAGCGGACGAAGCTCTGCAGCAGGAGGGTGGCGCCCACCATCAGCACGACCGCCAGAGCGGCCTGCGCGACGACGAAGCCGCGCATCACGTTGCGGGCCGCTCCCTGCCCGATGTTCCTCGCTCCACCGTCGTGCAGTCCCTCGCTCAAGCGCCGGCCGAGGGTGGTCGCGAGCGGCAGCAGGCCCGAGGTCAATGCGGTCAATGCGGTGATGAGCAGCGCGAAGCCCCACACCTCGAGGTCGAGCCCGATCCCACCGGCTCGGAAGAGTTCGACCGGAGAGAGGGCCAGCAGGGTGGCGACGGCGACCGATCCGAGGATGGATCCGGCGCCACAGGCGGCCAGCGCGACGAGAGTGCTGTCGAGCAGGGAGAGCTTCGCCAGATCCCATCGGCGTGCGCCCAGCGCCTGGCGCACGGCGAAATCGCGGCGCCGACCGAGGGCTCGCACCGTCTGCAGATTGGCGACGTTGGCGGCGGCGATCAGCAGCACCAGCAACGCGGCGCCCTGCAGGAAGAGCAGGGTCGAACGATGCGTCGAGAGGAGTTCGGCGGCGAGCGGTTCCGAGGTCAACCAGGCCTGTCCGCCCTCCTTCAGCTGCAGGTCGGTGGTGGCGTCGAGCACGGCGTTCAGTTCAGCGGTGGCGTCGGCCTGCGACCTTCCCGGCGCCAGCCGACCGATGGCGTTGAAGTAGCGCACCTCGACGTCTTCGATCATCGACTGCGGCAGCACCGTCGACTGGGGGACCCAGAGCGCGGCCCCGGCCGGATACTCGAACTGCGCCGGCAGGATGGTGGTGACCTCGAAAAGGGTGCCGCCGATCTCGATCGGGGAACCGATCAGATCGCGGTCGGCGGCCCACACCTCGCGCCAGAGACGTTCGCTGATCGCGACGATCGGGGCCGCGCCGATACGGTCGTCGTCCTGGTTCCATCGGCGTCCGATCAGCGGTTCCACGCCGAGCACCTCGAAGAGGTTGCCCGACACCATCGACCCGGGGATCTGGCGCAGGGCGTCGCCGATCCTGACCGTCAGGCTGCCCGAAGACGAGGCGTGTCCGGCGATGTCGACGAGACTCTCGACGCCTGCGCGGGCGGCGACGAACTCCGGGTGGGAGATCTCGTAGGTGATCGCCGGGTTGCCTTCCGGGTGGTTGTAGAAGCGCAGCAGCCGGTCCGGCTCCTCGTAGGGCAGGGGCTCGAGCAGCACCGCATCGACGACCGAGAAGATCGCCACGTTGGCGGCGAAGGCGAGAGTGATCGTGACCCAGGCAGTGGCGGTAGCTGCAGGAGTCGCCAGGAGGCGGCGCAGGGACTGACGGAGGGCTGGAAGCATTGCTCGCTGGTACGGGGGATCGGTGCCGGAGGTTTCGATTCTGACAGGTCGCCGCTGCGCAGCTCATGGAACCCTGCCCGACGGTGTTGCGGGCCAATCAGCGGGAGTCGTCGCGGCTTCGATACGATCGTCGCCCGTGGCAACCGCGGATCGAGAGAGAACGAGGAGACGACCCATGGCCTACGATGAAGGAACGGCCCAGCGGATCCGGGAGATCGTCGCGGATCGACCGGGCGTGAGTGAGAAGAAGATGTTCGGCGGGCTGTGTATTCTCGACCGCGGCAACATGGCCTGTGGCATCACCTCCGAAGACCTGATGGTCCGCGTCGGCGCCGATGCCTACGCGAACTGCCTCGCCCTCCCTCATGCCCGCGAGATGGACTTCACCGGACGTTCGCTGAAGGGCATGGTCTACGTCGCGGCGGACGGTCTGACCGAAGACGAGGACCTCCAGGCGTGGATCGAGCGCGGCCTGGCGTTCACCTCGACCCTGCCGGCCAAATAGGGCCTCCCTTCCGCGGTGTCGGACGACTGCCGGGACCGGATCAGGCTGCGTCGAAGCGGTCCTGCTCCTGGAAGCGGGCGATGTGGTGGTCGGCGTCGCCGAACAGCCCCTGCAGGACCCTCAGCCGCTTGAAGTACAGGCCGACGTCCTGCTCATCGGTGACGCCGATGCCGCCGAACAGTTGGATGCAGTTCTCCTGCACGAACCAGCCTGCCGAAGTGAGGTGGGCCTTGGCGGCAGAGATCTCCGAGCGGCGCTCTTCGGCGTTGTCGGAGTCGACCTTGAGGGCGGCCAGCAGCATCATTCCCTTGCACAGCTCGGTTTCGGCGAACATCTCCGCGGCGCGATGTTGGAGCGCCTGGAAGGTGCCGATCTTGACGCCGAACTGCTCACGCTCCTTGAGGTACTCGACGGTGCGCTCGAACATCTCCTGCAGGTGTCCCTGTCCCTCGGCACAGGCGGCTGCGGCGGCTCGATCGACAGCCCATTCGAGCGCCTCGAAGGCCTGACCCTCGGCGCCGACCAGATCGTCGCTGCCGACCTTGACGCCCTTGAAACTCAGGAACCCTGCTCGCTGTCCGTCCATGGTGTTGAGGGTCGTTCTCTCGAGGCCGTCGCTGTCGCCGGCCACGGCGAAGACCGACAGGCCTTCACGGTCGAGAGGCTCGCCGGCGGTACGCGCCACCACGAGGATCGTGTCCGCAGCGTGTCCGTTGAGCACCCAGGTCTTCTCACCGTCGAGGGTCCAGCCCTCGGCGGTACGGGTCGCCGTGGTCTTGCAGTCGGCGAGGTTGTAGCGACTCTGACGTTCGTCGTAGGCCAGGGCGAGACTGGTATCGCCGTCCATCATCGGCTGCAGCACGTTCTCGATCTGCTCTTCGGTGCCGAGCTTCTCGAGCAGGCTGCCGGCCAGGACCACCGACGCGATGTAGGGCTCGGGCACCAGGCCGCGACCGAACTGCTCGAGGATCAGCGCCATGTCGATGAAGTCACCATCGATGCCGCCGACGGCCTCGGGGAAGGAGATCGCCAACCATCCGTAGTCGCCCATCTGCTTCCAGACGGCCGGGTCCCATCCTCGCTCGGTGTCGCGCATCTTGCGGAAACGCTCGACGTTCGATTCGTCGCGAACGAACTTCGCGACCGAGTCGACGATCATCTGCTGCTGCTTGGAGAGTTCGAAATCCATGGTGCTTTCCTCAGCCCTGGGGCAGGCCCAGTACGTTCTTGGCGATGATGTTCTTCTGGATCTCGTTCGATCCGCCGTAGATCGTCGCGGCGCGGTAGTAGTTGAATTCGCTGGCCACCATGCGCTCGTAGTCGTGCAGGGCGGTGTCGGGTGAATCGAACCAGCCCATCGCCGCCGGTCCCAGTGCGTCCATGGTCAGCTCGGTGACTTCCTGCAACAACTCCGTGCCGGAGAGCTTCAGGATCGAACTCTCAGGCCCCGGCGCCTTGCCGAGGGCTGCGCTGGCCAGGGTGCGGTAGTTGCCCATTTCGATCGCGCGGTGGCGAATCTGCAAGGCTGCGATCCGACGCCGGAAGTTCGGGTCGTCGAGCAGCGTTCCGGCACCCACCGGGGTGTTGCGGGCGATCCGTTTCGTCAGCTGGAGCCAGCGCTTGGAGGTGCCGGCGCCGCCGATGCCGGTGCGCTCGTGTCCGAGCAGGGCCTTGGCCATGGTCCAGCCGCCTCCCTCGGGGCCGACGCGGTTGGTCTGGGGCACCCGTGCATCGGTGAAGAAGGTGTCCGAGAACGACGGCATGCCGCCGGTCGTGAGGAAAGGCTTGGCTTCGATCCCCGGGGTCTTCATGTCGGCGAGCAGGAAGGTGATCCCCTGCTGCTTCCTGCCTTCACTCGAGGTGCGGCAGAGCAGGAAGATCCAGTCGGCGAGGTGGGCGCCGCTGGTCCAGGTCTTCTGGCCGTTGAGGATGTAGTCGTCGCCGTCCTTGTCTGCCTTCAGCCTCAGGCTGGCGAGATCCGATCCGGCGTTGGGCTCCGAGTATCCCTGGCACCAGTTCTCCTCCCCCGAGAGGATCTTCGGCAGGAAGCGTTCCTTCTGCTCGTCGGTGCCGAACTGGATCAGCAGCGGTCCGACCATGCCGAGTCCGAAACCGAGCAGGGTGGGAGTGCGGGCTCGAATGCACTCCTCGGAGAAGATGAAGCGCTTCGTGGCGTCCCAGCCGGTGCCGCCGACTTCCTTCGGCCAGGAGGGGGCGACCCATCCCTTCTCGTAGAGGATCGCGTGCCACTGGCGGGTCTCTGCGAACTCGTACTCGGCGCCGCTCTCGGCCTTCGCCCGAATGTTCTCGGGCATGGCCTCGGAAAGCCAACTGCGGACCTCGTCGCGGAAGGCGAGGTCTTCGGCGGAAAAACTCATGTCCATGGCACTACTCCACGCGCGCTCGGGGCGCTGATCGATGGGTTCTGTTCGTGGTCGCGACGATGCCCGGCGGCATGCGGGGCGGCATCATACCGTCCGCCGGAGGTCGAAGCCAGACGTCAGCGGGTGGGCAGGGCGGTGCGTAGCTGGATGCCCCAGTGATCGCCTCTCAGCGTCATGATGTACAGCGTCCTCGCGCGCATCATCACGCTGCCGTCGGCCCGGCGTCGGCTGAAGACGCATCGCAAGTGGACCTTGTCGGCTGAACTCGACAGAACGTCGATGCTCTCGATCTCGGATCGCGCCCAGCCGGCGGAGCGGAGGGCGTCGAAATCGGTCGTGGAGGCTTCCGGGGTCAGCGCCAGGCGAAGTTCGCTGCGGAAGAAGCTGACGAAGGGGAAGTTCATGTGTCGTCTCAGGCCGTCGTTGTCTTCGGCGTTCCAGGACGAGAAGTAGGATCGCAGGGCGGCTTCGGCGGCGGTTTCGGCCTCGCCCCGGGCGCTCGGCTCCTCGAACGCGCGTAGGTGGAGCGAGCGGACCTGGATTCCCCAATGGCCGTCCTGCTCCGTGACGATCCACAGGGCGGGCGTCGTCCAGTACGATTCGCCGGCGGCGTTGTGGCGCTGGAACGTGAGTCGGAAGACGACGGCACTCGGAGCGACGGAGAGGGTGTCGATCTCGTGCAGGCTCGAACGGACCCATCCCTGCGTGGTGCGCAGCGCCTCGAAGTCGGTGTCGGCGTCGCCCGGGGTCAGGGCGGTTCGCAGTGTTCCCTCGCCGAGGAGGAAGACGTGGGGGTAATTGAGAAGCTCTGCGAGGCGCACGTTGTCGGCCGCATTGAACGCTGCGAAGAACTCCTCGACCACGCCCACTGCGGCGCGCTCGGAGGCGTCGAGGTCGATCGTGGGCTGAGCCGATGAAATCCCGGCGAGAAGCGCTACGATCGAAGCGAGGACCACGGTCGTTGCCGATCGGCGTGGAGATGCCACGTGGAGATCGTAGCAGCCGTCCCGGGGGAGTCCTCGCGTCATGCGGGATGCGGTTATGATGCGCCTCCCGCGAGCCCCGAAGACCCGCTGGTTGGGAGAAAGCGAGCTTCTGTCATGACCGAAACCATTTCCATCGGCGGTCTCCAGATCGCCAGGGCCCTCGATGACCTCGTTCGAACCGAGATCGCTCCCGGCACGGGAATCGATGCCGACGAGGTCTGGCAGGGACTCGGCCGGATCGTGCAGGATCTCGCACCGCGCAACCAGCGTCTGCTGGAGCGCCGCGATGAACTCCAGGCCGCGATCGACGCTCGCTATCGGGAAGGCGGTCCGGTGGATGTCGAGTTCCTCACTTCGATCGGCTACATGGTTCCGGAGGGTGATGCCTTCTCGATCGCCACGGAGAACGTCGACGCTGAGATCGCGCGCATCGCCGGACCGCAGCTGGTGGTGCCGGTCGACAACGCGCGTTACGCGCTCAATGCCGCCAACGCCCGCTGGGGAAGCCTCTACGATGCCTTCTACGGCACCAATGTCGTGCCGGAGACGGAGGGCGCGGAGCGCGGCCATGCCTACAACCCGGTTCGCGGCGACAAGGTCATCGAGCGGGCGAATTTCTTCCTCGACCAGGCGGCTCCCCTCGACGACGACAACTGGGAGGACGTCGTCGGTTTCGAGGTCGACTCCGGCGAGCTCATCCTGGGGCTCGAGTCCGGCGACAGCACCCGTCTCGACGACGCCTCCCAGTTCGTCGGCTACTGCGACGACGACGGCGTGCTGACGAGCGTTCTGCTGCAGCATCACGGCCTCCACATCGACATCCTGATCGATGCCGAGCACCCGGTCGGCAGGACCCACAAGGCCAACGTCAAGGACGTGGTTCTCGAAGCGGCGATCACGACGATCATCGACTGCGAGGATTCCGTGGCGGCGGTCGACGTCGAGGACAAGGTGAGGGTCTACGGCAACTGGGCCGGCATCATGAAGGGCACGCTCGACGCCAGTCTCGAGAAGGGCGGCCGCAGGATCCAGCGCTCGTTGAACCCCGATCGCGAGTACACGACCCCCGACGGTCAGCCGCTGGTACTCCCGGGCCGCAGTCTCCTGCTGGTGCGCCACGTTGGAGCGCACCTGATGACCGACATCGTCACGACCGAGGCGGGTGAGAAGGTCCCCGAGACCTTCGTCGACTGCATGATCACGATGCTGGCCGCGGTCCACGATCTGCGCGGCGAGGGAGTGCTCAGCAACAGTCGGACCGGCAGCATCTACGTCGTCAAGCCGAAGCACCACGGACCGGAAGAAGTGGCGCTGTCGGTGGAACTCTTCGGTCGTGTCGAAGAGGTCCTCGATCTCGAACCGAACACGATCAAGATCGGGATCATGGACGAGGAGCGTCGAACCACCCTCAACCTCAAGGAATGCATCCGGGCTGCCAGCGAGCGCGTCATCTTCATCAACACCGGCTTCCTCGATCGGACGGGCGACGAAATGCACACAGCGATGGAGGGCGGGGCCATGATCCCCAAGCCCGAGATCAAGAACGCCGCGTGGATGCTGGCCTACGAAGACTGGAACGTCGACATCGGACTCGAGGCAGGTCTCGCAGGCAGGGCGCAGATCGGCAAGGGTATGTGGGCGATGCCGGACGAGATGAAGGCGATGCTCGAAACCAAGGCGGCGCATCCCCTGGCGGGAGCGAATACCGCCTGGGTGCCGTCGCCGACGGCGGCGACCCTGCACGCCATCCACTACCATCAGGTCGACGTCGCCGAGCGCCAGCGGGAACTCGCGCATCGCGGCCGGGCGAGCCTGGATGCGCTCCTGACGCCACCCTTCCTGGCCCCGGATCGCGAGTTGACGGCCGACGAGATCCAGCAGGAACTGGACAACAACGCCCAGGGGATCCTCGGTTACGTCGTGCGCTGGGTCGAACAGGGCGTCGGCTGCTCGAAGGTCCCCGACATCCACGATGTCGGATTGATGGAGGACCGGGCGACGTTGCGGATCTCGAGCCAGCACATCGCCAACTGGTTGCACCACGGCATCACCAACGAGGCCCAGGTGATCGAGACCCTCGAACGCATGGCCGCTGTGGTCGACCGCCAGAACGAGGGCGACCCGGCCTACCGGCCGATGGCCGACGACTTCGAAGCGAGCCTGGCGTTCCAGGCGGCCAGGGACCTGGTGTTCGAGGGCCGGTCCGAGGCGAACGGCTATACCGAGCCGGTGCTGACACGCCGGCGCCAGGAGTTCAAGGCGAAGGCCTAGTCGCCCTCCCGTCCCTTCGGACTACTGCCCGGTGAAGCGGGGAAGCCGGCGCTCGGCGGTGGCCAGAACGCCTTCCTTGAAGTCCGAGGTCTGCCGAAGGCGGTCCTGCTCTTCGAGTTCGCGGTCGGTCGCGATGCGGATCTTCTCCGGTAGATCGCCGCGCATCGTCTGCTTGATCGACTGAACGGCCAGCGGTGCTGATCGGGCGATCTCGGTGGCGACCTCGCGTGCCTTCGCGCGCAGGTTCTCCTGCGAGCTGAAGTGATCGCAGATACCCATTTCGTAGGCTTCCTCTCCCTTGACGCGCCGTCCCGTGTAGAGCAGGTCGAGCGCCTTCTGGTGGCCGAGGACCAGGGGCAGGGTGACGGAGAGTCCGAAGCCCTGATGGAAGCCGAGGCGGGCGAAGTTCGCCGCGAAACGTGATTCGGGACAGCCGACCCGGAAGTCCGCCATCATGGCGAGCCCGAAGCCGCCGCCGATGGCCGCGCCCTGGACCGCCGCGACGATCGGCGTGCGGGCCGAGAACAGTCGGACGGCTTCTTCGTAGAGGTGCCCGCCGCCGCGCGGACCGGCGGTCGGGGAGGCATCGTCGGAATCGTCGGCGGAGAGTTCTGCCCCGGCGCAGAAGGCCTTGCCTTCGGCGCACAGCACGATCACCCTGCAGTCGGGCTCATCGTCGAGATCGAGACAGGCGTCGGCGAGCGTCTCGATCAGTCCGACGTGGAAGAAGTTGTAGGGGCCGCGCTGGATCTCGATCGTGGCGATGTGCTGATCGAGGTCGATGGCGATTTCTGGGTAGTCACCGAAGGCTGGCATCGTTTTCTCCTCGACTCGTTCGATGTCGCGACACCGGTCGGGCCGGTAGCGGGGTTCGCGCGCAGAGTAGTGGCAAGGGCTGTCGGGCGCAAGGGCTATACTGCCGCCTCACTGAACGAAAGAGCCTCGCCGGGTCCTCCCGGAGGGTTCGAGACAGGGAGGTTTCACTCGATGAAGCAGATCCACTCGCACCGATCCGGCCTCTTCGGCTGGACTTCGACCCTGACCCTTCTTCTTGCCTGCATGGCCCTCGCCATAGCCGGTTGCGGAGGTGGTGACGAGTCGCCCGACCTCGACTCGCCTCCGGACGTGCCGGTGCCGGGATCCGGTCCGATGGCGGTCGAGACCACGCCCCTGGAGCCGGTCACCGAGCTGCCGGAACCCTTTTTCGTGGAGACCAACGGAATCCGCATGGCGGTCTACGAACAGGGCGAGGGCTTCCCGGTGGTCTTCTCCCACGGCTTCCCCGAGCTGGCCTATTCCTGGCGTTACCAGTTGCCCGCCCTGGCGGCCGCCGGCTATCGGGCGATCGCCCCGGATCAGCGCGGCTACGGACTCACCGACCGGCCCGAAGAGGTCGAAGCCTACGACGTCGATACGCTGTGTGCGGATCTGGTCGGACTGCTCGACGCGCTGGGGATCGAGCAGGCGGTCTTCGTCGGTCACGACTGGGGCGGCGGAGTCGTGTGGCGGATGCCTCTGCTGTATCCCGATCGCGTAGCCGGGGTCGTCGGAGTCAACACGCCGTTCGGCCGCCCGCCGGGACCGAACCCGCCGATCGAGATGCTGCGACAGGCGCGTGGTGAAGCGAACTACGTCGTCGCCTTCCAGGAACCGGGCGTGGCCGATGCGTTGCTGGCCGAGAACGTCGACAACGTCTTCCGGCTCTTCTATCGCAAGAACCGGCTGACCGCCGAGGAGTTCGCTGCCCTGCCGGCCGACGCTCCGGAGCGACGCTTCGAGTTGCTGGCCGCGATCGAGAACGCCGAGATCGACCCGAATGCCGAACTGATCATCACGGAACCCGAACTGCGGTTCTATATCGAAACCTTCCGCAAGACCGGCTTCACCGGAGGCATCAACTGGTACCGGAACATCGATCGCAACTGGGAGAATTCGCGCCTGCTCGAGTACTGGGTCACGGCTCCGGCACTCTACGTCGGTGCCGAGGACGACACGGTGCTGCCGCCGTCGTCGATGGACGGCACCGAACAGTACCTGGCGGACATCGAGCGCCAGGTGATCGCCGACTGCGGGCACTGGACTCAGCAGGAACGGCCGCGCGAACTCAACCGGATCCTGATCGACTGGTTGGACCGCAAGATCGGCGGCGAGTGAGATCCCGGCCGCCGTTCCAGCGTCCCTGTGCAGCCTTGGCTCTCAGCGTAGCGGGGTGATCTGGACCAGGCCTCGGATGTCTCCGAGGACGTAGAGCGAGCCGTCGCGATACTCCACGTCGCGCAGGCGCAGGCTGAGCTTGTTCCGCAATTCGTCGCCGGGGTACCTGCCGCCACTGAAGAAGAAGATCTCGGATTCGGCCACCCGGTCGCCGTCGAAGCGCAGACGTCGCAGGTGGCCGCCGCGCAGGCCGGTGAGGAACAGATCGCCGAACCACGGACTGTCGGGGTCGTCGACGAAGGTCATCCCGCTCGGGCCCATCGTCCACTGATCGAAGCACACGGCCGGGGAGCGGACCTCGCCGAGGATCTCGATGGGGGAATTCTCCTGGTCGCACTTGAGCGCCTTCCAGCCGTAGTTGCCGCCCGGCACGATGTGGTTGACTTCGTCGAAGCGCCACGGTCCGTGCTCGCTCTCGTACAGCGCCAGGGTGCCGGGTTGCCAGGCGAGGCCCTGGGGGTTGCGATGTCCTCTGGAGTAGACCGGACTGCCGGGAATGGGGTTGTCGTCGGGAATGGTGCCGTCGGGGTGGATTCGGAGGATCTTGCCGTAGAGAGTGTCGGGGTCCTGGGCGAGGGCCACCTTGCCGCCGTCGCCGGTGGTCGCGTAGAGCAACCCGTCGGGACCGAACTCGAGCCGGCCTCCCGGGTGGGCCAACGAGCCCGGAAGAGCGTCGAGTACGAGCGAACGCCCGACCACGTGATTGCCGTCGAGAACCAGTCGTTCGATGCGACTGAGGATCCTTCCTGCCCCGCTGTTGTCGGGGGCCGTAGCTCCGGATCGCTATGGTCCTCGGCGTAGGTCCAGAACACGTAGATCCGGTGGTTGCTGTCGAAGTCCGGATCGACCGCCAGCCCCATGAGGCCGGCCTCATGGGACTTCAAGGTCTCGACGGTCAGGAGTTCGTGGTGCTCGTCGCCGATGATCCGCAGCAGGCGACCGGCCTGCTCCGTGACGATCATCGAACCGTCGGGCAGGAACTCGAGATCCCAACCGCGAAGGAGCTGATCGCTGAGCAGCCGAACCGAGAAGCCGCCGTCACCGAAGCCATCGCTGATGTTGTTGCCCCGATACGGGATGTAGGTCACGGTCTCGAGACCTTCGGTGGTCGTGACGCAGTCCTCCGTGTCCCAGCCCTCGCAGGTTTCGAGGAACTCGAGCTCCCGGACCTGGCATTCGAGAGGCTTTCCGCTGCTGCAGTCGATCGCGCTGCCTCCAGGCAGGTTGTCGGAGAGGCGGTGAATCCGGTCGTCGCCCGCGCAGCCGAGAGTCAGCGCCAGGGCCAGCGCGGCGAGCACTGACGCGGTCGGCCCCAACGCGGCTCCATCCGGCTGGATCGATGTTGGAGCCCAGACTTCCACCTTCATTCTCCTTGGAATCGAGATTCGACTTCGGTGTCGGGCGAACCCCGCTTCCAACCCGATCCGAAGTCCGTCCTTCGTGGCCGCCGCTGCAGCGGGAAGCAGGCTACTACGTGGCCCCGCGACATCGTCTTCGTCGGGGGCTCATCGAGTCTCCGACTACTCCCCGAAGGCGTAGAGCCGGGTCCGGGTCCTCAGATACATCCGCCCGCCGCTGACGGCCGGCGAGGCGAAGACCTCCTCGTCGAGCTCGCTGACGTTGAGCGTTTCCCAGTCACCGGTCGCGCTGACGACTGCGATGCTGCCGGCGCTCGACGTCAGGTAGATCTTGCCTCCGGCCGCGATCGGTGACGGATAGAAGGGCTCGACCACGCCGCTGATTCGTCCGCGCTTGAGCACTTCGCCGGACGCCGGGTCGTAGCTCGTCAGGATGCCGCCGTCCTTGACCAGGAAGAGTACGCCCCGGTAGAGGATGGGGCTCGCGATGTACGGCAGGGTCTTCGTCTGTCGCCACAGGATCTCGGGATCGGATGGGGAGGACAGGTCGACGGCGACCAGACCGAAGTCGGTCGACTTCACCATCAGATCGATCTGCGAGCCGATCTCCTCGAGGGTCGCGTTGCCGTCGCGGTCGATGTCGAGCCAGTCGAAGGTTGTCGCCCAGGGATGGGACGAGATCTCCTGGCGGCTGACTCCTCCGTTTTCGTCGACGTCGAGGGTCGCGAAACTCTCGAACGACGGTGGCGCCGATTCCTCGGCCTGGTCGGGAGCGACGACGTAGAGACGGTCGCCGTCGACGATCGGGCTCGATACCGGCGTCGGACCGAAGCCGGGCAGTCGCCAGTTGTGCTCGCCGGTGCGCGGATCGTAGGAGTCGATCACCCAGGTTCCGAACGTGAGCACCTGGGCTTGGGGAGTTCCGGGTCGGTGGACTACGGGAGTCGTCCAGCTCTCGGCCCGGTTCTCGCGCTCACGGCGCCACAGCTCACGACCGGTGGCCGCTTCGACGCCGAGGATGAACGGGTTGAGAGTCTGGTCGCAGAGCAGGATCAGGACGCCGTTCTCGAGGATCGGCGACGCCGTGACTCCGTAGTAGCTCGAGAACGGTGGCAGCTCGATCTGCCAGCGCTCCTGGCCTTCGCGTCCGTAGGCCACCAGGCCGTACTCCGGAAAGAACGAATAGACGCCGTCCGAATCGCCGGTCGGCGACGCCACCGACGGGCCGGTGGCGGTGTAGACGTCGTCGATGCGCAGCCGTGGAACGCTGCGTCGCCAGAGTTCGTCGCCGGTCTCGGCGGAGTAGCCGATCGTGAACAGCTCCTTCTCATCGGCGCCGGTGAGATAGACGATGCCGTTCTCGATCACCGGCGAGGATCGGCCGAAGGCAACCTCCCGAACCCAGACTGCCGAGTCCGGAGAGAACCCGGTCGGCAGCTCCCGGTCGCTACCCACCCCGGAGCCGTTCGGCCCCCTGAATCGTGTCCAGTCGTCACTCGACTCCGCGGATGCAGCAGCCGTCGCGATCACGAGGAGAACGCAGAAGAGTGCGTTCGGCAGGGAGCGTTTCATGGCAGGTACCTCTGACTGGAATCGGGAATCGGCGCTCGGCGACTCTACCGCTTGCTTCGGTGTTGTGAGTAGGTCTCTTTCTCCCAGGAGCCGACGCCGGCAGGAAGCTCAGCGGTTCCCGCTTGACTCAAAGGCTCGGGAGAGCGATAATTTTGATTAGTCAAAATATTTGACGCCACCCATGAACCTCATCGACCGACCCCTGCTCTCGCTGACCGTCTTCGCGGTCCTGATCGTCGTGGCCTGGTTGAGCCTGCGCCAGGCGGCTGGGGCAGCGCGTCCTGCGGCCAGCGGGTGAGCCGGGGTGGGCGAGGGGGAGGAAAGTAGAGGGAACGAAAGGCAAAACGACCGGACAGAGAGCCGCGGGGGTGGTCGGCGGGAGGGCCGGCGGGAGGGGGGGGACCTCTGGGCATGAAGGAGCGAGGGGGGCGCGGCGGAGGGCCGCAGCGAGGCCTTGAGAGTGATTCGCATCCACCGGCTGTGGGAGCGCTATCTGTCGGAGGAAACCGGCCTCGACGCCGCCGAGTGGCACGCCGAAGCGGACCGCCGCGAGCATTCCACCACCGACGAGCAGGCCGAGTCTCTCGCCTCGATCATGGGACAGCCACGCTTCGATCCGCACGGCGATCCGATCCCCACCGCCAGCGGTGAGGTGGTCGCCCCCCGCGGACGGCCGATCACCGAGCTTCCCGTCGGCGAGTTGGCGGAGATCGTCCACATCGAGGACGAGCCCGCGTCGATCTTCTCGCAGCTGATGGCCGAGGGGCTCTATCCCGGCATGCGAGTGCGGGTCCTCGAGGTCGACCCGGTCGCCCTGACCTTCGAGGCCGATGCGGAGGAGCACGTCCTGGCGCCGGTCTTCGCTGCCAATATCAGCGTGCAGACCCTGCCCGAGGACGAGGAGATGCTCGGGCCCTACGAGCGTCCGTCGAATCTCACTCCCGGCGAGGGGGGGCGCGGCGCGGGAATCGCGGAGCCTGCCGCGGTGTCGAGCGCCGCCGGTTGCTCGACCTCGGCGTCGTGCCCGGAACCGGCATCGAGGTCGAGATGCGCAGCCCGAGCGGCGATCCGACGGCCTATCGGATTCGGGGCGCGCTGATCGCGCTGCGCCGCGAGCAGGCCGACGCCATCCAGATCGAGCGCGCTGCCGGCGGAGGAGGCCGCATGACCGAGCCGCTGATCCGATGCCTGCGTCTCGTGTCCGCCCACAACGCGGCCAACCTCCAGAAGCTGGGCGTCGACATGTCGAAGTGGGACTACGTCGTCGCCCTGGCCGGCAACCCGAACACCGGCAAGAGCACCGTCTTCAACGCCCTGACCGGACTGCGCCAGCACACCGGCAACTGGCCCGGCAAGACCGTGGCGCGGGCCGAGGGCGGCTTCGCGTTCACGGCGACAAGCGCTACAAGCTGGTCGACCTGCCCGGCACCTACTCGCTGCTGGCGGCCAGCTCCGACGAGGAGATCGCCCGCGACTTCATCCTCTTCGGGCAAGCCCGACGTGACGGTCGTCGTCGTCGACGCCACGCGGCTGGAACGCAATCTCAACCTGGTGCTGCAGGTCCTGGAGATCACCGACCGGGTGGTGGTCTGCCTCAACCTGATGGACGAGGCCGAACGGCACGGGATCGCGGTCGACGCGCGAGAAGCTGGCGCGCGAGCTGGGCGTGCCGGTCGTGCCCGACGGCGGCGCGCTCCGGCCGAGGGCATTCCCGAGTTGCTGCTGACGAGGCGATCATCGCGAGGTGGCCACGCGGGCGACCGTCTGCAAGCCGCACCGGGTCGGCGGCAGACGACCCGCCCTGGAGCGAGGCGCGTCGAACTCGTCGCCGCCGATCGAAGCGGCCTACCCGGACGCTGCCCAACGCCCGCTGGGTGGCGCTGCGGCTGCTCGACGGCGACGAGGCGATCGTCGAGGCGGGCGCGCGCTGAAGAACGGGCGAACTCGGCGACCTGGCCAGGGCGAACCGGATGGCGATTCGCAGAGCGAGCCGATTCGCCGCCGGCGGAGCTTCCCCGACGCCGGCAGCGATTGCTCGAGCGGCCGCGCCGCTGCGCTGGGAGGTGGGCGCCGACTTCCACGACGCCCTGATGGAAGACGATCTACGCCGAGGCCGCGCCGGATCGCCGATCGCCGTGCGTGACGCGCGCCGGCGAGAAGGCCGCGCTTCGATTTCGACCGCACGATCGACCGCGACTGGTGACCAGCCGCATGGTTCGGATTCCCGCTCATGCTGGCGATGCTCGCCGTGGTCTTCTGGCTCACCATCGCCGGCGCCAACGTGCCGTCGTCGATGCTGGCCACGCTCTTCCTCGACATTCTCCATCCGATGCTCAAGAGCGGTGCGGCGGCGATCGGCATGCCCTGGTGGCTCGACGGACTCCTGATCGATGGGATGTACCTGGCGACGGCGTGGGTGATCAGCGTGATGCTGCCGCCGATGGCGATCTTCTTCCCGCTCTTCACGCTGCTGGAGGACTTCGGCTACCTGCCGCGGGTCGCCTTCAACCTCGACAGCCTGTTCAAGCAGGGCCGGTGCGCACGGCAAGCAGGCGCTGACCATGTGCATGGGCTTCGGCTGCAACGCGGCCGGTGTCGTGGCGACCCGGGTCATCGACAGCCCCCGCGAGCGGCTGATCGCGATCATCACCAACAACTTCTCGCTCTGCAACGGCCGCTGGCCGACGCAGATCCTGATCGCCACGATCTTCATCGGCGGGCTGGCGCCGGCCTATCTCGCCGGCCTGGTCTCGGCCGTGGCGGTGGTCGGCATCGCGCTGCTGGGCATCGTGCTGATGTTCGCCGTCTCCTTGGGGCTGCTGTCGCGCACGGTGCTGCGCGGCGAGGCCTCGACCTTCAGCCTGGAACTGCCGCCCTACCGGCCGCCGCGCGTCCTGCAGACGCTCTACACGTCGCTGATCGACCGCACGCTCTTCGTGCTGTGGCGGGCGGTGGTCTTCGCCCTGCCGGCCGGCGCGGTGATCTGGCTGATGGCCAACATCCAGTCGGCGGACTCAGCCTGGCCGAGCACATGATCGTGGCTCGATCCCTTCGGGGCTGCTGATCGGCCTGAACGGCGTGATCCTGCTGGCCTACGTCGTCGCCATTCCGGCCAACGAGATCGTGATCCCCACGATCCTGATGCTGACGGTGCTGGTCACGGGGGGCGTGGACCGGCGTGGGCGAGGGCGCCGGCGTGATGTTCGAACTGGACTCAGGCCGCGACGGCGGAAGCGCTGCTGCAGGCCGGCGGCTGGACGCTGCTGACGGCGGTGAACCTGATGCTCTTCAGCCTGCTCCACAATCCGTGCTCCACGACGATCTAGTTGAAGAGCGCGGAGTTGAGGGCGATCGCGTTGGCGAGATCCTGGCGCGGCACCAGGACGGGGATGAAGGACTGTCGGGTCGGCACCTCGAAGGCCCGAGCCAGTCCCGAGAAGAAGGCGAGGCCGATGATGTGGGGAGCGGTGACCCGACCGCTGAGGGTGAGGATGGCGAGGATGGTGATCGGCAGCCACGAGCCGAGCTGGGCCATCACCAGGATGCGTCGCTTGTCGTGGCGATCGGCCAGCGCGCCAGCGACGGGTCCGAGAATCAGCGCTGTTCCCTGCATCGCGAACGCCAGAACGCCGACGGCGGCGGCCGAACCGGTGAGCGTGAAGATCAGCCACGACTGGGCGGTCAGCTGCAGCCACATGCCGATCAGCGAGGCCGCTTGACCGACGAAGAAGAGTCGATAGTTGGAGTGGCTGAGCGCTCGCGAGCGTCGGCCGCGCTGGACCCCGGTCGACGTCAACGCCTCGGCCCTTCGCCGCAGCCGTTGCGAGACCGTACGAAGGGTCTCAGCGGCCCACCCCGGGCGTAGCCTGGGGAGGCGTCACGCCCTGGGGGCGTGAGCCTGGGGAGGCGTGGGCACCGGCTTGCGCGGCAGCAGGTCGTCGCGATTGGCGGTCTGGTAGGCGAACACCGCCACCACGGCTGCGGCCTGAGCCAGGTCGGCTTCCTGGACGTTGTCGTAGACGTCCATGTTGGAGTGATGGGTGATCGAGTCGTACTCCACCGGATCCTGGATGAACTGGAAGCCGGGAATGCCGACGCGATCGAAGTTCAGGTGGTCGGTGCCGCCGGTGTTGCGAATGCTGAGCGTCGTCACGCCGAGGTCGGCGAGCGGCGCGATCCAGTCGGCGAAGATCGGCCGCAGCATGTCGTTGCCCTGCAGGTAGACCCCGCGGATCTTGCCGGTGCCGTTGTCGAGGTTGTAGTAGGCGGAGACGCGTTCGTGCTCGGGCGTCTCGCTGCCGTTGCGGGGATCCCCGTAGTGTCGCTCGACGTAGGCTCTCGAGCCGAGCAGCCCCTGCTCCTCGCCGCTCCACAGAACCATGCGGACGGTGCGGTCGAGATCGAGGTCGAGCGTTTCGAGAATCCGCATCGCCTCCATCATCACCGCGCAGCCGGCGGCGTTGTCGGTGGCGCCGGTGGCGAAGGAGACGTCGTCGAGGTGAGCGCCCAGGATGACGACCTCCTCGGGTCGTCGACGGCCCCGGATCTCGGCGACGACGTTGTCGGAGTCGAGCCGGTGAGTCTGGAAGTCGGCTTCCACCGTCGCCCGCATTCTCGGCTCGAGGCCGGCTTCGACCAGTCGGACGATGCGGTTGTAGTGCTCGGAGGTCAGGGCGATCGATGCGGGCGGATCGACGGCCTCGGCGTCCTGGTGCGACGCGCGGGGGGGAAAGACGGTTCCGTTGCGACCGTTCCAGGCGCCACGAACGGTCAACGCAGCACCTTCCTCGACGAGGAATCCGTTGAGTCGCTCCTGGAGCGCCCGTCGTCGTTGACGCAGCGTGGCGCGGCTCTGCACGGCTTGCTGAGAAGGAGAGGCGCCAGGGGGGCGACCCCCGGCTTCGTTCCGGTCGTGAGCCGTCACCGGCGGCGCGGCGCCTGGCTTCGGCGCCAGCACCAGCTTTTCGAGTTCCTCGGAGTCGAGACGATCGCTGGTGGGCTGTTCGCCGACTTCGAGCGCTCGAGGCTGGCTCAGAAGCACGATTCGCCCCCGGAGTCGGCCGCGCCAATGTTCGATCCAGATTTCGAGTTCGTCCTCGGCCCGGGTCAGGTCGACGCCGCGGTACGAGGAGAAGCTCTCAGGCAGGGGAGCGTAGACCGGGGTTCCTTCCACCTTTCCGTTCGTGCCGGGGGTCCAGGGAAGAGCCACTCCGATCAGCGGCGCCGCCTGAGGGTGCAGCAGGTTGGCCTCGAAGTACGAACTGGACCAGCCGCGCCCGAAGGGTCCCCAGGTCTCGAGGCGAGCCTCCTCGATGCCCCAGGACTTGATCTCGTCGACCACCCAGGCAGCGGCGGCGTCGTAGCCGGGGGAGTTCGTCAGGCGGGGTCCGTGGACGTCGCTGAGCCAGAAGACGTGTCTCATGACCTGGGACCGGTTGAGGGCTTCGGCTCGAATCCGGTGGACGACGTCGAGGTCGACCGGCTCCTGCGCCGAGACGGCAGGAGCGACGCCCGACGCCAGCGTCAGGGCCGCGCAGAGAAGGTTCGATTTCATGGCCGTTGTCGCTCCTCGGATGATCCGCCGGACGGGGTCGCGCCGACGGTCGATTGAAGCATGGCGCCGCCGGCCCTGCAAGTCGTCGGATCGCAGCGACGCTCTTCGATTGCGAGCGTCGTATGCTTGGCGTTCCAACAACCAACGTGATCGTGGCGATTCGACGGGGAGTGGGTCGCCGAATGGGGAAGCATGAATTCAGCGACGACCTGCCCACGTGTTCTTGTTCTCGTTCTCGCCACCTGTCTCTCGGCCGGCGTCGGCGTGGCTCAGCAGGGAGCTCCCCCCGGAGACTGGCCGAGCTACGGCGGCGACGTCGGCAGCACGAAGTACTCTCCTCTCGATCAGATCGACGCCGGCAACTTCGGCGATCTCGAGCTGGTCTGGAGCTGGGACACGGTCGACAGCTTCCTGACCAAGACCGAGGCCGGTGGCGAGTGGTCTTCGGACTACCAGAACGTCTTCGACGAACTCCAGGCCGAAGACGAGAACCGTTGGCGCAGCGGTCGCGATCCGTGGATCCGCAACCTGAAGGCCACGCCCCTGAAGGTCGGCGATGCGTTGTTCCTGAACACTCCGCTCTCCCAGGGAGTGTCGATCGACGCCGCCACCGGCCGCACCCGATGGATCTTCAACCCGAAGAGCTACGAGAGCGGTACGACGACCATGAGTGTGATCTGGAACCAGCGCGGCGTCGCCCATTGGCAGGGGGAAGACGAGGCGCGGGTCTTCTGGGGCACCGGCGACGGCTACCTGATCTGTGTCGACGCCGAGACCGGCCGTCCCTGCCCTGACTTCGGCGACGGCGGACGGACCGATCTGATGGAGGGGCTGCCGCGCGCCCATCGCGGCGAGCGCGACTACCTCAACGCACTGCTCTATTCCATGCAGTCGCCACCGATCGTGGTTCGCGATGTCGTCATCACCGGCGCCTCGATCGCCGATCGCAGGATCGACAAGGAAGCCATCCCCGGTTGGATCCGCGGCTGGGACGTTCGAACCGGCAAGATGAAGTGGGTGTTCCGTAGCGTTCCGCGACCGGGCGACGAAGGCGTCGAGACCTGGGAGGACGACTCCTGGGAGTACAGCGGCAACACCAACGTCTGGACGATGATGACCGGCGATGACGAGCTCGGCTACGTCTATCTGCCCTTCGGCACGGCGACCAACGACTTCTACGGCGGCCATCGGCTCGGTGACAACCTCTATTCTGAAAGCCTCGTCTGCGTCGACGTCGAGACCGGCGAGAAGGTCTGGCACTTCCAGTTCGTCCACCACGGCCTCTGGGACTACGACCTGCCGGCGGCGCCCAACCTGATCGACATCACGGTCGATGGGCGCGAGATCAAGGCCGTGGCCCAGGTCACCAAGCAGGGGCTGACCTACGTCTTCGATCGCGTCACCGGCGAGCCGGTCTGGCCGATTCCCGAGATCGAGGTTCCGACGAAGGGAATGCCGGGGGACGTCGTTTCGCCCACCCAGCCCTATCCAACGAAGCCGCCGGCCTTCGAAGCCCATGGTGTGGCGATCGACGACCTGGCGGACTTCACGCCGGAGATCCGAGCCCTGGCCGAGAAGGCCGTCGAGCCTTTCGTGATCGGCCCGCTCTTCACGCCGCCCACCCTGGCCGAGGAGGGGGGCACCCAGGGAACCCTGATGCGTCCTTCGACGGGCGGCGGCGCCAACTGGACCGGTGCCGGTGTCGATCCGGAGACCGGCTGGCTCTACGTGCCGTCGCGCAACTCGTACACGGTGGTGCACTTCTACACCCCCGACATGGAGGGCGCCTCGCTGCGCTACACCCACGGCGCCCGCGGCCCGCAGCCCGAGATGCCCGACGGCCTGCCGCTCTTCAAACCGCCGTACACGCGGATGACGGCCATCGACATGAACAAGGGCGAGATCGTCTGGATGCAGCCGCTGGGCGATGGCGGCGAGTTGCGCGATCACGAGATGCTGGCGGGCCTCGATCTGCCTCCCCTGGGCGGCGATCGCTACTCCGGCCCGTTGGTCACGCCCACCCTTCTCATCCACGGCCAGTCGGCCGATCCGGACTACGGCGGCGAACAGCTGGTGGCTCGGGACAAGCGCACCGGCGAGCTGGTCGCCTCGATCGCGCTGCCCGAGCGCACCCTCGGTGCGCCGATGACCTACTCGGTCGACGGGCGGCAGTTCATCGCCGTCACTGTGGGCGGTCAGGTGCCCCAGGTCGTGGCCTTCGCCCTGCCGGTTCCAGCGCGAGGTGGAGAATGAAGTTCGGAGTCTTCTACGAGCATCAGTTGCCGCGTCCCTGGACCGAGGACGGCGAGCGTGTCCTGCTGCAGAACTCCCTCGACCAGATCGAACTGGCGGATCGACTGGGCTACGACTACGCCTGGGAGGTCGAACACCACTTCCTGGAGGAGTACTCGCACTCGTCGGCGCCGGAGGTCTTCCTGGCCGCCGCCAGCCAGCGGACCCGCAACATCCGGCTCGGTCACGGCATCATCCAGTTGACGACCAACCATCCGGCGCGAGTCGCCGAGCGCGTCTCGACCCTCGATCTGGTGTCCAACGGTCGGGTCGAACTGGGTCTCGGTGAGGGTTCGAGCGTCACCGAGTTGCACCCCTTCGGTCGCCGCTACCGCGACAAGCGGATCGTCTGGGAAGAGGCCGTGCGCGCCACGCTGCCGATGTTCTGGAGCCACGACTGGGAGTTCCACGGCCATTACTTCGACTTCCCGCGCCGCAACGTGATTCCGAAGCCGGCCCAGAAACCGCATCCTCCGCTGTGGGTGGCGTGCTCGCAGCTCGACACGATCCAGTATGCGGCACACCGCGGCATGGGCGCGCTGTGCTTCAAGTTCGTCGACCTGGCGTCGGCCCGTGCCTGGGTCAACGCCTACTACAACACCTTCCTGCACGAGCAGGAGAAGCTCTGCGACTACCAGGCGAACCCGAACATCGCCGTGGTCGGGGGCTTCATGTGCGCTGACACCGACGAAGAGGCCCAACGTCGGTCCGACGGTTGGACGTTCTTCCAGTTCGCGTTGGCCACCTACGCCAAGGAGGGTCCCTTCGATCCGGGCGCCAACGACTTCTGGGCGAAGTATCAGGAGTGGAAGAAGACCCCGGCGGGTCGTCAGCGCAGCGACAGCGAGCTGATCGGTTCACCGGCGACGATCCGGCAGCGACTGCGCGAACTGCAGGCTGCCAACGTCGATCAGGTGATCCTGCTCAACCAGGCCGGCAAGAACACCCACGAGGACATCTGTTCGAGCCTCGAACTCTTCGCTCGCGAGGTGATGCCCGAGTTCCACGACGATGAGGTGAATCACCAGGAGTGGAAGCGCGGCGTTCTGGCCGGAGAGGTCGTGCTCGAGGAGATCGACACCGAGCCGTTCAACACCGCGGCTCGAGCGCGTCCGACCCAGCCGCCGTCGGCCGAGGCGCTGGCGGCTGCGCGCAAGTTCGGAGCCGTCTGAACCTCCTCCGGGTCGATCGTCTCCGCTTCTGTCGGGCCCCGACTGTCGACGGCTAGCGTGTCATCCAGGCGAACTTCTGCGGCTTGCGCGCTGCTTTCGGGTCGATCAGGACGTTGACCAGGGTCGGGGTGGGAGTGTCGATGGCTTCGGCCAGGGCCCGTTCGAGGTCGTCGGGAGTCGTGGCCAGGTAGCCCTTGCCTCCGAAGGCTTCGATCACACGCTCGTAGTGGGCGTTCGGAGTGTAGACGTGCGGGGGAATGGGACGCGCGGGATCGAGTTCGCCGATGCCGCCCGCGATGCCGTTGTTGTTGACGACGATGAAGGTGATGTTCAGGCCGTGTCGGCACGCCACCTCGACTTCCATGCCGCTGAAGCCGAAGGCCGAGTCGCCCTGCAGGCAGAGGATCTTGCGGTCGGGGTGGACGCTGGCGGCGGCGATCGCGAAGCCGACGCCGACGCCCATGGTGCCGAAGGAGCCGGCGTCGAGGCGCCTGCGCGGCTCGCTCTCGGGCAGAACCGTCCTGGAGATGTCCATGGTGTTGGCGCCCTCGCTGACCAGGATCGGCCCGTCGGGCGGGCTTCGCGAACCGACTTCGGCGAGCACCCGGTAGTAGCCCATCGGAACGCTGCGATCGTTCTCCATCGCGGCGACGGCGGCGCGGTTTCCGGCACCCGCATCCGCCAACTCCTGGCGCCATGCCGTTTCGGCCGGGTAGCTCCAGGGTTCGTCATCGAGCGCCGCATTGAGCTGGGCGACGATCGCCTGCGCGTCGCCGACGATAGCGACGTCGGCGGGCACGTTCGTTCCGATCTCTTCGGCGGAGATGTCGATCTGAATCACCTTGACCGCCTTCGCGGAACCGCGGCGGCAGACCGAAGTGGAGAATCCAGTTCAGGCGCGCGCCGAGCAGCAGCACGACGTCGGCGCCCTTCAATGCGTCGGAACGCGCCGATGCGACCGAGAGCCGGTGGTCGTCGGGCACGACGCCCTTCCCCATCGGCGTCGGGAGAAACGGCAGCCGCGTCTTCTCGATGAACGCGCGAACTTCGTCCTCGGCACGCGCGTAGGCGGCGCCCTTGCCGACGATCACGAGCGGCCGCTCTGCGCCGCGCAGCACCTCGAGCGCACGCGCGATGTCGTCCGCCGCGGCCGGTGTGCGGGGCGGGTCGCCGCACGGCGGACGCCAGTCAACCGCGTCCTCCTCGGTCGTACCGACGATCAAGTCGTTCGGCAGGTCGAGGTACGTCGCTCCAGGCCGTCCGGAGATGCTCGTGCGTACCGCCTGCTCGACGTAGAACGGCAACCGCTCGATCCGATCCGGACGCGCCGCGTACTTCACAAAGGGCCGCGCCGCTTCGACTTGCGGCGCCTCCTGGAACGCACCCTGACCGTTCTGAGATACGAGTCGTTGGCACCGCCGAGCAGGATCATCGGCCAGCAGTTCGCCCAGGCGTTCGAAAGACCGGCGATGGCGTGCACCATTCCCGGTCCGGAAACGGTCAGGCAGGCGCCGGGACGCCCGGTCAGATAGCCGACGGCGCCGGCCGCGTAGCTGGCGGCCTGTTCGTTTCGGAAACCGAAGTAGCGCAGGCCGGCCTTCTGGGCCGCGCTCGCGACGCCGTAGACCGGGTAGCCGACGATGCCGAACAGGGAGTCGATGCCCTGGTTTTTCAGGCTTTCGGCGATCAGGGTGTTGCCGTCGACCTGGCCGGCGGCGTCGGGCGAGACGTCGGCCTCGCGACCGTCGTTGGGGGCCGTGGAAGAGGACGTGAGCGCATGCCCGAGGGGAGGAGCCCCGCATGAAGGGCGCACCCGTCGGGGAGGGGTGATGCAGGCCTTGCGGCGATCAGGGTGTTGCCTCGACCCGACGCCGGCGGGTCGGGCGAGACGTCGGCCTCGGATCGACGTTGGGGGCCGCGACGGCCGTCAACCGAGCCGGGATACCCTGCAACGCATGGGTCTCGTTATCCGCCGTCCGGGAGGCGGAGAGCCCGGTCTGGAGTCCTCGAGGGTGATCGCCGAGGTCGGAGAAGACGTCTTCGACTGGCGCCCCGGAGATCGGGTGAGCGCTTTGCTGGCTGGGGCGGCTGCGCGGAGAAGGTCGTGGTCGATCAGGGTCGGTGATGCCGGTCAGCGAAGGACTCGATCTCGAGGCTGCCGCGGGTCTGCCCGAGGTGTTCCTCACCTGCTACCTGAATCTCTTCACGCTCGCCCACGTCGAGGAAGGCGAGTGGGTGCTGGTGCACGGTGGCGGCAGCGGCATCGGCACGGCGGCGATTCAGCTCCTCTCGAAGTCGGGTGCTCGCACCATCGTGACGGCGGGGAGCCGCGAGAAGTGCGATCGATGTCTCGAACTCGGGGCGAACGCGGCGATCCACTATCGCGAGGAGTCGTTTGCCGACCGTGTGCTCGAGATCACCGGAGGGAAGGGCGCCAATGTGGTCCTCGACTGCATCGGTGCGTCCTACCTGTCGGATCATCTGCGCTGCATGGCTGTTGATGGACGGCTGGTGATCATCGGTCTGATGGGCGGCAACCGTGCCGAACTCGATCTCGGCAGGTTGATGGCCCGCCGGTTGTCGGTTCGGGGCTCGACCCTGAGGGCCCGCAGTCCCGAGGTGAAGGCGGAGTTGGTCGCAGGACTTCGCTCCCGGTTCGGCGAAGCGATCGACACCGGCGCCGTCGGCCCGGTGATCGACCGCGTCTTCCCGCTCGCCGAGGCGCAGCAGGCCCACGAGCGCATGGAGGCGAGCGAGCACTTCGGCAAGCTGATCCTGCGAGTCGGCGACTGAGCCCATGCTGGCCGGCTCGCCGGACCTCCCGGAGTCGCTCTGCTAGGATCGAATCCGTTCGACGCCCCCAGAACGGCGGCTCTCTCGAGCCGGAGAACGGCGGCTCAGCGGAGCCGAAGACTGACCAGGAAAATCAGCGTTGTCAGCAACTGAGGTCGACCTGGCGCGCCTCTTCCAGACGCTGCGCTCCCATCTCGGCAGGGTGATCGCCCTGGCGGCGATCGGCGGCGTGCTCGGCGCCCTGCCGGGCCTTCTCGATCGCAGTCCGCGCTACCGGGCGTCCGCCGAGATCCTGTTGCCCGATTCGGACGGCGAGGTGCTGGCATTGTCGATCCGGGCGATTCGCGAGATGGCGCTCTCCGAGGAGGTCTTCGACGCCCTGGTCGAGCATCACCCTGAGGTCGAGACCTCCGATCTGCGGGTGCGGCTGTCGCGACAGGCGGCCGATGACGGTGAGTTGACTCTCGTGGCTCGGCTCGAGGCCGTCGCTGCGAACCCGGAATCGGCGCTCGCGCGGGTCACCGACTGGCAGCGCGAGACGGTGACCGAGCTTTCGCGCCTGGCGATCGAGAACGGCCGCCAGGACGTCGCCAGCTACCGGGAGCGATACGAAGCGAGTTCGCAGGCCTACCGGGAGCTCGCCGAACGCAGGGGGCGGGCGCGCGAGGAGATCGAGGCGAAGCTGAGGGAGATCGAGGCGGAGTGGGGGCGCCGACTGATCGCTCTCGACGAGGCGCAATCGGCTTTGCTGGCGGAGTGGCAGAGTTCCACGCGTCGGCTGTTCGAGGCCCAGGCCGCCGAGGGAGCGCGGTCATGGGGACCGAGCCGGACGGCGCTGCTGGCGAGCTGGTCGAGGCTCGTTCAGGAGCGGCTGCGGCTCTGCCTGGCGGGAATCGATGGGACGGGCGAGGGTCACTCGGCGCTCGAGGATCTCGAGGTCGAACTCCGCAGCCTGGTGCTGGCGGCCTCGATGTCGATGGCTCCGGCGGGTGTGCTGGCGGAACTCCACGCCGAAAGGGTCGTCGAAGGGCGCGCCCTGCGGGCAGAGTCCGAACTGGCCCACCGCCAGATGCTCGCCGAGCGTTCGGCGGCCCTGCGTGTCGAGCGCGGTCGTCTCGAGAGGGAGATCGACGACCTCGTTCGCGACACCGAAGCGCGCGAGAAGCTGATGCTGTCGGACTGGAGGTCGCTGCGACACTTCGAGACCTGGGTGGAGAAGGTCGGCGAGAGCCGGGCGTTCGTGCTGCGTGGTCCGTGGGCGCCGAAGAAGCCGTTGCCCGATCTCTTCGCACTGCGGGTCGTCCTCGGCGTCCTCCTCGGTCTTTCGATCGCGGTGATCTGGCCGATGATCGTCGATCTGCTGGGTCGACGTCGAGATCGTGACAACGACAGGGGTCGCGATCGCGAGGCGTCGGGGCCGGCTTGAGCGTCGGCGCCAACCCCTCTGCGCCCAGCGTACTCGCCCTCGCAGGCTGGGGTCGTTCTGGAAGCACGCTGCTGGGCAATCTGCTCGGCAGCGCCGACGAGGTCTTCCACGCCGGCGAACTGAGCTTCTTCTGGGGGCGCGGCGTCCTCGAAGGCCAGTTGTGCAGTTGCGGCGAGCCGGTCCCCGAGTGTCCGCTGTGGGGCGAAGTCCTGGCGGTCGTCGCCGGATCGGAGGAGCCCCGGACTGTCGCCCGTCGAGTGCAGGCGCAACTGGGGCCAGCGATCCGGACCCGTCGACTGCTCCCCGGGGCTCCGGAGGCCACGCTGGGGGCCGAGACCCTGACCCGGGTCCGCTCCCTCTACGACGCGCTGCAAACGGTGTCGGGCGCGCGATTGATCGTCGACGGCTCGAAACTCCCTCTCTACGTCGAAGTGTTGTCGCAGCTCGGCCTCGATCTGAGGACCCTGCCGCTGGTGCGGGATCCTCGCGCCGTCGCGTTCTCCTGGGGAAGGGTGCGTCACAACCCGGGGACCGGTCGCCCGATGGTGCGCCATTCGGCGCTGCGAAGTTCGCTGGCCTGGGTGCTGACGAACTCGAAGATCGAGCGCCTCGGCCGGCGGCCGGAAGCCGGCGTCCTGCCGCCGCTGCGCTACGAGGACTTCGTGGTCGGGGCGGCGCCGATCCTGGATCGCTGCCTCGAACAGGTCGGCCTCGGCGGCGGACAGCGGATTCTCGACCGTGCGGCTCAGCGGGGCCTGGAGCCGGGCCACTCGGTGGCCGGCAACCCGATGCGTTTCCGCACGGGACCGATTCGGTTGCGGCTCGACGACGAATGGCGTTCCGGCCTGGGGTGGGCTCGGCGGCGGTTGGTCGAACTCGTCTGTCGAAGTCAGATGACCGCGCTGGGCTACCTCCCCGACGCGGTGCGAGAGGGGACGGCATGAGCGCCGTCGTCTTCATCGGCGGCGCCGGGCGCAGCGGATCGACCCTGCTCGAGAGGAGGTTGGGATCGTTCGACGGCTGGTTCTCCGTCGGTGAAGTGCGCTACTTCTGGGAGTACATGTCGGAGGGAGGCCACCGTTGTGGTTGTGGCGAGGAGTTGTCGGATTGTGGGTTCTGGAGCGCCGTCCTGTCCGACCTCGGCCCGCGCTTCGACGTCGATGAGATCGCCGATCTCGCCCGGAGGCTGGATCGCAGCCGTCATGGCCTCTGGTTGCACGCCCTCTTCGGGGACGACTTCGAACGTTTGAGGCGTGCCACCGCGGCGCTCTATTCGGCGATCGCCGAGCGCAGCGGCGCCGGGGTCGTGGTGGATTCCTCGAAGGCTCCCTGCCACCTCCAACTGCTGTTGGCCGTCGGAGGACTCGACCTGCGGGTGATCCGTTTGGTTCGTGACGGGCGAGCGGTCGCCCATGCCTGGAATCGTCGGCAGAAGTCCGATCCCGGGGTCGCCGCCGAAGGCGGCACCATGCCCCGACGCTCGCTGTCGCGGGCAGGGCTGGCGTGGGCCTGGGAGGTCGCCCTGACCGAGGTCGTGTCGACGGAGGCGCGAGCCGCGGCGGACCTGCGCTACGAGGACCTGGTGGCCGATCCGGCGGGCCAGCTCCACAGGGTCCTCGAGGATCTGGGCCTGGGAACGGATCTCGACCTGGCGGGCCACGGAAGGAGCTGGCCGGTCGTCTCGACGCACAGCGTCGGAGGCAACCCGATCCGCTTCGACCGCGAGCTCGTCGTCGAGAGCCGACCCGAAGCCTGGCGTGACGAGCTGGCCGGTTTCGAGCGCGCCCTGGTGTCGGCGATCGCCGCTCCCGAACTGCTGCGTCACGGCTATCGGGTGATGCAGGATGACTGATCGAGTGCAGGCGCGGATCGTCGCCGGCGGCGATCGCCTCGTTCGCTGGTGGTCGATTTCGCTGCTGGCCCTGCCGATCTGGTGGGCTCTCGGCATCGAGCAGTTCGTCTGGCCCGTGCTGGCCGCGGTTCTGGCGGTGGCGGTGGCGAAGGGACGCTCCTGGAAGGTGATCGTCTCGCCGGTGATGGTTCTCTGGTGCCTGTTCCTGCTGGTCTATCTGGCATCGGGTTTCGCCATCGACAGCACGTTCCGCTGGGTCAGCTTCGTGCGCTCGTTCGCCTCGCTGGCGACCGGCGCCCTGGCCTATTTCGTCTGTCGCAACGCGGCGCTCGACGCGGCCGCGGTGCGCCGTCTGGCGCTGACCCTCAGCCTGCTGACGGCCCTGGTATCGCTGGTGGCCCTGGTCGGAGTGGTGGGTCTCTGGCGACCGACGTTCACAGCCCCCGTGGCCTGGGTACTGCCGGAGTGGATCACCGAGACCAGTTTCGGTCGGCTGATCGCGCTGCGCAAGATCGGCCGCTGGGCTTTCATGCCGCTGCTGGGAGGCTTCTTCAGGCCCGACAGTCTCTTCCTCTTCCCGACCCTGTTCTCGACCGCGCTCGCCATCGGCCTGCCGTTCTCGGTTCGCTCCCTGTGGAACGCCGAGGACCTGCGACAGCGCTGCATTGCCGCGTCCGGCGTCGCCCTGGTGGTCGGCTCCCTCTTCTTTTCGGCGAGCCGTACCGCATGGCTCGCCAGCGCCGTCGGTGGAATCCTCTGGCTGGGCTTGCGCGGTGGACGCTCGAAGGCGCTGCTGGCGCTCGCCGGTGCCGTGACGGTCGCCGCCCTGGCGTTCGGCGTCGCCCGAACCGAGAGCGCGGCCGAAGCGGGCTCCGGGGCGTGGGAGCGGGTCGTCGACTTTCGCCAGGGGTCGACGCTCAACCGCACCGAGGTCTACGAGGAATCGCTCAGCGGAGTGGCTGAACGACCCTGGTTCGGCTTCGGCACCGAGAGGGACATCGATGCCGCCCCCTATCCGGCCGGCTCCCACAGTCTCTACCTGGCGATGCTCTACCGCCATGGAATCGTCGGTTTTGCGGTCTTCCTGATGCTGATGGTCGCGTCGTGGCGCGAGTGCCGACCGGTCGTTTCGGGAGATCCGGCGGAACTGACCCGGTGGACACCGTGGGTTCACGCCGCGGTCTGGGTGAGCGGGTTGACGACCGTCCTGATCACGGACGTGACCGTCGTCGTCATCTGGTGGACGGCCGTGGGTCTTCTCGCGGCGGCTCGCGATCTGGCGCTGGCGGAGGTCGCCGTCGATGGCTGAGCGACGCCGGATCGAACTGCTTGGAATTCCCGTCGATCCGCTGACGGTCGAGGAGCTGCACGCGGAGATGCTGCGTGTGGTGCGTGCCGGCGAGAGGGCGAGAGTCCTCAACGTGAACGTCAACGCCATGAACCTGGCCCACGAGCGCAAGGACTTCGCGGCCTGTCTCGAGGGCGCCGAGGTGGTCTTCTGCGATGGAGCGGGAGTGATGCTGGCGGCCCGCATGCTGGGAGAGCGCATTCCCGAGCGCATCACCTATGCCGACTGGACCTGGCAGCTCGCCGAGTTCGCCGCCAGGGAGGGCCTCAGCCTCTACCTTCTCGGGGGTCGGGAAGGCGTTGCCGAAGCGGCGGCCGCGCGCCTGGTCGAGAAGAACCCCGGTCTGGTCATTGCCGGTTGTGCCCACGGCTACTTCGACAAGCTGGCCGGCAGCGAAGGGAGCTGCGAGACGGTGGCCGCGATCAACGCCGTTTCTCCCGACATCCTGCTGGTGGCCTTCGGAATGCCGGCCCAGGAACTGTGGATCGAGCAGGAGTGGGAGGCTCTCGATACTCGAATCGCGCTCGCGGGCGGCGCAGTCTTCGACTACGTTTCGGGCCAGTTGAAGCGTGGTCCGCGCTGGATGACCGACCATGGTCTCGAGTGGCTGGCGCGGATCCTGATCGAGCCGCGGCGACTCTGGAAGCGCTATGCCTTCGGCCTGCCACCGTTCTTCGCGCGGGTGCTGTGGAGTCGCCTCATCGCTCGCCGCCAACGAGGTCGTTGACGACCCGACCCGCACCGCCAGAGGAGGCCTGGCGTTGGCTCGCGGGGCGTGGGGCCTGCCACTCGAGATCGATCCGATCGATCACCAGCACCCGGCGTTTCAAGTACTGCTCGAGGGTGCGGATACGGAGGATGGGTTCGCCCTCCCAGGCGTCGAGGTGGAGCCTCGTCTCCTGCCAACGGATCTTGCGAATCCTCTTCGAGGTGGCGATCTGGTCGCCAGCCGTGACCTCGAGGGCGGCCGGCCGATCGACGTCGTCGTCTCCCAGGTAGCGGCTGTGGACGGTGATGTCGAGGGGTCCCTTCCCCAGAACGATCGGGATCTCGAGGACCGTGTCGCGGTCGAAGCCCCAGCCGCCCCGAAAGGAGGCGCGAGCGGGGTTCCAGTCGTCGGGGTAGGGAGCGCCGGTGCTCTTGCGAACCCAGGTGTCTTCGACCTCGATCACGCGGGTGGGCTTGAGATGAACTGCGAGAGCGAGAACGAGGATCGCGACGACCAGGGCTGCGGTACCCACCAGCTGCGGCCGCGCTAGCCGGCGCGGCCGCGACCACAGGAGAGCCACCAGCACGACGCAGGCCGGCGGCCAGATCCAACTCGCCAGTCGAAGTCGGATGTAGCTCGGGAAGAAGCGTCCGACGTCGAGTCCGACCTCGTGATTCGCCCAGCGCAGGAGCGTGCTGGTGCCGTCGGCGAGGCTGTAGGTCATGCCGGGGACGACGATCCAGACCAGGGTGAGGGCCGCCGTCGCGCCCAGCAGCATCCGTTTCAGGGCGACGGCCGAGGGGCGATGTCGCTCCGACAGCAGCGGAATCGCGGCCAGCGCCAGCAACGGCAGCAGAACGAGCGGGTAGCGAAAGGGCGGCGACCAGTCGCCGTACCAGCGGCCGCGCGGCACGATGAAGAGCAGGTAGGGCAGTGAGATCGCTGCGAGGGCTGCCAGCAGACCGGGCCTTTGGCGGCCCAGTCGCGGGAGGGCGACGATCAGGAGCATCCAGATCGGCGCCACCGGGAACAGACCGAACGCGGAATCGAAGAAGAGCCCTACGGCGCCCTTCACGAAGTCGGTGGCGGGCATGTCCCAGAGCACGAGGGCCTCGCCGCTGCGGTACTTCAGCGGGTTGCCCCAGAGGTACTGGTTGGCGCCGGCGATCGTCGCCAGTCCGACCGCGAACAGGGTCCATAGGGCGACGACGTGGCGCTTTCGGATTCCCGGCGCCCACCAGGCGATCACCATGACGCTGGCGGCGACCGGCGCGAAGCGCAGCTTGAGGAGGCACATCGAGCCGAGCAGCGCGATCAGGGCCATCGAACGCAGCGCGGCGGCCCGGTCGTCGGCTGCGGGAGGGCGAATGCAGAGATTCAGGGCCGCGAGCAGAAGCAGAGCGGCGGGTACCTCGACCCAGGCCTGGTAGGAGTAGACGAGGAGCGGGGCGGTGAAGACGAGGGCGGCCCAGGCCAGGATGGTCTCTTCCCTGCGCTCGGGGAAGAGTCGCCGGCCGAGCCGATAGGCGAGCAGGCCGGTCAACGCGGTCGCGCAGCACAGGGCGAAGAGGGCGCCGCGCACTCCCCGAGGAGGTAGAACGGGGCCAGGACGATCGGCAGCAGAACGTTGTGGCGTGAACTCTGCCCTCCCGATCGAGTGACCGGGTCACCGGTCTGCGGCCCTAGTTGGCGACCCAGGATCGAAACACTGTCGCCGCGGTCGTAGTTGTTCGAGAGATCGGCGTCGAGGTCGTGGACCAGGCTGTGGGTGATCAGCAGCACCCAGGGTTCGTCGCCGTCGGGCGGCCGCTGCTGGGTGGCCCAGGGCAGGAGCGAGGTGTAGACGATGAGGGGGATCAGGAAGAACGGCCAGCGCACGTCGGGCGTTCGTCGCAACCCCGACACCAGGTCGAGGGCCTGGGCGAAGAGCAGGGTAGCGGCGGCGGCGATCCAGGCAGCGTCGGGCGTCGAGACTCCCGGAATCCAGGAGTCGGGGCCGCCCGGCACGATCTCGAGAGTGCCACGGACGACTGCGACGAACCACAGCGCGACGGCCGCGCCTCCCCGCAACTTCGCAGCCCGACTGCCGGTGCGTCCGAGCCGGGCCGCCAGCCACAGCAGGAGGACCGCCGAGATCGGCAGCACGATGGCCGAGGATTGCAGCGGCGATGCCGGCGCGAAGGCGGCCACACCGGTGCTGGCGACGGCCGCGATCACGATGGCGACCGGCAGCCAGCGTGGAAAGACGGGGCGGCGCAGGTCTCGCAGCGGCTCCACGACGTCTGCGGCGGCCTACTCGCCGTCTCCGAAGATCACCACGAGCAGGGTTCTCGCCAGGATGTAGAGGTCCATCCAGATCGACCAGTTGCGCACGTAGTACTCGTCGTGCAGGACCTGGTCGTCGAGGCCTCCGCCGGTTCTCGCCATCACCTGCCAGAGTCCGGTCAGGCCCGGACGCACCTGGCGGCGGATCTGCCGGAACTCGGCCGGCATCCGGTCGAGATGGTAGTCGGGGAAGGGACGTGGGCCGACCAGGCTCATCTCGCCGCGCAGGACGCTGAGCAACTGGGGCAATTCGTCGATCGAGAATCGGCGCAGGAACGTGCCCACGACCGGCACCACGCGCGGGTCGCGTTCGAGCTTGACGCGCTGGGTCCACTCCTCGCGCGCCGCGGGATTGGCCTCGAGATGCTTTTCGAGGCGCTCCTCGGCGTCGACGTACATCGTCCGCAGCTTGGTGACATGGATCCAGCGCCCGTAGAGGCCTTCGCGTTCCTGACGGTAGAAGACCGGCCCACGGCTGGAGAGCTTGACGGCGACGGCGGCGAGCAGCACCAGGGGCAGGGCGAGAACGGCGACGACCGAACCGAGCACGATGTCGATGGTTCGCTTGATCCAGCGGGCGCGGCGACGCAGCAGTTGATTGACGTACTCGATCCCCAGCACGCCGCCGAGGTTGCGGCTCTGCACGCCTTCGACCGTGAATCGATGGCCGGCCACGATCACGTGCTGGAAGAGCGATCGCCACTGGTCGTGGGGGTGATCGAGAGACTCCTCGTCGCGTCGGGCGATCACCAGCACGCGCACGCCGACGTCGGCGAGACTCGCAACGGCACTCATCGGAATGTGACGCAGGCCGGTGATCGAGGCGTCCACGGCTTCGTCCGAAGCGATCCACAGGGGTCGGTAGCCGAGTGTCAGGGCGTTACGAAGTCCCTCGACGGTGGCTCTCGCCAACTCGCCCGATCCGATGACCACCGTGGGTTCACCCCACCACAGGCTGCGGTGCACGAGGCGCAAGGCCGCGAAGCGGGCCAGCGGCAGCGTCGGCAGCAGAATGAGCCAGGCCAGCAGGAGCGGTCCGCGGTGCTGGAGCTGCGGCGCCCGGGTGACGAAGCCGATCCCGATCAGGGCGAAGAAGACCAGACTGGTGGACAGCGTCAGTCGGCGCAGGTTCTCGACCGCCCCGAGTCCGAAGCCGGGGTAGAGCCCGGCGGCGGCGTAGACGAGCGGGAAGAGCAGCAGGAGCGGCCAGACGTCCCAGCCGATCGTGAGCTTCGGAGCCCGCAGGTCGGCCCAGATGCGGATGGCGACCGTGATCGCCGACAGCACGATGGCCATGTCGATCGACCCCAGGATCAGGCCTCGCAGCGGACGAACCCAGTGGGCCAGTCGGATCCCGTCGATCGGAGCGGCCGTCGTCGTGTTGTCGTGGGTGCCTGCGGTCACCGCTGCGGTTCTCTCCATCCAGGTCGCGATCCGGCCCGCGCCGGGTCCCTCGAGGCCCGCTCTTGCACGCGTCGTTCTCGTGACCCTGCCGATGATGTCACTGGCTGCCTCGGCGACGCCAGCGCGAGCGCGACCCAGCCGCGGCGAAACCATGGGATTCAGTCGGCGGTCTTGTCCCAGGCGCTCGTGTTGCCGGACTCGAAGCCGTCGCGGAAGACGATCGAGCTGGCAAAGGTCGCCGTGCAGCTGCGAGCCTGCGTCATCGAAACGATCCCGTCGCTGCAGTCGGCGTGGCCCGACCAGCCGGCGAAGAGGGAGTCGGGGCCGGGGGTTGGCGTCAGGGTGATGGTCTGGGTCTCGAAGTAGGTCTGCGAGCAGTCGCCGGGGCAGTCGATGCCGGCCGGTGACGATTCGACCGTGCCCGTGTGCCCCCGGACTCGAGGACGATCTCGACCGTCAACTCGAACTGGGCCGCGATGTCGAAGTTGGCGGTGCAGTCGGTGTCGGTGAAGAGCGAGACGCTGCCGTCGCTGCAGTCGGCGTCACCGCTCCAGCCCGAGAACTTCTCGCCGAGAGGGCTGGTTGCGGTGAGTTGGACCTGCTGACCCGACGGCCACTCCTGCTCGCAGTCGCCGGGGCAGGCGATGCCGGCCGGCGAGGATGTGATCGTTCCCGACGAGGCACCGTTGAGGTTGCGGTCGACGGTCAGCGTGCTGAAACCGTAGAACCAGTTGAAGTCCTCCCCGAACTCGATCCTGGCGGTGGTGATGGCCGCGTGGTTGCCCGGCAGGTTGGCTCCGCCCACCGAGCAGAAGGCCAGGCTGGAGGTGTCCGAGATCTTCACGGTGACGTCGCAGCCGCTCGTTTTGATGCCGCCATAGACGACCTCGAGTTCGTAGTCGTCTCCGGTCCCCGCCATCTCGTCGAGTCCGCTCATCGCGTACTCGATCGTCGCCACGTCGTCGGCGGTCAGGGTGCGCTGCTCTTCGTCGGTGCCCATCCCCTGTTGCATCACGGCTTCGGTGTTCGGATAGCCCATGAAGGCGCCGACGCTGCGGTCGCCGTTGGCCGCGAAGCGCTGGGGCCCGCCGTTGCAGGAGTTGCCGACCGGCAGGTCGCCGAGGTCCCGGCTGTAGGTCAGGCTGTCGACGGTCGCCGCCTTCTGGAAGGGATCGTTGGTGGCCTTGCGGAACCAGTGCAGGTTCTCGTCGTCGCTGCGCTGGTCGTCGCAGGTCCCGATGACGTTGTCGAGACCGTCGTTGATGTTGAAGACGTTGTTGGGACCCTCCTCGGCCTTGGTGTAGTTCGAGTTCGCGCCGGTCAGCCCTGACTCGCTGGCTGCGTTGACGTGGGCGAGCCCGAGGCAGTGCCCCAGTTCGTGGAGGGCAGCGGATTCCAGGTCGAAGAACCCGCTGGGGATGTTGTTGGAACCGCCGAAGGCGAGATTCGTGGTCGTCGGCGTGAGGGCGTCCCAGGTCGAGATCATGCGCTCGATCGGAGCCTGCATGGCGAGTTCGGTGGAACCGACGCTGGAGGGATCGATACAGACCGTGACTGTGACCGTCGATTCGCTGCCCGTATAACCCCTCGGATGGAGGATCAGGTCCAATCCGTTGGCGTTGCCGGCGAAGACGTAGGCGCCGGCGAGAGCCGGAGTGGAACCTGCGAGCGCCAGCAGCAGGGCAGCGAGCAGACGGGCCGGACGGTTCATCGACGACTCAGTTCCGGACTCTTCATCAGGCCGCGGAGCTGGCGCTCGGCCACGACGAGATCCTGGAAGGCCGCCACCTCGGGCATGGCCCGGGCTTCGGCTTGAAGGCTCTCGACCACCAGGGTGTTCTGGACGTCGCTCAGCGCCTCGGAAGTCAGACTCTGCTGCAGGGTCTCGAGGCGGATGTCGATCACCGAATAGGAAGCGTCGAGGACGGCGTGCATCTCACCGCCGGTGGCTCGAACGGCCCTGGCCTGGTCGCGTTGGCGTTCGACCTCCTCGGACGTGGTGGTGGCGACTCTCAGGGCCGCCATCGACGCCATGAGTTCGTCCAACTCCTGCGGCGAGAGCTGCATTTCATAGTCGCCCGCGTCGACCATGAAGACCGGTCGGTGCACCAGCACCCGGCCGTCGCCGTAGACCCGCACCAGGGGCGTCGGATCGTTCTCGTCGCCGAGCAGTTCGTGGACGACGGTGTAGCTGAGGATTGGTTCTTCGGCGCTCGTCGAGAATTCCATCCGCACCGGCAGTTCGTTGCGTTGCAGGGGCTCGCCGACCGGCTGCGCCGCGACGGCGGCGGCGCTGAGGAAGAGGGCGCACAGCACCGCAGGAAGAAGGAATTGGCGGCCGAGAAGGCCGTTGGAGCGCACTGATCTCATCCTCATCCCCACCGAACGAAGGCTTCCATCCTATACGCCGTCAGCTATATTGTCGAACGGCGACAGCCGGGTTCGAGCCTCAGCCCGCGGCGAAGCGACGCCGGAGAGCCGGTACCGTCTCGGTGAGGTAGGTGTTCAAGGCAGCCGGGTCCCAGGGGGCTCGCAACGCGATGTTGACCTCGCCGGCGCCGGCCTCGAACCAGGCTGCGATGCGGTCTTCGGCGATCTCGGGTGTGCCCACCAGCGAGCCGGCTCGCACGCGCTCGGCGCGCGGCCCCCACTGCCGTTCGAGCGCCTCCCGGGCCTTCGGGATGTCGGCCGGGTCCTCGACCAGGTGGAAGCTGACGTTGACCGAACGAACCAGCGTCGCGGGGTCGCGGTCCTCGGCCTCACACCAGTCGTCGAGCACGCCGTTGAGGCGGGCGTACTCCTCGGGCGAGACGTAGGCGGCGTTCCAGCCGTCGCCGTGGCGCGCCGCGATCCTCAGGGTGCGTTTCTCGCCGATGCCCCCGATGTAGATCGGCAGACGTTGCTGGACGGGCGCCGGCAGGCAGGAGGCGTTCTCGACCCGGAAGTGCTCACCCTCGAAGGTCGTTCGCTCCTCGGTGAGCATCGACCGGATGAGGGTGGCGGCCTCGTCGAGCATGTCGAGGCGACGGCCCACCGACGGGAAGTCGTAGCCGTAGGCGGCGGCCTCCCACTCATGCCAGCCGGCGCCGAGGCCGAGCGTGAAGCGCCCGCCGCTCAGGTGGTCGAGGGTCGTCGCCGCCTTCGCCAGCAGGGCGGGATTGCGGTAGCCGACGTAGAACACCAGACAGCCGAGGCGCACCTTCTTCGTCTCCACGGCCATCGCGCCGAGGGTCGCGAGAGCCTCGAAATGATCGACCGTGCCGCCCTCCGGCGGGGCTTCGTAGAAGTGGTCCCAGGCCGAGATCCAGTCGAGGCCCGCGGCTTCGAGGCGGCGCCAGGCAGCGCGGAGTTCTTCGATCGGCAGGTTCTGCTGGCCGACGTGGGCGCCGAGGGAGATCTTGTTCATCGCAGGAGCGTATCGCGGGCCGAGCCGCCCGATTGTGGGCCGCGGCTCGGGTCGTTTTCCGTCCGGGAGAGCGCCTCCGCCCGGAGACTGATCGCTCGGCTGCCGACGTCGACTCCGAGGCAGACTTCGAGGCCGTCTGCCCTTGTCTCAGGAGGGTGCCTGGGCAGGAACTCTGATGGCTCTCCGCCACGGTGGGAAGAGCCACCGCGATCCATCGTCGTGCCCGGAGCGATCAGTTCCAGTGCAGCGCTTCCACGGGGTCGACGGCGGTCGCCCTCATCGCCGGCACCGTGCCGGCGGCCAGCGCGACGAAGGCGATGCACACCGCGGTGGTCGCGAAGGTCACGACGTCGGTGGTGCCGACGCCGAAGAGCAGCGCCGCCATCAGCCGGGTCAGGCCGACCGCCGAGACCAGTCCGACCGCGATGCCGATCGCGGCGACGACCAGGGCCTGGTTCAACACCATGCGGGTGACGTCGGCACGCTGCGCGCCCAGCGCCATGCGCACGCCGATCTCGCGGGTGCGTTGGGCGACGGTGTAGGAGATCACGCCGTAGGTGCCGATGGCGCCGAGCGCGACGGCGGCGGCCGCCGCCAGTCCGAGCATGACCAGCGCGAACGAGGTCCGCGCCAGCGAGCGGTCGAGGATTTCCTGCAGGGTCTGGACGTTGGCGATCGGCACGTCGGGATGGGCCGACCAGATGATGTCTCGGACCTCGGGCAGCAGACTCTTCGGATCGTTGCGTTCGGTCCGGATGACGTAGCTGAGGGAACTGCGGATCTGCTCGACCTCCCCCCACATGCCGCTCATCGCGATGGGGAAATAGGCGATGGCGGTCGCGTCCTGCGAGACGCCGTCGTCGTGCACGTTGCCGACCACGCCGACGATCTCGCGCCACGGGGACCTGGGCGCCTCACGCAGCCGCTTGCCGAGCGCCTGTGAGGGGTCGGACCAGTACTCGCGGGCGAAGTTCTCGGTGATGATGGTGACCGGCCGGCGAAGGTAGGCGTCGTCCGGGGTGAACGCTCGACCATGGAGGAGCGGGTTGCCCATCGCCTCGAAGTAGGTCGGTGTGACGTTCTTCAGGCGCCGGATCGGAGGCAGGGCGTCGGCCTGGAGGGGGAACTCCTCGACCAGCAACGGATCGCTGCTGTCGTTGCCGTCGGCGGTCACCGACGTGGTGGCGCCCACCGAGGTCACGCCGGCGATTCCAGCGATGCGCTCGAGCAGCGCTTCGTGGGCGCGGACGATCGCGTCGCCGTTGTCGAATTCACCGGGGTGGAGGGCGATGCGCAGGGTGAGGGCGTGCTCGGGGTCGGTGAAGCCGGGGTGGACGTCGCGCAGGGCGCTGAACGAGCGCAACATCAGACCCGAGGCGATGAGCAGTACCGAGGCCAGCGCGATCTGGGAGATCGCCAGCAGGTTGCGTAGCCGTTGGCTTCCCATGCCGATGCCGCGCCCGCCCTCCTTGAGCGACGAGGTGAGTTCGGGCCGGCCCGACTGCCACAGCGTGAAGGCGCCGAACAGGAGACCCGAGGCGACCGACACCAGCGCGGCGAATCCCAGCACCGTGGCGTCGAGGGTGATCTCGCCCAACCGTGGCAGGGTCGACGGCGCCACCGAGCGCAGGACGCCAAGGGCGACCCAGGCGACGCCGACGCCGAGCGTTCCGCCGGCGACGGCCAGCACGACGCTCTCGCTCAGGAAGTGGCCGACGATGCGACCGCGGCCGGCGCCCAGGGCGGTGCGCACGGCGATCTCCCGTTGGCCGGCTTCGGCCCGCACCAGGAAGAGGTTGGTGACGTTGGCGCAGGCGATCAGGAGCACGATGCCGACCGTTCCGAGCAACACCCAGAGGACGTTGCCGATGTCGCCGATCACGTCCTCCTTGAGTTCGGTGACCTGGGGGCCGAAGCCCGCCTCCTCGAGCATCCCGACGGTGAGTCCGTCGGGCATCGGATACTGCTCGATGGCGAGCGGAATCATGCGGGCGATGTCGTCGTTGGCCTGCTCGAGGGTCGCGTCGGGACGCAATCGCGCGATTCCCTGGTAGCTGAAGTTGCCCACGAAGAGTTCGGAACGGTCGAACTGGAACGTCATGAAGAGGTCGGGGTCCTGGTCGAGGAAGCGCAGGTCGGGCGGTGTGACGCCGATGATCTCGATCGGCCGCCCGGCGATTCGGAGAGTGCGACCGACGACTTCGGGATCGCCGCCGAACCTGCGCTGCCAGTAGCCGTGGCTGAGCATGGCGGTTTCCTTCGTTCCGTGGGCGTCGTCTTCGGCGGTGAAGTTCCTGCCGATGTGGGGCTGGACCCGAAGGAGCGGAAAGACCCTGTCCGTCACCCACATGGTGTCGAGCTGTTCGGGCTGCCCGATACCGGTGATCGACACGCGGCCCTGGTCGTACATGCCGATGTCCTCGAACGTCCGGGTGTTCTCCTGATAGGTGAAATGCAGCGCCGGGGCCTGGTTCAGTTTGTCGAATCCGAGCCCCGGCGCCTTGTGCCAGACGCCCACCAGTCGGTCGGGATCCTCGAACGACAAGGGCTGCAGCAGAACACTGTGGACCACGGTGAAGATGGCCGTACCGGCGCCGATGGCGAGGGCCAGGGTGACGATCGACAGAGCCGAGAAGGCCCTGGCTCGCCACAACTTGCGAAGGGCGTAGCGGATCTCGTGGGTGAGTTCTTTCATCGGCGTCGGTTCCCCCGGGGCAGCGTGCAGCGCAGTCGGGCCCGCGTGGGCGGGCGTTGTCGCTGCCTACGGGGGAGCGGGTCAGTTGTTACAGACGGCGAGAGTTGGCCCCGCCGGGTTCGAGCACCCTGGCGGGGCCCGATCGCTTCGACTTCGCAAGGACCGCCGACGGAGCGTCAGTCCCGGGTCGAATCCCAGCCCGAGGTGTCGCCGGACTCGAGGCCGTCGCTGAAGTCAACGCCGCTGTTCGCGACCTCGATCTGGACTCAGGCAGAGCCTCGATTGCCCGTCGTCAGTTCACCGGCGACCCCGTCGACACAGGCGCCGACCCAGTAGGTGCCGGCGGTTGCGGGCGCGGCGACCGGCTCGCTCAGCACCTGCGTGGCGTCGGCGGCGAGACTGTTCACCGCGTCGGTGGAGAGCGGGGTGTCGCTGGTGGAGATCGTCAGGTCGCTCGACAGGTAGTAGCGCAGGGTGGTGGCGGCGGCCGTCGTCGTTCCCTGGTTCCTGACGGTCGCCGACAACAGGAAGGTCCCGCCCGTTTGGAGATCGGCTGAATCGACCCCGGGGGAGAAGACGATGAGGTCGGGTACCTCGGGGACGGAGGGGATCAGATCCAGGATCTTCGCCAGGACTCCCGGGTCGCTGGTCTCGCAGGTATGGCTCTGGGCGAATGGCGCGGGGTTGCAGGAGCTGTCGTAGGGCACGAAGAGGGGATGGGCTTCGTGGTCGAGTTCGTCGAAGGCCTCGAGCGTTGCGAGGTTCTGGCTCGTGGCCGGCACGACACCGTCGCCGTCCTCCGTGGTGAGGAAGACATCCGTGCCGGTGCCGATGATCGATCTCCACACCAGGAGCTCGGGTAGGGGGTTGAGGGCGAAGTTGTTGACGCCCAGGATGACCAGGTCCGTGGGTCTCAGTTCACCCACGCTCGGACAGTCGGGGTCGATGAAGTCGCCGATTCCGCAGAGCCAGGGCAGGTCCAGGCAGAGGCTGGCCAGGGGCGTTCCCTGGTGGGGCGTGCCGATGGTGATGAGCTGGTTGACGTCGTCGCCGAAGGCGAACAGGCCCGAGATCAGGGAGTGCATTCCGATCGACTGCACGTAGGCGCGCGCCGACAGGCCGCCGAGGCTGTGCCCGACGAGGATGACCTGTTCGGCGCCGTTGACCAGCAGGACCTCTTCGATCACCCGGCCGACCTCGTAGGCCCGTCGCGACAGGGGCAGGGCCTGCCCGGAGCACTCGGCGGCGAAGGCGTCGGAGAAGTCCATCGTGTAGTAGTCGCCGGGCTCGACGAGGAGAACCACGTCATCCGCCTCGACATACTGGGGCATGCCGCCGAAGGTCCAGGTGTCGTCGAGGTCGAGGATGGCCTTCATGGCATCCCAGGTGTCCGAATCGGAGGCCAGGCCGTGGATGAAGATGACCGGGTGCTGCGGCCGCGCCAGCGTCGCGGTCGGCAGCGCGACCGTGATCAGCACCAGCGCCAGGAGTGTCGCGAGTCGCCTCCGGCGAGGGGCGACCGCCGGGCGGCCCGGTACCGTCGGGAACGGTCGCGATGGGGGTGCGGCTGAGCGGGTGCGCGACATCTCGAAGGTCCGCCGGCACACCTCCAGGCGCGTGCTTGTCGGCGGGCTGGAGTGTACCCGCCCGAGATGGAACGGGCCAGCCCGAAGGGCCGGCCCGCAAGGAGGCACCAGGGTGTCGAAGCCCTAGTTCGCCTGCATCGCTTCCTCTTCGAGCAACCGGGCTCCACGAAGCACGTTGCCCATGGCGTAGTTGCCCTCGTGGCAGGCGTACTCGTAGATCTGGTCGTCACTGGCCTGCCAGAGGTACTCGCCGGTCCAGGGCGCGGTCCAGACGGTGTCGTCTTCCACCGTGAACCGGTAGACGACGCTGCCGTTGTCCTGCATGCTGAAGCGCTCGGTCACCCTGGTGTTCGGGGAGCCTCCACGCATGGCCGACTCGGGGTGGAAGTTGGTGGTCTCCACCACCAGGGTGTCGCCCTCCCACCAGCCGATCGAATCCCCCATCCAGGGGGTCACGTCGGCGGGCGGATGTTCGACGGTGCGCCCGTCGGTCTTCATCCGCACGATGCGGGCATCGTGGACCATCTCGAGATGGATGACCACATAGTCCTCGCTCTGCACGATGGTCTTGAAGTTGTTGTAGAGGCTCGGCAGCGTCGGCGCCGCGCCGGTGAATCCGAGGATGCAGCGTTCGCTGATCGCCAGCGACTCGGGTCCGTCGTAGGGGCCGGGGCCGTTCTCCTCGACCCACCAGGCGGTGCCGTCGTTGGGCCGCAGGAAGGCGGAGAAGCGTTTCATCATGGCCTGCATTGCGGCCGGTTTCATGGGCGGCATGCGGCCGTTGGGCGGATCGATGATGATCGAGGTCGGGATCTTGCCGTCGACCATGAAGGTCTCGCTGCCGCGGTCGATCCAGAAGAAGTTGTAGCCGCCGACATTGCCGGCGCCGAAGTCGTTGCCGCCGGTGGCGGTGTGCTCGAGTCCGACGACGGCAGAACCACCCTCGGCCGGAGCATCACGATCGGCGTCCGACTGCTCGAGCGCGCCACTGACCAGCTCGTGTTCCTCCTGGGCCAGCGCCTCGGCTTCCTCGGGCGTCAGGTAGGCCCGGGTGCCGAGTGCGGGCGGTCGTTCGAGCGGAGTGAGGGTGGCGGCGTTGTACGTCCCCGTGAAGTCCGGCCGCCCGTCAGGCGTGCGCGGAATGCCGGCGGCTTCCGCAGCCACGGCCGGTGTACCGGCGAGTACGACGACGAGTGCAAAGAGAAGGCAGAAGCTTCGCTTGATCATTGGTGATCTCCTGTCGGAATGGTATCGATGAGTGTAAGCCTGTCCAGGGTTGCTCGCAAATGGTGTCGTCACTTGTGGAGCGTGGTGACGATGGAGCCGGCCGCTTGGAAGGCCATCGCGGACCGGCGGACCAATGCCGGGCAAGGGGTGCCGGGGTACGTCGCGCGAACATTGCCCTTTGGTCTGTTCGCGCGCTCTCATCGGCAGCGGCCGCTACCGGGATGAGCCTTTGCAGGTCGTTCCTTTGGCCTGCCGAAGGGCCCCCGTCACCCCTTGCCCGGCATTGGCCCGCCGGTGGGGAACGTCAATATGGGCGGCCTTCAAGGTTGCGCGATTCGTTCAGCCCGCCGCCAAGGTCTCGGCGAGAACTTCCAGACCTGGGCTTCTGGCTTCGCACCGAATCCAAGTCTGCCTTCGACCAAGAGCTGGTAGGCATCTCGTGGGGCATCTCGCGGAGAGCCGATGAGGTGGCTTGTGGTAGGGCCCTACTACCGGCAGCCCTCGGATCGGCAGTTCGCGGCTTCGTGGACTGTGGGCAGTCGAGGCCTCCTTCTAGGCTTCTCCTACCGGCCAGGGACTCAAGGCTCGCCAGGTTGCCCCCTTGAGGGAAGTCACAGCTCCTTGCCGCCTAGACGCAGTAGCAACAACCCAGTCCGACCGAATGACTTCAACGTGAGGCGCGAAAGCGTGCCGGAGATCGTCGCGCCGCAGGAGAGGCCCGCGGAGGCGTAGCGGAGCTACGTCGCACAAGGGACTCGACGAGGACGCGGCGAGGTTCGGTGCGATCTCGCGCCGGCAGCGCTAACTCACTCGCCAGATTGCGTCTGCCCGCCGGCGAACCTCCGCAACAACCCCGGCGAACTCCTTGCGGCTTCTCAGGGAGTCCAGCGCCTGGCAGCGGTCGAGCCAGTCGGTGTCGACGAAGGCTCGCGAGGCGGCGAGGATCTGGAGTTGCTCGATGGCGCTGTCGGCGGCGCCCATGGGGGCGAGGGCCTCGATCACGAGTTGGCGCAGGAAGACTTCGAGGCGCGGGCCGGCTCCCGACTTCAGGACGAGTTCGGGGAGTTCGAGGACCTCTTCGACCGTCGATTCGCCGAGCAGCGCGGCGCGCTGGGCTTCGTAGAACACCTGCGCCGGATGGCCGGGGGGGATGAAGGCGGCCGGGCGGTAGCGGCGCACGGCGTCGAGGTCGCCGCGCCAGCCGGCGACACGCATCTCCAGCGACTCGAGCATGAAGCGCGAGATCGAGGGCGTCTGCTGGAGGGTCGAGACGATCTCGCGGTAGCTGTCGAAGTCGCCGGCGAGGGCCTTGCTGCGGGCGAGGTTGGGGCCGACCGCCATGGTCGGGTCGAGCTTGGCGGCCAGTTCGATGTGACGCACGCCTTCGGCGCCGCGTCCGGCCTCGCACTGCAGTCCGCCGAGGTAGTCGTGCACGGCGGCGTAGGTGGGTGCCATCGACAGCGCCAGGGTGAGTTCGCGGGCCGCGTCCTGGAAGCGGCCGTCGCTGACCGCCAGACGACCGGCGGCGTAGTGGGTGCGGGCCAGGTCGGGGGCCTTGGCGAGGGCGCGCTCGACCGACTCGTGGGCGCGTCGCGCCACGGCCTCGTCCTCGCGGCCGGCGGGCAGGAACCAGCGGCGCACGGAGAGTTCGGCGTGCATGGCCAGGCCGAGCTGAAAATCGGGGGCCACTTCGAGCGCCTTCTCGAGCAGCTTGAGGGCTTCGTCGTACATGCCGTCGGCGAGGGTGGCCCGTTCGGTCCGGTGGGTGGCCTCCAGATACATCTCGATGGCGTTCTCGGGAACCCGGAAGCGGGCGCCGAGCAGCTCGAGCTCGTTGCGCAGGTTCTCGGCGATGCGCTGGGCGGTGATCTCCATGAGTTCGAGGTCGTCGTTCCACGCGTCGTCGAAGCGCCCGACCCAGAGCTGTTCGCCGGTGGCGACGTCGACCAGGCGGGTCGAGATCCGCAGCTGTTTTCCGAGCAGTCGCACGGTGCCCTCGACGATCGCATCGACGCCCAGCTCGCGGCCGGCTTCCCGAGGGTCGACGGACTGTCCCTCGTACTTCGCGGTCGCGCCGCTGGAGCTGACCCGCAGGCCCCGGGTGGTGGTGAGCACGTCGACGAGATCCTCGGCCATCGATTCGGAGAGGTAGGCCTGCGCCGGGTCGCCGCGGAACCGGAACGGCAGCACGGCCAGGGTCCGGTCCTGCGGGGCGATCGAGATGAAGGTGCTGGCGGCGCTGTGGGCGTTGGCGAGGCCGCGGGGCGGAGCGGTCTGCGATGGGCGGTCGGGGTGGAGAACAGTCGGCGAGTACAGGGTCGCCGTGGCATCGACCTCGCTCCAGCGGGCCTCCATCGACGTCAGCGCTCGTGCGATCTGGGCGGCTGAATCGGGTCGGCCCTCGGCTTCGCGCTGCAGACAGGCCAGAACGAGTTCGGCAAGATCGGAGGGGATGGAGACGAGCTGGCGGGGATCGACCGGGTCCTCGACGAGCCTCGCCATGGCGGTGGCGGCAGCGTCCTCGCGAATGAAGGGGCACTGCCCGGTGAGCATCTCGTAGAGCACGGCGCCGAACGCATAGAGGTCGGCGGCCGGTCCCACCGCCTGTCCCCGAACCTGCTCGGGGGCCATGTAGGACGGCGTCCCCATCATGGTCGGTCCGAGAGTGACGTCGGCGTCGCTCGACACCGCTCGTGCCAGACCGAAGTCGGTGAGCACGACACGGCCGGTGGAGTCGAACATGACGTTGGCGGGCTTGATGTCGCGATGCACCACGCCGACCTCGTGGGCGGCCGACAGTCCGCTCGCCATCTGGAACGCGATATCGAGCACCACCGCCGAGGTCAGGCGCTGCTCGCGCTTCAGCCGTTCGTGCAGACTCTCGCCATCGACGAACTCCATCGTCAGGTAGAGCGAGCCGTCCACCGTCCCCAGATCGAAGATCCGCGCCGCGTTGCGATGCGTCACCCGCCGCGCCACCCGCACCTCGCGCCGGAACCGCTCGACGGCGTCGTCCGGCCCCCCGGCACTGGGCGTCAGCATCTTGAGGGCGACGTCGTCCCCGACGTCCTGATCGAACGCCTGGTAGACCGCCCCGGTCATCCCCCGACCGAGCAGCCTGTCGATGCGGTAGCGCCCCGCGAAGAGGTTCCCCAGCTGGGGCTCCTTCACCGGATCGCTGCTCGCCTGCGGCTCGCCTTCAGCCATCCCCGGACTATAACGGGGAACCCTTCGAATTCCGGGAACCCTCTGCGGATTCCGGGAACCCTGCGGATTCCGGGAACCCTGCGGATTCCGGGAACCCTGCGGATTCCGGGAACCCTGCGGATTCCGGGAACCCTGCGGATTCCGGGAACCCCGCGGAACCCTGCGGATTCCGGGAACCCTGCGGATTCCGGGAACCCTGCGGGTTCCTTAGCAGTACGCGTTGCGAACTGCCGGCAATATCGGGAGGTGATGGTGTGGCAATCCTTCGGATTGCGGGAACCCTTCGGGGGAACCCTTTGGGTTCCTTGGCAGTTCGCTGGTCGCGAACTGCTGGCAATCGGAGGCCTCGTGGAACTCGTCAGGCCTGTCTGAGCGAGCGACTTACAACGTGAGGCGGGGAGTGGGACTGCCCACGGTCTCCCCCTGGGTGCACTCCTCGCTGCGCAGGGACGACCGCCACCTTTTCCGAGCGAGCGATCGAACCATGGGGGACCGCTCCCCGCACGAGCGGCGAGGACGCGCTCTCCTCCGGGCAGTCTCCGACCCGTCCCCCGGCTCGCTGCCTGGCCGGGCCTCCGTCGTCGATGGCCCCCCCTCAGGCGAAGAGCGTCAAGCCGGAGCTCTCGTCGTCGAGATCCGGCGCCGAGAGCTGGCACTCGCCGGAAGCGGTCGCCTCCACTACGACGAACTGCGCCTCGTCGACCAGTAGCGCGCCGCCGACGGTCTGTTGCCCCGATGCAGTCTCAGTGCAGCACTCGGCGGACCAGGTCACCCCGAACTGCGAGGAGGCCGAACGGGAGAAGTCGATGTCGATGGTGCCTCCCATGGCTTCCCCCGGGCCGAGCCCTGCGGCGCCGCTGAACGTCTGGACGGCCGTGACCGTAGCCATGTCGATGAAGTCGATGGTGACGCTGCCCAGGCCCGACGGGTCGACCGTCATGGAGAAGCCGACGGTGCACCAGAGTTCGGTGAGCTGAGCATGCGCCGGCAGCGAGCCGAGGCGAATCGTCGGCCGGGTCCAGTCGAGGCCGATCTGCGTCGCGACGGCGCTCAGCCCGATGGCCTTGAGAAGCCGGCGACGCCCTGGCGCGGCGGGGTTGATGCCGTTCGAGTCCTGCGGTTCCTGCGTCTTCATCGGCGATCTCCTGAATTTGGGTGTGCGGCGAAGCCTACCGTGAAGGCCGGCGCCATGAACAGATGGCTGAAACGCATGGTCTTGTGACCGACAACGGCAACCCTTCGGGTTCCAACGGCAACCCTTTCGGCTTTCGGATTGCAACGGCAACCCTTCGAGTTGCCCACAAGGGGGATGAGCCAGCTGTGTCCAGAGCCGAGACGCCGGAGGACACTCACATAGACTCGACTCGATGACACAGTCGCTCGAGTGGATCCCAGCTCTGCTCCGAGTGGTTGTCGTCGGCGTGGCTTTGATGGCTGTCGCGGTCCTCTGGCGCGACAGTCGCCGACGGCTGATGTCCAGGCGGTTGGCGGACGCTCAGTCGAGAGGAGACCTGGATAGGGTTGAATACTCGGCGCGGTGGTTGGCGGGCCCGAAGCAGCCGCCGAGGACGAGAGCCTGGGCTCTCGGCGTCCTAGCTGATCTCCAGCTCTCTCGGGGCGATGTCGGCCGAGCCGCTACGTTGTTCACCGAAGCGCTCGGGATCCATCAAGAGCTTGGCGATGACAGCTGGGGGACGGCCAGGAGCCTTCTCCAGCTCGGCAGGGTCCAACTGCTTGCCCGGGACTACCAGGGGGCGGAGAAGCTATTTCGGGAGAGCTTCGCGGCGTGGGAGGACGCTGGAGACGAACTGGGTATGGCCGACGCACTGGCTCAGGTCGGCCACTGCTTGAAGGAAGGGAATCGACTGCCAGAAGCCAGGGAAGTCTTCGAACGCTCGCTGGAACTCGGGTTCGAATCCGCGTCACCGCTGTTTCTGGCCAACCTCGAGTCGGAGATAGCCAACACCCACTTGCTCACTGGGGACCGAGCTCTCGCGATCCAGACCTTTCTCGAGGCCAGAGACCGCCTGGCCGAGGTCGAAGGCGAGCTGGCAGAGGCCGCACGGTCGGAGATTCAGGCCGTTGTTCATCAACTGCAGGATGAACACGCTCTGGCGGTAGGTTGCTTCGACATCTCGATCGACCTTCACACCAGGAGCGGCAGACTCGTCGACGCTGCGAACCGGATCATCGGCAAGAGCAGATCGCTGCGCTCCCTCGGTGACTCGGCAGGCGAGAGAAATTGCCTCCTGGCGGCCGAAGCGATCCTCGAACCCATGGGCAGTCTTCGCCTGCCCGAGGTGAGAGAGAGGCGAGAGGAGCTCGATCGACTTCTGGAGAAGGTAGAGCGGGGCGTCGGAACCGAGCGAACAACCAGATCGTGAGGCCCTTCGGACCAAGGCGAGAGCAGTACTTCACCGTGAGGCAGGAAAGCGGGAACCCTTCGGGTTCCGGGAACCCTCTGCGGATTCCGGGAACCCTGCGGGTTCCTTGGCAGTTCGCTTTGCGAACTGCTGGTGGCCGGGCGGCGGATTGCTCTCGGACCAAAGCGAGCGCAGTACTTCACCGTGAGGCAGGAAAGCGTGCGGGAACTCTTCGAGTTCCTTGGCAGCTGCTCCATAGGTTGCACCCTGAGGCGGAAAGGCGTGCCCGAGATCGTCGGAGCGCAGTGAAGACCCGCGGAGGCGTGGCGGAGCCACGTCGCACAAGGGGATGAATGAGCATTCGGCGAGATTGATAGGTACGATTTTTCGCCGCCCCCCTTGACAAGGGTGCTACATTGTTTTCAGTCCAAGAGAGAGACAGCTTCGGCAGTCGATCTCCCGCAAGGAAAGCGAGGCGCAAGCCGAGTGGACCGAGCGGCCCGAAGGGAAGCGCAAGCGACTCGGAGGGAGGTCGGGAAGCGACGGTGGACGAGGTCGCGCAAGCGGCAGCGGAAACTGGAGTGGAACGACCCTGGGGGCGGAAGGGCGCGCAAGCGACCGGACGCTTTCAGGGGCCACCGGGAAACACCCTGTGGACCCTGGCCCAGGGAACTGGTGAGACCGAGCGATCGGAACACTCCCAGGGAACTGGAACGGCAGCCCCGCAAGGGACAGCCGGCAGGGAAGAGCAAGGGATAACCACAGTTCGCCGGTGGGTCTGAACGGGAGACCCGAACAGGACAGTGGGGGAGCGAACAACCCAGATCGTTCCCCGGTTCGGAGGCAGAAGGCTGGAACCGCAAGGGAAAGGCAGAAAACTTCGAGCAGATGTGGTGCCGGTCCGATCGACGAGGAGGAGCCCGTTAATCTCCGAATCGAAGATCGGCCGGTAGTCTTCCCGCTCGGTTGAAGTCGGAAGCGTGGCAACACGGGACCCGCCGACACTGAGTTAGGGTGGACGTTCTGAAAGCCGGTGGTAATACCACCGGCTTTCGTGCGTCAGTCGCCCGGATGATCGTGGCAGCCCTTCGGGCTGCGGCAACCGTTCCGGTTGCTTGGCAGTTCGCTGTCGCGAACTGCTGGCAGTCGTACGGTCGTACCCCTCTCGGCCTCGGGTTCTGGTCGCCAGCGGTCGGCAGGTCGGTCCGTGAGCCAAGGCTCCGGTTGCGCCGGAGCAATCGTCAGGTGTGCCCCTTGGTGGCGGGAAGGAAGTCTCGCGCCACTTGAAGGCCGCCCCTCGAGGTGCTCCCCACCGGTGGGGCGATTCGGGGAAAGGGCTGATGGGGTCTCTTGGCCAGGCACAACAGCCAAACCTGCAAAAGGTGATCCCGGTAGCGGCCGCTGGCCAAGCGAGCGCGCGTACGCGACCAAAGGGCAATGTACGCGCAGAAGTTCGCGGAGCGAACTTCCAAGCAACCCGAAGGGTTGCCTCCGTGCCCCATCAGCCCTTTCCCCGAATCGGCCCGCCGGTCACAAGGGACAACTCTTCCCAAGCGGCCGTGTCCATCGTCAGAGAGTTCAAAGGCTCTCTCGTTGCCGGACAGTCGTTGAAGCTCGGTGTTTCGAGCTGAAGCGCGATCAGCCGACTGTGGCTTCCGCCTGGTAGGGCTGGATCTTTCGGACCTGCGCAACCAGGTCGGCCTTCTGGCGGGCGATGTCGAGTTCATAGGTGGATTGGAGGTTGATCCAGAACTCGGGAGTGGTGCCGATGAAGGCGGCCAGGCGCAAGGCGGTGTCGGCGGTGACGCCTCGCCGGCAGAGGACGATGTCGTTCACTCTAGGCGTGGGTACCCCGATGGCCCTGGCCAGGGCAGCGCGGCTCATCCCCGTGGGAACGAGAAAGTCGTCGTTCAGGATCTGGCCGGGATGGACTGGCTCGATCGAGCTGGGCATGGCGTCTCCTTCTAGTGGTAGTCGGTGATCTCGACGTCGTAGGCATCTCCGTCGATCCATCGGAAGCACACCCGCCACTGATCGTTGATGCGGATGCTGTGCTGGCCAGTTCGATCGCCGCTGAGAGCCTCCAGACGATTGCCCGGAAGGACGGAGAGGTCCGTCAGCTTCTCAGCAGCATCGAGTATCTTCATTCTCTTCAGCGCACGCCTTTGGATGTCGGGAGGGAATCGTTTCGAGAACCGTAAATCGAAGACCTTCGCGGACTCTCGGTCCTTGAAGCTGAAGATCACCACGCGCCGTGCTTCGAGTGGATTCTATAACGAGTAACGTTATTCGTTACTTGATCAGTTCCTGCTGGTTCCGACTCAAGGTGCTTTAGAAGAGACGGGGAATGCAGTCCGAGACTCTCCGACCCCTCCCTGCGGCGGCTACGACGGATCGGATGATCCTGAAGGCCGCCACCTCAACGTCCCCCAACCGGCGGGGCGATCCGGGGCAAGGGGTGACCGGGGCTCTTCCTACCCATTCACCCAGCGCAGAAGCTCGCGAAGTGAACTTCCTAGCGGAACCCGAAGGGTTGCCGGCGATGAGAGCGCGCGGACGACCAAAGGGCTATGTTCGCGCGACGTACCCCGTCACCCCTTGCCCCGGATCGCTCCGCCGGTCGCGAGCCCCTTCCAAGGCGGCCGTCTCCATCGTCAGTTCGGACAGGATGGGCCACAATCGTTCCCGGCCCATACAAGAGGGACCAGGAGACGTTCGTCAACGCTCCTAGCTCCTGAGGCCGTGAAGCGTGCCTCAGATCGTCGAAGCGCAGCGAGGACCCACGGAGGCTCGGCAAGCCTACTGGCTGCCTGGAGCTACGTCAGAAGTTCGCGAAGCGAACTTCCAAGCAACCCGGAGGGTTGCCGATCCGCGGCCGACCGACCCTACGTCGTCAACCCGCGGTAGACCTTCGGCAACTCAGCCGGCAAAGCGGCTACGTCATCGATCACCATGTACTTGCGATCCGGACACATCTCGCGCAGGTAGTCGTGACCGGCCGGGTCGACGGTGATGCAGAAGGTGTGGACGCCCTTCTTCTCGCATTCGCGCAGCGCCATCATCGTGTCCTGGATGCCGTACGTCCTGCTGGCCCGGTCTTCGCCGTAGTCGTAGTCCTGCGGGTAGCCGTCGCTGATCACGATCAGCGCCTTGATGCGGGCGTCGCGGCGTTGCAGGTTCTCGAGGGCGTGGCGGATGGCGGGGCCCATGCGGGTGCTGCGCTCGGGCTTCATGCCGGCGAGGCGGGCGCGGACGCCTTCGCCGTAGCGGTCCTCGAAGTCCTTGGCGACGAACAGGTCGACGTGCTTGCGGCCGAAGCCGGAGAAGCCGTAGATGGCGTAGGCGTCGCCGAGCGTTTCGAGCGACTCGGCCATCAGCAGGACCGCTTCGCGCTCGACGTCGATGACGCGTCGTCGGCGACCGCCCGCTCGATCGCCGGTGAACAGCAGCCAGTCGTCTTCGTCGCCCAGGATGCCGGTGTAGTCGGGGCCCGGCTTCGGCGCCGGTGCTTGCGGATCGAGTTCGCGCTCGATCGGGATCTCCGAATCCGTCGACGCACTCAGGTCGACCAGGAAGACCGCCGCGACGTCGCGCTCGATCTTGCGGCGCTGCGTGTAGACGCGATCGTCGAGCTGCGCTCCGGCGCGGCGATCGATGAGGGTTTCGATGGCGGCGTCGAGATCGACTTCCTCGCCGTCGTCGAGCCGACGGACCCGACGCAGCATCTCGGGGCGCAGCAGTTCGAAACTACGCCGCACCTGCCAGCGCAGGCTGGCCGAGTCGGCCAGCGCCTGGTGCAGCGACGCCGTGTCCTTCTCGACCAGCGGGCGGTGGCGCAGGTGGCACCACTGCCTTCGGTACTCGTTGCGTTGATGGTCCCACTCGTCGTAGAGCCAGACGTCGGAGTCGGCCGATGCGGCTTCAGAACGGAGGCCGAGGTCGTGACGCAGATCGGCGGCCCGACTCTCGAGTTCGGCGATCCGCTCGGCGGTGGCCGCGTCGTCGTCGCCGCGGCTCGGGGGCAGATCGGTGGCAGTTCGATCACCGGCCACCGGTCCGGCCGCTTCCTGGATCGTCCGGACGTCGAGGGCGTCGTCGTCCGGGAGGTCGACCGGCAGGTCGATGGGAAAGGCCGTCTGGTCCGGGCTGAGGGCTTCGATCTCGGCCGCCAGTTCCTCGAGTTGCGTCAGTCGCTGCATGACCTCGGGGCGCAGGGGCGCGCGCAGCGAGACGGCCTCGGGGAGGTCTTCGGCCTTCGGGCTCGGGTCGCTGCGTTCTGTGTCGAGGTCGACGTCGATCGGTGGACCTGCGAGCCGGTTCCAGCGCTCGGCATCAGTGCGAGCCGTGCTCCTGCGACCTTCGAGCACGCGGCAACAGGCCAGCGTCTGTTCGACGGTGTCGTAGACGTCGGCGTCGTCGCGACGCACCACGTCGACACACTCCGCGATTCTGGCGACGACCGGCCCGAGGTCGCGCCTCGCCTTCTCGTCGGCTGCCTCGGCCCGCGGGTCGCGACCCAGGCTGAGCTGCAGCAGGGCCTCGGTGAGCGCCTGGCGCTGCGGCAGCCGGAGGGCGACCGGTCTGGTGCGCGCCGCGGCTTCGAGCTGGGCTGCCAGCGACTCGCGGATTCCAGGGTAGGAGCGGTGCAACCAGGCGTCGGCCCGCACGTCCTCGAGCACCCCGAAGACCCAGCGCGCCAGGAACGGACGTCGGCAGGCGTCGAAGAAGTTGTCGAAGGCGGTGCGGGTCCGCAGGCCGCCGGCCGGCGCTGCGCGCGGAATCGTCAGACCTCGGATTCGCTCCTCGGCGACCTCGCGGCAGAAGCGGTGGGTGCCGATGCTGCGGAAGGCGAGCTGGTGCAGGAGCGTCAGCTTGTAGAGGCCGAAGGCGTCTGCCGTTCCGAGTGGGTCGACCATCGTCGGCGGCAGGTAGACCGTGCCGCCGTCCGTGATCGGCAGATCGTGTCCGATCGTCTTCAGGACTTCGGGGGCTTCGTCGGTGGGAGCGAGCGTCACCGGACGCTCCGCCATGGCGACGCCGTAGAGCTCGAGCAGCCGCCGGCAGTCGGAGAACGTGACGCTGCCGGGGATGGTGGTCACCGTTCAGGCGAACAGCGTCGCGACGGTCTCGGAAACGGCTCGTTCGACCTCGTGGTCGTCGGAGATGGCGCGCGCCACGGCGACCTCGCAGGCGCGGCGCGGTGCGATGCCGGCGGCGATCAACTGCGCCGCGTAGACCAGCAGACGGGTCGAGACGCCCTCCTCGAAGCCCTCGTGCCGGAGGTGGCGGACCTTTGCACCGAGGCGGGCGAGGTCGGTGGCGATCTCGGCGGAGACGCCGCCCTCATGGGCGATCACCTCGGCCTCGGTCTCGAGCGGCGGGTAGTCGAAGTCGAGGGCCACGAAGCGCTGCCGGGTCGAAGGCTTGAGGTCCTTGAGCACCGACTGGTAGCCGGGGTTGTAGGAGATGACGAGCAGGAAGTCGTCGTGGGCCTCGGCGACCGTGCCGCGTTTCTCGATCGGCAGGATCCGTCGGTGATCGGTGAGCGGGTGGATGAGAACGGTCGTGTCCTTGCGAGCCTCGACGACTTCGTCGAGGTAGCAGATGCCGCCGTGGCGGACCGCGTGGGTGAGGGGGCCGTCGATCCAGACGGTTTCCTCCCCGACCAGCAGGTAGCGTCCGACGAGATCACTCGCTCCGAGGTCCTCGTGGCACGCCACCGTGACCAGGGGGTGTTCGGTGGCGCGTCGTTGCGCGCTGGCGGCGTCGCCGCGGAAGAGGCGGTAGGCCATGTGTTCCACGAAGCGGGTCTTGCCGCAGCCGGTCGGACCCTTGAGCAGCACGGGAAGACGCTGCTCCCAGGCTGCCTGGAAGACTTCGACCTCGTCGCCGACCGGCAGGTAGTAGGGCTCTTCGTCGAGCCCCGGGCGTTCGATCGCCGGGGCCGAGGAGATGGGCGTGGGTGCTTCCGAAGTCATGATGGAGAGAACCGTTCTCGATCTCGCAACCGTTCGACTGCGATCGCCGATCGTACCAGGGAGGATCGGCGATCCAGGGCCGGCTCTTCGCGGCGGTCAGGCCGGTCAGGGAAGGGCGATCTCGATCGGCAGGCCGTCGACCACCCCGGTTTCGCGCCAGGTCGGAACGTCGCCACCTTCGTCGACGACGGTTCGGGCGTCGACCAGGCTCACCGACACCCGCAGGTCCCCGGGAGGCGCCCAGAAGTTGTAGAGCCTCACGGTTCGGGTCTGCTGCGGTGGGATCGTCAGCAGGTAGACCCTTCTTCGATAGAGGCTGACCTCAGCGCCGTTGACGTCGACCGCGAACCGCAGTCTGGATGCCGTGGATTCAGAGTTGTTGGTGACGTCGACGCTCAGCCGGTGGAGGGCCTGCTGGTCCGCGGGTGCCGCCTGGGGAGGGATGGCGCGGAGGTCGCGAAGCACCAGGGTCTGCGCTTCGAGGGCAGGTGCGAGAGCGAATCCGATTGCGAGAGCCAGGACGATCGGGGCGAGTCTGGGGCGGACCCTGCGCCGACCGGGGAGCGCTGCAGGGGGTGTCGAACTCGTGGGAGCCGTTTTTCGACCATCGTCGTCTCGGCCGCGATTCTAGCCGCAGGCGATTCTTGTCGGCTCCGGGACACCGTGATAGGAATGGCGCATTCGCTTCAGCGATCCAGTATGGACTCGAAACCACTGATTGAACGAGTGGGTACGCCCGCAGCCCCGGCCGATTCCGGTCGCGCCTGCGCTGAGCGTGTGCCCGAGGTGACCGCCATGGAAACGACGCCAATCACCCGCAGTCGGGTCTCCCGACGTGGATTCATCAAGGGGGTCGTCGCCGGCGGCGCTACGGCCTATTCCGCCAGCTACCTCTTCCGTGAGAACGGAGTGGTCAACGCCCAGCAGCCGGCGCAGGGAACGGCCGAAAGGCTGGTCACCTTGAGGGTGAACGGCCAGGACCGCCGCGTCGACGTCCTGCCCCAGGAGACCCTGGCCATGACCCTGAGGTACAAGCTCGGGCTCACGGGAACCAAGCTGGGGTGCGATCGCGGCGAATGCGGCGCCTGCACCGTGCTGGTCGACGGCCGCTCGCAGTACGCCTGCTCGACGTTGACCCATCAGGCGACGGGAGCCGAAGTGACCACGATCGAGGGTCTCGCCTCGGCCGATGGAACCCTGCATCCGGTTCAACAGGCGGTTCTCGACGAGACCGGGTTCCAGTGCGCCTTCTGCTCGCCGGGCTTCATCATGAGCATGGTGGCGATGATCGACAAGAATCCCAACCCGACGCGGGCTGAAGCGGCCCACGCACTGTCGGGCAACCTCTGTCGCTGCGGCGACTACGACAAGATCCTGACCTCGGCCCTTCGTGCCGCCGAGTACTCGAGGAGGGCCTGACATGGCGACCAAGCTTCACGGCCAGGACTACATTCCCCCCGACCTGTACGCCAAGTTCACGGGGCAGGCGAAGTACGCCGAGGACTTCCGTGCGGACGGCATGTTGTTCGCGAAGCTGCTGCTCTCGCCGATGCCGCACTGCCGGGTCCGCAACATCGACGTGTCGGCAGCCCTCGCGATGCCCGGCGTCGAGGGCATCATCACCGCCGAGGACGTGCCGGGTTCCGACGATCCGTTCAACGAAGTCGCCCTGACCAATGAGCCGCTCTATGAGGGCCAGCCGATCCTGGCCGTCGCTGCGGTCGACGAACTGACGGCGGCGAACGCGATCGAGAAGATCAAGCTCGACCTCGAGCCGCTGCCCTTCGTGCTCGATCCGCTCGAGAGCCTGCGGCCCGGCAGTCCGAACGCCCGCGTCGGCGGCAACATCCTCAAGCGCGAGCGCACCGACGACGGCGTCGTGCAGAGTGCCGTCGAGCTGAAGTGGACCGCCGACGACTGGCTCGCCGCCGGACCCGACATGATGCCGATGGGCGAGCCCGAGGACGAGTGGGCGTACGGCGACATCGACGCCGGCTTCGCCGAGGCCGACTCGATCATCGAGGAGACCCTCTATCACCAGTCGGCGACCCATCACCCGATGGAGCCGAGAACGTGCTTCGCCTACTGGCGCGGCGAGAAGCTCTTCATCCATCCGTCGACCCAGAGCGTTCAGCGCACCCACCCGGCGGTGGCCGGCATGTTGAACATGAAGCCCGAGGACGTCGTGCTGGTGTGCAAGTTCACCGGCGGCGGCTTCGGTTCGAAGATCGCCGGAACGGTCAACATGACGATCGCCGCGTTGCTGGCGAAGAAGACCGGCCGGCCGGTGATGCAGCGCGTCACCCGCTACGAGGAGACCTACTACGGTCGCGCTCGACCGGGCTTCCACGGTCGCATCAAGCTGGGCATGCGCAAGGACGGCACCATCTCGGCCATCGACATGTATCTGGTGCAGGACAACGGCCCCTACGGCAAACAGTCGGACCTGTTCACGGCCGGCAACATCGCCTCGCTGTCGTACCAGCCGACGAACATCCGCTTCCGCGGCGTGTCGGTGTTCACCAACACACCGCCGCGTTCAGCGCAGCGGGCGCCGGGTGGATCGCAGATCACCTCGATGCTCGAACCGATGATCGATCGCGCCGCCAACGAACTCGGCCTGGATCGATGGGAGGTGCGTCGAGTCAACGCGCCGAACGGTGCGTCGAAGTTCGGACCCCGACAGCAGGAACTCACCTCGGCGAAGGTCGAGGAAGCGCTGGTCAAGGCACGCGAACTGGTCAAGTGGGACGAGATCAAGGGTCGCTCGGGGCAGCGCAACGGTTCGAAGGCGACCGGCTTCGGCTGGTCGGTGTCGAGCTACGTCGCCGGCACCAGCGGCTGGGACGGCCTGCTCTACATCTCGACCGACGGCAAGCTGCACATCCATACGGGAGTCGGCAACCTGGGTACCCACTCCTACGCCGACACCGCCCGGGTGGCCTGCGATGTCCTCGACTTCCCGTGGGAGAAGACCGAGGTGGTCTGGGGCGACACCAGCCAGGGGCTGCCGCATACGGCGGTCCAGGCGGGATCGATGACGACCTTCTCGACCACGCGCGCGATCTCGGCGGCTGCCGAAGACGCGCGGCGCAAGCTGCAGGAGATCGCGGCGAAGGACCTCGGAGGCCGCCCCGACGACTACACGGTCGGTGGCGAGCGCGTCTACCGCAAGGGCAATCGCTCGCAGGGCATGAGCTTCGCTCGCGCCGCCGAGCGGGCGATCGCGCTCGCCGGCCCCTATAGCGGTTTCGAGTTCGCCGACAACCTGAACGGCATGACCGTCGTGGCTGCGAAGTCGTTGGCAGGCAAGGGGCTGATCGGCGTCGCCAAGGACACCTATCCGCACGAGGGCAACGTGTACTCTTTCGTCGTCGGATTCGCCGAGGTCGAAGTCGATCTCGAGACCGGCGACCGACGTCTGGTCGACTATGCGGGCGTGGCCGATTGCGGCACCGTGATGAATCCCCGCTCGCTTCGCGCCCAGGTGCTCGGTGGAATGATCCAGGGAGTCGGCATGGCGATGGGACAGAAGTGGGTCTACGACCCGAAGTGGGGTGTGCCCTTCGCGCACCGCTTCTACACGGCTCGTCCGCCGACCATGCTCGACATCCCGCTGGATCCGAAGACGGCCTTCGTCGACGAAGCCGATCCACAGACTCCGATCGGTTCGAAGGGCATCGGAGAACCTCCGGTCGGCGCCGGTCAGGCGGCCGTCGCCTGTGCGATCCAGGATGCCCTCGGTGGCGCCGTCTTCCGACGGACGCCGATCATGACCGACAACATCATCGACGAGTTGGACGGCAATCACCAACGTGTCGACTCCACCCGGGCACACGCCTGAGAGCGGGGAGAGAACCATGGCAGTCATTCACGATTCGATTCCCGGCTTCGACCTCTATCAACCCGCGTCGCTGAGCGCCGCCGGCGACCTGCTGGCGCGTCTGGGAGAGGACGCCTGGCCGCTGGCCGGCGGCCTCGACAGCATGGACTGGTTCAAGGACCGCGCCAAGCGGCCCTCGGCGGTCATCGATCTCGGCAAGATCGACGAACTGCGCGGCATTCGCCCTCTCGAGGGAGGCGGCTTCGAGATCGGCGCCCTGACGACGCTGACCGAGGTCGAAGAGCACGCCGGTCTGCGCGAGCAGTTCTCGGTGTTGACCGACGCCGCACGCGCCGTGGCGACTCCCCAGATCCGCAACCAGGGCACCCTCGGAGGCAATCTCTGCCAGGACACGCGCTGCTGGTACTACCGCGGCGGCTGGCCCTGCTACCGGGCCGGCGGCAACATCTGCTACGCCGACACGCCGACGTCGATGAATCGCGAGCACTGCATCTTCGGCGCCAATCGTTGCGTGGCGGTGAACCCGTCCGATACAGCGCCCGCCGTGATCGTGCTCGACGCCCAGATGGTCATTCAGCGGGGTTCGTCCCAGCGCGTGGTCGCGGCGAAGGACTTCTTCGTCGGGCCGGCGGTCGACATCACCCGCATGACGGTGCTGCGCCCCGACGAGTTGCTGGTCGCGATCCGGATCCCCGCCAGGTGGGCGGGCGCCCGGTTCTACTTCGAGAAGATCCGCGACCGGCAGGCCTGGGACTTCGCGCTCGTCAGCGTGGCATCGGCCCTGCGCATCGAAGGCGGGCAGGTGAGCGAGGCTCGTCTGGCCGTCAACGGTGTGTCGCCGGTCCCGATGCGCCTCGAAGAGGCGGAGTCTGGATTGATCGGACAGCCCACCAACGAGGTCATCGGCGCTGCAGTCGGCGAGACTTCGGTCTGGGGCGCCAAGCCACTGGCGATGAACGGCTACAAAGTGTCCCTGATGCGGAATCTGATCATGCGAGCAGTTCGCGGAACGGAGGCCTAGATGGAGTTTCTGCAGCGAGCGACGAATCCCTGGGGTCAGGAGATTCTGGTCCGGGTCTCCTGGGACCTGCTGTGGTGGGTGGTGATCGCTTCTGCGCTGTTCCTGGTCGGGCACCAGATCCTGCGGCGACGATGGGTCGCCAAGGAGGCCGCCGCGGCTGCCGCCGTCGTCGACGACCCCTCCCTGCCGGAGAAGATCGTCAAGCACACCCTGCCTTCGCGACTCTTCCACTGGTCGATGTCGGCCTCGATGCTGGTGCTGCTGTTCACCGGCTTCCTGCCGATCGTCGGCATCCAGTTCTCCTGGGTGTTCATCCACTGGGTCGCCGGCCTGGTGCTGATCGCCACGGTCGTCTTCCACATCCTCCACGTTCTGGCGCGCCGCAGCCTGCTGCGGATCTTCGTCGGTCCGCGCGATCTCAAGGATCTGTCGGCGAACCTCTCGGGCGCACTCGGCGGCTCCGGTGAAGAACCGAAGGCGGGGAAGTATCCGGTCGAGAACAAGCTCTTCCATCATGCCGCCGTGCTCGCCAGTCTCGGCGTGGCGGTGACCGGCATCCTGATGATGAATCGGATCGAACAGCCGTTCGTCGAGCGCAACCCGTACCTCTACGCCGAAGGCACTTGGGGCATCATCTACGTCGTTCACGGTCTGTCCGCCCTGAGCCTGATCGGACTGGTCGTAGCCCACATCTATTTCGCGGTGCTGCCCGAGAAGCGTTGGATGCTTCGGTCGATGATCTACGGTGTCATCGGTCGCAAGGACTATCTCGCACACCACGATCCCGAGCGCTGGCCGGTCTCCGAAGACCGCTGAGGACCGATCGGCCGTTCGGACCGGACGGTCCAGGGCCTGCTGCTTTGGCAAGGGGAGAGATTCGCGCCGATGGTTGAACTGCGAGATCGAATTCGCAAGATCGAGGAGGCCTATGAGTTCTTCCTCGCCTACGCCGCGCAGGGCAGCCGTAGCGACCGGGAGTCGCCTGCCGGGTCGGATCTGCGACGCTTCCTCGAGCAGATGATCGCTGCCATCGACGGTTTCGCCGAGCTTGCCCGTTCCGAGGGCAACGGCGATCAGGAACCGCTGGCCGGCTTCCTCGATACGGTGGCTTCGGACGGCAGCGCCTCGCTGGCGGCACTGCGCCTCGTGGCCGCCCAGGAGTCGATCAGCTCCCAGCTGATCGACAACCTGAACGCCTCGATCCATCTGCGCGCGCTGCTCACCGATCTCTTCCTGCTCGACGACGTCCTGCGACTGGGCGCGGCCGAAGACGATTGAGTTCGCAAGACGCGGGTCGACTTCGGCCCGTAGCGGTCCGGCCCTTGGTGGCGTCGGATCGCGCCGGCAACCACGAGGTGGTGGGTTTCTACCGCTCGCTCGGGTACTCTGTCGAAGATCGCGTCAGTCTCGGCAAGGTGGTCGGGAAGGATGCGAAGAGTCGATCCTGACGGTCGGGACGACAGGAAGGCGCCGCCGCAGCGGGCGTCGAATCTGAGAGAAGGGAGTCATGGATGGAAGGGTTTGATTGGAGCACGTTGGCGGAACAGGGCCAGGCCCTGCTGGCGCAGTTCGGCCTCAAGGTACTGGGCGCCTTCGCGCTGCTGATCGTGGGTTGGATGATCGGTGGCGCCATCAAGAGGGCGCTCAGGCGGCTCTTCGCCAGGACCGAGTTCGACGAGACGCTCGAGGTCTTCCTGACCTCGCTGGTCTACTGGCTGTTCATGATCATCGTGGTGGTGGCGGTCCTCGGTGTCTTCGGGGTCGAGACCACGTCCCTGGTCGCGGTCCTGGGCGCAGGTGGTTTCGCCGTCGGCCTGGCCATGCAGGGGACGCTGTCGAACTTTTCGGCGGGCGTCATGCTGTTGATCTTCCGCCCCTTCAAGCTGGGGGACTTCATCGAGGCCGCAGGCGTATCGGGCACCGTCGATTCGATCGGCATCTTCTCGACCGGCATGAACACGCCCGACAACGTCCACATCATCGTTCCCAACTCCGAGGTCTACGGCACCGTGGTCATGAACTACAACGTCAATCCGACCCGCCGCAACGACATCGTGATGGGGGTCGGCTACGACGACGACATCCCGACGGCGATCGGCGTGATCCGTCGCGTGGTCGAGGCCGACGCTCGGGTGCTGCCCGAGCCGGAGCCGGTCATCGCCGTCGGCGAGCTGGCGGATTCGTCGGTCAACATCCTGGTGCGCCCGTGGTGCAAGCGCGAGGACTACTGGGCCCTGCGCTGGGACCTGCTGGCGAACATGAAGGTCGAACTGGAGGCCGCGGGTTGTTCGATCCCGTATCCCCAGACCGACGTTCATCTGCACGGCACGCAGCCACCGGCGCCGACCTCTGCGATCGGCTGACGTCGCGATCAGTGGATCGAGGCCAGGAACTCCAGCAGGAGGCGGTTGGTTTCTTCCGGCCTCTCCTGTTGGATCCAGTGACCGCTACCGTCGAGGATGTGACAGCCCCGCAGGTCGGGGAGAGTGTCGCGGAAGCGTTCGATGGCCGCTGCCCCCCACAGTGTCGGGCCGTCCTTCGAGCCGCCGATGAAGAACGACGGAACCTCGATCGGGGCGTGCTGGCGATCCTCGAAATCCTGCCAGTCGCGATCGACGTTGCGGTAGCGATTGAGACCACCGGTGAATCCCGTTCGTTCGAACTCGGCGGCGTAGAAGTCGAGATCCTCCTCGGAGAGCCAGTTCGGCAGGACGTCGGGGAGAACGAAACGGTCTCGCAACAGTCTTCCCTTCGCCACGGTGGCGAAACTGCGAGTGCCGGGAGGCACGTCGCCCGAAGCCCCGTAGAGGAATCCGAGCAGCCAGCCGCGAACGTCGGGTTCGATCTCCGCCTCGGCGCGCCCGGGTTCCTGGAAGTAGGAGATGTAGAACTCTTCGTCGCCCCCCATGGCGCGGAAGCCGTCGGTGGGTCGGGTGTCGCTGCGAGGATGGTAGGGGACACTCAGGCCGGCCACCCCTCGGATCTTCTCGGGGTGCAGCAGGGCGGTGTTCCAGACGATCGGCGCGCCCCAGTCGTGCCCGATGAGGGTCGCCGTGGACTCGCCGAGCGCCGCGATCAGGCCGACGACGTCGCCGACGAGCTCGGTCATGCGGTAGGCCTCGATGGGCTGCGGCTTCGACGACCGGCCGTAACCGCGCACGTCGATGGCGACGCAACGATAGCCGGCTTCGGCGAAGGCCGAGAGCTGATGTCGCCACGAGTACCAGGACTCGGGGAAGCCGTGGACCATCACGACGAGCGGTCCTTCACCTTCTTCGACGCAGTGGATGCGAGTCCCCTCGACTTCATGGGTGCAGTGTCGACGTGGGGGCATGGCGTTCTCCGGGCGGTCTTCGAAAGGGGGAGAGGGTTCGAGGCGCAGTATAGATCGGCCGGCCGGTCGCCGATGCGGCGTCGCTCGGGCCGCGATCGCGTCCCCGCGTAGAATGCCGGTTCGTGCCGACTCAGGAACCAGTCGTCGTTGCTCCCGGCCTGCTCGAAACGGCGCGCCGGGTCGCCTTGGAGGCCCTCCGCCGAGGGTCGCTCCAGCCGCTCTCGACCGAACTGATCGAGGTCACCGTCGACGGAGTCGAACTCCAGGTCCATGTTCTGGACGACCTGAAGGCGAAGGATGACCAGGAAGAGAGTGATCGCGAGGAGGCGGTCAATCCCTTCCTGCCGTGCGACCCGACCCTTCTCGTCGCACCGCTGGGCGAGGGGCATCTGTGTGTCCTGAACAAGTTCAACGTGCTCGCCGATCACCTGTTGATGATCACCCGCGACTTCGTGCGGCAGGAGTCACTGCTGGATCGATCCGACTTCGCCGCCCTCGCCGAGGTGATGTCGCAGGTCGATGGGCTCGGCTTCTACAACGCAGGACGGCTGGCGGGAGCCTCGCAACCGCACCGGCACCTGCAGCTGGTTCCCTGGACGTCCTGGAGTCGGCGGCTGGCCGTGATCGATCGGGTCGAGGCCGGGCTGGCGGGCGCGATGGGTCGAGTGGAAGGCTGGAATTTCGACCACGGGCTGGAGTCGCTGGCGGACGGTGTTTTCGCCGACCCGAGCGAGGCCGCCGGGCAGATGCTCGATGGTTACCAACGACTCCTCGCCGGGCTGGGGATCTCCGGACCTTCGGAGCCCTACAACCTGCTCGTGGCGCGGGGCTGGATGGTGATCGTGCCGCGAACGGCCGAAGCCTGTGAGTCGGTCGAGATCAACAGCCTCGGTTTCGCCGGCTCGTTGTTCGCCCGGGGTACGTCGGAGCTGGAGGTCATCCGTCGTCGCGGCTGGACTTCGATGCTCTCGACGGTGACGCGCACCTCCTGAGGGTCGAAGGAGCGTCGAGGGCGCATCGGCGACTCAGATCCTGGCGGCGATGACGGCGGCGGCGAGGACTCCGGAGGATCCGGGCAGCGCGCCGCCCGGGTGGCTGCCGCCACCGCACAGGAACAGGCCTTCGATCGGCGTCGAGTAGCCCGCGCACTCGGGCGTCGGCCGGACGATGAGCTGGTCGAGTCCCTGCTCGCCGTGCAGCAGGTGTCCGCCCGTGATTCCGAAGCGTTCCTCGAGGTCCTGCGGCGTGAGCACTTCCGAGGCGACGACGTTCTGTCTGAGGTCCGGCAAGTAGAGCGACAGGGTGTCGAGCGTCGCTTCGAGCACCTGTTCCCGTTGGCGGTCGCGGAATTCCGGCGCGCATCGGGTGCCCACGGTGTGGACGGTCGCCGACAGCACGTGGTGCCCCTGCGGCGCGAGGCTCGGGTCGTCGAGTGTCGGGATGCGCACGTCGAGAGCCGGCGTCACAGCGACGTCGCCGTACTTCCAGGCGTCGCTCGATCGTTCGAGGTCGCGCAGGCTCGCTCCGATGCGTAGCCAGGCCGGGGCGTGTCCTGGGCGACAGGCGAGGGCCGGCAGGCCGTCGAGCGCCAGGTGGACCTTGGCGGTGGTGCCGCGACAGCGGTATGCCTTGAGGTGTCGAACGAAGCGCCGCTCCAGGTTTCGGCCGCCGATCAGGTCGAGGAAGAGGTGTCGCGGGTCGCAGGCCGCAGCGAAGCATGAGGCCTCATGGGTCTGACCCGAAACGGTCTCGACGGCGATGGCGCGACCGGATTCGACGATCAGTCGTTTTGGGGCATCGCCGAGCGCGAACTCGACTCCGCCCTCTCGAGCCCGCTCGGCGAGCGCGGCGGCGATCGCAGAGGCGCCACCGAGCACCGGCGCCTCACGAGCGCAGAGCGACAGGATCAGATTGGCGTTGGTGCCGGGTGCGCCCGGTCCCAGGCCGCTGTCATACAGCGCCGGGGCCGCCAGACCCGCGAGCAGGAGAGGAGCGTCGAACCACTCCCGCAGCCAGTCTCCGGCCGACATCGGGAGGACTCTCAGAACGTCCGCCATCGACCGCCGGCCCAGTCGCCGGAGGCCGAGTCCATGTCGGGCGAGGTGGAGGAGATCCCGCGCCCTGGGCTCGAGCAGGGCCGGGGGCGGGCGATCGACGAGGCCCGAGATCCAGGGCTTCAGATGCGCGGTGAAGCGTTCGAAGGCCTGCCAGGACTCGAGTTCGTTCGACAGTCCGGCGTCGGCGAGAGCGTCGGGAGCCTGGGTGGGATCGAGTAGCAGGCCGGGGCCGTCGGCGGCCGGCTGAGGGATGAAGGGGGCGTCGGTCCTGCGCTGGAGCGGCAGGCCCGGCGCGACGGTGTCGAGCAGTCTCGACCGGGTTCCGCCGTGGTCGTGGAGGACACCCTGGTGGCGATAGCCGGCGGCGAATTCTGCTGCCGCTGACGTGGCGCCGGCGATCTGCGCGCCGTCGAGGACGAGGATCTTTCGGCCGCCCCGGGCGAGGGTGATCGCGGCCGCGAGGCCGTTGATGTCGGCCCCCAGGACGACGACGCTATCGCGCTTCACGCTCATGTCCCCTTCATCATCGCGAGTGCGGCGAGGTGCCCGGAAGCGCCCATGATGCCGCCGCCCGGATGGGTCCCCGAGCCACACGTCCAGAGATCGCGGATCGGAGTGCGGTAGCGGGCCCATCCTGGAACCGGTCGCTGGAAGAGGAGCTGTTCGAGGCTGAGCTCACCGTGGAAGATGTTGCCTTCGGTGAGTCCGAATTCCTGTTCGAGATCCCAGGGAGTCAGGACCTGGCGGAAGAGAATCGACTCCTCGAGGCCGGGACAGTACTCGGCCAGCGTGTCGACCACCGCGTCGCCGAAGGCCTCGCGCTTTTCCGGCCACGTTTGCGCCCCGCCTTCGATGTCGTAGGGGGCGTACTGCACGAAGCACGAGATGATGTGTTTGCCGGGCGGCGCGACGGTGGGATCGAGAATCGAGGGAATCACCACGTTGAGGTAGGGCCGTGCCGAGAACTCCCCGTACTTGGCCTGATCGTAGGCCCGTTCGAGGTAGTCGATGCTGGGAGCGATCGCGATGTCGCCACGCAGGTGTTCGGTGCCGGTGCGACCGGGGAACTCGGGCAGGCGATCGACGGCGAGATTGACCTTCCCCGAGCTGCCGCGCAGCTTGAAGCGACGAATGGCCTCGACGAACTCGGGCTCGAGGTGCCGTTCTCCGACCAGTCCCAGGAAGGTGAGTCGGGGATCGCAGCTCGAGACGACGTTGCGAGCGGCGATCTCGTCTCCGTTGGCGAGCACCACGCCGACGGCGCGACCGTTGCGGACCTCGATGTGGTCGACTGCCGCCTCGGTCCGGATCTCGGCTCCGAAACCCTCGGCCGCCCTCGCGCAGGCGAGGCTGACGCCGCCCGTTCCTCCCTTCGAGTAGCCCCAGGAACGGAAGGCGCCGTCGATCTCGCCCATGTAGTGGTGCAGCAACACGTAGGCCGTTCCCGGCGAGCGCACTCCGAGGAAGGTGCCGATGATCCCGCTGACCGCCATCGGGGCCTTGAGGACTTCGCTCTCGAACCAGAGATCGAGAAAATCGGTAGCGCTCGCGGTGAGGAGCTTGAGCTGCAGCCAGGCCTCCTCGGGTCCGCCGGCCAGCAGACGCTTGCCCAGCCCCGCCAGTCGCCCGAGTTCTCTCGGCTGGAGCGAGAAGGGGTCGGGCGCCGGTGCGTCGATGATGTCCTTGGCGAAACGGGCCAGTCGGGTCATCTCCAGACCGAACTCCGGGTACATCTCGGCGTCCTTGCGGCTGAAGCGCGCGATCTCTTCGCGTGTTCTGGCGCTCTCCGTCCATCGGCAGAGTCCGCGGTCGCCCGGTTGGGGAGAGAACGCGGTCTCGAGCGGGATCAGGTCGAGGCCGTGGCGCGGTAGATCGAGGTCGCGGATGACGTTCGGCCGCAGCAGGCTGACGACGTAGGAGCAGACCGAGAAGTGGAAACCGGGGTGCAGTTCCTCCGTGACGGCAGCTCCGCCGAGAACGTGCCGACGCTCGAGCACCAGGACCTTGCGGCCTGCCTTCGCCAGGTAGGCGGCGCAGATCAGCCCATTGTGGCCACCGCCGATGATCACGGCGTCGTAGGACTTCGTCATCGGGCTCTCTTTCGCGGTGGATCGAAGAAGGGCGTCGGTGTGACGGTCGCCGAGACGCGATGACGCCGGTATTCGGCGGTGAGTTCGATCTGGACCGTGGTGCCGGGAGCGGCGAAGGCGGTTTCGATCTGGGCGAGGGCGAGATTCTGCTTGAGAAGCGGCGACCAGGTTCCGCTGGTGGCCTGTCCGACCCAGCGACCCTCGTCGTTGTAGAGCGGTCTGCCGTCCCTCCAGGGTTCGGAAGGGACCTCGGGCGGCAGGCCGTAGCCCTCGAAGACCTCTTCGACCTCCTGCCAGTCGAGGACCAGGCCGACGAAGCTGCGGCGCGACCCCTCGCTCTTCTCGCGCAGCAGCGCGTCTCGGCCGATGAAGGGATGTCCGCCGAGATCGATCGTCCAGTTGAGACCGAGTTCGAAGGGCGAGTTCTTGCGGTCGTCGACGAGGCAGTGGTGGGCCGAGAAGTAGTCGACGCCGTTCATGATGAAGCCCGCCTCGATCCGCGTGACGTCCATCGCGTCGAGTCCGGTGGGCAGCAGGGCGAAGTCGGCGCCGGCGGTCATCAGATGGTCCCAGGCGCTCTCGCAGTCGGCGCTGGGAATCCAGATCTCGTATCCGAGGTCACCGGTGTAGCCGGTCCGTGAGATCTCGACCTCGATCTCGCCCAGTCGGCCCGCGGTGATGCCGAAGTACCGCAGGTCGGCGATGCCGCTCCCGGCAGCCGTCGAGAGGATGTCGAGGGCTCCCGGACCCTGTACTGCCAGCGTGCCGAAGTGGTCGCTGACGTCGCGGATCTCGACCTCCCAGCCGTCCGCGATGCCGGCGAACCAGGCCAGCGACGGTTCGGCGGCGGTGAGACGGTAGCGCCGGTCGTCGAGGCGGGCCACGGTGCCGTCGTCGACGACCTTGCCGTCGTCGTCACACCAGCAGAGATAGGTCATCCTGCCGACTGCGAGTCGACTCAGGTCGCGAACCGTTGCCCAGCTCAGGAACCCGGCCGCTTCCGTGCCGGAGATCTCGTACTTGAAGAGCGGAGAAACGTCGATCACGCCGGCCGAATGGCGCAGAGCGTAGTACTCGGGTTCGTGGCAGATGCCGTAGCTGCGAACGGCATGGAATCCCGCCCAGTCCTTCCAGCGAAGGCTGCTGCAGAGCTCGGCCGTCCGGCGATGAAAGGGTGACGGTCGAGGCATCGGTGGAGCGGAGTCTATGACAAGGGCGCCCGAGGTGGCGCGGAAACTCGAGTTCGATATGAATACATTAAGTATATGAAAATGATGTCTCGAAAAGGTGCCAGACGCGTGTTCGATGGCTTTCTTGGGTTTGTGTTCTGGAGGAGATCTTTCTATATGGGATATGAATTTCATGGAATTAGTGAGAATATTGATGGATGAGTCCTCCTGTCCCGATTCGGGTTGCCGCTCGCCGCGCGGGATTGAAGCCCCAGGTGGTTCGCTCCTGGGAGCGGCGCTACGGCGTCGTCAGGCCGCTCAGGACGGAGGGCAACCGGCGTTCCTATACCGAGGGGGACATCGACAGGTTGACGCTGCTGCGGCGCGCGACCGAGTCGGGCTACCGCATTGGCGAGGTCGCCGGGTTGTCGCACGAGCAGTTGCTGGATCTCGCTCGACCGGCAGGCGGCGACGACTCGGTGAGGGTCCGATGTTTGTCGGCGATCGACGCCCTCGACGACGCTGGACTGCGGGTCGAACTCGAGACGGCGTGGATGGCCCTGGGACGCAACCGGGCTGTCGATGAGGTCTTGCTGCCCCTCTTCGAGCAGCTGGCTGGAGACGAGTTGTCGGGGACTCGCAGACTCCTGCACAGGCAGTTCCTGGAGGAAGTCGTTTCGGGCCTCATGGAAGCGCTGCGGGCGGGCGGCGAGGCCGGACTCGGATCCCCCCTGCTGATCCTGGCGTCGCCCCTTCGGCAGCGTCGATCGGCCGTCTTGAAACTGCTGGCCGCCATTGCCGAAGGCCAGGGATGGCGAACGCTGGTTCTCGGAACGGGACTCCCGAGCGAAGACGTGGCGCACGCCGCCAGGGCTCGCGATGCCGGGGCCGTGCTGCTGAGCTGCGACTCGACTGTCGACCCTGAGCTGGTGGGCGCTGAAGTGAATCGGCTGCGACGAATGGTAGGGGGATCGTTGCGGCTGTGGATCACCGGTGACGGCAGCCGCCGACTGGCAGACACTGTCGACCCTTCAGCGGTCGAGTTCGTCGAGAAACCCGCACCACCTGCGTACAGCTCCTGGCGGACGAAGCCGAGCGAGCTGAAGGCTTCCGACTTCATCGGCCGTGCGGTCGAGCGATTCAGAACAGCGAGCCCTGGCCCCTCGCGGTGTTCTTCTCGTTGGCCAGCAGCGCCGCCTTGCGTGCAGGCCGCCACCGGTAGCTCGACCAGCTTGCCGTTCTTGCGAAGCGATGTCCTGATGACAGGGCAGAGCACGATGGGGAGCGGGTTGCCCTGCCGACGACCCCCACTGCTATGACCCCCGGGGCGACCGACTTGCTGCGCCAGCTCAGCCTCGGATATGGTCTCACCGTGGTGGACGTCGACCAGCGCCTGCTAGACGGTCGTCTGGAACTCCCGTGCTGGCTGAGGGGCGCAGGCAGACCGAACTCGGTCCTCTCTCCCGCGAAGTACTCGCGGAGCTGGACCACGGTCTGCCAGTGCGCGCTTGCCGCAGTCGGCGCGCAGCCTTCCTCGGCGCTCTCGGCAATGCCCCGATGGAGAGAGATGCGATGGAGTCCCGATTCAGTCGGTCGGCGAGCAGCAGGGGGCTGATTGGGGTCACTGGTCTCGGTGAAGTCCATGGCGAGGATGCCTCCTTCCTTTGATTAACCATTCTCGCCGGCCCACAGGTAGACGGCGGCGTAGGCGCGCCAGGGGCGCCACTTCTCGGCGCGTTCGCGCAGTTGACGAGGAGTCGTCGCACGACTCGGATCGACCGCCCGCAGCAGTCCCAGATCGGAGGCCGGGAAGGCGTCGGGTTCTCCCAGGGCGCGCATGCCGATGTACTGGGCCGTCCACTCCCCGATCCCCGGCAGGCGTTGCAGGTGCTCCTCCCAGTGCGGTCCCAGGCGGTCGAAGTCGAGTTCGCCGCTGTCGACGGCCTGCGCCAGGGCGGCGATCGTCGCTCCGCGGGTCCGCGGCATGCCGATCGCTGCGATGTCGGCGCCGACGAGATCCGCCGGGCGTGGAAAGAGGCGGCAGAGCGGACCGACGGGCTTCGGTAGCGGTCTGCCGAAGCGCTCGGCGAGGCGCCCCGCCAGCGTGGTGGCCCCGGCCACGCTCACCTGCTGTCCGAGAATCGCCCGTACCGAGAGTTCGAAGGGATCCCAGGCGCCGGGGAGTCGTAGGCCGGGGCGGCGGTCGAGGTGGCTTCGAAGCAGGGGATCGCGGCCGTGCCTGTTCCTCGACCGGCACGAGGACTGGCTGCGGAGATCGAGCAACCGTCGGGCTTTCTCGACCAGGGTCAGCAGGGCGCGCGACGAGGGGGCGCGGACCTCGAGGCGAACCGCGTCAGCCCCGCTGGCGGGTCGCAACTGCAGGGTACCGATGTCCTTCCTCGATCTGCCAGGTCCGGCTGCAGAGTACGTCGGCGACGACCTCGACGCCCTGGAGTAGCGATCCTGCAGGTAGTCGATCATCGACTGCCAGGCCGAAGGAACAGTCGATAGGCGATGTCGCAGCGGAAGCTCTCGTCGGCAACGGTGACCTCGTTAAGACCGGAGCGAATCGAACTCGGCGTTCGCCCGTAGAGGTCCTTGAAGGTGGCGTTGAAGCGCCGCAGGCTTCCGAAGCCGGCAGCGAAGGCGACGTCGGCCATGCCGAGGTCGGTGTTGTCGAGCAGTTGCTTCGCAAAGTGCAGTCGGCGAGTGCGCACCACCGCCTGCGGAGAGGCGCCGAGTTCCGACTGGAAGATCCTGCCGAGGTGACGGCTGGAGACGCCGAGTCGGTCCGCGAGACTCGCAACGCCGCCGTCCTCGACCTCGCCGTCGGCGATCAGGCGGAGGGCTCTCCTGACGAGACTCGAACGCTGGGCGCGGTCGGGCATGGGGGCCGCCGTCTCAGGCCGGCAACGAAGGCAGGGCCGGAATCCGTCTTCGGTCGCCGCCGCTGCCGTGGGATAGAAGCGGACGTTGCGGGCTCGCGGCATGCGCACGGGGCAGGTGGGTCGGCAGTAGATTCCCGTGGTGGTGACGCCGATGAAGAACCGTCCGTCGAATCTCGGATCGCGGGATTGGCGAGCGACTTCCCAGGCGGGACGATCGGCGGGTGTGAGGATCTCGGTCACGATGATGGGATGATAGATCTCCGCGCCGGAGTTGTCTGGTCGTTATCGGACATCATCATCGATCGGCGATGATTGGCTCCCGGCCTGGAGGAATCGCGATGTACACGGGAATCGTTCAGGGCACTATCGTCGTAGACCGGATCACCGACCGACCCGGTCTGCGAACGCTGACGGTCGGTCTGCCGGTCGACCTCGGGCGTGATCTCGAGATCGGTGCCAGTGTTGGAATCGACGGGGTCTGCCTGACCGTCACCGAGATCGACGGCCGTGCGGTGAGCTTCGACGCGATCGCCGAAACCCAGGAGAAGACCACGCTGGGGACACTGCGTGAGGGCGACTCGGTCAACGTCGAACGTTCGGCGAAGGCCGGAGACGAGATCGGCGGCCACGAAGTCTCCGGCCACGTCGACGGGACCGTCACGATCACCGACATCGACTCTTTCGAGAACAACCGGATCCTCACGATGCAGGCTCCTGCCGCTGCGATGGCCTACATCTTCCCGAAGGGGTTCATTGCGCTGAACGGTTGCAGCCTGACCGTGGTCGACGTCGATCGGCAGGCGGCTACATTCACCGTCCACCTGATTCCAGAGACCCTGCGCGCCACGACTTTCGCGGACAAGCAGGTCGGAGATCGGCTCAACTTCGAGATCGAACGCAAGACGCAGGTGATCGTCGATACGGTCCGCAGCTTTCTGCGAGAGGTCGACCTCTCCGAGCTCTCATCGCGCTGAAGGGTTCGAGCGGCGGACGGCCCTAGGAGGCCTTCTTCTCGGCTTCGGGACCCTCGTCGTCCTTCGCAACCGGCCGGCTTCGCTGCCCCAGTCCACCCAGGACCAGGCCGTCCTGGATGTCCTCGATCGTCACCGGGCGCGCGATCAGGTAGCCCTGGGCGTAGTCGCAGTCGCGAGCGACCAGCCAGTCGAGCTGTTCGCGCGACTCCACTCCCTCGGCGATCACCAGCAGGTCGAGACTTCGGGCGATGGTGATGATGGCCTCGATGATGGCCTCGTCTTCGCGCCGATGGCCGATCCCGCCGACCACCGAACGGTCGAGCTTCAGATGCGTGAGGGGAAAGTGTCGCAGATAGGCCAGGGACGAGTAGCCTGTACCGAAGTCGTCTGCGGCGATCTGGACGCCGATCTCGCGCAGACGTCGCAACAGGGAGCCGGTGCCTTCGGGAGCGGCGATGGCTCGCTCGGTGACTTCGAGCGTCAATCGGGTCGGATCGATCGCGTGCTTGACGAGATTGTCCTCGACCATCCGCAGCAGCTCGGTGTCGAGCAGACTCTTCGTCGACAGATTCACCGCGATTCCCAGGTCGAAGGAGGCGAGATCCTCGATCGCGCGTTGCAGGACGAAGCGATCCAGGGCCCAGGTCAGGCTGCGCTCTTCGACGATCGGCAGGAACTCGTTGGGCTCCATTCGTCCGCGTACCGGGTGGTTCCATCGAACCAGGGCCTCCACTGCCACGAAGTTGCGCGTTCGCAGGTCGAGCAGCGGCTGATACTCGACCACCATCTCGCCGCTCTCGATTCCCTGCCGGAACTCGCCTTCGAGACGTAGCTGCTCCTGGGTGAACAGGTCCTGGCTCTCGTCGTAGAAGGAGACGGACTTCGCAGAACTCTTGGCCTGATACATCGCGACGTCGGCCTGGGCGAGGAGTTCGTCGACGCTGTTGCCGGCCTGCGGATAGAGTGCGATACCGACACTGCCTTCGATGTGGAGGCGGGTGTCGCGAACCTCGAACGGTTCCTCGAGAGCCTCGAGGAGCCTGATGCCGGCCCGTCGGGCAGACTCGGGGGAGCAGTCCTGCATGAGCAGCGCGAACTCGTCACCGCCGAGACGAGCCAGAGTGTCTTCGCCGCGCACCGCCGCTCTCAGGCGGGCCGAAACCAGCTGCAGGAGGTAGTCGCCCGAAGCGTGCCCGAGTGCGTCGTTGACCGACTTGAAACGATCGAGATCGAGGAAGAGAAGGGCGACGCTCCAGCCGCGCCGCTGGGCCATCAGGAGAGCGGTTTCAGCGATGTCGTGGAGGGCGCGGCGGTTCGGCAGCCCGGTCAGGAAGTCCCGGAATGCGGCCGCCTCGATCTGGCGCTGGTACTTCTCTCGTGCCGTCACATCGCGCCACATGACGATTCGTCCCGACGAGTTGCCCCGCCAGTCCGGCAGTGGGTAGGTCCGGATCTCGACCTCCCGGCCCGGCATCTGGGCGTCGT
>CALOFD010000033.1:0-8105 GCA_942492505.1 Thermoanaerobaculia bacterium
GTTTCACCTGGAAGAGGACGCAGAGTAGCTGCGCCTGGAAGGTTCCCGGGGGCTAGTCGGGAAGGACCTTCACCTGACAGTCGCGGTAGTGCACTTCGCTGCCCGGGTCGTGGCCCTGGATCGCGAAGGTGCCACTCGACAGCCAACGGCCCTGCATGTCGGGGCGCCGTTCGTCGTCGGGAGACTCGGTGTAGTCGGCGGTGACCTCTCCGTTCACCTTGACCACGATCCGCTTTCCGTCGACGATCACATGCTGGGTGAACCATTCGTCGTCGCCGACCGGGGAGTCGTTCATGACGTCCTGGACCGCGTAGATCCCACCCGTTCGCTTGGGATCTCCCTGTGAATTGTTGACCTGGATCTCGTAGCCCTTCGCCGGCCAGCCTTCGGGCTGCCACTCGGTATGGAAGTACATGCCGGAGTTGGCGCCCGGCCTGGTGAGGACCTCGCAGCGCCACTCGAAGTTCTCGAAGTCGTGATCGGCGACGTCGCCGACGTAGAACAGATGGGCGCGGGGGCCATGGACGATGAGGATGCCGTCCTGCACGCGGAAGGTGTCGGGGTTCTCCGAGGCCCTCCAGCCGCTGAGGTCGCGACCGTTGAAGAGATCGATCCAGCCGCCGTCGGCCTGGGCCAGGAGGGGGGAGGTGCCGGCCGTCAGTACGGCGGCCAGGAGCAGGATGGCGGGGATTCGAATGTTCATTGCCGTGCCTCGAATTGCAGTGGTGGTGGGCTGACCTTACAACGGTCCCGGCGGCGTGGCCCGGTCCGTGAGATCACTGGGGAGGCGGAACCGGGATCTCCTCCCTCTGGTCGGATGGCAGCCCTGGTTCGCGCCTAGTAGGATTCCGCCTTCCAAGGAGACACTCCATGCACACACTCAGCCCTTCCGTGAGACCCCGCATCGTCCGCGCCCTGCTCTTCATCGCGATCGGCGCAGCGCTGGTTCCCGTCGCGCTCAGCGCTCAGCCGGCGACCGCCCAGGAGGCCGTCGATCTCTACGGTTCGGCCTGGGGGGAGCCCGACGAGGCGAAGCGGCGTGCGATCCTCGAGAAGGCCTGGGCCGAAGACGGCATCTACACAGACCCCACTGCCTACGTCGAAGGGCGTGAAGCCCTGGTCCAGCACATCGGAGGCTTCATGGCTGGGCGCAGCGCCGGCGCCGGCCCGTCGATCCAGGTCGACAGCAGCGTCGACGTTCACCACGGCAGGTTCCTGCGCTTCGCCTGGAAGATGGTGGCCCCCGACGGCAAGACTGTGCTGACGCCCGGGATGGACTACGGGGAACTGGACGAAGACGGCCGCCTGAAGCTGATCGTCGGTTTCTTCGGGCCGTTTCCGCCGGTCCAGGAACCCTAGACCACGTCCCGGCTCATCAAGAATTCAAGGAGAACCAACGATGTCGACCATGCAACAGACCCCGCTCCTGATGCATCGACTGCTCGGCCGCGGCGCCCTGCTTTCGCCCGACGAGCCGGTCGTCAGTCTGACGCCCCAGGGTTCGCATTCCCAGACGCTGGGGGAGACCGCGGCGCGTTCCCGTCAGCTTGCTTCCGCCCTTGCGTCGATCGGCGTCCGACCGGGAGACCGGGTGGCCAGTCTGCTCTGGAACCACAATCGCCACCTCGAGATGTACCTCGGCGTGACCTCGATGGGGGCGGTCCTGCATACCCTCAACCTGCGCCTCTCGCCGCACGACCTCGAGTACATCGTCCAGCACGCCGCCGACAAGGTGATCGTGGTCGACGAGGACCTGTTGCCGTTGGTCGAGGCGTTGGCGCCGAAGGTGCCGTGCGTCGAGCACTGGATCGTCTCGAGTGAAGCGGGAGGCCACGAGCCCTGGACCGGCGAGTCGACGCTGGCCGGCGCCGTGGATTACGAGGGATTCCTCGCGGGCGGCTCGGAAGACTTCGACTGGCCGGAACTCGACGAGAACGCCCCCCTGGGGCTCTGCTACACCAGCGGCACCACGGGCAATCCGAAGGGTGTCATGTACACCCATCGCTCGACCTATCTGCATACGATCTCCCAGGCGATGACCGACGCCATGTCGCTCTCGGCGACCGACTCCCTGTGCGGCATCGTTCCGATGTTCCACGCCATGGGCTGGGGTCTGCCGTTCACCGCCAACATGCTCGGTTGCAAGCAGGTCTACCCGAGTCGCTACATGCAGCCCGACCGTCTGCTCGACCTGATGTCGAGCGAGCAGGCGACCATTTCGGCGGGGGTCCCGACGATCTGGCAGGCCGTCCGCGCGTGCCTGCAAGCGGAGCCTGAGCGGTGGGACCTCTCGAGCCTCGAGCGCCTGACCTGCGGCGGTTCGGCGCCGCCGGTCGAGATGATGCGCTGGTACTGGGACCGCTACGGCATCGAGATGATCCAGGGCTGGGGGATGACCGAGACCAACCCTCTCGGGACGTTGTCGAGGCGGGTGGCGAAGCGTTCGCAGCGCGATCTGGATCTCGACCAGCAGTTCGCCAACGTGGCGAAGGCCGGCCTCGCCATCCCCGGGCTCGAGATCGAGATCTTCGACGAAGACTGGAATCCCCTGCCGCACGACGGCGAGGCGGTGGGCGAACTGCTCATCCGTGGCCCCTGGATCTGTTCCGAGTACTTCAACGACCCACAACCCGACAAGTTCCACGACGGCTGGCTGGTGACCGGTGATGTGGCCAAGATCGACCCCGAGCAGTACCTGATCATCGCGGACCGCTCCAAGGATCTGATCAAGTCCGGTGGCGAGTGGATCTCCTCGGTGGATCTGGAGAACTACATCACCAGCCTGGAGGGAGTGGCGCAGGCGGCGGTCGTCGCCCAACCGCATCCGCGCTGGGACGAACGACCGCTGGCCGTCGTCGTGCCCGCGAAGGGCGCCGAGGTCAGTGTCGAGGCGGTGCGTACCCACTGCGCCCGGATCTTCGCGAAATGGCAGTTGCCGGACGACGTCGTCTTCCGCGACGCGCTGCCGATGACCTCGACGGGGAAGATCGACAAGAAGGCGATACGCGCCGAACTCGCCGAATCCGGCTACGTCCTGCCCGAGCTGAGGGATTGAGCCGATTGGGGCGCGAACCCATCGAGTCTGGAGAATCATGATCTCGAAACGGACCCTGGTCTTGTTGAGCCTGCTTCTCGCTGCGGGGCCCGCGCTGTGGTCCCAGGAAGCACCGAGCCGCGAGTCGACCACCGAGCCTGTCGCGGAACTCCTCGCCGACATCGCGGAGGCCGACGGCCGGCTCTTCGGCCTGATCGATGAGGCGGTCTCCGTCGATGGAGAGGATCGCGTGCTGCTGCAGTCGCAGATCGGCGAACTGGCAGATCGGCAGCTCGAAGACATGACACGCCTGGTCTCCCTGCTCCAGGGCGGTGGAGGTGACGAAACGGATCTCACCGTTCTCGAGCATCAGGGCGAGCAGTTGCTGCGCCGGGTCTCGCGACGGCTGCGCCACTACATCCAGGTCTTTCGGGCAGCCCTCGATCGAGAGGCCGCGCTGAGAGAGACCATCGATCCCGGTGAAATCCAGGTCTTCGAGCATCGCATGGCCGAAGACACGAGGCGTTTGGACCGTTTCTACCTGGGACTCGTCCAGGTGACCGACCACCTCGCAACCCTCGGCCAGGACGTCGTCGATGAACGCTCCTTCCTTCAGCAGGAACTGTCCGAGCGCGGTGAGAATCTCGTCGGCCTTCTCGATCTGACGAAGGAACGGCTGGCCCAGGCCCGACAGGCGCTGCGGGCCGGCCCGGAGGACGCCGCCCTCCAGGCCCAGGTCTACGCGGCAGAGGAACGCTACGAGTCCAACAAGACGAGCCTGCTGACGATGATCCACCTGATGAAGATCGAGGGTCTCGACTACGTCCCGCTGGAGGTTCGCACCCTCGAACTCACGGGCGAGATCACTCCCGAGGCGGTGGACGCGAGAGTTGCCGTCGGGCTCCTCGAACGTGAGCTCGCACGCCTGCGGACCTATCTGGTGGAGGAGGGCCCGAGACTCCTCCTGCGGGCCCTGCTCTTCTTCGCGATCCTCCTCGTATTCTGGGTTCTGGCGCGTGGCTCGCGTCGCCTCGCAGGGCGAGTTCTCGGGCAGCGCGGAGTCTCCGCCTCACAGTTGCTCAAGGACACGGTGGTGGCGATGGTGGGTCGCCTGGTGCTGCTGGTCGGCTTCGTCATCGCGCTGGCTGAACTCGGATTCGATCTCGCGCCGATCTTCGCCGGCCTCGGAATCGTCGGTCTGGTCGTCGGGCTCGCGCTCCAGGACACGTTGGGGAATCTGGCGGCGGGCGGGATGATCCTGACGTATCGGCCCTTCGATGTCGGCGACGTCATCGAGGTGGCTGGAGTCAGCGGAAAGGTGATGGACATGAGCCTCGTCTCGACCCGCATCCTGACGCCCGACGCTCAGGTCCTGGTGGTGCCGAACGGCAAGATCTGGGGCGACGTGATTCGCAACGTGACGGCCGAGCCGCAGCGACGCATCGACATGATCTTCGGGGTTTCCTATGGAGACGACCTTCGCAAGACCGAGCGCGTGTTGAGGGAGGTCCTCGCCGAGCACTCTCTCGTGTTGGATGAACCCGAACCGGTGGTGCGGGTCCATGCTCTCGGCGATTCTGCCGTCGAGTTCGTCGTGCGTCCCTGGGTCGAGACCGGCGACTACTGGGAGGCCTATTGGGACATCACGCGAGAGGTCAAGCTGCGCTTCGATCGTGAGGGCCTGTCCATTCCCTACCCCCAGCACGACGTCCATCTGGTGCAGCCGCCGGCCCCTGAGTAGGAGGAGCGCTCCAGGGCCTCTTCTCGTCCTGCACGCCGGCGCGAAAGGGATCAGCCGCCGAGAACCAGGGCGTCGGGAACTTCGTAGCGCTCGTCGCCGACTCGGATGAGGGTCAGGTCGCCCTCGCGTTGCGCCCTGAACTCGCCCGTGGGGTCGGCCTCCGAACTTTCGACGCCGATCGCGATTCCCATGCGGAAATACAGGACTCGTTCTCGTTCCCCGGGTACTTCGACGACCACGGTCGCGTAGCCCCCACCCGCTCGAGCCACCGCGAACTCACACGTGCCCATCGGCTGGCCTCTCTCCTGGGCACAGGGGATCGACCCACGGGCGTCGAAGTCCTTCTGACCGGCCCGCAGGGCAGAATCGTCAGGGCCGGTCGCCACGGAACCGTCGGGAGACACGGCCGGCTCGATGAACTCCGCGGCCACGAAGCCGACGGGTCCACCGCCGAGAGGCTGCACGAAGCACCAGGCTCGACCCTCCGCGTATTCACATCCAAGGTTGTCGAGAAGCGTCTGGGGTGTCAGGCGGTCGACGACCGGTGCCGTGGTCGAGGGAGACTCGCGGAGGTTGAGCGCTCGGCTCACGATCCAGTTGCGGGGGCCACCGTCCTCCGGAGACGCAGGCGCCGCGTTCTCCTGCGCGCCGAGGTGCCATGGCATCAGCGCCGCTGCAACCAGGGTGAGAGATGCGATCCTCGAAGTCTTCCATGGCATGAACTGTCCTCCTTGTCTGAATCCCCAGGTGATTCTACTCGTGCCGGAACACGCCGCGGACGAGTCGGATCTGACCCTCCTCGAGGCTGCGTCGGGCGTTCCTGGCCTTGCGTGAGAGGTCATCGACGTACACCTCGAGGCTGAGCGGACTCGGTTCGGAGGGCTTTGCCGACGGCGTTCCGGTCGGGTTGAGATGCGCCTCGCTCGTATCCTCGAAGAGTTCGGTGACGAAGCCGGCTTCAGCCAGTTGGGCGAGGGTTTCGTCGGCGGGGACGAGACTGCTGTCGGCGGGGTCCGTGGCCCACGGCAGCGGAAAGTACGAGGTCGGAGTCTCTCCGGCGATCATCTCCTGGAAGACGTAGCGTCCACCGGGCTTCAGCACCCGGCCGATCTCGCTGTAGAGCCCAGCCTTGTCGGCGATGTTCATGCCGACGTTCTGCATCCAGACCAGATCGAAATGCTGGTCCGGGAACGGAAGATCGAGCGCGCCGGCCTGGTGGACTTCGATGAGATCGTCGAGGCCGGTCAGGCGGTTCAGAAGAGCCGCGCCGGTGCAGTAGTCGGCCGACGGTTCGACGCAGTCGACATGGCAGCCGTGGGTCGAAGCGATCAGGCGGGCCGCGCCGCCGAGTCCGGCTCCCAGGTCGAGGACGCGGTCGGAGGGTTCGATGCGAGCCAACTCAAGTAGATCGAGCGAGGCGCGCGGACCCCCGGTGTGGAAGTGGTCGAGGGTTCCGAGGTCGGCCGGTGAGATTCCCTCGGCGGGGTCCAGTCCGGCGCTGCGGATCGCCTCCAGGAGGCGTGCCTCGATGTTGGCGGCGGAGTAGTGCGTTTCGAGACCGGACATCGGTGATTCCTCCAGATGAGGCCATCCTCCCTGGCCGTCGGTCGGGAGTCGGCTGACGACCGGAGGTGAAAGCACGAACGAGTCTACAAGCTGGCTGAGACACGGCCGGCTGTTGCTGGTTTCTTCTCCGGCAGATCGCCCCTGGCAGGCGCCTGCCCGCCGCCCACCGGCGATTGCGTCGACAATCGCATCGACGGTCGCTCGCCCGGGCCGGATTCTCCCGTTAGACTCGGCCACCCAGACCTACGGAGGCCCGCATGATCCACAAGAGTCCGTTCCCCGACGTCGAAATCCCCGATCTTCCGCTGACCGAGTTCGTGCTCAGGCATGCCGAGCGACTCGCCGACCAACCTGCCCTGGTCGACGGGCCCAGTGGCCGCACCCTCACCTATGCCGAACTCATGGCGGCGATCCGCAAGTTGGCCGGTGGCCTCGCCGCCCGGGGCTTCGGCAAGGGCGACGTGCTGGCGATCATGGCGCCGAACGTTCCCGAGTATGCGGTCGCATTCCACGGTACCGCCTACTGCGGCGGTACGGTGACGACGGTCAACCCGACCTACACGGCAGGAGAAGTCCGTCATCAGCTCAAGGACTCGGGAGCCACGCTGCTCGTCACGGTCAGCCTCTTCGCCGAGGTCGCCAAGGAGGCCGTGAAGGAGACCGGTGTGGAGGAGATCTTCACCATCGACGCGAGCGATCTGAGTGCGTTCAGCGATCTCCTGGGGGAGCCGCTGAGTGAACACGCCCCGGTCGAGCCTGGCGACGTCGTGGCGTTGCCCTATTCCTCGGGAACGACCGGCCTGTCGAAGGGCGTCATGCTCACACACCACAATCTGGTCGCGAACCTCGCCCAGAGCGAGCCGCTCATCCCGATCGCCGACGGCGAAACCATTCTCGCGTTCCTGCCGTTCTTCCACATCTACGGCATGCAGGTGCTGATGAACGGCGCCCTGTGCCAGGGCGGCCAGGTCGTGACGATGCCGCGCTTCGATCTCGAGCAGTTCCTGAGTCTGTGTCAGCAACACGCGGTCAAACGAGCCTTCGTGGTGCCACCGGTGGTGTTGGCGCTCGCCAAGCATCCGCTGGTCGACAATTACGACCTGTCGGCGATCCAGTCGCTGTTCTCGGGAGCCGCTCCGCTCGGAGCGGACCTGGCCGAGGAGGCCGGCAACCGTCTCGGTTGCGAGGTGGTGCAGGGCTACGGCATGACGGAGCTCTCACCGGTCAGCCATACGACGCCTGACGGCCAGTACAAACCCGGCACCATCGGAGTCCTGATCCCGTCCACCGAGTGCCGGATCGTGGATCCCGAGACGGGAGAGGATCTCGGCGTCGACCAGGATGGTGAGATCTGGGTTCGCGGTCCCCAGGTGATGAAGGGCTACCTGAACAACGACCAGGCGACCCGGGACACCATCGACGAGGACCATTGGCTGCACACGGGCGACATCGGTCACGTCGACGAGGACGGCCACTTCACGATCGTCGATCGCCTCAAGGAACTGATCAAGTACAAGGGCTTCCAGGTGCCTCCCGCCGAACTCGAGGCCTTGCTCGTCACCCACCCGGCGGTGGCCGACGCAGCGGTGATCGGGATTCCCGATCCCGAAGCCGGAGAACTACCGAAGGGCTTCATCACCCTGAAGCAGGGTGCCGACGTCAGCGCCGAAGAGATCCAGAGTTTCGTAGCGGGCCAGGTGGCAACCTACAAGCAGCTTCGTCTCGTCGAGTTCGTCGACGAGATCCCGAAGTCGGCGTCGGGCA
>CALOFD010000034.1:0-16537 GCA_942492505.1 Thermoanaerobaculia bacterium
ATCGATCCTCGTCGGCGATCCGGCGAGCGGGGTCGATGCGAAGAGGCAGCAGCACGTTGTCGATGACGTCGAGGGATCCGACCATGGCGGAGTCCTGGAAGACGAAGCCGATCTTCGCCAATCGATGGCTGCGGCGTGCCCTCTCGGTTGCCCTGGCGAGGTCGAGGTCTTCGACGACGAGACTGCCGACAGCGACCAGGACTCCCGAGAGGAGTTCGAGGAGCGTGGTCTTGCCACAGCCGGAGGGCCCGTGGAGCACGACCTGCTCGCCCCGATCGACGGTCCAGAGGGGAATCGTCATCGACAGGCCCGGCGCTCCTCGCCGGCTCGAGCGATCGAATCGGAGGTTCTCGGCGTGGATCGACGTCGACGGCACCGGCGTCATCGATCGGGGACCTCGGCGTCCTCGTCGAAGAGGCCGGCCCGGATCATCTCGGCCGGGCCGAGGAAGCCGCGTGCGCTGCTGGGAAGGTCTTCGAGGGGGAAGCTCCCCGACTCGAGGCTGCTGACTCTCTCGAGATGCAACAGCCGACTGTCTGTGATCCGGGTGCTCCTCGGCAGGTCGACGGGATCGAGGGTGTATCGCGCTCGATAGCGATTGACCCTCGCATGCCGGTGTCGCTGGTGTCGAACGACGCCGCCGACGCTCCAGTCGACGGCGACGACGGCGGCCGTCCCGAAGACGTCGAGGACCTCGAAGTCCTCGTAGTCGACTCGCAGGATCTCGATCGAGATGTCGTCGGTGTGCATTCGCGAGAGAGTCACGAACTGCTCGACGTACTCCGCCGTCAGCGCCTCGCCGAAGAAGGAGTCGGCCAGGTCGCGCCAGAGGGTTTCGGGATCGACGTCGCGAGCATAGACCTCGTAGATCGGGCGGTGCAGCGATTCGAAGCGTGAACGTAGTTGCGCGGGGTCGAGAGCCGGCGTCGGACGAGGACCCGGCGAGCAGGACGTCGCCAGAGCGATCGCGGTGGCCAGGGTGAGCCGGGCCGCTCGGTGCTTCGTTGACATGCTCGGGAGGGCGATTATAGGTTGCCGAGGATGCATTTCAGGCAGGCTGGCCGCTCGACGCGTTTCGCCGGAACCGTCCTGGCCCTGCTGCTGGCGCTCGTCGGTCCGGTCCAGGGCCACGCCTTCTGGCCGTCCAACCACTCGGCCCGAACGGGCGTTTCGATGAGCGCCGAAGGTCTTCAGGCCGCCGTCGTGATCGAGGTGCCGGCGATCCGTCTGATCGAGGGCTTCAAGGAGCACTTCGAAGACCTCGACCTGATGGCGGAGATCGAGGCCGGCCGCTTCGCCGCGTTGGAAGAGGAGTACAACCGGGTGTTGTTTGCGACGTTCGCGGAGGGACTCGACCTGTTCGTCGACGACCGCCCCGCCGTCGGAGCCTGGCAGCCGGTCGACACGCCGGTCAACGGCAGGGGCACGGAGGGTTTCTTCGTCTATCTGCTCGAGTTCGCGTTCGACGAAGAAGTGCAACCGGCAGAGCGGTTGAGGGTGCGACTGGTGAACCGAACCCTGGAGGGGTTCGAAGTCGTGATGGCGAACCAGGCCACGGCCGCCGATGGATGGAGGGTGGTCGAGTCGTCGATCCCGCCCCCCACAACGCCGGTCGAGATCCCCCGCGGAGCGGCCGTCGAGGAGGAACTGGCCCTGTGGTCGATCGATCCGGTCAAGCGCGACCTCAGGGTGGTCTTCTCGCGCCAGCGAGACGACTAGAGCTGGGTCGGGTTGGGCGCGTCGCCGTAGACGTCCTCGGGATCGAAGACCTTCTCGTCTTCCAGGAACTCGAGATCCTCGCCTGCAGCGCGCTCGCCGGCGACCGGTACGCGGCGATAGAAGCACGAGCGGTAGCCGACGTGGCAACTCGCTCCTCCCTCGACGTCGACTCGCAACCACACCGCGTCCTGGTCGTCGTCGATCCTGAGTTCGACCACCCGCTGGATCAGCCCGCTGGTCGCTCCCTTGTGCCAGAGAACTCCACGACTCCGACTCCAGTAGACGGCCTCGCCGATCTCGATCGTCCGGCGGAGGGCCTCCTCGTTCATGTAGCCGAGCATCAGCACTTCGCCGGTCCCGGCGTCGCTCGTGACCACCGGCAGGAGGCCTTCGGAATCGAAGCGTGGCGCCAGCTCGCGTCCCTCCTCGACCTGCTCGATCGATCTGCGATCGTGGAACCGGAACGTCATCGTGCTGCCAGAATCCGAGCGATCTGTTTGGCACCGTAGGTGAGAACGAAATCGGCGCCGGCGCGGCGGATGGCGGTCACCGTCTCCATCAGGGCCGACTCCGCATCGAGCCAGCCGTTCGCTGCGGCGGCCTGGATCATCGCGTACTCGCCGCTCACCTGGTAGGCGGCCACCGGCACGTCGACCACGTCGGCGAGGGTCCGGACCACGTCGAGATAGGGCAGTGCCGGCTTGACCATCACCATGTCGGCGCCCTCGGCGATATCGAGCCGGGCCTCACGCTTCGCTTCACGGACGTTTCCCGGGTCCATCTGGTAGGTCTTCTTGTCGCCCGCCCGCGGCTGGGAGTCGAGGGCATCGCGGAACGGACCGTAGAACGCCGAGGCGTACTTCGCGGTGTAGGCGAGAATGCCGACTTCCGTGTGGCCGGCGGCGTCGAGCGCGGTTCGGATGGCGGCAACGCGGCCGTCCATCATGTCCGACGGGGCCACGATGTCGGCGCCTGCGTCGGCCTGCGAGACGGCCATCGCGGCGAGGATCCCGAGAGTGGGGTCGTTGAGGATCCGGTCACCTTCGACGAGTCCGTCGTGACCGTCGCTCGAGTAGGGATCCATGGCGACGTCGGTGATGACCATCACTTCGGGGCAGGCGTCCTTCACTGCCCTGACCGCGCGCTGAAGCAATCCATCGGCGTGGGTCGATTCGCTCGCCAGCCGGTCCTTGAACGATTCGTCCAGAGCGGGGAACAGCGCGATCGCCGGGATCCCCAGTTCGTGGACCCGGTGGACCTCCTCGACCAACTGATCGATGCTGAGTCGATCGACCCCCGGCATGGACTGGATCGGGTCGCGGACACCCTCGCCGTCGCGGATGAAGATCGGCAGGATGAGGTCGCCGGCGTGGACCTCCGTCTCGCGCACGAGGTCCCGGATCGCAGCGTTCCGACGGTTCCTTCGGGGGCGTTCGACCAACTCGGCGTAGGGAGGACGCATGGCGACCTAGGCTATCACCGGAGGCCCGTCCCAAGGGCTCCGCGGGTGCTGCGCTGGTGCTTGTCGATCGTTTGGTTTAGGGTGCCGCAGCGAGTGTCGGCGTTGTCGGGCCGGCCGAATCTGGACTGGGGATCAAGGTGACGGAACACTCGATCGAATTGCCGGTCGCCTGGCAGGGTCTCAGAACCCTGCAGGACGAGTTCGGGGCGTATCAGGGGGCGGCCTTTCCCCACCGACCTCCGGAGTTCTTCGCACTCGAGTTGTGTGGCGAGGCGGGAGAGCTGGCGAACCTCGAGAAGAAGCTGTGGAAGGGCGAGAGGTCGACCGTGCACACCTGGTCGACGAGGCGGCCGACGTGGCCATCGCCCTGATCAACTACGCCAACTCCCGAGGCATCGATCTCGCACTGGCGGTCGAAGGGAAGATGGTCGAGATCGAGGCGCGGCGTCGGTCCGAGCAACTTTCAGCAGGCCCGACTTCAGACGAGCAGGGGGGCGAGTCATGAGTACCGTAGAAGACGAAGCAGACCGGCCGGTCGAGGAGTTGGCAGACGTCCAGTCGAGCCGCGACCGCCGCGAGATCGGCATCGACAAGGTCGGGGTGAAGAACATCGAGTATCCGATCGTGGTCAAGGACCGGGATCGTGAGTCGCAGAGCACGGTCGGCACGATCGACATGTACGTGGACCTTCCCGCTCACTTCAAGGGGACCCATATGAGCCGCTTCCTCGAGGTGCTCAATGAGCACAAGGAAACGGCGATCGAAGCGAGCCAGATTCCGGCCCTGCTGGAGGCCATGCGAGCCCGTCTCGAGGCTGCGACCGCCCACTTCAAGGTGCGCTTCCCCTTCTTCGTGGAAAAGCACGCCCCCGTGACCGGCGCCAAGGGGGTCATGCCCTATTGGTGCACCTTCGATGCCTGCGCCGGGAAGGAGAACGACTTCATCCTCACGGTCGAGGTTCCGGTCACCACCCTGTGCCCGTGCTCGAAGGAGATCGCCGCTCGTGGCGCCCACAATCAGCGTGGAATCGTCAAGGTTTCGATCCGCTTCGAATCGCTGGTCTGGATCGAGGAACTCGTGGCCTGGGTCGAGGAGTCGGCGAGCTGCGACCTGTACCCCGTTCTCAAACGACCGGACGAGAAGTTCGTGACCGAGAAGGCCTACGACAATCCGCGATTCGTGGAGGACATGAGTCGTGAGGTGACCCTGCGTCTCCTCGCCGACCCACGGATTCGGTGGTTCTCCGTCGAAGTCGAGAACTTCGAGTCGATCCACGCCCACAACGCCTTTGCGGCGATCGAGCAGTGGGTCGACCGGGGAACCGGGGGAGGCGAATGATGGGGACGCTGCACGAGCTCGATCTGGAAGTCCTGCTCGAGGAACTGGAGGGCGTCCTGGTTCGCCAGAGCCTGCGTTATGGGAGCTTCACCCTGGCCTCGGGGGCGTCGAGCTCCTACTACTGCGACACCAAGCTGACCCTGCTCTCGCCGCGGGGAGCGGCCCTGTGCGGCGAGGCCCTGCGCAGGGTCGTTCAGGCCTGTGGTGCCGAGGCGGTCGGTGGGCTGGCGATGGGGGCGGCCTACATGGCGGCGGGCATCGCTCTTGCCAGTGACGGGGCTTCGCCGATCTACGGTTTCACGGTTCGAGCCGAACAGAAGGATCACGGTCGGGGCCAGAAGATCGACACCTCCTGGCATCCCGACGGCGAGCTGATGGCGCCCGGTCGGCGGGTGGTGGTGGTCGACGACGTCGTGACGACCGGAGGCTCGACCCAGCAGGCTCTCGACGGGGTCGCCGAAACCGGCTGCGAGATCCTCGCTGTCGCGTGTGTCCTCGACCGGGGAGCTGGAGGCGCCGAGCGATTCGCCGCCGCCGGTCTGCCGTTCCACCCTCTCTTCGTAGCGGACTCGGAAGGTCGGCTGCGCCGGGGGAGCCTGCCCGCCACCCTGCGTTGAGCGAGTCGGGGTCGGCGACGCTAGGCCGTCGACGGATCGGCCGGTCACGGCCCTGATGTGTCGGCGGGAGCGTTGGCAAGCGCCTTTTCACAGAGGCGTCGCAGCAGGGCGAAACTGTAGATCCCGTCCTGGCAGCCTCCCTGCCAGCGGATCGAGATGGCGTAGTTGCCGACCGCCGAGATGGCTGAAGGAACGACGTCGGCGGGCGGCTCATGGAAGTCGAGTTGGCCCGTGTGGCCCTGGCAGCCCGCGCAGGGGCAGTAGCCGCACAGGAAGCGATACGTCGGCCGCGCTGCGAAGCCGTCGCTCCAGGTGAGTTCGACCGCCCCCAACTCCGGAACGTTGTGGACCTTTTCGAGAGTGGGCGAGGTCATGGTGTCGAGGGTCTCTTCGCGGAAGCCGGTCGGAAGGCGACGATCCGCTCTTTGTGGGTGGTCAGGTAGGGGCCGCCGATCAGATCGATGCAGTAGGGAATCGCCGGGAAGACAGCGTCGAGGCACTCGGCGATGGCCTTGGGTTGACCGGGGAGATTGACGATCAGGCCGCGCCCCCGGATGACGGCCGTCTGGCGCGACAGGATGGCGGTCGCCACCTTCTCGAGGGACACCTTCCGCATCAGTTCCCCGAACCCCGGCATCGTCTTCTCGGCGATCGCCTCGGTCGCTTCCGGGGTGATGTCGCGGGGCGCCGGACCGGTGCCTCCGGTGGTCACCACCAGGCAACAACCCTGTTCGTCGATCAGGGAGACCAGCGCCGACTCCACGCTTTCCCTCTCGTCCGGGACCACCTGTTCGACGGCTTCCCAGGGTGAACTGAGCACCTCCTCGAGATAGGCGACGATCGCCTGACCTCCACGGTCCTCGTAGACACCGGCGCTGGCGCGGTCGGAGACCGTGAGAATACCGATCCGGGCGGTGCTGCTCACTCGCCGTCCTCCTGCGACCAATCATGGTCGAAGCGGTCAGCGAAGGGCAGCAGCGCTTCGTCGAAGCGCACGGCGTTCTGGGGTTGCAACCCTGGAATGTCGGTCACGAAGAATCCGAGCGTCGCTTCGCGGTGAAGCGCACCGTGAGTCCATCGCAGACGGCCGCCGGACAGTCTGGCGCCGAACGACGTGGACTTCGATCCGTAGACTCCGTCGCCGGTGGTGGAACAGATGATCGACGCCGGGTTCTCCACCAGCGTGAACGCCTCCGAGATCCTGTAGAGCGGATCGGGGAAGGCCGCTGCTTCGGTCTCTCGCAGCAGGCTGCGATCCGACAACCAGCCGTCGGTGCCGGCCTCCTCCCACAGTTCCGCGATCTCGAGCGGATCCTCGCCCTCGAAGGTGTAGCGCCACTCGGGTCGGGTGGTGCCCCGCTTCTCGAACGAGGCTCGACCCTCGAGGTCGACGACCGCCCAGCCATCGCCCTCGCGATAGGAGCAGATCGACACCTCCTCGACGTTGGCTATCACCCTGGCGATCGGGCGTTCCTGACCGGCTTGCGCGAAGACGACGAAGCTCGAGACGAGTCCGAAGGGCGTGATCACGTAGTCCCGTTCGTCGATCAGCTTCTTGCGACGCTTGTAGCCGGCCTTCTTGAGACTCTTCGTGACCGGTTTGCGAACGTTGATGAGGGGATCTCCGCCGTCGATGCCGTGGTCCGAGAACAGGACCAGGTCGAACTCGACTTCAGGATGGGCCCGGCGGAAGTCTCCCAGCTGCCGATCGAGGTCCTCGAGAATCGGTATCAGTCCCTCCGGCCCCTTCAGATGGGAGGCGGAATCGGTCGTGTCGTAGTAGATGAAGAAGGCCGACTGGTCGGATTCGAGAAAGGCGGCCAGCGACTGCTCGATGTCCTTGTGGCTGGCCTTGATCGGCCGAAGAGCAGACATCGCCTTGCGCCGCAGTCCCTCGACCTTCCAGTCGAAGGACTTGCGCCACGGGAAGGGCTCGTAGCTCATCAGGCCGCCGCCGACGACTTTGTTCGTCTGCCAGTCGTAGAAGCGATTCTCGTAGCCGGGCGACTCTTCGACGCCGAGCGGCTTCTGGATGGCAGCCAGGGCCAGGCTCGTCGTCGACGGGAACGTGCTGATCAGGGGGACCGGCGTGGGCAGGCCGTGAAGGACCTCGTTGTCGGGATCGGCGGCGACCTTCTGCATGATGTCCAGAGGCACCGCGTCGATGGCGATCAGGAGAAGCCTTGGCGGTTCGGCTGCCGATGGATCGGCGATTCTTTCGCCTGCGGCGGCGAGTCCCGTCAGGGGCCACAGGCTGAGGAGGATCGCGAGGAGGAGCCGAATCACGGGTGAAGAGGGTGGTGGTCGATCGGGAGCCGAGGGCGGGGCAGGAGTCTACCCGCCAGCCGGGAATCTGGCGAGGGACTGATAGGGTTCCATGGAGCTTCGATCATGTCTGCCCCGGGCTCCACCGTTCCGACGCCGCTGCGTCATCCGGCCTCGTCGCTGTGGGACGTTCTCCCCTGCCTGATCGTCGATCGGACGGATCCGAGTTCGATTCTCGAGTGCTCCGAGCCGCTGGCGGCACCTGGTCCGCGAGAGCATCATCGGTCCCTGGTACGATTCGTCCCGTCTCCTAGCTGCTGCCGGAGACCTCGTCGGTCGACCGCGGGTCGGGTGTTTTCGTGTCACCTGAAGCACCGCGTCTGGGGACTGCTCGAGGTGGGTCGTTCATCCGTGCAGTGGAACTTCGGCGAGCACGAGGCTGTGCTGTTGACCCTGATCAGCCGACCGTCTCAGAAACCAGTATCGGACACCCAGGAACTGGCGGCCCAGATTGGCGCGGCTCGGCGATGTCGCCGACGTCTGGAGTGGTCTACCGACAGTTGGTTGAGTTCGCCAGCGACGTCATCTATCAGGTCGACCTCAAGGGGCCGCGTGGTCTACGCCAATCCGATCGCCCGACGGATCCTGGGGTACGAGGGCACGCGAGCTGGGCAGGTCGGCGGATCACGGATCTGGTACGCGATGACTACCGAGCCGAAGTGGACCGATTCTACGATCAGCAGTTCACCGATCGCACTCGCAGCGGCTATCTCGAAGTACCGGTGGTGACCCAGGATGGACGTGAAATGTGGCTCGCCCAGAATGTTCAACTGGTAATTGAGGTGGGCGACCCATCTCGTTTCAGGCGGTGGCCCGTGAGGTCACCGATCGCAAGCGTCTGGAGGATCAGCTGGCTCACCTCGCGACCCATGACTCGTTGACCAACCTCTTCAATCGCTCGTTCTTCGAAGCCCAACTCGATCTGAAGGTCGCTCAGGCCGCTCGCTACGGCACGGCAGGAGCGGTCGTGATGATCGACCTCGACCGCTTCAAGGAGATCAACGACACTTTCGGGCACGGCGGGGGAGACTCGTTCCTGGTCGATTTCGCGGACTTCCTCGGAGCCCGCTTCCGTGAGGCTGACGTCGTTGCACGGTTGGGTGGGGACGAGTTCGCCGTTCTCCTGGATCACGTCGACCGTGAGGACGTGCTGCGGCTGCTCGGCGACTTCGTCCAGCGAACCCGGCATCACACGGCGTCGATCGGCGACGGGAGTATTTCAGCGACGGTGAGTGTGGGGGCGGCCCTCTTCCCCGAGCACGGAAGCTCGCGAGAGGCTCTTCTCGGGTTTGCCGATGAAGCCCTCTACCGGGCCAAGCAGGACGGCGGGAACCGCCTACAGCTCTTCGAGGCGCCCCCGAGCCGGGCGATCGGACGCCGGCCCGTTCGACCTGGGGAGACCGCCTCCGAGAGTCGCTGCAGCGGCGCGATCTGTGCCTCTACGTGCAGCCGGTGAGGTCGATCCGCACCCCCTCCATCCTCTACCACGAGGCGTTGCTGAGGCTGCGCCATCCCGACGGCAAGGTGGTCGACGCCGGCGCCTTTCTCGATATCGCCGACAGGATGGGGATCACGACCGAGCTCGATCGCTGGGTGTTCGATCGGGCGATCGAGATCCTGTCGTCCCATGAGGGCGAACTCGATCTCGGCATCAACCTGTCCTCGAAGTCGCTCAGCGACGGCCAGTTGCTCAAGCACATCCGAACCAGGCTGCGGGAAGTCGGTTTCGTGGCACCCAACCTGGTCTTCGAGATCACGGAAAGCGCCGCCATCCATGGTTTCGCCCAGGCTCGAGAGTTCATCGGCACCTTGTCGGCCCTGGGTTGTCGCTTCGCTCTCGACGATTTCGGGGTCGGTTTCTCGTCGCTCTACCGCCTCAAGCAGCTGCCGGTCGACTACCTGAAGATCGACGGCTCCTTCGTGCGCAACATCTCCCACGACCGAGCCGATCGGGCGCTGATGGGCGCGATCGTCGAGGTCGCGGCCGCGTTGGGGAAGGAGACGATCGCCGAGTTCGTGGAAGACGAAGCGACCATGGAAGCCCTGCGATCGGCAGGGATCGACCATGCGCAGGGTTTCCTGCTGGGGAGGGCGCTACCCCTCGATGAAGCGCTGGGCGGTGGGCCGGCGCCGGGTGACGAGTCCTAGTTCGGCTCGATGGGACGGACTTCGATGTCCTCCAACTCCACTCGCGAGATCGCTTCCAGGTTCGCGGCCGCCCACTCTGCGTCGATGAGGTCGATGTCGAGGTCGTCTCCGTCGATGCCCAGGTTGTCCTGATCGGAGAACAGCAGACCGCCGACGCGGCGATAGTTCGACGTCTGCCGGAGTCGAAGTCCTCCGGGACTGCCCTCGAAACTGTAGGCGTACTGTTCCATGCGAGCGCTCGAAGGATCGAACCAGTAGAGGTATTCGCTACTCGAACCGCTGCTCGAGTCCGGAACGAACGTCACCTTGACGAGATGCAATTCTCGTCCGTTCCAGTCGACGATGCCCAGATCCTGCTTGTAGACGCTGTCGTCGTTGAGTCGAAACGGCAGGAACGGAAAGTAGATCCTGGCGTCGACCCAGGAGCGGACTCTCTGCGCTTCCTCTCCGGTGACGAGGATCGCCCGACCTTCGCTCCAGGATTCGACCGACTCGTTGGTCACCCGGGCGCGGCGTCCGTCCTGCTCGCGCTCCACCTCGTATTCGTAGAGTCCACCGTGGACCCGCGCCCGAATGTCGAAGCAGCCGCTGCGGGAACATTGACGAAGCACGGTTTCGGTATTGCGGTAGAGGCTCCCGCCGTGCTCCTCGATCGCGTGATCGACGATCTCGAGTCGGTCGACTTTCGGGGGTTCGGCCTGGGCCGGGTGCGACAGGAATGTCACAATCGCCGCGGCGGCAGGGAAGATGATGTTTCTGATGTCCATGGCGGTTATTCTACGAGTGCGTCGCGGCGCTGGATTGCGGGCGCTTTTCTGTCCCCTGGGACAGTCATCGAAGTACTGAAACAAGGAGACAGGAATGTCAGGCCCAACCAGCCTACTCGAGCAGGTCGATCGGAGTTTCGATCTCGCGGCGGCGTGTACCCAACACGATACCCATATTCTCGACCAGATTCGCGCGTGCAACTCGGTCTATCGGATGACGTTCCCGATCAAGAGGGACGACGGGACGATTCAGTGCATCCACGCCTGGCGCGCCGAGCACAGCCATCATCGCCAGCCCACGAAGGGTGGAATCCGCTACAGCGTGACGGTCAACGAAGACGAGGTGATGGCGCTCGCGGCGCTGATGACGTACAAGTGTGCGATCGTCGATGTGCCGTTCGGTGGGGCGAAGGGTGGAATCCAGGTCGATCGCACCAAGTACTCGGTAGGCGAACTCGAGAGGATCACGCGCCGCTACACGGCCGAGTTGATTCGCAAGGGATTCATCGGTCCGGGAATCGACGTGCCGGCACCGGACTACGGTTCGGGCAGCCGTGAGATGGCGTGGATCGCCGACACCTACCTGACGATGAAGGGGGGCGAGCTCGACTCCCTGGCCTGTGTCACCGGCAAGCCCGTGTCGCTGGGCGGCATTCGAGGGCGTGTCGAGGCCACCGGCCGAGGCGTCTTCTTCGGGATCCGGGAGGCGATGGAACACGAGGAGGACCTGAAACCGCTGGGCTTGTCGAAGGGAATCGCCGGCAAGAGGGTGGTGATCCAGGGACTGGGCAACGTCGGGTATCACGCCGCGGTCTTCCTCCAGCAGGCCGACGCGGTGATCGTCGCGATCGCGGAGCGGGACGTCGCACTCTTCGACTCGAAGGGGCTCGACCCGGTGGCCGTGAGGGCTCACCTCGAAGAGACCGGCAGCGTTCGCGGCTATCCATGCGAGGAGGAGATCACGCCGTCGATCAGGGCTCTGGAACTCGAGTGCGAGATCCTGGTGCCGGCGGCGCTCGAGAACCAGATCACCAGTGCCAATGTGGACCGGGTCAAGGCTCCGGTGGTGGCGGAGGCTGCCAACGGCCCGACGACGGCCGCAGCCAGCGCCGTGCTGGCCGAGCGAGGAGCCCTGGTGATCCCGGATACGTACTTGAACGCGGGCGGCGTCACCGTGTCCTACTTCGAGTGGCTGAAGAACATCTCCCACGTGCGTTTCGGTCGTCTCGAGAAGCGTTTCGAGGAAGCCTCGCAGAGAAGGATGCTGGGCTACGTCGCCGACGCGACGGGAGTGATCCCGTCGCCCGACGTGCTCAATTCGGTCGTCGGACCCGGGGAGGAGGCCCTGGTCAATTCAGGCCTCGAGGAGACGATGGTGCTGGCCTACGATCAGATTCGCGAAGTCGCGAAGAGGCTCGACGGGAAGGCCGATCTACGCTGTGCGGCTCTGGTGACCGCGATCGACAAGATCGTGATCTCCTACGAGAGCATGGGAATCTTCCCCTAGGCCGCTGGATTCAGGCGGCACGGACCGCCTGCTCGCCGCGACTGCCTCCGAGGTCGTCGTCCGCCTGCTCGATGTTGTGGGCCAGCGGCCGCTTGAGGATCAGCATCGAGATGTCGTCGAAGATCCTGTAGACGCAGGGGATGATGATCAGGCAGAGCATCGTCGAGAAGGTCAGCCCCCAGGCGATGGCCATCGCCATCGGCTTGAGGTACTCGTCGACGCCGAAGAGACCGAGCGACATCGGCAGCAGCCCCAGGATCGTCGTGATCGAAGTCAGGAGGATGGGACGAAGACGAGCGGCTCCGGCGTGGAGGATCGACTCGACTCGGCCGGCGCCGCGACTTCGTTCGCGATTGATGAAGTCGATCAGGATCAGCGAGTCGTTCACCACGATGCCTGCCAGGGCGATGATGCCGATGGTCGAGAACATCCCCATCGGCTGACCCGAGATGAAGAAGCCGACGATCACGCCGATGAAGGCGAAGGGAACGGAGAACATGACGATCAACGGCTGGACGAAGGACTGGAACAGACCGCCGAGGATCACGTAGATCAGGATGACGGTGATCGAGAAGGCCCTGAGCATCGATGCCAGCGATTCCTGGGTGTCTTCGAACTCGCCGGCGAACTCGAGCGTGTAGCCGGGGTAGCGCTGTTCGATGTCGCCAAAGCGTCGCATCAGTTCTTCGTTGACGCGTCGCGAGTTGGTGACGCCTTCGATGACATCGGCGCTGATCTGGATCGATCGTTTCTGGTTGTGGTGGGTGATCTGGGAGTAGCCCTGCCGGCGTTCGATCTGACCGATGTTGCTGAACGGCACCAGGCCGTTGCCGGAGGCGAACTTCATTTCGTTCAGACCCGCGAGACTCTTGCTGTTGCGGTCGTCGAACTTGACCCGGACTTCGACTTCCTCGTTGCCGTCATAGACGCGCGTGGCTTCGAGGCCTTCGAAGGCGCCTCGGATCTCGGTGGCGATGGTCCTCACGTCGAGCCCCAGGGCGGCCACCTTCTCGAGATCGAGGATCGGCCGAACTTCGTCCTTGCCGGGCGGAAAGCTGTCGACGATGTCCTTGACTCCCTCGATCTCGTGCAGGGCCGTCTTGACCTCCTCGGAGATGGCTCGCAGCGTGTCGAAACTGTCGCCCTTGATTCTCACGGCGACCGGCATGCCGACCGGAGGCCCTTCGCGGTTCTCTTCGAAGTTGATGTTGCGCACGCCGGTCACGTCCTGGAGCAGATCGCGGATCTCGTCCTTCACTTCCACGCCGGGTCGTCCGCGCTTCGAGGGCTCGATCAGATCGACCGAGACCTCGGCGAGATTCGTGCCACCCTCCCGGAATCCGCCCTGCCGGCGAAGGCTGCCGACTTCGGCTCGAACGGTTTCGATGTCCCGGGACTCCTGGGCCACTTTCAGGGCCTGGGCTTCGACCTCGCGCATGATTCTCGCGGTCTGGGCTAGAGAGGCGCCGGCCGGAGCTTCGATGGCGACCGCGAACGATTCGATGTCCTCGCCTCCGAAGAGGATGAACTCCATCTTCGTGTAGGCCAGGTTCAGCATGCCGAAGGCGAGCACGATGACTGCGCCCACGGTCACGTAGCGGAATCGCATGACGAAGGCCAGCAGCCGTCGATAGGCCTGGTTGAGCGAGGTGAGCCAGGGTCGGGAGTCGCGGGTGTGGTTGGACGGGGTGGAGTGTCCGCCCCCCCATTCGACGATGTGAGCCGGCAGCACGAAGAAGGCCTCGAAAGTGGAGGCCAGCAGGGCGACGGTGACGACGACCGGGATGACCCCCATGAAACGGCCGAGGACGCCGCTCATGATCAGCAGCGGCAGGAACGCCGCGACCGTGGTCATCACGGTGGCGAGAACCGGCCACATGATCTGGTTGGTGCCGTAGACGGCGGCCTGCTTGAGGGGCATGCCGTTCTCGACGTGGCGATAGACGTTCTCGCAGACCACGATGGCGTCGTCGACGACCAGGCCGAGAACCAGGATCAGACCGAAGAGGACCAGCATGTTGACCGAGTAACCGAGCGCGTTGAGGATGACGAAGGTGGCCAGGAAGCTGACCGGGATGCCGGCCGCCACCATCAGTGCCGGCCGCCATCCGATGAAGAACCAGAACGAGCCGATGACCAGGATGAGTCCTACGCCGAGATTGCTGTAGAGCGAGTTGAGTCGGTTCTTGACATCGATCGAGGCGTCATCGGTGAGGCTCATCGACAGGCCTGCCGGCAGGCGTCCCTCGAACCGGGCGACGACTTCCTTGACGTCGTTGACCACGTGGATCGCGTTGGCATCGCGGGTCTTCTTGACCGTCACGTTGACCGAGGGCGTGCCGTTCAGTCGGGCGAGGCTGGTGCGCTCCTCGAACGTGTCTCGGATGGTCGCGACGTCGGACAGGTAGACGTAGCCGTCATCGCTGTTCCCCCTCAGGATGGTCTGGCGGATCTGATCGACGTTCTGGTACTCCGCTTCGGTGCGGACACTGAACTCGCCGCGGTCCATCCGGATCAGGCCGCCGGGCAGGTTGAGATTGCGACGCTGCAGGGCAAGCGCGACTTCAGTGAGGGAAAGCCCGTCGTAGGAGTAGAGCTTGAGCGGATCCACCTCCACCCAGATCTCGCGCTTTCGCAAGCCGGCGACCCGCACTTCGTCGACGCCGGGCAGGTTCTTGATCTCGTCCTCCAGATCTTCGACGAATTCCTTGATCTCGCTCTCCGGAGCGACTCCCTGAACCGACACCGAGACGCTGTCGAAGGCGACCTTCATCTCCTGGACGGCGGGATTCTCGGCCTCGTCGGGAAAGCGCTCGACCTTCTCGATCTGGTTCTGGATCTCGGTGATCTTCTCGAAGATGTTGTCGACTCCCGATTCGAACTGCACGACGATCATCGACATCGCCTCGGTCGAAGTGGAGTTGATCTCGTCGATGTCGTCGATCTTCGCGATCTCCTCCTCCATCGGGATCGTCAACAGCTGCTCGATCTCCTTGGGCGAGGCACCCGGCATGAGAGTGGAGACCATGACCGCTTCGATCGAGACGTCGGGGAAACGATCCTTCGCCATCTGCTGATAGCTGAAGACGCCCCCGATCAGGATCAGGATGACGATCAGGTTGACCAGGACCGGCTTTCGGACTGCGATCTGGGGCAGGTTCATGCGAGGGTCCGGGATCAGTCGAAGCGGGTTTCGGGGATCGTCAGGTGACGGGTCCTGACGCGCACGGGGCTGCCGGGACCGACGGCCGACTGGCCGAGAATGATGGCTTCTCCGCGCAGTTCGTCGTTGGATGCGACGACCGCCCGGTCACCGACCTGCGACAGGATCTCGACTTCGACACGGCGCGCCTGGTCGTTCTCGACGAGGTAGAGAAAGCTGCCTCGCTCGTCTCTCAGAACAGATTCCTCGGGCAGCAGGTAGACCTGCTCGAAGCTCGAACGCAGCACCGCCGATCGGCCCGACATGCCGGGCAGCAGGGGAGTTTCTTCCTGGTTCTCGACCCCGACCTCGACCCGGAAGGTCCGAGTCTGTGGATTGCCGGCTGGGGAGATCGCCAGGACGGTGCCCTCCCAGGTGACATTCGGGTAGGCGTCGATGCGCAGTTCGAGACGCTGTCCCGGGCGAAGCGCGATGACGTCACGTTCAGCGACTGAAAAGACGAACTTCACACGGTCCGTCGCGACGATGTCGTAGAGCTGGGTTCCTTCGCGGACGTACTCACCGGGGGCGACGTAGCGCGTCGCGATCCGGCCTGCGATCGGACTGACGATCCTCGACTTCTCGAGCCTGACCCTGGCCATCTCGAGATCCGCGTCGGCGGCCGACATGTCGTCCTCCGATGTGTCCACGAGACGCTGGGCGTCGTCGAAGGCGCGCTCGGCGGAGATCTCCTGGTCGAAGAGTTCCTGTTGTCTCGCCAGGTCACGTCGAGCCCATTCGTACTGTGTCCGGGCGCGCGCCAGGTTCGCCTCGATCTTCTTGATCTCGGCGTCGATCTCGCTCTGATCCAGAGTGATCAGGCTGGTGCCTCGCTGGACCCGGTCGCCGATCTCACGGTGGACCTCGACGATCCTGCCGCCGATCTCTGCGCTGACGGTCACGTTCTCGTCGGCCTCGATGACTCCGGCCGCATCGAACCGCTCGTCGAAGTCGGTGATCTCCAGTGCCAGGGTCTCGACGGGGATCGCCGCGTCCGCATACACCGACTCCTTCATCAGGCTGTCCACTCCTTCGGAGGTTCTTTCTCCACAGGCTGCAACCAGCGGCGCGAGGAGCAGGACGAATGAGATCCGTTTCATGGAAGTACCTACGGGAGAGGAGGAAGGGGGTTGCCCGGTCGGGGGGTCGAGGTCATTGGACCCCCACCTCAGACGGATCGCGGTCCGCCGGTGTTTCCGATTCTAGCTTTCGGAGCCGGCCCGTCCGCGGCCGACTCGGTAGGACGGCGTTCCAGGACTCAGATCTCCAGATCGAGTGCGGCGGCCAGGCGCCGTGCCTGCTCCTGAACCCGTCGTGCGTTCTGGGGGCCCATCCGGAGGAGTTGCTTCTCGAGGCTGCTCGCCGATTCGAACTCTTCGTCGCTGAAGCTGTAGGTGGTCACTCCGGGTTCGACTTCGGGAGACTCGGAGGGGATGCGAATCGCGACCAGAT
>CALOFD010000035.1:0-74226 GCA_942492505.1 Thermoanaerobaculia bacterium
TGCATTAGCGCCCTACCGCTCGGTCGATCTGTGTATAATCCGCGCGGATCCACCGTCAGCATCCCTCCCATGCGCTCGACCCTGACCCGACCTCGGAGCTCGGTCTCCCACATCGAGCATCCCGTACACAGCCATCGTCCTCCGAAGGCTCCGGAGCTCGGCGGATATCCCGGATGAGCTCGAGGAGGTTCGGCCTGCACGCTGCGAGGTGCAGGCCCGCCGCCGTGGTTCGCGTCTGACGCCACCCACGGAGTCTTCTCCAACGAGCGGGTGCTGACCGACATCACAAGGTCGTCGACTGGGCTCCGGCACCGGCGGATGCGGCCGACATCGCACGCCGCGTGCGAGTCCGCCAACTCACGACGGTTGAGCTCGGAGCCGGACTCGGTCATCGACCTGGCCGAACCCTCTGGATCGACGACGACGTCGTCGACCTCAACATCTCGTTGACCGAGTTCCTCACCGAGGAGACGCCCCGAACCCCGCTGGATCGCTCCAGCTCGAGTTCAGCCGCATCACATCATCGTCAAGATGGCCGAAACACTGGCGCTCCGGATGATCGGGGATCGCTAGCACGTAGTCGTCCGCCCTGAAGGCCGGCACACACAACAGCCGGGCGAGGGCTCCAACTCCCGTCACCCACCCCCGACATGAAGAGACACCGGCCGGGTGTCGAGGGCGGAGCCGCCCTCGAGTCTTTCGAGCACGACACCACGCCTACAGCCCGCCGCCCATTGCTCCGCGGCGCTGGGGGCCCGCTACACGGCCCACGGCACCGAAGAGCTCCTGCTCGAGGTTCCTCGATACGATCGGAACTGGCAGACGAATTACGAATACAGGGAACCCAAGCCCTGTCGTCGGCACCCGCGTCGAAGTCGTCATGACCTTCACCAACACCGAGGAGGAAACGCCGCCACGGCGCTCGAAGACACCACCTCGTCCCGTTCGCGCCTTCGGCGGACCGACGACCGATGATGATGCTCGGCTCTTCGACTACGCGCAACCAGACCGAGACCCGTCTTCCGGCGGGCCCGTTCGACATCGACTCGACCGGGGGCCGGCTGCGCGCCGGCTCCCCGTCTCCGGCCTCCTTCCGAGCAGCCACCGCCACCGGGGCCCGCGCCCGGACGAGACGAGCTGGAGCCGCCTCGCTGCAGGATGCTCGAGGCGACGAGTACCTGCGACATTGCCAGGCGGACAGGAGCCGACGCCGGTTGGGCCCGGGCCCAGGGCCTACGGACGCGGCGCCACCTACGGAGCGAATACATCTGGGGCCAGGAGTTCGCACGCGGCACCCTTCGGGCGTCTCGTGATCGGGACTCGGCATGGCCGGCGCGCGACCTGCCGGCGCGCGGCGAGAAGATCCGCGCCAGTTGCTCGAAACGCAGGATTCGGCTCTGTGGGCATCCGAACCGAATGTACGCGACGGTGACGAACGTGTCGAACGACTGATCTCGCCGCAGACGCCAGTACGGTGACAAGACACACGCGCGAAGCGCGGGACTCTTCCCCGACATGTCCTGCCGGGAATCGAGATCCGGCCCCATCAAGCAAGGGCGGGCGCCGCCCTCAACGAGGTCTTCCTTCACAACGTCCCGGATTCCCGACAGTCAATGCCTCGGGCCGCGACGGTTGCCGCGCTCCTCACCACCCTGGACGAGCGTGCCAGGCCATCGAACGTCGATCTCCACCGTCTCGATGAGCTGCTCAAGCATGCGGCTACGCTCGAGACCGAAGACGGCGCTGGCGTCCGAGACAAGCTCGCCGACTGCCGCACGGGCGTCCGGGCCCGCTATACTCGGTCCGCGGGCGATCTCGGCGATCTCCAAGGCCCCGGACTCCGGCATCCCATCGGCAAGATCAAATGCGGGCAACACGATGCGTGTGAGTGTCGCGCTCCGCGACGGAACTGTAATAAACGCTCGTCAGCGCCGACGATCAGGTTGGGACGCCAAGTTCCAGCCATGATGCTGCGTTCTCTCGGCACTCGAATCGCATGAATATCATTGCCGAGCGCGCTCCCGGTTCGTGTTCTAGGGTGACGTGTTGCTCAGAAATCCCACCGGCTGACAAGCTCGCTCCGAGACGACTTCGTCGAGCGTCTCCAGCCCGGGATCGCAGAGGCCCGCGAAGCCCGGCGAGCCGAATCCGCCGTTTCGCCGACAAAGTCGGCAAGTCGTCGGCCAGCTCAGAGCTGACGTTTTCAACTCGGCGATCTCGTCCTCGCTGTAGCCGAGCTCGAGAGTACTTCGGTCGTGCGCTCGCCCACTGCGGAGTTCTCCGGCGCTGACAGACGAAATGGCGACCGGGGCCGGCTTCACCGGGATAACGATCGGCAGCATGGCCTGAACGTGGGGATGGTCGAGGGCCCGCTGACGCGCTAGGGCCGGCCGCGAGCCCGACTAGGGCCGCCACCCGGTGGTCTCCCTCACACCACTTCGCGGTGCGTTTCCGAGGTTCACCGTAGACACCGCGATCCGGTCCGTTCGAAGCGGATCGTCCAGCCAATGGTCCTCTCCACCAGCACCCAACGTTCGAACAGGTCTTCCTACCATCACCGGGACCCAGCCACGCGGGTCTTGCACAGTCCGCCCGTCAGATTGCCAGTCGAAACGGTCGACCTGCCCGATTCTGCTCGATCAGCACCGCCACCGTAGATCGCGGACACGCAGTTTCCCTCGACCTGCCGTTCTCTCGTCTTCTGGCGTTCCATCAAGCGCCCCGGTGCCGAACGCGTCAGGCACTCCGCCGAAGTCCACCCAGGGGTAGAGGCGCGCCGTTTGTACCCCCGCAGCATCGCTCCAGACAGCCGCCCACAGCCCCGTTTAGGCCGACCCGTTCACTTCCAGGGGCCGCCGTGCCCGAGCAGCAGCGACACCGTCGCCAGGGATGATGTCGTATGGATCGCGCAGAGCGAATGTAGTCCTCGCATCGGCCACTACGACATCCGACTGTTCGACCACGACCCCGGCCCCTTGCCGCTCGTGTGATCGAGGGATGCGTCGCGCTCTGTTACCGCGATCCACCTGCATGAAGAGCGTGTCTTCGCCGTCGTCGGCAACCGGCGTTGTCCAGCGGTCCTTTCCGGAACCCAACAGTTTCCTCGATGTTCGAACACTGCGCCCATGTCATGGCTGTGGGTGGTGTCGGTGATGTAGCGACCGAAGTGATCTCTCGAGAACCTCATACACAACCTCTCGTCATTCTCGTAGATCTGCTCCGTCACAGTGCAGCGGTGCGCGGCACGCGGGCAAAATGCGGGTCGCAGAGGCCCGACTCCGCCGGGGCGGCTCGCGAAGTTCATCCAGGAGCCACCGCCAAGCACCGAACGACACCCTCGGCACCCACTCGCCGAAGATCACCCGTTTCCAGGAGATACGGTTCATGGCCAACGACCGTCGACAGTTGCCCAGGCACGCCTTCCAGGCCGAAACCCGGCACTCCTCGACATCGTCAATCCACTCCTCTATTCGAACAGCGAGACCATCTCCAACGCCTGACGCCCTCGACCGTCTACGCCGACGCCCCGACCGAACCCGCAGCCCGACAGACGCGCCGACGCCCGCACCCTTGCCGATCAGCGGCTCCGGGTCGGCATCGGCATGGACCGCGACGAAGTGATCGAGAAGCCGGCACGATCGCGAAGTCGGGAACGGGAGATGTTGTCAAGGCGGCCAGCCGGCGCCCTGATCGGACCAGCCGGAGTGGGCCGACCCACGTCATGGTCGCCGACGAGGCACGTAGGCCGGCGAGGAGAAGGCGACACGCTGGTATCCGGCGAGTACACCCTCGAGGAGGACGTCGATTTCTTCGCGGGACCATCACCCTGAAGCTCAAACCGGTCGACGAGGATCACGGCATCGAGGACCTGACTGTCGGTGTAGTCCTCGATGCCGTGATCCTCGTCGACCGGTTTGAGCTTCAGCGTGATGGTGGTGCCGCGAAGGAAGCGACGATCCTCCTCGAGCGTGTACTCGCCGTCACCGCTGGACTGCCAGCGTGTCGCCCTCTCTTCGCCGGCCCTGCGAGTGACGACGGTCACCTCGTCGGCGACCATGAACGTGGAGTAGAAGCCCACTCCGAACTGTCCGATCAGGGCGCCGAGCTGGCTGGCGTCGCCGCCGGCGTCCTGGGCCTGGCGCAACATCTCCCGCGTTCCCGACTTCGCGATCGTGCCGAGGTTCTCGATCACTTCGTCGCGGCTCATTCCGACGCCGTTGTCGCTGATCGACAGGGTGCGGGCCTCGGCGTCGGCATCGATGCGGATCTCGAGAACCTCGCCGTCCTCGATCAGTGCGGGTTCGGTCAGGGCGTCGAAGCGTAGACGGTCGAGGGCGTCCGAGGCGTTGGAGATGAGTTCACGGAGGAAGATCTCCTTGTTCGAATAGAGGGAGTGGATGACGATGTCGAGAAGTTGCCGGGTTTCGGCCTGGAAGGCGTGCCTGGGCGAGGTCTTGTCGACGGTCTCGGATTCGTTGGCCATGAACCGTATCTCCTGGAAAACGGGTGATCTTCGGCGAAGTGGAGGTGCCGAAGGGTGTCGTTCGATTGTAGCTCCGATTGGCTCCTGGATGAACTTCGCAGAGCCGCCCCGGCAGGTCCGGAGGCGTGCGCTTCTGCGTGCTACATTTGCCCGCGTTGCCGCACCGCTGCCTGTGACGAGGCAGTCTGAAGATGACGAGAGGTTGTGTATGAAGAAGGTTCTCGAGGGGGTCCGTGTGCTCGACTTCGGTCGCTACATCGCCGGCCCCTACTGCGCCACCCTGCTCGCCGACATGGGCGCAGAGGTCATTCGAGTCGAGAAACTGACGGGTTCAGAGGACCGCTGGACGACGCCGGTTGCCGACGACGGCGAAGGCGCGCTCTTCATGCAGGTGAATCGCAACAAGCGCGGCATCACCCTCGATCCCCGTAGCGACAAGGGGCGGGAGGTGGTGTCTCGTCTGGTCGAACGGTCGGATGTCGTAGTGGCCAATCTTCCACCACGAACCTTGAAATCGATGGGCCTGGACTACGATTCGCTCTGCGCGATCCGTCCCGACATCATCCTGGCGACGGTGTCTGCCTTCGGGCACGGCGGCCCCTGGAGTGAACGGGTCGGCTTCGACGGGGTGGCTCAGGCCATGTCTGGAGCGATGTATCTCTCCGGGGAGCCTGGCAAACCGGCGCGCCTCTATTACCCCTGGGTGGACTTCACAACCGCGATCCTGACCGCGTTCGGCACCATGGGAGCCTTGATGGAACGCCAGAAGACCGGAGAAGGACAGCAGGTCGAGGGAGCCCTGCTGATGTCCGCGATCACGGTCGGCAACGCGGTGCTGATCGAGCAGGATCAGTTGCAGGTCGACCGCGTTTCGACCGGCAATCGCGGCCAGACTGCAGCTCCGTCGGACTGTTTCAAGACCCGCGATGGCTGGGTCCTGGTGATGGCGATCGGAAGACCCCTGTTCGAACGTTGGGCCCGACTGATGGAGGAGGACCATTGGCTGGACGATCCCCGCTTCGAGACGGACCAGGATCGCGGTGATCACGGTGAACTGATCTCAGAACGCACCGCGAAGTGGTGTGAGGAGAGGACCACCGAACAGTGCCTGGCGGCCCTGAATCAGGCTCGCATCCCCGCCGGCCCGGTGTACTCGCCTCAGCAGGCCCTCGACCATCCCCACGTTCAGGCCATGCGCTTCATGCTGCCGATCGACTATCCCGGGCTGAAGAAGCCGGCCCCGATCGCCGATACGCCGGTTCGTCTGTCGAAGACGCCGGGCAGTATCCGGCATCGGGCTCCGCAATTGGGCGAGCACACGACCGAAGTACTCCTCGAGCTCGGCTACAGCGAGGACCAGATCGCCGAGTTGAGAAGCGATCGGGTGATCTGAGGCTGGCCGACGGCTTGCCGACTTTGTCGGCAAGCTTGGCAGTTCGGCTTCGCCGAACTTCGCGGGCCTCTACTGGCGGGAGTCCCGGGCTGGAGTCTTGCTCGACGGGGGGTCGTCTCAGGCGAGCTTGTCAGCCCGACGGGATTTCGCTGAACGGCACGTCGCGGTCGACGCGGATGTCGCCGGGCAGGCCGAGAACGCGCTCGGCGATGATGTTCATCAGGATCTCGTCGGTGCCACCTTCGATTCGAGTGCCGAGGGAGCGCAGCATCATGGCCTGGAACTTGGCGTCCCAGGCCTGATCGTCGGCGCTGACGAGCGTTCCCGACAGGCCCTGCAGTTCCGTCGCGAAGGTCGCGACCTCCTGCATCGTGTTGCCCGCGACGATCTTGCCGATGGAGTTCTCGGGTCCGGGGATTCCTCCCTTGGAGATCGCCGAGATCGCCCGCAGACCGGTGTAGCGAAGCCCTGAAGTGCGCACATACCAGTCGGCGAGCTTGTCTCGGACGCCGGGGTCTTCGAGGGCGGGACCGTCTTCGGTCTCGAGCGTAGCCACGTACTTGAGCAGCTCATCGAAACCGGTGGAGATCGACGTTCCGATGGCCTGGCGCTCGTTCATCAGGGTGGTGAGGGAAACGGCCCAGCCGTCGCCGACCTCTCCGAGGCGTTGGCTGTCGGGAATCCGGACGTTGGTCAGGAAGACCTCGTTGAAGGCGGATTCGCCCGCCACTTGCTTGATGGGACGGATCTCGATTCCCGGCGAGGACATGTCGAGGAAGAAGTAGGTGAGTCCCTTGTGCTTCGCCACCGTCGTGTCGCTGCGCGTCACGAGAATGCCGTACTGAGAATGCTGCGCTCCCGAAGTCCAGATCTTCTGGCCGTTCACGACCCATTCGTCACCGTCGCGTACGGCTCGAGTTCGGATGCCCGCCAGGTCGGATCCTGCACCCGGTTCCGAGAACAACTGGCACCAGATCTTCTCGCCGCGCGCCATCGGCGGCAGATGCTCTCTCTTGTGCTCCTCGGAGGCGTAGGCCATGAGGGTCGGTCCAGCCATGCCGATCCCGATCACGAAGACGCCCGAAAGTGCCGCGTACGGGCCTTCCTCCTGGCCCCAGATGATTCGCTCCATGGGGGTGGCGCCGCGTCCGCCGTATTCCCTGGGCCAATGCAGGCAGGCCCAACCGGCGTCGGCCTTCCTGGCCTGCCAGGCCTGGCAATGCCGGAGGTACTCGTCGCCCTCGAAGGCCGAACGTCCGTAGCCGGACTGCTTCAGCTTGGGCAGCAGCTCGTGGGGTGCATTCTCGTCGATCCAGGCGCGGACTTCCCGGCGGAATGCGGCCTGTTCGGGGGTGTCGTTCAGATCCATTGGCTGCTCCGGAGAAGAAGAGGAAGGCGGAAGAACCAAGGAGCCGGCGCGAAGCCGGCCCCCGGTCGAGTCGATGTCAACAGGCTATTCGCCGCCGGAAGACGGGGTCTCGGTCTGGTCGTTGGTGTGGTACGCGTAGTCGAGGAAACCGAGCATCATCTCGTCGGTCGTCGGTCCGCCGAAGCGGACGGGACGGGTGGTGTCGAGTTCGAGCGCCGTGGCGGCGTTTCGCTCCTCGGTGTTGGTGAAGGTCATGACGACTTCGACGCGGGTGCCGGCAGGCAGGAACTTGGGTTCCCTGTATTCGTAATTCGTCTGCCAGTTCCAGTCGTATCGAGGAACCTCGAGCAGGAGCTCTTCGGTGCCGTCGGGATAGAAAGCCGTGTAGCTGGCGTACTTGCCGCGCAGGTGCATGTGCGGCAGCAGGCTGTAGAGCGTGGTGTCGTGCTCGAAGATCTTCGAGGCGCCGACCTCCCACTCCTCGACACCCGGCGGAATCTCGAAGTCGCGATTGCCGATGGCTTCCCATTCGACGATGCGGTCGATCTTCATGTCCCGGGGGTGGAACTTGACGGCCATCTGGGAGTTGTCCCACAGGCCGGTGCCCTCGCCCGGCTCCTTGTTGTAGTGCATCTGGAAGTAGATCTGCGTTCCCGGCAGGAGAAGCCGACCGGTGCCGGCCTTCAGGGCGACCGGTTCGGTGCCGGGAGCGATCCCCCCGATCATCCCGGAAGCGCCGGGTGTTTCCGCTTCGGCAGCCATCTTGGACCCGATGATGTGATGCACCGCGGTCGAACCCGGCTTGAACTCGAGCTGGGCGATCCAGCGGGGTTCGGAGAGCATTTCCTCGGTGAGGGGCTCGGTCTTCAACGAGATGTTGAGATCGACGACGTCATCTTCGATCCAGAAGGGTTCGGCGAGGTCGATGACCAGATCGGGTTCGAAGCTCCAACCGTCGTAGTTGGCGAACTCGCGTGGCGGCGGAGCGTCGGCGACGTCACCCTTCGGTGCGCCCGCCCGTGCCCAGTCGACGACCTTGGCGATCTGCTCGTCGGTCAGCACCCGCTCGTTGGAGAAGACTCCGTGGGTGGCGTCAGACGCGAACCACGGCGGCATCTCCCGGGCCTGCACCTCGCGAGCGATCGAGCGCGCCCAAGGCCGAACCTCCTCGAAGCTCATCAGCGACATCGGAGCGATCATTCCGCCGAGTTCAGAGCCTTCGGGACGATGGCAACCCTGACAGTTGTGCTGCAGGATGGGTTCGATGTCCTTGTGGAAGGTCGGAGCCTCGGTGGTGCTCGCTGCGAAGGTCGGGGCGACGACGATCAGGGCCAGGGCAAGGAGAGTGACGAGGGTCGAGCGCATGGGGAGTCTCCTGGATGCTGACGGTGGAGTGGATCCGCACGGATTATACACAGATCGACCGAGCGGCCGATTCGGGTGGGAGCATCCCCGACGCTCACTTCGAGGTGCGGACGTGGCTGTCGAGGTCGCTGCCGCAGCGGCGATCGGCGGGGCGGGTCTGGGAGGACAAAGGCCGTGATACCTTCCGGCGATCGAATTCAGTTCAGAATCTCGAGATCGGGCTTGCCGCCACAGGGCGGGGCTCGAGCGACGAGAAGACGCCGGTCGACAGGAGCCTTCGGAGGACTTCGATGAGGGAGATGTTGGATCTACGTTGGATTCTCGGGGTCGGAATGCTCGGACTCCTGGGGGGGCCTGGCGCGGCAGCACCTTCCGGTGAGCCGGTCGAGAGGCCCATCTTCGGCTTCGATTCCGTCTCTTCCGTCGAGCAGGCGGCGCTCGAGGAGCGTTACGACGCTGCGATTCGGACGGAGAATCTTCGCGAGTGGCTCAGGCTGCTGGCCGCTCAGCCCCACCATGTCGGCTCTCCCTGGGGCAGGTCGAACGCGGAGTGGATGGCCGAGAAGTTCGAAGCCTGGGGATTCGAGGTCGAGATCGCCCGTTACGAGGTCCTTTTCCCACGGCCCCTGGCACGGCGGGTCGAACTCCTCGCACCACACCCGTTTCGTTGCCGGCCTGCGCGAGCCCGCCCTGGAAGAGGATTCGACCTCCGGCCAGGAGGGGCAGTTGCCGAGCTACAACGCCTACTCGATCGACGGCGACGTGACGGCGGAGCTGGTCTACGTCAACCGTGGAATCCCGGAGGACTACGAAGAACTCGAGCGGCGCGGAATCGACGTTCGGGGCAAGATCGTGATCGCTCGCTACGGGGGATCGTGGCGAGGGATCAAGCCGAAGGTGGCCGCGGAGAGGGGAGCCGTGGGTTGCCTGCTCTACAGCGATCCCAGCGACGACGGCTTCGGCCCGGGGGACGCCTATCCCCGGGGCGGCTATCGACCCGAGCAGGGAGTGCAGCGCGGCTCGGTTGCCGACATGCCGCTCTTTCCTGGGGATCCCCTGACGCCCTTCGAGGCGGCACTCCCAGACGCACGCAGATTCGATCTCGCCGATGCGCCGACGCTGACACGGATTCCCGTGCTGCCGCTCTCCTGGGCCGATGCGAAACCGCTTCTCGAGGCCATGGGCGGACCAGTGGCGCCGGCAGCGTGGCGGGGCGGGCTCCCCCTGACCTATCACCTCGGCCCGGGACCGGCGAAGGTACGCCTGGCTCTCCAGTTCGACTGGAGTCTGCAACCGGCGTTCAACGTGATCGCGCGCTGGCCGGGCAGCGAGTTGCCGGACCAGTGGATCGTGCGCGGAAACCACCATGACGCGTGGGTCAACGGAGCCGCCGATCCGGTCAGCGGCATGGTCGCTGTGATGGAGGAGGCGAGAGTCCTCGCCGAGATGGCGCGGGCTGGCCGACCCCCTCGTCGAACCGTGATCTATGCCGCCTGGGACGCCGAAGAGCCCGGTTTGATCGGGTCGACGGAGTGGGCGGAACAGCATTCCGACGCGCTCCGTGAACACGCCGTGGCGTACGTGAACTCGGATTCCAACTCGCGAGGCTTTCTGCGCATGGGCGGCTCGCATTCGCTCGAGCGCCTGATGAACGAAGTGATCGTCGACGTGGAGGACCCGCGTCACGGCGTCAGCGTGGGAGAACGACTGCGGGCCGCCAGGGCCGGATCGTCGGCGAAGCCGATTTCCGATCGGGCGCTGGCCGGGGCGAATCTGAGTCTCGCTTCGCTGGGCTCGGGCTCAGACTACACGCCCTTTCTGCAGCACCTGGGGATCGCCTCCCTGAATCTGGGCTTCGGTGGTGAGGGGCAATACGGCCAGTACCACTCGATCTACGACTCCATCGATCACTTCGAGCGTTTCATGGACCCGGATTTCAGCTACGGCCGCAGTCTCGTTCAAGTGGCGGGCCGGGTCGTTCTGAGGCTCGCCAACGCGGATACCCTGCCCTTCGAGTTCACCGCCGTCACTCGCCAGGTCGAAGGGTGGATCGGCGAACTGGAGGAGCTGCTCGACGAGTTGCGATCGAAGTCCATCCGGCACAATCGACTGCTGGAGGCCGGATACCTCGATCTGATCCGGGATCTCGACCACTCCTGGTCGGAACCGGCGGCTCGCCCCACCGTTCCCTTCCTCAACCTCGCCCCGCTCCTGAACGCAGCGGAGAGGCTCGAGAAGCGGGCCCGGCTGCTCGCGGAGGCCGTCGATCTCGGCGCAGCCGAAGGGCTTTCAGGCGAGCGGCGCGCCGAACTCGATCGACTGCTGTTTGCAACCGAACGGCTTCTGACGCGCGACAACGGCCTGCCCCGGCGGCCCTGGTTCCGGCACTATCTGTACGCGCCCGGCTTCTACACGGGCTATGGGGTCAAGACCCTGCCCGCCGTTCGTGAAGCCATCGAACAGGGCGAATGGGCCGAGGCCGAGATCCAGGTGGGGCTGACGGCTGCCGCCCTCAACGACTTCTCCAGTCAGCTCGAACAGGCGACGAAGCTGCTCGGTCGTTGATTCGTCCGGAGGCGGACGATCCAGCCACGAAAAAAGGGGCGCAGAGCGCCCCTTTCCCGTCAGCCCTCGAACCGGATCAGCGCGAGTAGAACTCGACCACGAGCTGGACATCGCAGACCACCGGCACATCGGTGCGGGGCGGAATGTCGGTCAGCGTCGCGGTGTAGCCGGTCTCATCGACGTCGAGGTAGGGCGGCAGAGCCGTCGTCATGACTCCCTCGTTGAAGCAGCGAAGCTTGCGGCTCGGCTCACGGACCGAAACGGTGTCGCCGGGCTTGACCCTGTAGGAGGGGCTGCGAACGACCTTGCCGTTGACCAGCACATGCCGATGGGTGACGACCTGGCGGGCCTGGTAGATGGTGCGTGAGAATCGCGAGCGCAACACGACGGCGTCGAGACGGGTCTCGAGGAACTGAACGAGGTTCTCGCCCGCCATTCCCTTCTGCCGGCTCGCCGCCTTGAAGTAATTGCGCATCTGCTTCTCGCTGACGTTGTACTGCAGGCGCAGGCGCTGCTTCTCGAGAAGCTGCTGGCCGTAGTTGCTCAGCCGGCGGCGACGGCGGAAACCGTGCTGGCCGGGCGGATAGGGCTTCCGCTCAAGGTACTTGTCGGCCTTCGGAGTCAGCGGAATGCTGACCTTTCTCGAGAGCCTGATCTTGGGTCCGGTGTACTTCAAACTCGCCTCCGTATGCGAATGCCTGTCGAATGCGTTCTAGGGTTGTTGCCGCGTGAGACGCCCGTTCGAGTCAAGAGTTCGATTTGAAGGGGCGGGTTGGAGAGTGGTTTCGCGGAACTGTCGGCGCCCTCGGGGCGCACGACTCCGAGCCGCCTATTTTGCCACAGGCTGTGACCAGACTCAAGAGTCGATTGCGTGCAATTCGAGTCCGCTGCGATCCGCACGGAGTCGAACCTCGGCCTTGCCGCCATCGGCGAGGTCGCCGAAGAGGAGCTGGTCGACGAGGGGGCGCTTGATCTCCCGTTCGATCAATCGCCGCATCGGTCGAGCTCCGAAGCGAGGGTCGTATCCCTCTCGCGCCAGCCAGTCCCTGGCTTCGGCCGTCAGACCGAGAGTGACGTTCTTCGCCCGGAGCTGGGCCTCGAGTTCGACGATCAACTTGTCGACGATCCGAACCACGGAGTCCCGTTGCAGCGGGTCGAAGACGATCCAGCCGTCGAGTCGGTTGCGGAACTCCGGACTGAAGAATCGTTCGATGGAGGAGCGCGACCTGGCTTCGGTCGAGTGAGTGCCGGTGTCGAAGCCGACGCCGGTCTCGGTGAGTTCCCGTCCGCCGGCGTTGGTCGTCATCAGCAGGACCACATGCCTGAAGTCGGCCTTGCGTCCGGTGGAGTCGGTGAGCGTGGCGTGATCCATCACCTGCAGCAGGATGTTGAAGACCTCGGGATGAGCCTTTTCGATCTCGTCGAGGAGGAGCACGCAGTGCGGCGTGCGGCGAATGGCGTCGGTGAGCAGCCCACCCTGGTCGAATCCGACGTAGCCGGGAGGGGCGCCGATCAATCGCGAGACCGTATGACGCTCCATGTACTCGCTCATGTCGAAGCGGACGAAGGCGACGCCGAGTGCCTCGGCGAGTTGACTCGAAAGTTCGGTCTTGCCGACTCCGGTCGGACCCGAGAGCAGAAAGGATCCGATCGGCCGGTCTTCCGGCCCGAGTCCTGCACGTCCCATCTTGATGGCGCTGACCAGGGACTCGATGGCCTTGTCCTGCCCGAAGATCTCCTCCTTGAGCGTGGCGTCGAGGCTCTCGAGCGCCTCGCGATCGCTGGTCGAGACGTTCTTTTCGGGGATCTTCGCCAGTCGAGCCACGATGGCCTCGATGTCCTTGACGTTGATGCGCTTCTTGCGCTTGCTGCGAGTCAACATCCGATTCGCCGCACCGGCCTGATCGATGACGTCGATCGCCTTGTCGGGCAGTCGACGCTCGTTGATGTACTTCGCCGACAGCTCCGCTGCGCTGGCCAGGGCTGAAGGGTCGTAGCGGACTCCGTGGTGCTCCTCGTAGCGGTCCTTGAGGCCCTTGAGGATCTTGACCGTGTCGTCGACGGAGACTTCGTCGATGTCGATCCGTTCGAAGCGCCGGGACAGGGCGCGGTCCCGGTCGAAGGAAGCCTTGTACTCCGAGAAGGTCGTGGACCCGATACAGCGGAGCTGACCGGAGGCGAGGGCCGGCTTGAGAAGATTCGACGCGTCCATCGTTCCACCCGAGGTGGCGCCAGCGCCGACGATCGTGTGGATCTCGTCGATGAACAGGATCGCGTCGCGGTGTCCCTGGATGGAGTCGATGACAGCCTTGAGGCGCTCCTCGAAATCGCCCCGGTAGCGAGTGCCGGCGATCAGCGCCCCCATGTCGAGGGCATAGATCCGAGCCTCCGCCAGGAGATCGGGGACCTCGCCCTGCTGGATCGCCAGGGCGATTCCCTCGACGATGGCGGTCTTTCCTACGCCGGGATCTCCCACCAGAACCGGGTTGTTCTTCCGGCGTCGGGCGAGAGTCTCGATGACTCGAAGGACTTCGTCCTTGCGCCCGACCAGCGGATCGATCAGTCCGAGCGTCGCTCGTTCGACCAGGTCGGTGGTGAACTCCTCGAGCGGGTCATCGACGTCGTCGATCTCCTCGTCGAGATCCACCTCGTCCTCCGGGATGGGCTCGAGGGCTCGTCGTCGCGAGCCGCCATGGGAAAGGAAGCGGGTGACATCGAGCCGGGTGACGCCCTGGCTCTGGAGGAGAAATGTCGCGTGGGACTCGTCCTCTCTCAGCAGTGAAGCGAGCACATTGCCGGCGCCGACCTCGTCCTTGCCGGAACTCTGGACGTGCAGGGCGGCCCGCTGCAGGACGCGCCAGAGGGCCACGGTCTGGCGCGGTCCCGGGTCCTCCCCCTCCCCCTGGAGCGTCGAGATATCGACGGTCTCCAGAGAGTTCTCGAGATAGTCCTCGAGGTCCTCGAGCAGGCGTTCGACGTTGATGCCGATTCCCTTGAGGACTCGCAGGCCCTCCATCGAGGTGCACAGGGCGAGCAGCAGATGCTCCGGGGTCACGTACTCGTGATGTCGCTCCCTGGCGTCGCCGTAGGCGCCTTCGATGGCCTCTCTGAGATCCTCTGAGACGTTCATTCTTCGGTTCCCTCGCCGTCGTCGGCCGGTTCCATGGTGCAAAGCAGCGGATACTGGTGTTTCTCGGCGGCCGCTCCTACCTCGGCCACCTTGGTTTCGGCGACCGAGAAGGGGTAGATCCCCGCGACGCCGACGCCCAGGGTATGTACGTGCATCATGATGCGTTGGGCTTCGTTTTCGGAATGTCTGAAGATCTGCATGAGCACGATGACCACGAACTCCATCGGCGTGTAGTCGTCGTTGTGGAACAGGACCTTGTAGAGCTTCGGCCGCGCGAGCTTGTCGCGAGTGCGAGTCCTGGTGAGGACCTGTCCGTCTTGCTTCGAGTCTTTCTCGGTACTCATGGGAGTGCCTGAAGGCCAATCCTGTGAACGCGATTCTCTCATAGCGGGCCGGGTCTGAAGCCCGCCGCGAGCCGCTCGAGTATCAGCCTCGTCCTGTCGACCGAAGCGAACGCATGACGGCGGTGGATTCTTCCTCGAGGTGTCGAGCCACGGCCTCATGAAAGCCGCGATGCCGGAAGTGATGCGAGGTGAAGACGGGGGAGGGATCGAATCCCCGGTTGCGCTTGTGCTCGCCGCCCGCGCCCCCCTCGAAGACCTGGATGCCGCGTGAGATCGCCTCGGAGATGGAGTGGTAGAGGCATACGTTGAAGTGCAGGAAGGGATGTTCCTCGTGACAGCCCCAGTAGCGTCCGAAGAGGTGAGTGTCGGTGCTGAGGTTGGTCGCCCCGGCGATCACCCGGCCGTCCTTCTCGGCGACCACGAGTTCGACGTGATCGCCGAACTCCTCGAAGAGGGCCTCGAAGCAGGATCGGTTGAGGTATGCGCCGCCCCAGTAGTGCTTGCGGCTGTTGCGCTCGTAGAGGCGCCAGGCTTCGTCGGACCATCTTCCTGGGTCGGAGGCCAGTTGCGCTCCTCGAAGGGTGCGGATCCTGATGCCGCGCCGCTCGGGCTCGCTGCGCTCTCGTCGGATCTGGGTTCGGCGCTTCGACTTGAGGGTCGCGAGCCAATCTTCGTCGTTGGAGAAGCCCTGGTTGTGCCAGTGGTACTGCACCATGACCCTTGCCGCGAAGCCGGCCTTGTCGAACGCATCGGCTTCGTCGGCCTGGTGGTAGAGGACGTGGATCGAAGACAGTTCCATCTGGCGAGCGACCTCGGAGGCGAGATGGAAGAGGTAGGGGAAGACCTCGTGCGTCGGAGTGCCGTCGCGAACGAGAATGCGGCGCCCGGGCACCGGTGAGAAGGGAACGCCGATGACCATCTTGGGGTAGTAGTCCAGACCGTTGCGCATGGCGGCGTCGGCAAAGCCCCAGTCGCGAGAGAAATCACCTGCGCTGTCGGCCTTGACGTACGCCGGCGCGGCCGCCAGCAGGTCGTCGCCTTCCCAGGCGGTGAGATGACAGGGCCACCAGCCCCGCTCGGGACTCACACACGCGGTGCGCTCCAGGATCTCGAGGAAGCGCCAACGGACGAAGGGGTTGTCGTCGGAGCGCAGCAACGCGTTCCAGACATCCTCCTGGATCTCGGCGATCGAGTGGATGGCGCGCAGTTCGATCCGACTCATCGGGCGGCCGTCCCGGCGGCCGACGGTCGGCCCATGGATTCGAGGATCACGCCCGGTCCCAGGGAAAGGCGAGCACGTCGTCGAGATCGCGGTGTCCGGATCGCAGAATCAGGAGACGATCGATGCCCAGGGCCACGCCGGCGGTCGGCGGCAGTCCCGACCGCAGCGCTGCGAGGAGGCGCTCGTCGACGGGCACGATGGCTTTGCCCAGCCGCTCGCGCTGCTCGTTTTCGGCCTCGAAGCGCTTTCCCTGCTCCTCGGCGTCGGTGAGTTCATGGAAGCCGTTCGCGATCTCGATACCGTCGATCCAGACCTCGAACCGTTCCGCTACCGGCGGGTCTTCCTGACGGATCCTCGCCAGGCAGGCCTGACTGGCAGGGTAGTCGTAGATGAATAGCGGCCGTTCGCGCCCGAGGTCAGGGGCGATCAGGTGGCTGAGGAGGAGATCGAGCCAGTCGTCGCGGTCGAGCCCCTCTGGAGCCTGCAGGCCGTGCTCGACGGCCGTTCGACGAAGCTGTGACGGCTCGGCGCGGTGAGGATCGATGGCGAGACGTTCTTCGAACACGGAACCGTAGGATCGTCTCTCGGCCTTCTCCGACGCGAGGGTCGCTTCGAGCAGGTCGTCGACTTCGTCCATCAGGTCGTGTTCGTCGAAGGCAGGCCGGTACCACTCGAGCAGGGTGAACTCGGGGTTGTGATGAGTCCCTCTCTCGCCCGACCGAAAGGCCTTGCAGATCTGGTAGACGGGCCCGCAGCCGTCGGCCAGCATCCTCTTCATGGCGAATTCCGGGGAAGGCTGGAGCCATCTCGTCCCGTCGGTGGTTTCGACGGCCAGGCTGTCGATATGGGGAGTCGGAGACGTCGCCGCCTGGAGCAGCGGTGTCTCGACTTCCAGCACACCGCGTAGTCGGAAGAACTCCCGGATCACTCCGAGAAGCGCCGCTCTCTCGCGCAGGGCCTTGTTGGCGGCAGCCGGGCGCCACGTGGCGTTGCGGTCGTCGTCGAGGTTCAGGGCCGGCCTATTCCTTGGCGCGCGATACGTACTCGCCGGTGCGGGTGTCGATTCGAATCACCTCGCCGATCTGGACGAAGAGGGGCACTCGGACGATGGCGCCGGTTTGAAGGGTCGCCGGCTTGCCGCCTCCGCCGGAGGTGTCGCCCTTGAGCCCGGGGTCGGTCTCCGTCACCTCGAGGACCACGAAGTTGGGGGGTTCGACCAGGATCGGGATGCCGTTGAAGAGGGTGACAGTGCAGACGTCCTGCTCCTTGAGCCACTTGGCGCTGTCTCCCATGGCCTTCTCGTCCGCCTCGACCTGCTCGTAGGTGGCGGGATCCATGAAGTTCCAGCTCTGGCCGTCGCTGTAGAGGTACTGCATGTCCGTTTCCATGACGTCGGCTGCCTCAACCGTGTCACTCGACTTGAAGGTCCTCTCGACGACTCTTCCGGTCTGAAGATTGCGGTACTTGATGCGAGTGAAACCCTGGCCCTTGCCCGGCTTGACGAACTCGGTCTCCGTGATCGAACACGGGTCGTTGTCGATGAGAATCTTCAGTCCATTGCGGAACTGGTTGGTGCTGTAGGTGGCCATGGTGTTCCTGGAGATCGAGAGTGGCGGCCCGTTCGAAGGCCGGGTTGCGGCCGGTCCTGGCGGCCGCGTGGGAAAGGCGGGATCATAGCAGCGAAGGCCCTTCCCGGGCGGACCCCAGCGGCGCCGAGCTGGGGCGTACAATCGCGGCGCATCGGGAACAGCCGGAGGTGACGAAGTCCATGTCGGATCGAAGTTGGGGCAGACAACTCGCGGGAGGAATCGACTCCGTGGAGGCGTTGTCGAGGAGGCTGGGCACAGATCTTCCTGCGTCGCCCTTGGTGCTGCAGGATTTCGGAGCTGAGGGGTTCCGGAGAGCTTTGTCGGTCGGATGACCGCGTCTGCCGAGGATCCCCTCCTGCTGCAGGTTCTTCCCGATCCGCGCGAAGACGTCCTCGTCGTTGGATTCGACACGGACCCCCTCTCGGAGTCCGCCATCGATCGGCCACCGGGAATCCTGCAGAAGTACGACGGACGGGTTCTGCTGGTGCTCACGGGCGCCTGCGCCATCCACTGTCGCTACTGCTTCCGGCGGCACTTCCCCTACGGCGAGCGACGGCTGTCGCAAGCGGCACGCGAAGAGGCGCTGGACCGCCTGCGGGAAGATTCGTCGATTTCCGAGATCATCCTCAGCGGCGGCGACCCGCTGACCCTGGGAGACGACTACCTGTCGCGACTCGTGGGGGAACTCGCCGAGATCCGACACCTGCGCCGTCTGAGGGTCCACACGCGGATGCCTGTCGTTCTCCCGGATCGCGTCGACGACGGCCTGCTGGAATGGCTCACCGGCTCGCGTCTCAAGACGGTCGTGGTGTTGCACGTCAATCACGCCTCGGAGATCGACTCCGAGGTTTCGAGGAGTCTTTCGCGGCTGTCGCGCGCCGGGATCCCGCTCTTGAACCAGGCCGTTCTACTTCGCGGCGTCAACGACTCGGTCGAGGCGCAGGTCGACCTCTGGGAACGCCTCTTCGAGGTCGGCGTGTTGCCCTACTATCTCCATCTCCTGGACCCCGTTGACGGCGCCTCCCACTTCGATGTCCCGGAAGACGAAGGGCGTCGACTGATGGCTTCGCTGGTCGAACGCCTGCCGGGGTATCTGGTGCCCAGACTCGCCAGAGAGGTGCCGGGTGAGAAGTCGAAGAGGGTTCTCGCTCCGGAGGTGACGGATGCCTGAACAGCGGCTGGCCCTGGTGGATGCCAGCCCCTACATCTTCCGGGCTCACTTCTCCCTTCCGTCGTCGATCCGAACGCCCGACGGAGGCGCAGCAGCCGCAATGTACGGTTTCGCCGGATTCCTTCAGCGGTTGTTGAGTGAAGAAAAACCGTCCCACGTGGCGGTGGCCTTCGACGGCAGCCTGACCACTTCTTTTCGCAACGACCTCCTTCCCGACTACAAGGCGGGTCGCGAACCTCCACCGCAGGAACTGGTGGATCAACTCGAAGGCTGCCGGGATCTCGCCGCCGCGTTCGGATGTGCGACGTTCGTCGACGACCGTCTCGAGGCCGACGATCTGATCGGATCGCTGGCGCGGGTCGGGGAGGCTGCCAGGGTGTCGGTCTCGGTCGTCAGTTCAGACAAGGATCTGGCGCAACTGGTCGACGATCGCATCGAGTTCTTCGACTTCGCCCGCGGCGATCATCTCGGCCCTGGTGACGTCGTCGAGAGGTTCGGAGTGCGGCCTGGCCAGATCCCCAGCTATCTTGGACTCGCTGGAGATTCAGTCGACAACATTCCCGGGGTGAAGGGGATCGGGAAGAAGACCGCGGTAGCCCTGCTGCAGGAGTTCGACGATCTGGAGGCTGTCTACCAGGGTCTTGGGGAGGTGGAGGAGCTCGCGCTGCGCGGTGCCGCTTCGATCGCCATGCGACTCGAGGCGCAGACGTGCGGTGGCCTTCCTTTCGCTCGAACTCGCAACGATTCGAAGAGACGGCCTGCGCGATGTCGAGCTGATCGACCTCGAGTGGCGCGGGGTCCGGGAGTCAGCGCTCTCCGGCCTGTGCGAGCGCTTCGGTTTCAGCAGCCTTCTCGATCGGGCGCTCGCACTGCGCTGACCCGCGTGTTGCCGCGCGGCCGCAGCCCTGGGGGAATACGTCGCCGGTCGTGACTTGTCCTCGTAGAAGCCGAATGACTATCCTGCTGAGACCGAGCCTTGGAGGGCCCAAGCCATGAAGCGCAAGAACTACGACTCACTCGTCCCTTCCCGGGAGATCACGCCGCCGGAAGTGTTCTTCGACCGTCGTCGGTTCGTCGCTCTCGCCGCCGTCGGTACGGCCGGCCTGAGTCTCGGCAGGATCGCGGCAGCCGCTCCGAGCGACGAGGCGAAGATCCTCACGCCGCCCCTGTCGCGTCCCGAGGTCTTCCCCGCGGCTCGCAACAAGGCCTACGCCATTCCTGAATCGATCGAACGCAAGGATCTGACTCCCAGACTCGCCGCAGCGACCCACAACAACTACTACGAATTCCTCCCGGGCCGCGGCGGTCCGGCCTGGCAGTACGTCGACGACTTCGAGGTCGAGCCCTGGAAGCTCGAGGTCTCGGGGCACTGCAACAAACCGCAGACCTTCGATCTCGACGATCTCTTCGCCTTCGAGCAGGAGGAGCGGCTCTACCACTTTCGCTGCGTCGAGCGTTGGGCGATGAACGTGCCGTGGTCTGGCTTTCCCCTGAAGAGGCTGCTCGATGCCGTTGAACCCAACTCGAAGGCGGCGTTCGTGCGCTTCGAGACAGCCAACCGACCGGACCAGATGCCCGGCATCAAGCAGGCCGGCTACTATCCCTGGCCGTACCACGAAGGGCTTCGGATCGCCGAGGCCTACAACGAGCTCGCCTTCATGGCGACGGGGGTCTACGGCGAGCCGCTTCTCAAGCAGCACGGTGCCCCGGTGCGGCTGGTCGTGCCCTGGAAGTACGGCTACAAGAACCCGAAGTCGATCGTGAAGATCGAACTCGTCTCGACGCAACCTCGCACGTTCTGGCAGGTCCAGGAGCACGAGTACGGCTTCCTCTCGAACATCAATCCGAACATTCCCCACCCGCGCTGGAGCCAGACCCTTTCCTACTGGCTCGACCGCTCGAACGAAGGCTTCCCTACGCCGCTCTTCAACGGCTATGCGGAGCAGGTGGCAAGTCTCTATCCCGACGAGCCGATGACGCCCCAGCGGCCGCTCACGCCGGGCGAGACCGCGCGCTGAAATTCGGCGACGCAGGCGAGCCTGTTTCGCGATCTCCAGGACTCAGAGAATGGCCTGTCCAAGCAGGCTCGCGACGAGTCCGCAGGCGAGCCTCGCGGTCTGGTTCTCGCGGTCGAGGATCGGGTTGATCTCGACCACGTCTGCCGAGTGGACTCGACCGGACTCGGCGCAGAGTTCCATCAAGAGGTGGGCTTCGCGGTAGATCAGACCGCCCGGGACCGGGGTGCCGACTCCCGGCGCCTCGCTCGGGTCGAGCGCATCCATGTCGAGGCTGACATGGAGTCGATCGCGGTGCCCCAGTCGCTCGAGGGCCTCCGCCGCGACCACGGCCAGGCCGCGTTCGTCGATCTGTCTCATCGTGTAGACCGCCAGATCGAGTTCGCGGATGAGCTCGCGCTCGCCGGGATCGAGGTCGCGCACGCCGATCAGGACGACGTCCCGGGGCTCGAGCTTCGGCCCCGGCCGGCCGAGATCGACCATTTCCCTGTTGCCGTGTCCGAGCAGCGCGGCCAGCGGCATGCCGTGGAGGTTGCCGGAGGGGGAGGTCTCCGGCGTATTGAGGTCGCCGTGGGCGTCGATCCAGAGTACTCCGACCGGAGCGTCGACGCTCACGCCACCCACGGTGCCGAGGGCGATCGAGTGGTCGCCGCCCAGAAACAGGGGAAACTCCCTCGACGAGTCGCTTCGCTGGCTGCCGTGTACATCGCCCGGCAGGCCTCGAGGGCGGCTGGCAGGAAGTCGAGACCGCCCTTCGAGGACAGAACTTCCCGATCGCGGATCTCGATGTTGCCCAGGGCCTCGTCGCGATAACCGAGGGAGGCCAGTCGCGCCGAGAGCCCGGCGTACCGGACGGCACTGGGTCCCATGTCGACGCCGCGCCGCGCCTGGCCCAGATCCATCGGAATTCCGAGCGTGCAGATCGTCGAAGTTGCAGTCATGAACACGTGCCTCGCTTTCAGTGCGATGCTAGGCTACCCCAGCTGCCTGCTTCCTCAGGCTGCCGCCCCACCCTCCCGTCCCTCCACCCCCTCCGGAGCACCGAATGGACCGCGTGCGGAACTTCTGCATCGTCGCCCACATCGATCACGGCAAGTCGACTCTCGCTGATCGCCTGATCCAGCGCTGTGGCGGCGTTGCGGATCGGGAGTTCCGCGATCAGATCCTCGATTCGCTCGATATCGAGCGTGAGCGCGGCATCACGATCAAGAGCAACACGATCACGCTTCTCTACGATGCCAAGGACGGCCACCGCTACCAGTTGAATCTCATCGACACGCCCGGGCATGTCGATTTCTCCCATGAGGTCCGAAGATCCCTGATGGCTTGCGAGGGCGCACTGCTGCTGATCGACGCTGCCCAGGGTGTCGAAGCGCAGACCGTGGCGAATCTCTACCTCGCGATGGAGCACGATCTGGAGATCCTGCCGGTGGTCAACAAGATCGACCTGCCGGCCGCCGACATCGAGCGAGTCCAGGAGGAGATCGATTCCGACCTCGGTCTCGACCCCTTCGAGATCGTTGCCGTCTCGGCGAAGACCGGCGCGGGAATCGACGACTTGCTCGAGGCCATCGTCGCCAGGCTGCCGGCGCCGCGCAAGCCGGAGGACGACCGACTTCGGTGCCTCGTCTTCGATGCCCAGTACGACGCGTATCGTGGCGTGGTGCTGTTCTGTCGGGTGATGTCAGGAGAGCTGCACGCCGGTCAGGAAGTGCGCTTCATGCATACCGATGCGGTCCACACGATCGAGGAAGTCGGCACCCTGCAGCTGCGCCGGCAGACCGCCAAGACGCTGGCGGCCGGGTCGGTGGGCTATGTCATCGCGGGCATCAAGACGATCTCCGACATCGCCATCGGCGACACCATGACCGATGCCCGCAAACCGGTCGAGAAGCCCATCCCCGGCTACCGGGAAGCGAAGTCGGTGGTGTTCTCCTCGATGTATCCGGTGTCGAGCGCGGAGTATGAGGACCTCGGCCGGGCGCTCGAGAAGCTGAAGTTGAACGACGCCGCGCTGACCTTCCAGAAGGACTCCTCTTCGGCGCTCGGATTCGGTTTCCGCTGCGGTTTTCTCGGCCTCCTGCACCTCGATGTGGTCCAGCAGCGACTCGAGCGGGAGTACGATCTCGCCCTGGTCCTGTCGGCCCCCTCGGTGCAGTACAACGTGACCTTGAACGACGGCACCGAGATCGAGGTGGACAATCCGAGCCTCTACCCGGACCCGACCGAGATCGACCATGTCGAGGAGCCGTTCATCAAGGCCTCGATCATGGTGCCCGAGCGATACGTAGGGGCGGTCATGGAACTGGTGCGCGATCGCCGTGGCGAGAAGCTGAGTCACTCCTACCTGTCGGTCGGCCGCGTGGAACTGACCTCCGAATTGCCGCTCGCCGAAGTTCTCTACGACTTCTACGATCGGCTCAAGACGGTGACCCAGGGCTACGGTTCGTTCGACTACGAGATGCTGGACTACAGGGTGACCGACCTCGTCAAGGTCGACATCCTCGTCAACGGCGAACCGGTCGACGCGCTTTCGCAGCTGGTCCATCGCGAGAAGTCACGGGCGCGAGCGCTGCGGTACTGCGACCGGCTCAAGGACACCATCCCGCGGCAACAGTTCAAGATCGCGATCCAGGGAGCGATCGGCGGTCAGATCATCGCCCGGAGCACGATCAACGCCTACCGCAAGGACGTCACGGCGAAGTGCTACGGCGGTGACATCAGCCGCAAGCGCAAGCTGCTCGAGAAGCAGAAGGAAGGCAAGAAGCGCATGAAGATGGTAGGCAACATCGAGATCCCGCAGGAAGCCTTCGTTTCGGTCCTCCGGTCCGACGACGGCTGAGGGGAAGAAGTCCGCAGGAGAGGGTAGTCCGGACGCCGCTCTTGCAGGCGCCTGCCGTCGCCCGCAATCGTCGGCTCAGGGCAGCCGCAATCGTCGGCTCAGGGAGCCGCAATCGTCGGCTCAGGGCAGCCGCAATCGTCGGCTCAGGGCAGCCGCAATCGTCGGCTCAGGGCAGCCGCAATCGTCGGCTCAGGGCACCCGCGAACGTCGGGTCAGAGCACCCGCGAACGTCGGGTCAGAGCACCCGCGAACGTCGTCAGAGCACCCGCGAACGTCGGTCAGAGCTGCCGCACTCTCGAAGTCAGGGATAGGCGCGCCAGCGTTCCCAGCCGCCTTCGCTGCGTTCGTAGATCTCCCGGTCGTGGAGGCGGAACCGCCCGGCCTTCCAGAAATCGAACGTCTTGGGGACGACTCGGAAGCCACTCCAGTGGGGCGGTCGAGGCACCGGTCCGCCGACGTGGCGAGATTCGACAGAGGCGACTTCCATGAGGAGCCGCGACCGACTGGCGAGGGGACGACTCTGTTGCGATGCCCAGGCTCCCAGTTGGCTGCCCCGGTCACGGCTCTGGAAGTAGGCGTCAGCCTCCTCGTCGGAAACCGGAATCGCCTCGCCCCGGACGTTGATCTGGCGATCGAGTTCGCGCCAGTAGAAGTTGAGAGCGACCTGGGGATTGGCGAGGATCTCGCGGCCCTTGCGGCTCTCGAGATTGGTGTAGAAGACGAAGCCTTCACGGCCGAATCCCTTGAGCAGAACCTGCCTCGACGAGGGCTGACCGCCGGCGTCGACGCTCGACAGCGTCATGGCGTTCAGGTTCTTGATGCCGGCCTCGACGGCGAGATCGAAGACGTACTGGAATCGGTCGAACGGATCGTCGGGTTCGCTCATGGAAGGGCTCCAGGACAAAGCGTGCGGGTCACTCTCGGAACTGAACCCTAACCGAGTCGGAGCGGGGTTGGCAGTCCGATCGCGGTTGCTTCGTGGCTCTGCGCTATTCTCGGGCGATGATGAAGAAAGTCGAGCCGTCGCGAGTCGGAAAGACGATCCAATTCGATCGCAAGGACTTCCTGCGTTGGGCCGGTCTGGGAGTCGGGACGCTGCTGGGCGCCTGCTCACTCGACTCGGCCGAGAACCTCGAGACGGAAGGTGGTGCTGCGACTTCCTCCCCGGCAGATCTGCCACAGGCGGGGGGAGGGGTCGAGGCGCCTCGAGTTCAGACCGCGAGACGCGACCCCGAGGCTGAGTCGCGAGTTCGACAGGTGCTGGAGGCCTATTCCAACCAGGGGGTTCATCGCACCGGCACCGAGGGCGATCTCGAGTGTGCCAGGTGGCTGGCCGAGGCGGCGACGCACGCCGGTGCGAGGGTCGAGGTACAGATGCTCGAGTTCCCGCGGCTCGATCCCGAGGACTGCCATGTCGAGATCGGCGGGGGTCGCATTTCGGGGATCCCGATCTTCAACGCGCCGTCGACGTCAGCCGGTGGATTGACGGGCAGGCTGGGCACTCCGGGCAGTGGTGCCGACATCGCCTTTCTCGCCGTGCCTCCGAACGGTTCGGGCGGCCAGGGATTCGAGGAGTTGCGGCTGGCTTCTGCGGAAAGGGCGATCCTCGCAGTGACCGGAGGTCCACGATACGGCTTGCCGGAGGGCTTCGCCCTGCTCAACGCGGAGGGCTATCCTGAGACCTTCGGCCCGCCGGCGATTCAGCTACCCAGCAGCGCCCTGGCGACGCTCGAAGCCGCTGCGAAGGACGGTGCCGAGGTCCATGTGGTCAACGCGTGGCAGAGAACCATGGTGACGGTCGACAACACCGTCGCCACGGTAGAGGGATCGCGGCCGGATCTGGAGCCGTTGATCGTGATGACTCCCCGCAGCGGTTGGTGGCAGTGTGCTTCGGAGCGGGGTGGCGGGATCGCGGTGTGGCTCGAGATGATGCGGGCCCTCGCCCGCGAGAGGCCCTCGAGGACCACCCACTTCGTGGCGTCGACGGGTCACGAACTCGGTCACTGGGGACTCGATCGATTTCTGGAAGAGCGCCAGTCCTGGTTCGGGGAGTCGATCGCCTGGATCCATCTCGGCGCCAACTTCGGTTCTGCCGACGGCGGACCGGATGGGCAGTCGATCCTGCTGCAGTCGTCGGACGACGAGGCGCGCCGGATCGGACTCGAGACCATGGCGCTCTACGGGCGATCTCCCGACCGCGAGGCCCTGCCGGGTCAGCGACCGGTGGGGGAAGCGCGCAACGTCTTCGACGGAGGCGGACGCTACCTGTCGCTTCTCGGGCGCAACGGCCGTTTCCATCACCCGTCGGATCAGTGGCCCGACGCTGTCGACGTCGGGGCGGTCGTGGACCTGGCGGCGGCGTTCTCCGACATCGCCCTGCAACTGGCTGCCGACGAATCCGGCGCCTGGAAGGAGTCGAAGTGAGCGAGCGCGTGAAGATCGAGATCGTGGATGGGGTCGCCGACGTGCGGATGACCCGTCCGGAGAAGATGAATGCGCTGGACGGCGCGATGTTCGACGCGCTGGTCCAGGCCGGTCGGGAACTCGCCGAGACGCCGGGAGTTCGGGCGGTGGTCCTGTCGGGAGAGGGAGCCTGTTTCTGTGCGGGTCTCGACTTCGCCAGTTTCCAGGCGATGTCGGAGAGCCAGGGCGCGAGCGTCTCGGCACTGGCCGATCGGCCCTCCGGAGAGCGTTGCGAATCGGGCTCAGAGTGCGGCATGGGTCTGGCATGAGATGCCCGTGCCGGTGATCGCGGCAGTTCACGGAGTGGCGTTCGGAGGTGGACTTCAGGTCGCCCTCGGTGCCGATCTGCGGATCGTGGCTCCCGACGCCAGACTGTCGATTCGAGAGATCCACTGGGGCCTGATCCCCGACATGGCAGGGCCTCAGCTGCTGCAGCATCTGATGCCGATCGACCGCATCAAAGAGCTGACGTTCACCGGTCGCGAAGTCTCCGGAGTCGAGGCGGTCGAGATCGGCCTGGCAACCCGAGTCTCCGATCAGCCGCTCGCCGACTCGCTGGCACTGGCGCGCGAGATCGCCGGCCGGTCTCCAGACGCGATCCGGTCGGCGAAGCGTCTTCTCGATCGGGTGGCGGTGGTCGACGTGGCCGAGGGCCTGACCCTGGAAGAGACCAGCCAGAGAGCCCTGATGGGGACTCCCAACCAGATCGAGTCGGTGAAGGCCAACTTCGAGAAGCGGCCGCCGGTCTTCCAGGACGTCGACTGAGTTCGCTCGCGGAGTCCGGAACATCGTGCGCGACCTGATCCTGGTTGGTGGCGGCCACTCCCATGTCCAGGTGCTTCGGCAGGCGGCGATGGAGCCGGTCGCCGACCACCGGTTGACGCTGGTGCTCGATCGCCCGGTTGCCGTGTATTCAGGCATGGTCCCTGGTTTCGTCGCCGGTCAGTACGAAGCCTCCGAACTCGAGATCGACTGCGTGCCGCTCGCCCGTCGGGCGGGTGCACGAGTGGTGCTGTCGGCGGCTACGCGAATCGATGCCGCCAACCGCTCGATCGAGGTCGAGGGTCGGGCGCCCCTGCGCTACGACCTCGCATCGCTCGACGTCGGATCGACCGTGAGGGGACTCGAGATCGAGGGGGTCAGGGATTTCGCCCTGCCGACTCGCCCGATCGGCGGTTTCGTACGCGCTGTCGACCGCAGGATTGCTGAACTCCTGGAGGACTCTCGCGGCAGCGCCGCCCGAATCGTGGTGGTGGGCGCTGGAGTCGGCGGCGTCGAACTCGCGTTCTCCCTCCATCATCGCCTTCTTCGGGAGAGTGTGGACGCCGTCGAGGTCGTTCTGGTCCATGGCGGCGCCGAGATCCTTCCAGGCTCGCCGTCGCCCTTGATTCGGAGGATCCGGCGACATGCCGAGGAGCGCGGTTTCGAGATCCGCTGTGGGTTGGCAGTGACCCGGGTCGACTCGCGTTGCCTGACCACCGAAGATGGAAGCCGGATCGACTACGACCTCCTGGTCTGGGTCACCGGCGCCGCGCCGTCGAAGCTGCTCGCGGACTCGGACCTGCCGACCGACGACCTGGGGTTCATTCGCGTTCGCAACACGCTCCAGGTCGAGGGCTACGACGATCTCTTCGCGGTCGGCGACTGCGCCTCGCTGGTCGAGCATCCCTGGGTTCCGAAGGCGGGCGTGTATGCCGTGCGCCAGGGGCCGGTGCTGACGAACAATCTGCGTGCTGCCGCGACCTCGAAGGCGCTCGAATCCTATCGGCCGCAGAGGGACTTCCTGTCGCTGCTGAATCTCGGAGACGGAACAGCCTGTGGGTCGAAGTGGGGCCGCTCCTTCGAAGGGCGCTGGGTGTTCCGGCTGAAGGATCGAATCGACCGTGCCTTCATGGAACGCTTCCGCGTGCTGAAGGACGACGGGACTTCCACCGACGCATTCCCCGACATGGAGATGCCGGCGATGGTCTGTGGAGGTTGTGCCGCGAAGATCGGCCAGAGCGCCCTCGAAGGTGCCCTTGCGAGACTGCCCGCAGCGAAGGTCGAGGCGTCTGTCGTTCTGGGACTCGAGATCCCCGATGACGCGGTCGCCTGGCGCTCGGAGGCTGAGGCCGTTCATGTCAGCACGGTTGACGTCTTCAGCGCCCCGACCGACGATCCGTGGCTGGTCGGGCGTGTGGCCGCGATCAACGCGGTCTCGGATCTCCTGGCGACGAAGGTCGTACCCCGAGTGGCGCAGGCGATCGTGGCGATTCCCGAGAACCAGGTGGGCGGGGAGGCCGAGGAGACGTTGTTCCAGGTACTGCACGGCGTGCGTTCCTACCTCGATTCGATCGGTGTGGCGCTCCTGGGCGGCCATACCACCACGGCGGAGAAGCTGATGGCGGGGCTCGTCGTCGAGGGCGACACTCCCAGTGTGGAGTCGCTGTGGAGACTCTCGGGCCTGAGCGAGGGGCAGAGCCTGATCCTCACGCGGGCCCTCGGGACGGGAGTGCTGTTGCACGCGGACGCTCATGCGAGATGTCCCGGGCGCTGGCTCCGGCAGACGCTGAGCAGCCTCCAGAGGTCTTCGTGGGAGGCCTTCAAGGTGCTCGAGGGCGAGGCCGTCTCGGCCGCCACCGACGTCACTGGATTCGGGCTGGCGGGGCACGCAGCCGAGATGGCTCGTCGCAGCCGTTGCTGCATCGAACTCGATCTCGACTCACTGCCCGTCCTGCCGGGAGCCCTGGAGCTCCTTTCGAGGGGAGAACGCAGCACCTTCCACCCGACCAACGAGTCCCTGCGGGGAGTTGCCTGGAAGCCGGGAGTGTCGCAGAACGATCCCCGAGCCGCACTTCTCTTCGATCCGCAGACCGCCGGTGGCATGCTGGTGGGGCTGGCTGCCGACTCCGCGGAGCGGGTTGTTCGACGCCTTCAGGAAGCGGGGGAACACTCGGCGAGCATCGTCGGGCGCGTGCTGGCGGCGCGCGACGACGGCGCGGTCCTTGCGGTAGGCTCCTGACGTGGCGATCCCCTTCTCGCGCTCGATGCGGGCGCTCGAGCAGGACCGATTCTTCGGGGCAGGCTGGATTCTTGCCCTGGGATCCGTCCTTCTGATGGCCTGGGTGGGGTGGTTCGTCCTCGCCGAGATACGCCTCTACGAGGTGAGTTCCGAGGCTCGCGTCGAGGTCGCCGCTTCGTCCCATCCAGTGATGGCGGAAGTGGGAGGTCGGGTGATCGCCAACCATCTCCTGCTCGGGGAGGCCGTGACGGAGGGCCAGATCCTGATCGAGTTGGAAGCCGAGTCGGAGGCCCTCGAACTCGAACAGGAGCGGTCGCGCCGAACCAACGTCGGGACCCAGATCCGTGAACTGAAGCAGGAGATCGAGGCGGAACGCCAGGCCCTCGAGAGCTCCGACGCGGCGGCGAGATTGGCTGTCGAAGAGGCCCAGGCCTCGTTCTCCCAGGCCGAGTCGAGCTGGCAGTTCGCCAGCAAGGACTACGAGCGGGTCCGACAGCTGGCGGGCGAAGGACTGCGGTCGGAGCAGGATCTCGAGACGGCGCAGCTGGCTGCGGAACAGGCTGCGGCAACCCGGGATCTCAGGCAGTTGGGTGTTCGACGATTGCGCGAGGAGCAGAGCAGCGAGCGGCGGCGTCAGCTGGCCCGGATCGAAGGGCTGGAGCGAGAGCTGAGCGAACTCGAGGGGGACGAGTCGGCAGGCGAGGTCGCCGAGCGACGCCTCGGTCTGGCGGTCGACAAGCGCCAGGTGCGAGCGCCGGTGGCAGGCAGGCTTGGGGAGGTGGTCGAGCTCCGCGTCGGGTCCTATGTCCGAGTCGGCGATGAACTGGGAACGATCGTTCCCGACAGCGACGACCTCGTGGTGGTCGCGGAGTATCCGCCTTCGAAGGCTCTCGGACGGATCCGACAGGGTCAACCGGCCCGACTGCGGCTCGATGGCTACAACTGGACCGAGTACGGCAGCGTTCCAACGGTGGTCGATCGGGTTGGTTCGGAGACCCGGGATGGGCGGGTCCGGGTCCAGCTCGCCATCCTGCCCGATCCCGAGTCGACGATTCCCCTCGATCACGGTCTGCCCGGCACGCTGGAGATCGAAGTCGAACGCCTGTCGCCGGCTGCCCTCGTGCTGCGAACTGTCGGACGTGCCCTGGCCCGGCCCATGGCGGCCGACTGAGGAGCGCCGGCTCGACGCAGCGCCCCCGACGCTGGTTTCGACGCCTCCCGGAGCGTCGAACCATCGAATGCCTTCCTGAACCACTCTTCTCTTCCGGCGGCCCGGTGCCGCCTGGGAGAAAGTGTTGTCGACTCCGGAAACACGTCTTGAAGACTTCGCCTGGGTTCCCGAGGGGTGGCGGCCCGCTGCTCTCGATGAAGACTCTAGACTTCGGCGCCTCGAACGCTGGATCCGACGACGCTTCCGCCAGCCCCTGTCGCTCGCACAGGCTGCCGACCGTGCGTGTCTGGCTCGGTGCTACTTCTCGAGCTATTTCAGGAAACACACCGGAGTGGGTTTCTCGCTCTGGCTGCGCTGTCTGCGAGTCCAGCGTGCCGTTACGTGGCTGGGCGAGCCGGGGCTGCGCCTCGACGATGTTGCCTGGGCCGTCGGCTACCGCGATCTGGGAACCTTCCGTCGCGGCTTCACCAGCGTCACCGGCCAGACGCCGGCGGCCTTCCGATCCGAACTCTCCCTGCGTCGCGAGTCAGAAGCGCACGACACGGATGCTGCCTCCGGAAGTGCTCAGGCGCAGTTTGGGCCCGCCACCCTGAATCGCACCCGACAGGGAGTTCCTCGTCTCGACTCGAGCCCGCCTTCACCAGGAGGTCGAAGTCCGTATGGACGCGTCCGCCGGTAGCGCGGGCCTCCAGATCGAAGCCCACGCCTTCCTCCAGGCCGATCGTGATCGATCCTCCGGAGGTCGAGAACGTCGAATCCGAGATCGGCTGATCCCGGAAGACCGCTTGCAGGGAGCCTCCCGACGTCGAAGCCTCGACCGAGCCGCGGGCGTCGTCGATCTCGATCGTTCCGCCGGAGGTGTGGGCTGACAGGCTGCTCAGGGAGCGGTCAACGCGAATTCCACCGCCCGAGGTGCGGAGCCGGGCTTCTCCCTGGGCTTCACCGATCGTGATCGAACCGCCGGAGGTCCGCGCCAGCAGCAGTCCCGAAACACTGGAGACCCGCACCGCTCCTCCCGAGGTGTGCGCCTCGAGGTCGCCGTCGAGGTCATCCACTTCGATCGCCCCGCCCGAAGTCGTGAGGTTGGCGTCGAAGACTCGGGGCATCACGATGTCGATTTCGAGGGAGCGGTTGAAGATCCCACTGAGCCAGTTCGAGAGCTTGCTCCTGCGTTCCGCCGTGACCTGGATGTCGTTGCCGTCGACCACGACGTTCAGGTCGTAGTCGCTGAGGATTCTCGACTCGGAATCGTTGCCGCGGTGGAAGTCGATGGTCACGCCGTCCGCGTTCCGGGTCTCGATTCGCACTTCGGCTCCGTCCGCCTCGAGCCGCAGAGTGCCACCGGCTCCGACGTCGAGCCGGTGCTGGAGGCCGTCCGCGGCGAGCGGTGGTGCGACGAGAAGAAGGGCGAGAAGCAGGGCGGTTCGAAGCAGGCGGGATTCGTTCATCGGTGACCTCCGGTTTCCCCTGTCTACGGAAGCGGTGGCCGGAAGGTTACGGGCGGGGATCGCAGCAGCTGCTGCAAACGCGTGTGGCGGTGGTTGCTGTCTCCGCGTCGAACGGCCAGCGCGAGGGCTCGTTCCTGGCCCACCAGGACGACCAGCCGACGAGCTCGGGTGACTCCGGTGTAGAGCAGGTTCCTCTGCAACATGAGGTAGTGCTGGGTACTGACGGGGATCACCACGGCTTCGTACTCGGATCCCTGGGACTTGTGGATCGTCACCGCGTACGCCAGGGCGAGTGAGTCGATCTCGCCGAGCTCGTAGTCGACGCGCCGACCCTCGAATCGAACCGCTGCGGTGCCTTCGTCGTGATCGATGGCGTCGAGAATCCCGAGATCGCCGTTGAAGACGAGCTTTTCGTAGTCGTTCTCCGTCTGCATGACGCGATCACCGACTCTGTAGACGTTGCCGAACCGCTCGATCGATTGCTGTCCGGTACGGGCAGGGTTGAGTGCCGTCTGGAGGCGCTCGTTGAGATGACGAGTGCCGAGAAGGCCGAGGTTCATGGGGCACAGAACCTGGATGTCACGGCGCGGGTCGAGGCCGAACCTTTTCGGAATTCGATCGGACACCATCTGCAGGATGCGGCTCACTCCGTCTTCTGGATTCTCCGCCCGAACGAAGTAGAAGTCGGCCTGGGTGTCGCCGGCCGGCGGCAATTGCGGGAGTTCGCCGCGATTGATTCGGTGAGCGTTGGTGATGATGCTGCTGTTGGCGGCCTGCCGGAAGACCTCGACCAGTCGGGCGATGCGCACCGGCCCGGCCTCGATGATGTCTGCCAGCACACGGCCCGGCCCGACGGAAGGCAGTTGATCGACGTCGCCGATCCAGAGCAGGGCGGTCGACGCCGGAAGCGCTCGAACCAGGGCCGCGGCCAGTCGGATGTCGACCATCGAACTCTCGTCGACCACCAGCAGGTCGCAGGACAAGGGATTGGACTCGTCTCGTTTGAAGCCCTTGGGCCCGGCTTCGAGCAGTCGGTGAATGGTTCTGGCGTCGGTCCCCGTGCTTTCGGAAAGGCGCTTCGCCGCTCGCCCCGTCGGGGCGCAGAGAAGGACATCGACCCCCTTCGCCTGGAGAATGGTCAGGAGAGTTTGCACGAGCGTGGTCTTGCCGACGCCGGGGCCTCCCGTGACGACCGACAGGCGTTGGCCGAGGATCGTTTCCAAGGCGTTGCGCTGGCTGGCGGACAATTCGATCTCGAGGCGGCTCTCCGCCCACGGAATCGCGATGGCCGGATCGATGCTCCTCCAGGGTGGGGGACCGGCGAGGCGGTCGAGCAGGTCTTCTGCGAGTTGACGCTCCGCGTGCCAGATCGTCGGCAGGAAGAGATGGGGCTCACCGTCGATCTCGTCCTCCTTCAAATCGCCGGAGCGCAACGCGAGATCGAGGGCGGCGTCGAGTTCCTCTGGATCTCTTTCGAGAAGCTCGCCGGCCAGACGCAACAGATCGGCTCTCGGCAGGGCGCAATGACCGCTCAGGAGCCCTTCCTGGACGATGTGGGACAGGCCCGCTCGAGCCCGCAGCGGGGAGTCCCTGGGAATCCCGATCCTCGTCGCGATCTCGTCGGCTGTCGAGAAGCCGATACCGCGCAGGTCCCGAGCCAGGCGATAGGGGTCCTCGGTGACGAGCCGGATGGCCTCCGCCCCGTAGGTCTTGTAGATCCGCACGGCCCGCGCGGGACTGACCCCGTGAGACTGCAGAAACACCATGATCTCGCGGATCGCCTTCTGCTCCGTCCAGCCGCGTGTGATGCTCTCGAGACGGCGAGGCCCGATCCCCTCGAGTTCCCGCAGCCTTTCAGGCTGATTCTCGATCACCTCGAGGACATCCTCCCCGAAGGCTTCCACGAGGCGTCTGGCATAGGTGGGGCCGATGCCGGGGATGAGTCCCGAACCGAGATAGCGCTCGATGCCTTCCAGGGTACTCGGAGGCCGCACCTCCAGAGTGAGGGCGCGGAACTGACGGCCGTGCTGCTTCGAAAGCTCCCAACTGCCGACGGCATGGACCAGTTGGCCAGGACTGACCGACGCGCAGGTGCCGATGACCGTGGCCGGTCGGCGATCCTGGCTGCTCTGTAGGCGCAGGACGACGAAACCGTTCTCCGGATTGTGGAAGGTCACCAGGTGAACGAGACCGGAGAGGGCCTCCTGGTTGGGCGCTGGGTCGTCAGAGGAGAGAGGCTTCGAAGTCAAGAGTGTGCGAACCCTGTCCGCATTCAATCATGCCCTGTAGCGCCAGCGTGTTACAGTCATTGATTCGATTATGGCTAATCGGCAATATTCTCTCTGGCGGCGGGTGGTCGCGCTCTTCAACCCGTGGGCGGATCGCGGCGACGAGAACCCCTTTCTCGAGGGTCTCGAGGAGTCCGGCGACGGCGCCCGGGCCGATCCAAGGGGAGACAGGAGGCTCGAGAAGGTCGTCTTGTTGGGCCTTCAACCCCCGAGCATGACGCGCTTCGCAGACGCCATCGCGGGGATCGTTCCGCAAGCCTCGATCGTGGTCCGGAGCCTCGACGAAGCTGAGGAGTCGCTGGCGGAGCTGGATGGCGCCCTGCTCATCGTCGGGGAGGTCGTCGATGGCCTCTCCGGACCGGAAGTCGTGCGTCGGTTCCGAGCTTCGGGCGTCGCGTCGCTGGCTTTCGTCCTGTCGTCGGGATCGACCACCGACGAGGAGATGGAGGCGCTCCCCGAGGCCGCGAGCTACCTTCCAGAGGAAGTCGAGCCAGCCGTTCTGAGAGAACGGATCGCCGCCGAATTCGAACTCGACGCCGAGTCCGAGTTGGAACTCGGACCCGCTGCCTGGGACGATGACGGGACGCGGGACCCCACAGAAGCCATCCAGGAGCACGGCGCCGAAGTCCTGATCGACGACCTCGATCCTCCGGCGACCGACGAGATGACCGAAGAGACGCCACAGGCGCGCGGTCCGGCCGCAGAAGTTCGATTGGAGGCCGGGGCGGTCGCGACGGATTCGTCGCTCGAAGACAGTGTGGAACCAGATTCGGAGCGGGAAGTGGAGGAAGAGATGACCAAGGAACCGTCAAGCCACTCGGAGAGTCGAACCGAAGCCGACAGAGGAGACGACCTCGACGAGGTCGGCGGTGAAGCGGGCCTCCCTCCGATTCCCGCGCCCGACGAAGGCAGTGTGCCGGTGACCATGGCGGCGGTCTCCGCCGCCGGCTCGGAGGCTTCCGGTCATTCGCCCGAGATCGTCGATACCGCGTCCCGTGCCTTCGCCGAAGACCTGATGAACGAACTCCGCGACGCCGATCTGGTGGTGACGGGCGAGCGCAAGCTGCCCTCCTTCGAGCGTTCGTCGCAGGCGTCCGACGACCCCGACGACCTCGACGAGGCAGCCTCGGAGGTCCTCTTCGAGATGGACGACGTCCAGGCTGAAGTCGAGCGGGCGTCCGAGTCGACGGCTGACGAGGAACTTCCCGAAGACTCCGTCGCCGAGACCCCGGTCCAGGCCGCCGAGCCGGCCGCGGTTCCCGAGGAGGCCGCCGACGATCCTGGAGTTGCCGCGGCCGAAGTCGAACAGGAAGCCGCACTCGACTCTCGCTCGCATGTCGAGGGCACGTCTTCGAACGGGGAGGGAGTTCCCGCCGCAGCCGTTGCCGGCGACTCGATCCTGCAGTGGATCGAATCCCAGCGCGAGGTCCGTGATGCCCTGCAGGGATGCGTCGACGTTCTACGGCGGAGTGAAGAGAGCCTGGGCCGAGCGCGGGAAGAGTGGGTGGCGGCGGACGCGTCGGAGCGCGAGGAGCGACTCGAGGAACGTCGGGAGATCGAGCAGCGTGTCGCCGAGATTCAGCAGTCGCTGGATGCGGAGAGGACCCGGTCCGCGGAGTCTCGGGACGAACTGAAGGCTCTCAGACAGGAGTTGGAGGAACAGGAACTCCGCTTCGACAAAGAGCGAAGGGCCTTTTCCAGTTTCGAATCGGACGCGGCCGAGAAAGCCACTGCGCAGGAGGGAGCTGCGGTCGAAGTTCGCCAGCAGATCGCCGCACTGCAGAAGGAGCGCGAGGCGCTGCGAGCCGAGCTCGAGGCTGTTCGTACGGCAGCCCAGAACGCCGCCAGTGAGGCCGCTGCTGTTGCAGCAGCCGTGGCTGAGGTGTCGCGCGTACCGGTCGTCAGGACCACCGATGGCGGTGGGTCTGGTGAGGCGACCGTGGTCGCCGAAGGGCCCTGGAAGGGAACGAAGGAATCTCCGCAAGCCGCCGAATCCGTTCCGGATGCGGTGCAAGAGGCCGCCTCGGTCGGAGAATCCCGAGGCGATGGCAGCGCAGAGGACTCGAGAGTACCCTTGGATCAGGGAGCGGAGGCGAGAGACTCCGAGAAGGCCGATACCCGAGGCACCGCGGCCGACTCGGCCGAGGATGCCGACGAGGACGGAACTCTCGAGGGAGATCGAGCCCTTCTCAAACTCCGCAACGAACTGGCCGACATGGGGTGATCGCCGGCGCGCGGTCGCTCAATGTCCCCTCCAACTCCGTTCGCCCGCCGCGATCGCGATCGGCAGGCGGTTTTCGGCCGGCGGCAGCGGACAGGTCGCGAACGGAGTGAAGACGCAGGGCGGGTTGTAGGCGCGATTGAAGTCGAGAAGGACGCGGCTCTCGGCGTTCGGAGGCGAGGTGTAGACGAAGCGCCCTCCCGCATAGGTGGCCTCGCCGTTCGTCTCGTCGCCGAAGACGATGAACAGGTCACCCTCGTCGCCGCCCTCGAGGGCCAGGAGGGAGAACGAGCGGGGCCCGATCTCGAAGTGGATCCGGCCCGGCGAAGTCTGGTCGAGGTCCTCGCCCAGGATGTTGGGGATCGGCAGGCTTCTCGGCTCGTCCCAGGGCTCGAAGCGCGCCACCAGGGTCAGTCCTGGGTCGAAGGGATAGAGGTCCAGCCCCTCGAACTCGCGCACCAGGGGGCTGTCGAGGTCGCGGACCCGCACCCCGATACGGTCACCTCGTGAAATCAGGAAGAGGCGAAGCGAGTCGTATGCGAGGGTCTCCGCGGGGTCGGAGGCGGGGTCGAGTCGGGCTGTCTGAATGGGTTGTCCGTCGAGCTCGACGCCCCCGATCTCGGCTTCGAAGCGAACCAGGCTGCCGTCGCGGTGGAAGACCCCGAGCGTCGGTGGCGATCCCGGGCTCTCGAGTCGGAGGTCGTTGTCCTCGTCCGCGCCGAGCGAGTGACTGCCCTCGTCGAGCCAGAACAGGCCGACCAGATTGAGCCATCCGTCCTGCGCCCGAAGGGACTCGTGTCGGGCGACGATCCACTCCTCGTGATCGTCGGGAAGGGTGGGGGCTTCGATGGGTCGCCGGTCGCACGCCGCGAGAAGCGCGAGGAAGAGACTGGAGGCGGCGAGCGCCGGGAGTCTGAGCACGGGATGATTATGCTCCAAGCGGGATCGAGGCGAGTCGATCAGTTCAGCGCCAGCTCGCGCCAATGCTCGTGGGCGAGGTCCGAGGCGATCCTCAGTGCACCCCTGGCGGTGCAGGTGAAGGGATCCCTTGGACGCCGCACCCTCAACTTTCCGAGGCTGCGCAGCGCGGGTCGCAGTCTCTGGGCCAGGCCCGGGATGCTGGCGCCGCCTCCGGTCAGCAGGAGTTCGACCGGCTGGCCGAGTCGGGGTTGGGGCGGCTGTTCGGAGATCAGATCGGCGATGGCTTCGAGGATCGGAGGCAGGATCGACTCACAGGCCCATCGAACCTCCTCGGCGACGTCGATACCGGGGGCAAGATGGTTGACCCCGTCGAGGAACTGGTGGATGCCCCGATCGCTGTCGAGGCGGGCTCCGGCCTCCTTGCAGTGGCGCGCCTCCTCCTTGCTCAGCGGGAAGCCGATGCGTCGTTCGAGAGACCGGGCGAGTCGTTGGTCGATCCAGTCCCCGGCCCATTCCAGACTGCGCTGGTCCTCGGGTTTCGGGTAGTGCCCCCTCAGACGGCAGACATCGGTGGTTCGGGCGCCGATGTCGACGACCAGGGTGTCGTCGAAGAGTCCGAGTCCGTAGGCGGCGGCGAACGGCTGCGGCACCAGGAGAACGGAATGTGCGAGGCCGTGGAAGGACTCGCGGAGCTGCTGGCGGTGGGTGCGCAGCGCGCCCGCCGGCACCGCGCAGACGATGCCGGCGTCTGCCCGGATGTCGCCGAGCCCGGCGACGACCAGGTCGCGTAGATGGCCCTGGGTCGATCCGTCGGGCGGCCAGTGGAATCCCGGCTCCGAGGTCCTTTCGACGCCTTCGGCGGTCGCGACACGAGAGGCGGTCGATCCGAGATCGAATCCGACCCTGGGGCCGACCATCAAGACGGGCCGGCCTTTCCGGAGACATCGGCGGCGTAGGCGTCGAGGCCGCTGGCGAGGGCGAGCGCGATGCGGTGTCGATATTCGGGTCGTTGCAGGAGGCGCGCTTCACTGTCGTTCGAGAGACAGGCGACCTCGGCGAGAATCGATGGCATCTCGGCTCCGGCCAGCACAACGAAGGGTGCGGTCTTGACTCCACGGTCCTCGAGTTGCGGGTTCGTTCGGCGCAGCTCCCGGACCAGCGCATCTTGAACCGAAGAGGCCAGCCTTCGCGAATCGTCGCGGCGGAGGTCGTCGTAGATCCGGTCGAGAATGAGCGGGCGGTCGGCGAGGCTGTAGCCGGATTCCTGGTTTTCGATCCGCGCCAGTTCCTCGAGGCCCGGCTCGCTGGGGCTGCCGAGGAAGTAGGTCTCGACGCCGCGAACCTCCCGCTTCTGGATCCAGTTGACGTGAATCGAGAGGAGGAGATCGGCGCGACTCTCGTTGGCGATCTCGGATCGTTGGGCGAGACTGAGGTCGCGATCCTCGCTTCGGGTCATGACCACCCGGTAGCCGGACGACTCGAGCATGGCGCGCAGGCGGATGGCGATGTCCAGCGTGAGTTCCTTCTCCTGGAGTCCGGACGCGAGTTCCGTTCCGGCGCTTTCCCCCCCGTGTCCGGGATCGAGGGCGATCGTCCGGACGGCGAGAGGAAAGACCTCTCTGGGCATCGGTACGGGATCCAGGAGATCGGGTGCCGGGTCCCGTGCGATCGAGGGCAGGGGCAGACTCGCTGCGCTGATGGTGGGCGCAGAGGATCCGGAGTTCGGGCTCGGCGTCAGCGTTGCGGTCCACCATGCGATCCCGGAGGCTGCCAGCAGGGAAGCTGCGAGCAGCGTGACTCCTCGTCGCCGGCGAACCCTGGAGGGGAGCCCCGGCCTGCGCCCCAGCAGGGCGGCATTGTCGGCGACGGCCTCCTCGAGAAGGCGTGCCTGCAGGGCTCGACGGGTCGGACGGTAGTCGGTCATCTGTGAGATCTGAATATTGCCGAAAGGCTATATTAGCAGCCCTGTCTCACAGGGTGTCGTCCTTGTCTGGGACTCCCATCAGTTGGTGCCAGTCCTCGAGCGAAGGCATGCGCATGTAGAAGTTGCGCCGGTTCTCGTGACCGATGGTCGAAGTCGGAGTGGGACCGTAGTCGTGTCCCGGATAGAGGACCGTCTCTTCGGGGAGCTTGCCGAGCTTCTGGGTCAGGGAGTAGTACATGGCATCGGGGTCCGAACCCGGAAGGTCGACCCGACCGCAGCCCTGCACGAACAGGGTGTCTCCGGCCACCAGTTTCCCGTCGACGAGAAAACACTGGCTGCCGGGCGTGTGACCGGGTGTGTGGATGAAACGGATCTCGCGCCCTCCAACCCTCATGGTGTCTCCGTCGTCGACCTTCTCGAGATCGCTCTCGGAGACACCCGTGACGCGTCTCAACCCGTCCGCCTCGTGCTTGTTGACCCAGAGTGGAACGGAGTGGCTTTCGAGAAGCCGGGCGACACCCTCGATCGACATACCGAAGAGATCGCCCTCCACGTGGTCTGGATGGTAGTGGGTGATGAGTGCCCCCCGGACCCGGTAGTCGTCCTCCTCGGCGAGATCGAGCAGGCTCTGAACGTCCCAGGCCGGATCGACGATGACGGCTTCTCGCGTTTCGGGATCTCCGATCAGGTACATGAAGTTGCGCATCTGGGTGGCCGCCGCATGCCCCTGGGCGACTTGTCGGCCGGCGAGGAGTTGCTTGAAGTAGAGAGGCGGGGATGTCGTCACGGGTTGACCTCCATTGCGATCGCGAGGGGTCTCTATCCTGTCCGGCCGGGACAACTCCGACAAGACGCTGGCGTAGAATCGTCGCATGTCCAGCAGTTGCTCCGGCCGGGCTCGCCTGGTCTCGGTCCGTCGTGAAGGGCTTGGCCGTGGCTAGCGTCGATGGCGGCCTGTTGGGCGGAGCCGAGATCCTCGACGTCGAGGGGACCAGCGATCGCGTTCCGGTCGAGGAGCCGCTCCAGATCGTGCTCGATGGCGAGCCCATGGCCGTGACGCTGCGCAGCCCGGGTGACGAGCGGGCTCTGGTTCTGGGATTCCTTTTCGCCGAGTCGGTGATCGAGAGCTTCCAGGACGTTCGTGGTGTCGAACTCGTTCCCTGTGAAACCGAATCGGGTCGCAGCGGACCGTCGGCTGTTGCGGTCGAGCTGAAGCAGCCGGCCGATCGGGAATCGCTCGATCGAGCGCGAAGGACCGTGCGTGCGACTGCTGCCTGTGGCGCCTGTGGGAAGCGCAGTCTCGCGGATCTCGATCTGAGGGCGCCGCAGGTGCTCGCGGTCGTGCCGCCTTCCGACGAACGCGAACGTTGGCTCGCGGCGATGAAGGAGAGACAAGGTCTCTTCCGGGAAACCGGCGGCGTCCATGCCGCCGGCCTGGTGGACCCCGAAGGGCGTTTGCGGTGGATCGCCGAGGACATCGGTCGTCACAATGCCGTCGACAAGGTCGTGGGGACGGCGCTCGAGCATTCGACGATGCCGCTTTCCGGCTGGTCGCTGGTGGTCAGCGGTCGCGCCGGCTACGAGTTGGTCCAGAAGGCCCTGCGGGCAGGGGTCGGCTGCATGGTGGCGGTGGGCGCCGGTTCTTCGCTCTCCATCGATCTGGCTCGCCGCGGCGGCATGTCTCTCTACGCCTTCGCGGGCGCTCGGCGCGGAGGACGGCGTTATGCCTGAGGGGCAGCGGCAGCGCGAACCCGAGTCGAGCGAAGTCGATGATTTCGAGAGCCGGTTGCAGGTTGTGCTCGCCGGACGATTGGGCCCGGAGGCGCGGCTGCAATCGGCGGAGCGGCTTTCAGGGGGAGCATCGGCCGAGACCTGGACCCTGGTCGTTGAGGGGGTCGCAGGCGTCGATCGGCTCATCCTTCGCCGAAGCAGGGTCGAGTCTTCTTCCACTCGTGTCACCAAGGAGATGGAGGCCAGGATCCAGGATGAGGCTTTCGCTGCGAACGTTCCCGTCGCCAGGGTCCATTTCGTCCTCGAGGAGTCGGACGGACTCGGCAGCGGCTACGCCATGGAGTGGATCGAGGGTGAGACCATTGCGCGTCGGATCCTGCGCGACGAGCGTTACTCGACGGCTCGCTCCCGCCTGGCGCGGCAATGCGGTGAGGTGGCCTGCCGGATCCACGGCCTCTACCGAGAGCGGCTCCCGAGCCTCCAGGTGCTCGACCCCGCCAGCCAGGTGGCGTCGTATCGCTCGTCGTACGAACGACACGACGATCCGCATCCCGTTTTCGACTGGGCATTCCGCTGGCTCGAGGAGCGTCTTCCGACAGATCGCCCCGTTGGACTCGTCCACGGGGATTTCCGCCATGGCAACTTCATCGTCGATGAACTGGGTCTCGCTGCGGTTCTGGACTGGGAACTGGCTCACTTCGGAGATCCGATGGAGGACCTCGGCTGGGTGTGCGTTCGGTCGTGGCGTTTCGGGGTCAACGAGAACCCGGTCGGAGGCTTCGGGGAGCGGGAGGATCTGTACGCCGGCTACGAGTCCGCCGGCGGGACGGTCGATCGTGACGCCGCCCGCTTCTGGGAAGTCTTCGGATGCCTCAAGTGGGGTGTCATGTGCATGACCCAGGCCTTCTCTCATCTCGACGGCCACCTGCGTTCCCTGGAGAAGGCGGCCATCGGCCGGCGAGCCTCGGAGACCGAGATCGACCTGTTGCTGCTTCTGCTCGAGGGCAACTGATGCAGGACCGGCCGACTCGCACCGAGTTGCTGCAGGCTCTCGAGGACTTCCTGCGCATCGACCTGATGCCGAAGCTCGAAGGCGCCTCCTCGTTCCACGTCAGGGTGGCGGCGAACGTGACCGCGATCGTTCGAAGAGAACTCGAGCTGGCGCCTGAACTGGAAGCCGGGGAAGCGCGTCGCCTGGAGCAGTTGCTCGCCTGCTCCGAAGACCTCGGAGCGATGAATCGTGAACTCTGTCGCCGCCTTCGTTCCGGCGAGATGGCTCTCGATCACCCCGGTCTCGAGGAGCACCTGATCCAAACGACACTCGGCAAGCTCGAAGTCGACAACCCGAGGTACGCGAGTCTCGCGGAAGCTCGTAGCGCGTGGCCGTCGCTGATTCCCGGACCGCTCCTCGGGGACACGGATTCATGACCCGGCAGCCTGAGATGAGGAACCTCCTGCGTCTGCGCCTCCGGGTGCCGGCGGCCGGGTTGGTCGCGATCGGTCTGGTTGCCGCCGTGGGGTGGGCGAGAGGGAGTCGGATGGGATCGGGTTCCAGGGTCGAGGTACAGCCCCAGCAGACGCGGTCCGCTGCAACCGTCGAAGAAGACTCGAGAGAAGCGCCGGCGGAGGCCTCGGCGTTCTTCGAGCCGGTCATTCTGGCCGATCCCATCGTCGGAGCCGGGCCGTCGGGGATCGTTCCCGATGAGCTCGGACCCGACACCCCGGCCGTCGACTCACGCGTCGTCCGCTCCCAGGCGCCGGCGGCCGCTTCGGCCGGCGTTCCATCACTTCCCCGAGCCTCCCGAGACAGCATCGCGGAGAGCTCGGCAGAGGCGGGCGTCGCGGTCCTTCCACCCCTCGAGGAGGCTTCGCCGGGCCGTACGACGTCGAGCGCCGGGACGGCGCCGGATCCTGTTCCCCGTTCCGACTCTCCGGTCGTCGATTCCCGGAGTCGGCGAACTCACGGGAACGTCGTTCCGGAGCGGGGTCCGGAGCCGCTCGTCGAAGCGCCGCGCGCCGTCGCTGGATCGAAGGGCCCCGTTCCACCGGTCGAGCCAGCATCGGTCAGCCCCGAGCGAGACCCCGAAGACGTTCCCGTGGAGGGCGAGTCCCCCGTGGTGCTCGCGCCGGACCGGGGTCCTGGAACCCGGCGGGAGATCCCGGGAGAGTGGAGCGCTCGATCCGAATCGTCTACCAGGACGCCAGACCCGATCGACATCGGCTACGGAGCCGAGAACTCGAGGCAGGCGGCGCGCAGTGCCGACCCCGCCAGGGTCCTTTCCGATGTGAGGATGGAGACGCTGCCGGATCGCACGGTGATCGAGATCGTCCTGGACGGCATCCCGGACTATCGGATCCATCGCGAGTCGGATCCCGAGCGGGTGGTGGTCGAGTTCCCCGGCGTCGAAGACGCCTGGCGGCGGGGAAGTCTGCTGGTTGGCAGGTCGTTCGTGGTGCGCGTGCGGGTAGAAGAACTGAGCGGAGGCAGTCGCGCGGTTCTCGAGACGATTCGACCCGTCGACTTCACCCTGACGCGGACAGCGCGGGGACTCTCGCTCGAACTCGCGCTACGGCCCTGAAACCGCCGCTTGGGCGACCAGGGCGTCGAGCAGGCGTGGCGCGGTGATCGGAAGCGACGTGGGATGCAGGGCGACGGCATCGGCGATCGCGTTCGCGACGGCACCCGCGGTTGGAATGGCAGGCGGTTCACCGACTCCCCGGGCGCCCATCGGCCCAAGGTCGGAGGGGACCTCGACGAGGACCGTTTCGAAGTCGGTGGGAGTGAGGTCGAAGTGCGGCATGGCGTAGTCCATGAAGCTGGCCGTGAGGTGTCGTCCATCCTCATCGACGAGAGCCTCGGTCAGGGCCCAGCCCAGCCCCTGGGTGGCGCCGCCCATCATCTGTCCCTGGACCGCCGCCGGGTTGATGGCCTTTCCGACGTCCTGGATCACGATCAATTTGTGGACTTTCACCGCGCCGGTCTCGCGATCGACCTCGACTTCGGCGATCTGGACACAGAAGCCCGGTGACGGGATGTTGTTGGCGTGGCGGCCATGTCCGAAGACGGGTGCGTGGGCGCCGCCGAAACGCATCGTCCTGGCGGCGATCTTGCCGAGCGGGATCGCCTTGTCGGGCGCCCCCTTGACCTGGACCTGCCCATTGGCGATCTCGAGATCGGCTGGGTCGGCTTCCAACATCTCCGAGGCGAGAACCAGCGTCTGCTCGCGAGCGTCGCGGACCGCGTTGATGACCGCCGGCCCGACGGTGTAGAGGGTCTTCGAGCCGCCGGACGCCCCGGCGTAGGGGGCGTTGGCCGTATCACCCCCGTGGACTCGGACCCGTTCGGTATCGAGACCGAAGGTCTCTGCGGCCAGCATCGCCAGGCTGGTGTTGGTGCCGGTGAGGTCGACGGAACCGACGCTGACTTTCAGGGTGCCGTCACGCTCGACGACGCAACTCGCCGCCGCCGGTTCGGTGCCTCCAGGCCAACCCCCGACTGCCAGGCCGACTCCGCGGCCCTTTCGCCGCGCCTCGTCTCGGCCGGTCCAGACGGGATGGACGGCCGCGGCTTCGAGCACCTGCTGCATTCCCATGCTGGGCCAGGCGCCTCGCAATGCGAGTGGATCCCCCGGCCTGGATGCGTTTCGTTGTCGCAGTTCGAGTGGATCCATCCCCAGTTTCGCCGCCAGTTCATCGAGCGCGCTCTCGAGGGCGAAGGCGATCTGTGGAGCACAGGGCGCGCGATAGGCTCCTGTCGAAGGCTTGTGGGTGAGGACCTCGCGGGCGCGGATCCGGATGTTCTCGGCCTGGTAGAGGCTCCCGAAGAGGACGACCGCGAGCCCCGTCATGCTGCTCGGAAAGCAGCCGCTGTCCATGACGAAGTCGCCGTCGATCAGGGTCAGCGTGCCGTCCTCCCGGGCGCCCAGGCGAACTCGGATCCGAGTCGGCGGTGCCGGGGTTGCCGAGGTCATCTCCTCGCCGCGAGTCAGGGCCAGACGAACCGGTCGACCGACCTTGCGGGCAGCGAGTGCGACGAGCGGATCGTAGAGTACGAACTTGCCGCCGAAGCCTCCTCCGATGGCGGTCGGCACCACGGTGACGTCAGTCTCGGCGACCTGCAACGCGCGTGCGATCTCGTGCCGCATGTCGAAGCTCGCCTGTGTGCAACTGTAGACCGTCGCACCACCCGTCACGGGATCGGGCACGGCCAGCGTGGCGTGGGGTTCGAGGTAGCCCTGGTGAACACCCGCCGTGCGATAGGTCCGATCGATGAGGATCGGATGCCTGTTCCGCGCCGGCCTCGATGTCGCCCCGCAGGAAGGGGGTGTCACCGGCGAGATTCGGGGGGCGTCGAGCCGAGGCATCGGCGTCGGCTCCCGCCACCGCGCCGTGGGCTGCCGCCTCTTCCGAGGCTCCAGGGAGGCCCTCCGGCCAGACCGGGACCGCGTCGTCGGCGAGTGCAGCGTCGAGATCGGTACAGGAAGGCTGGGGCGTGTACTGGACATCGACGAGGTCTCGGCCGTCTTCGGCCGAGGCTTCGTCTTCGGCGAGCACCAGGGCAACCGGGTGACCGGCGAAGATGGCTCGATGTCTGGCCAGGAGGAGGGTGCGTCGACTGTTTGCGGGGACGTCCGGCAGGTCGGAGGCGGTGAGAACCGCCACCACTCCGGGGGTTTGGAGGGCCGCCTGGACGTCGATGCCGTCGATCGTCGCATGGGCGTGCGGCGAGGTCACCAGGCGTGCATGCAGCATCCCCGGGGCGGTCTGATCGGTGCCGTAGCGCGCTGCGCCCAGGACCTTGTGCCGCCCTTCGGCGAGTCGTCGAGGCCTACCGATTTCACTCATGGGTGCCCTTCGCGGAGTGCGCGGTCCGAGTCCCGCGCTGAGCGCTGCCGTCCTGCGGCGAACCGTGCCCACAGGATTGCCGCTGTGTGGCGATTCTGGCCCCGCGCCGGGTTTCGGTCAAGCGCCGCGATCGTCGTGCCGATCGGGTTGCTAGAGTCGGCGTTCCCGAACGACAGGAGGATGGAACGATGATCTCGGCCGACGACCCGCATCCCCGCTGCGAAGCGCAGATCCTCGATACGTCCATGACCTACGTCGACACCGGCAGTGGCGAATCGACGGTCGTCTTTCTGCACGGAAACCCCACGTCGTCCTATCTGTGGAGAAACGTCATCTCCGAGGTCGCGGGCCGGGCGCGGTGTCTGGCTCCTGATCTCGTTGGAATGGGCGACTCGGGCCCCAACCCTTCGGGTTCGTATCGCTTCGTCGATCACGCCCGCTACCTCGACGCCTGGTTCGATCGGGTCCTGCCGTCGGGACCCCTCGTTCTCGTAGTCCACGATTGGGGCTCGGCGCTTGGATTCCACTGGACTGCCCGCCACCCGGAACGAGTGGTCGGACTGGCCTACATGGAAGCGATCGTTCGGCCGGTGAACTGGTCCGACTGGCCGCAGGCGGCTCGCGGCGTCTTCCAGGGTTTTCGTTCTCCTGCCGGCGAGGAGATGGTTCTCGAGAAGAACGTCTTCGTCGAGCGGGTCCTGCCGGGCAGCGTGCTGCGTCCCCTGGACGAGCAGGAGATGGCGACCTACAGACGTCCGTTCGCGGAGCCTGGGGAGTCTCGGCGGCCGACCCTGACGTGGCCGCGCGAGATCCCGATCGATGGCGAGCCTGCGGACGTGACGGAGATTGCCGCCGCCTATGCGGACTTCCTCGCCGGGAGTGCCGATCTTCCCAAACTCTTCGTGAACGCCGATCCGGGGGCGATCCTGACCGGCGCCCAACGCGAGTTCTGCCGTTCCTGGCCCAACCAGGTGGAAATCACGGTTCCCGGTATCCATTTCATCCAGGAGGTTTCGCCGGAGGCGATCGGTCGGGGCGTGTGTGGACTTCTGGATCGGATCGGGTGAGCTCGCTCAGGCCTCGCCGGCACGCTTGAAGATGAAGAGATGCTGGGTGGGTAGTTCCTCCCAGATCTCGACCAGCTCGAAGCCGGCGGGTTCCCACTCCTTGAGGACCTGATCGATCGACATCCGGTGCTCAGGCTTGATGTGGGCTGCGCTGGTTCCGTCCAGTCGGTATTCGGCGAGGGCGATGCGACCGCCCGGGGCCAGGGACTCGAGCATTCGCTCGAGGACGGCTCCTGGTTGCTGGAACTCGTGGTAGACGTCGACGAGCAGGATCCAGTCGATCTCGCCATCCGGAAGGTAGGGGTCGTCATCGCGTCCCTGGACGGCAACGATGTTCTGAAGGCCGGCCTGGGCCGCGTTCTCGCGCAGAATGGCCAGCATCTCCGGCTGAACGTCGACGGCGAAGACGGTGCCTGTCGGTCCGACTCGCTCAGCCATTCTGCGAGTGTAGTAGCCGCTGCCGCAGCCGAGATCGGCGACGGTCTGCCCTTCCTGGAGATCCAGGAACTCCATGAGCGCCGCGGTGTCTTCCTCCTCGGCGCGGCTCTCCCGCTCCAGCCAGGGGGCGCCCCGGTAGGACATCACATGAGCGATCTGTCGGCCTCGGTAGATGCCCGGTTCGGGCGGGGGAGCCGTCTCCTGCGATGCGAGGGGGAGCGAACTGGTCAGGAGGATCGCGAGCAGGGTCGCGACCCGGAGACTTCGGATCCGTGGCGATGGGGTTGGTTCAGCGTTCAAGATCGGACCTCGTTGCTACGTGGGAGGGACTGCGGGAGCGTCATCTTGGCACGAAGAACCCGGCGGCGGGCGGCGGTGGGGAACCGAGACCGGGGCCGGCACGAACACCGGCAGGGGCGCCCATCGCTTCTTGTGACCTCCGAGATCGGCGTGTTACCCTGATGCCTTCCACTTCACGACCATCATTGACGCATCACATTCACAGGGAGGCTTGACGGGCCATGGAACTTCGAGAGTACATCGAGAAGGAGCCGGCACGACGAGTCGGCTACCGAAGCCCCATCCTGATCGATCCCGAGTCCTCGGTCGGCGACGCGGCCGCCAGGATGCGCGAGGAATCGGTCGGTTGCCTGCTGGTTGGAGACCTGGACGAATTGCTGGGGATCTTCACAGAGCGTGATCTGCTGCGCAAGGTCCTTTCGAGCAAGGCAGAAGCGACGTTCGAGGATTCGATCCTCAGCGTGATGACGCCGAAGCCGGTCGTGATCGGCGCCAGCGAGTCGATCGCCACCCTGCTGCGAAGGATGTTCGACGGAGGGTTTCGTCACATTCCGATGATCTCCGACCAGGGGAGTTGCTGGGGACCGTCTCGATCAAACGGGTCGTCGGCTTCCTCGCGGATCAGTTCGGTGAGACGGTCTACACCCAGCCTCCGAGCTTCGACATCTACGGCTCTGCTTGAGAAGGAGCCTGAGATGCGTTGCCCATACTGCCGCTACGACAACATCCCTGGCGTCGATCAGTGCGATTCCTGCGGAATGGGTCTTGCCGGTCTCGACATCCCGACCGGTTCGACCGAAATCGAGGACAAGCTGATCAGTGATCCGGTGGAGTCGCTGAGTCCGAACCCCGCCGTGATGGTGACGGGTGACACTTCCGTGGCGGAGGTGATCGAGCTCCTGGTGGAGCGCAACATCGGCTGCGTCCTGGTCGGGACCGCCGACAAGGTCGAGGGAATCTTCACCGAGCGCGACGTCCTCCTGAAATTGTCCGGAGCGATGTCGTCCCTGGGCCAGGAGCCGGTGCGCAACTTCATGACGGCACGTCCCGAAATGGTCGAATGCTCGCTGCCGCTGGCTTTCGGACTGAATCAGATGCATCTGGGCGACTATCGGCATCTCCCGCTGACGAGAGACGGCAAGTTGGAAGGCATCGTGTCGCTGAGGGACTTTCTCGGAATCGTCTTCCGGGTGTATCCGGATCTCGGGCTGTCTGCAACCTGAGGGGGTCCGCGGGAGTATCACTCCCTGAATCGCCCCCCATCTTCCTTCGAGGAGTCTTGTATGTTCCGAATTCTCTCTGTTCTCGTTGCGGCGGCACTGTTGGTGGCCGTACCCTTGGTGGCCGCCGATGGCGATCTCCTGTCGAGAGTCGAGCATCACTACGCCGATTCGAACGGGGTCAAGATCCACTACGCGGCCCTGGGTCAGGGTCCCGCTGGTCGTGATGATTCATGGATTCCCCGACTTCTGGTATTCGTGGCGGGATCAGATGGACGCCCTGTCTGCGGACTTCCGGGTGGTTGCCGTCGATCAGCGTGGCTACAACCTCAGCGGCCAGCCGGACGGCGTCGAGAACTACGACATGCGCTTCCTGATCGGCGACATCGCCGCGGTCATTCGGCACGCCGGATACGAGAAGGCGGCCATCGTCGGTCATGACTGGGGCGGCGCGGTCGCCTGGTCCTTCGCCATGTACATGCCGCAGATGACGGATCGGCTGGTGATCCTGAACCTGCCCCATCCCAACGGCATGGCGCGCGAAGTGGCGAACAATCCGGAACAGCAGGCCAACAGCCAGTACGCCCGCGACTTCCAGACCAAGTCGGCCTCCGATCCCGACGTCTTCTTCGGCATGCCGATGACGCCGCAGACCCTGTCCGGTTGGGTCACCGACGCCGAGGCGAAGCAGGTCTACGTCGAGGCCTTCGAACGTTCATCCTTCGATGGCATGCTGGCCTACTACAAGCGCAACTATCCGGGAGCCGATACGGGGGGAGCCGCTCCGCCGCCTGCTGCCCCGGTGAAGGCGCCCGTGTTGGAGTTCCACGGCCTCGAGGATACGGCGCTGCACTCCGACGGTCTGAACAACACGTGGGACTGGTTGGAGAAGGACTTCACTCTGGTGACGATCCCTGGTGCAGGGCATTTCGTTCAGCAGGATGCATCCGAGTTGGTCACGAAGACCATGCACTGGTGGCTGATGCGCGACCAGTGAGTCGCATCGCTTCGGCCGATCGAATCGTAGAGGCGCACCAGGTGAGTCAGGCTGCCGACATCGCACTGGAGTTGGAGCGGGCGTATCCCGAGGCGGATACGGAGTTGCTCTGGGACAGTCCGCTCGAGTTGCTGGTGGCCACGATCCTGTCGGCTCAATCGACGGACGTCCGGGTCAACCTGATCACTCGCGATCTCTTCGAGCGCTACAAGACGGCGGCCGACTACGCTGGCGCCGTTCCTGCCGAACTCGAAGAGGAGATTCGTTCTTCGGGCTTCTACAGGAACAAGGCGAAATCCCTGATCGGGATGGGGAAGGCACTGGTCGAGTACCACCAGGGAAAGGTCCCGAAGGACATCGAATCCCTGGTCGCCCTGCCGGGGGTGGCTCGCAAGACGGCCAATGTGGTGCTCGGTACGGCGTACGGAATCCCTGCCGGGTTCGTCGTCGATACCCACGTCAAGCGTCTGGCTCAGCGACTCGGACTGTCGACGGAGAAGAGCCCGGACAAGGTCGAGCGGGACCTCATGGACTGTTTTCCGAAAGAGCAGTGGATCGCCACCGCTCATCGCTTGATCCTTCACGGGCGCAGGGTGTGCCATGCGCGCAAGCCCGACTGCTCGGCCTGCGAGTTGGCAGGGCTCTGTCCGCGAATCGGGGTCGGAGAGTGAGGTTCCATGGGCGGGTCGTCGCCCTGCTCGCCCTCTCTTCGCTCTGGGGGTGGTCACCGGCTGCCGCCGGTACCTGCCCGACGACCCCCGAAGCGGCGGCCGCCATCCCGCTCGGAGAGATGGAAGTCGAGCTGATCGAGGTGCCGGATTCGAGTGCCAAGGAAGTCCGGGCTGCAGCGCGGTTCGGGGTCGACTCGACGGCCTTGATCGAGGTGATCCGAGCCGCCGAGCACTATGCGGAGTTCATGCCCCGGGTGATGTCGTCGACGGTCTCCCAGGAGGGTGACGAGTGGCACAATGCCCAGCAGGTGAACTTCCCGTTCCCGATCTCGAACCGTCACTACACGGTTCGCCTCGAGGAATCCTCGGTGCCCTCCGGCGACTGGAGGCTGAGTTGGACCTACGTCATCGGTTCCGGGAACATCGAGGACACGCGAGGTTCCTGGGTCGTCGTCGCCCTCGGCGACGAGAGCGTTCTCTGTTATGAGGTCTTCTCCGACCCGGGAGGCCACATCCCGGGCTGGGCGGTCAACAAGGCCTCGAAGAGCACGATTCCGAAGCTGCTCCGCTCGGTCGCGCAACGGGCCGAGCAACTCCAGACGAAGGCGCCCGGATGATCCGCTCGGCCGGTTGCTAGGATCGGTGCTGCCCATGGCGGCACGAACCCCTTTTCGGCCGGCCAGGATCGGCTCGTCGACGGTCGGCTTGCTGCTGGCGGTATCGCTGTCGGCTGCCGGAGTCGAAGCGGCAGGTCAGTCGGCTTTTCCGATGCACTCCCAGGAACTGACAACACGACTCACCGAGGCTCTGGCCGCGCGAGGCAGCGACTACGTTCCCCGCACGGAGCATGTCGACGGACAGGGTCGGCCCCAGTACACCAACCGGTTGATCCTGGAGGATTCGCCGTACCTGCTTCAGCACGCGCACAATCCAGTGGATTGGTATCCCTGGGGTCCAGAGGCTTTCGAGAGGGCCGCCGCCGAGGGCAAGCCGGTCTTCCTTTCGATCGGCTACTCGACCTGTCACTGGTGCCACGTGATGGAAAGGGAGAGTTTCGAGAACGAGGAGCTCGCCGCGGTGCTGAACCGGGAGTTCATCTGCGTCAAGGTCGATCGCGAACAGCGTCCCGACGTCGATGAGGTGTACATGACAGCAGTGCAGCTGCAGACCGGTCATGGGGGTTGGCCGATGTCGAGTTTCCTGACGCCCGACCGGGATCCGTTCTTCGGAGGAACCTACTTCCCGCCCGAGCAGTTCGGAGAACTCCTGCAGGCGGTGTCCTCGGCCTGGCGCGACCGACGCGAGGAGGTCGAGGTCCGGGCCGCACGGGTTTCCGAGGCCGTGAAGGCGGTACTCTCGACTCGATCCGAGGCCGGCGTCGTCGACGACGACGGGGTCGAAGCTGCCCTGAGAGCCATCGTCGAACGCAGCGATCCGCAGTTCGGAGGACCTGGTGGGGCGCCGAAGTTTCCCCACGAGTCGGATCTCCTGCTGATGTTGGATGCCATCGGACGGAGTCCTCGCGACGAGTGGGTCGCGCCCGCCCTGCAGCATCTGGGGGGACTGGCCCGCGGTGGAATCCATGACCAGGTCGGGGGCGGGTTCCATCGCTATTCGGTCGACGAACGATGGTTGGTACCTCACTTCGAGAAGATGCTCTACAACCAGGCGTTGCTGGCCCGGGCGTTCACCCGAGCCGCGCGGGTGTTCGGGGACTGGCGCTTCGCCCGCGTGGCACGCTCGACACTGGACTACGTCCTGCGCGAGATGCAGGCTCCCGAAGGCGGCTTCTACTCGGCGACCGATGCCGACAGCGAAGGCGAGGAAGGGTTGTTCTTCGTCTGGGATGTCGACCAGCTGCGAGGACTGCTGGGCGCCGACGCTCCCCTGGTCGAGCGGCTTGGGGCGTGACCCAGGAAGGCAACTTCGAAGGATCGAACATTCTCCACCTGGCCGAGGACTACCCTGAGTTCGCACAGCGGGAGGGACTCGAGGTCACAGATCTACTCTCTCGTGTCGACAACTGGCGACAGTCCCTGCTGGCGGCCCGCGAGGAACGGGCTCATCCCCTTCGTGACGACAAGCGACTGCTGGGATGGAACGGCATGATGGTCACCGCTCTGGCCGAAGCCTCCGTTTCGTTGGGCGAGGAGCGCTATCTCCTCGCTGCCCGTCGCGCCTCAGAGTCACTGTGGCGCTCCCAGCGGAGTTCGGAGGGCCGATTCCTGCGAATCTGGCTCGATGGGAACACCACGACTCCGGCACTGCTGGAGGACCACGCCTTCTTCGCCGAGGGGCTGTTGGCGCTCTACGATGCGACCGAGGAACCGATCTGGTTGCTACGAGCGGTGGAAGTGGTCGCAGGCATGAACGACCAGTTCTGGGACGAAGCCCATGGCGGCTACTTCAGTTCGAGCCCGGAACTCGCGCCCTATCTGATCGCACAGCCGAGGTCGAGCCACGACGGGGCGACTCCTTCGGGCAACTCGGTCGCGCTGCGAGTCCTCGCTCGGCTCGAGCGAAGGACCGGCGATCCGGCGTATCGGCGCCGAGGGGAGGCTCTGCTGGCCGCCTTCGCGGACGGAATCGTCGAGCGACCCCTGGCGCATCCCTACCTCCTGACCGGTTTCAGCGAACTTCGGTTCGGCGAGGTCGGAGCGGCCGTCTGGGGGGCCGGCGGGAAGGTCCGGGTCCGCGCTCGCGAGATCGCCGCCGAGGCGGGGGACGTCGTCTCGAGCGGCGTCAAGAGGCTGGAGCTCGAGCTCCGGATCGCTGACGGGTGGCACGTCAACTCCGCGACTCCGCGTCAGGCCGAACTGATTCCGACCGTCGTTCGGGATTCGTCGGCCGGGCCGCGCTGGAAGGTGGCTTCGAGCGCCCTACCCGACGGCGACGATGTCGTGGTCGCCTTCGAGGACGAACCGATCTCGGTCTATTCTGGAACCGTGACGTTCGGAGTCGAGATGGCGCGAGTCGGGGGGGCGACTTCGGAAGTCCACCCGCTCTCGCTCATTCCCCTCACTCTCGAGTTCCAGGCTTGCGACGATCGTCTCTGCCTGCAACCCGAGGCCCTCGAACTGCGCGTACCCCTGGCCCTGGCCGAGGCCGGGCTCACGACTCCCGACGTCGATCAGCGCTGAACCTCAGGACGAGAATCGAGAGGATGAGGCCGAGCGTGGCGGCGGCGATCCAGGCAGGTTCGGTCGCTCGGTCGCCGGGATCGAGGTGGAGCCCGAGTCCGTTGTTCAGGGCGTGCCAGACCACCGCCGGCCAGATCGAGGCGGAGAGCAGGGTCACCCATGCGAGAACGAATCCGAGTGCCGCTGTGGGGAGGAGTCTGAAGAGGCTCACATGATAGATCCCGAAGACCACCGCGACGATCAGGGCTGCGCGCCAGGGTGAGCGCTTCCTCAGTCCATGGAGCAGGATGCCGCGAAAGAAGAGCTCTTCGACGAGCCCGGGAAGGGCGGCCACCAGCAGCAGCAACAGCCAGGCCGGCATGTCCTTCGGAAGCAGCGACTCGCTGAAGGCCTCGAGAGCGGCGTCGGGCACCGGCGCGAAACGCTGCGTCAGATGAAAGAGGCTGTTGCTGAGCAGCAGGCCGCTCGGAGCGCCGATCGCCACTGCCAGCCACGCGGCCGGGTGAGGCGCGCGGATTGCCAGCGCTTGACGCCAGGGGAGGCGGTAGATCTTCAAGATCAGGATCCCGCCGAGGGTCAGCAGGCCGAAGTTGAAGCTCAACTGGCCGACGAGGGTTGCGTCGGTGCCGCTGAAGGTCGCGGCCAGTAGAACGATCGCCCAGAGGACGGCGCACCATCGCAGCACGTCGGCGTCGAAGGAACGTCGACCGCCTGCGTCGATCCCTTCACCCTCGTCACCGCCCGACGTCACCAGCGCCTCGCGGTGGAGGAGCTGAACCGACTGCCAGGCTGCGAGGGTGGCGGCCGCGAGGGTCACCGCCCAGGTCGCAGCGATCGGCAACAAGTCGAAGTTGCCGCTCATCAGTTCCTTCGCCGCGACCGCCAGGCCCGCGATCGGTACCGCAAGGACTCCCGATCGCAGCGAGATCGTCGGCATCATCGGCGCCAGGGCAGGGAGCAGGGTCAACAGGAAGACGGGCAGGTAGTAGAGCTGAGCTTCCTTGTAGGACTTCGCCCATGCCGAGGTCATCAGCAGCAGGCTGGCGACCAGCGAGGCCACCGGCAGGTAGAGGAAGAACAGGAGCATGCCGAGACCCGGGGTGAAGACGGCGACCATGCCGGCGGGAAGTTCGATCAGGCCCAGTCCGAGAAACACCAGGAGATCGAGCAGTTGGAGGACCAGGGTGGTGACTCCGACCAACAGGATGACCAGGTGCTTGGCGGTGACGATCTCGAGCCGAGTCGCGGCGGTCGTCAGCAGGGTCTCGAGCGTGCCGCGTTCCTTCTCCCCGGCGAGGCAGTCGCTGGCCACCACCGAGCCGCCGATCAGCAGCATCATGGTGACCGTGAGGGTGAGGAAGCGGCCGAGCTCGAGTCCGCTGGAGGCTTCTTCGCTGGCCAGGTCGGTCTCCTCGACTCGACCGACCTCGTCGAGCGCCAGCGGGAAGTCTCGCGCCTCGAGGACCCGGGATCGTTGCTCCTCGAGTTCGGTCTCGAGAACCCTCGACAGACGGCCGACGGCCTCGCGCGAGGTCTCACGATCGCCGCGGTGGTGGATGCGCAGATCGAGGGCTCCTGAGTCGGTCTCGGTGGCGACGATCCAGAACGAGATCTCGGACTCGTTCAAGGCTTCGAGAAGTCGGTCGTCGGGGATGTCGCGCACGCGATTCAACAGCGGCGCCTCGACGGGCAGGCCCGAGAGCAGGTCGGCTGCGACCTCGGAGCTGGAGCCGGTCAGGGCGTACTCGAAGAGGGTCGAGTCCAATCTGTGGTCGCGATTGTCCTGAACCCACTGGGTGGCCAGGAAGACCAGCGGCCAGATGGCGAGCGGCAGGACGACCGACATGATGAGGGTGCGCGGCGAACGCAGGAGCGCTCGCAGGTCGTTGCCGACCAGCGCGAGGACGGTGCGTCGCCGGGGAATCTTCATTCGCGAACCAGGGCGACGAAGATGTCTTCCAGGTAGTGGTGGCCGGTGGCGGCCCTCAGTCCGTCGAGCGTGTCGCAGGCCAGGATCGTGCCGCGATGGATGACAGCGATGCGGTCGCACAGACGCTGCGCTTCGCTCATGATGTGGGTGGAGAAGAGGATGGTCTTGCCGTCGGCGCGCAGTTCCTCGACGATCTCGAGGAGTTCGATGGCGTTCAGGACGTCGAGTCCCACCGTCGGTTCGTCGAAGATCAGGACGGGAGGATCGTGAACCAGGGTTCTGGCGATCGAGACCTTCTGCTTCATTCCGCTCGACAGTCGGTCGACCCGAGCATCGGCGAAGTCGGTGATGCCGAAACGCGAGATCAGGGCTTCACAGCGGTCGTCCAGCTGATCTGCGGGGCAGTTGTTGACGGTGGCGAAGAGGCGGAGCGTTTCGCGAGCAGTGAGACGAGGGTAGAGAGCGGTCGTTGCGGAAAAGAAGCCGAGGTTCTGGCGCACCTGTTCGGGCTCACGATCGACTCGGTACCCCATGATCGTCGCGTTGCCGGAAGTTGGGGTGAGGACGGTCGAGAGCATTCGCAGGGTGGTCGTCTTGCCGGCTCCGTTGGCCCCCAGGAGACCGAAGACCTCGCCGGCCTGGCAGTGGAAGTCGACAGAATCCACAGCGCGGATCTCGCCCCGTCCTTCGTCGTAGAAGGTCTTGGTCAGTTGCTCGACTCGGACGCGGTCTTCAGGCATCGGACCCTCGTTTCAGCAGACGTTGACGAATGAATCGGAGCACGCTGCCCTCGAAGGCGCCTGTGAGGACCTCCTCGAAGCGCAGAACCCGGGCGGCGAGGAACAGCAGGGCCGCGGTCAGCAGGCCCTGGGTCAGGAAGGTCAAGAGGGTGGGCAGCAGAGGCAGAGTGCCTCGGACCGATTCGCGCACCACCAGGGAGATGTTGATGAACGGAATCAGGGCGAGGCCGGCACCGAAAGGCAGATCGGGAGTGATCAGGACGAGCATCGGAAGGAGACTCATGAGGTAGACGGGGCCGACCATGGCCTGGCCTTCCTTGAAGTCCCGGGCGAAGGTGGCGACGAGCATCATGGCGGCGGCGACCCCAGCGGCCAGGGCGATGGCGGCGAGCAGCAGGACGGGGTAGGCGGCCCACGGGAACTCGTATTAGAGCGACAGCTGATCGCCGATCAGGGGCTTGAGCACCGTTCCCAGGGTGAGGCTCATGGCAGCGAGGTTGAGGCCGCCTGCGACGGCTCCCAGGGTCGTGACGTAGAGGTACTTCGCGATCAGGACCGTGCTTCGGTCGGTCGCCAGCGTCAGCGTGGTCTCCCAGGTGCCGCGCTCGCGCTCGCCGGCAGTGGTGTCAATGGCGGGGTACATACAGCCGACGGCAACCATGATCACGAAGTAGAGGGGAAGCATCAGGCCGAGCATCATGCGCCCCATGTCGCCGGCACTGGCGTGGTTCGTGGTGTCGATGACGAAGGGAACCCACTCGCGCTCGGTGAGGTAGTCGCCAGCGCGACGCTCCAGCCAGTCGGTACGCACATCGTGGAGGGCAGGTACGAGCCGTTGTCGGGCCATGCGACTGCGCTCCCGCGAGGAATCGAAGGAGACGGTCGCCTGCCAGTTGCCGACCAGGCTCGTGCCGGCTTCTTCGATCGTCAGGATGGCGTCGATCTGCTCATCGCGCAGCGCGGCCTCCGGCGCCCGCGGCGATGGGACGATCTCGATGTCGTCGTGATTCTTCAGCTCTTCGACGACCTGGTCGAGAATCGCTGCCTCTCCGACGACCACCGTTCGTGCCGCCATCCGCTCAGCCTGTCCCTGGACGAAGAGCATGCCGTTGAAGATCACCCACAGCAGCACCGGGTACAGCAGGGTCGGCAGCAGAATGCTGTTGATGAGGATGTTGCGCTCGCGCATCGCGGCGCGCAGTTCGGCGCCCCACAGGGCGAGAAGAGCGCGTCGGTTCATCCCTCGGTCTCGTCCAGGCCGGGGACGGGGGCTCGAAGGAGACCGAAGGCGGCCTCGAGGTCCGCTCGCCGGACTCGCAGGATCGCTTCGCTGCCGCGCCCGCCGAACAGGCCTGTGCCGCTCAACGACATCATTCCGAGGCCGATCTCTCCCTGGACCTCGTAGTCGATGCCGGCCGACTCGAGCAGTCCCTTGACGACCATCAGTTCCGGGAGATCCTGGGTTCGGAGAAGGGTCTCCAGGGGCTCTTCGTCGGGCATGAGAAAGGAATTGTAGCGGCCGGCGGGGTGTCCGCGTTCCACGGCCGTAGAATGCCGACCATGGCGAATCCGCGACGGTCCTGGCTGAGCGATCTCCAGGCCTACCTCGACCGCCGGATGCTGGTCATTCTCCTGCTCGGCTTCTCGAGCGGTCTGCCGTTCGCGCTCTCCTTCTCGACGCTTTCCGTGTGGCTTCGTGAGGTCGGAGTCAGTCGCACCGAGATCGGCCTCTTCGCGCTCGTCAACAGTCCCTACAGTTGGAAGTTCCTGTGGGCTCCCTTTCTCGATCGAGTGCCCGTGCCGTGGCTGACCGGGCTTCTCGGTCAGCGCCGCAACTGGGCGCTGGTGACGCAGATGTGTCTCGGAGCCTCGATCGTCTGGCTCGGAAGCCTCGATCCGATCTCCGAGTTGGCCATGATGGCCGCAGCAGCGGTGGCCGTGACGTTCTTCGCCGCGAGTCAGGACATCGTCGTCGATGCCTATCGGATCGAGATCCTCGACGATCACGAGCAGGGTCCAGGCAGCGCGATGATCCAGTACGGCTATCGCATCGGCATGTTGAGCACCGGCGCCGGTGCACTGATGTTGACGACCTGGCTGGAGTGGAGCCAGGTCTACCTCGCGGCGGCGGCGCTTCTCGGAGTCGGGGTGGTCACCATCCTGTTGGTCCGGGAACCCGGCGAGCAGCGCGAGCGCGGCGGCGCCGCTCCCGCCGAGAACCGATCCTGGATCCGACAGGTCCTGGTCGAGCCGTTCGCGGACTTCGCCCGGCGACCGGCCTGGATGGTGATTTTCGTCTTTGTTCTGCTCTATCGCTTCCCGGACTCGTTCGTCGCGGCGATGTCGAATGTGTTCTACGTCGACCTGGGCTTCTCCAATGCCGAGATCGCCACGGTGTCGAAGACCTTCGGTCTGGTGGCGACGCTGGTGGGTGTCTTCATCGGCGGTCTGGTGGTGGTGAGACTGGGGACCATGCGGGGTCTGCTGGTGTGCGGGATCGTGCAGGTGTTCTCGAACCTGATGTACGTCGCGATGGCCTTTGCTGGAGCCGATATCGGCGTCTTCGCGGCCACCATCGCGGTCGAGAACGTTTCGGGGGGCATGGGCAGCGCGGCCTTCGTGGCCTACCTTTCGGGCCTCTGCAGTCCGGGCTTCGCCGGCGCCCAGTACGCCCTCTTGTCAGCTCTCGGGACGTCGGGGCGAAACTTCTTCTCGGCCTTCACCGGAGCGCTGGCGGATCGGGTCGACTGGGCGACCTTCTTCCTGGTCAGTACGGCGGTGGGCTTGCCGGCGCTGGCCCTGCTGCTCTGGATCGAGCGTTCCGGCACCGACGTCGGGGGAGGAGACGGGGGTGCCAGGGCGACTCTCGAAACAGCGACCTCGGCCGATGCGTCTTGAGCACAGAGGAAGCACGGATATACTGATCGTCCCAATTCCAGCCTCTGCTCTCGCGTCAGAAACGCCTTCGAATGTTCCTGGAGGACAAGCCATGTTGAAGAAGAACAAGTCCTGGTCGGCCTTGTTGGTCGCACTTTCTGCACTCACACTCGCGGTCGGCGGTGCTGCGGTCGATGTCGACGAGGTCGTGATCTCGGGCAAGGTCGTCGATGCGAGCGGCACGCCCGTTCGCGGCGCGACGGTGACCCTGATCGACGAGGAGATCGAAGCGACGGTTTCGGTGTATAGCCAGTCAGACGGCTCCTACACGCTGCCGGCGGTTCCCGCCCGCGACTACACCCTGCGGGCACGACTGATCGGCATGGATGATTCCGAGCAGTGGATCGAAGCCGACGCCTCGAAGTCGGTCGACCTGACGATGACGGCAGCGACGAACCTCGATGCGCAGCGTCCGGGGCACGACCGGTTGGCGCAGTTGAAGTGGGAGAACGAAGAGGACGCCCTCAACTTCCGCATGATGTGCACCTATTGTCATCAGGTCGGCACCGAAGGTTTCCGCAGTCCCGAAGAACCGGTCGACTGGGAGGTCATGGTCACTCGCATGGATGGATATCGCGGACTCTACGAACATACGCAGAACGCGATCGTCGACAAGCTCGTGTCGACCTACGGCCCCGGCGCCGAAACGAGTTGGGCCGACTACGAGGTGCCGCCGGCGCCCGAGGGAGAAGTTCTCTCAGCCAAGATCTTCGAGTGGTCGATGGGCAAGGAGAACGACACGATGGTTCACGACCTCGAGGTCGGGGCCGACGGCAAGGTCTACATCGTCGACATGACGGCCGATGCGATTGAAGAAGTCGATCCGGAAACCGGCGAGAGGAAGATCCATTCCTTCCCCGGCGGCAAGGACTACTACTCGACCGATCCGCCGATCAAGGGCCCCCATTCGATCGAGCGCGCCCCGAACGGCGACATGTGGATCACGCTCGCACTCTCCGGTGAGATGGCGAAGTTCGTTCCCTCCACCGGTGAGTTCACGATCGTGCCAGGCAACGAGGCCGGCAAGCGCCGCGGCGGGTACCCGCATACCCTGAGGATCGACCCCGCGAACAGCATGGTCTGGTGGACCGACGCCGGACTCGGTGTCTTCTCGCTCGATCCGGAGAACTACGAGGTCAAGTTCTACAGCCTGCCCTCTGCCAACCAGGTGCAGGGCGGCGGCAGTGGCGAGGCCCGCGGCGTCACTCCCTACGGCATCGACATCGGACCGGACGGCAAGGTCTGGTACTCGAAGCTCAACGGTCAGCGGGTGGGTCGGATCGATCCCAGCCGTCCGGATGGCGACCCCGAGCAGATCAAGGAGTGGCAGCCGCCGGTTCACGGTCCGCGTCGTCTGCACGTGGCCGATGACAATCTCGTGTGGGTTCCGGGCTGGGCCAGTGGAGAACTGGCGAGCTTCGACGAGGCGAAGGACGAGTGGAAGGTCTACGACCTGCCGCACGGCGTCAACTCGATGCCCTACGCCCTCAACATCCATCCGACCACCGGCGAGGTGTGGATCTGCGGCACCGGCAGCGACTCGATGCTGCGCTTCGATCCGAAGACCGAGACGTTCAAGGAGTATCGGATGCCGACCCGGGTGACCTACACCCGGGAGATCGAGTTCGATGCAGATGGCAACATCTGGGTTTGCAACTCGAACTATCCGGTTCGCCACGTCGAGAACGGTCGCGGCTCGGTCATCAAGTTGAGCTACGCCGGCGAGTAGTCGAACGCCGCTTCGTGGACCACGGGTCGGCTTCGGCCGGCCCGTCTTCGTCATGCCTTCAGGGAAGTCACAGACCTACACCCGAAGTCTCGGGCCGAAGTGCCGACCGGAAGTGGGCGGCGAGCAGACCTATCGGCGCTGCTCCCTGGTGGTCGTAGCCACCCTCTTCTCGATCGGCGCGTTCGGATTGAGTGCAGGGATTCTCGGCCAGGGGAACGTCCGCGCTCGACTCGAACTCGGTACTCTCCTGTTCGAGGAGCGGGAGTTCTCGAACCCGGGAGCGCAGTTCGCCACGAGCTGTAGCACCTGCCACTTCAAGGGAGAAGATCCGCGCGGTTCGGGCGACCGCTTCTATTCGGACACGTCGCCCAGAAGCCTTCTGCCGGGCCTCGGAGGCGCCGATCGCATCACCTCGCGACGCAACACCGATGCTCCTGGAACTCGATCTCCAGAAGGGCCTGGGCTGGGATGGCCGATGGACGTCGCTGCAGGAGGCTGTCGCGGACGAGCTCCTCTCGGATCACCTGGGCTGGAGACCCCAGGACAGGGAACGGGCGCTCGACAACATCCAGAGAGTGACCGGCGACCGGGCGATGGTCGACTACCCCTCGCTGTTCCAGCGCGCCTGGGCGGTCGACGTCGAGTCGATCGACCGCGAAGATGCCCTGGACCTGGTGGTCGACAGCCTGGTCGAGTACTTGTCCGAGATCGTCACGCTTCAGACGTCCAGGTGGGATGCCTTCGGCGAACTGAACCGGATTCCACTTCGGCCGGGGCGCGGCGAGTCGCCGAAGGAATACGCCGGCAGGATCTATGGACGGCTGACGAATCAGGAAGGTCGCATTCTGATCAAGCGCCCGGAGGGCTTCAGCCCGGCCGCCTATGAGGGCTTCAAGACGTTCTTCAGAGTCGAGGGCGAGGCTTCCGTGGGGAACTGCGTGACGTGTCACACGCCACCCTTCTTCACCGATTTCTCGTTCCATGACACCGGGATCGCGCGTCGAGAGTACGAAGCGCAGTACGGCGCGGGCAGTTGGGCAGCGTTGGTTGTGCCTGGGGAGTCGAATCGTCCGGTCCTGGAGTTCCTCGGTGGAGCCGGCCGTGCTGACTTCGGATACTGGAACTGGGTGATACCGGCGGCGGACGACGAGGCCTCAGAACTCGAAGAGTCGATCGGAGCCTTTCGGACTCCGATGCTGAGAAACCTGCCAAGAACGGGTCCCTACATGCACAACGGCAGCTATTCGAGCCTCGAGGCCGCCGTGCGTGAGTACGTTTCGATCAGTTCCCTGGCTCGCCAGGGGGACTACGCCGAGGTGGACGATGAGGTCGACCGGATCCGACTCGAGGAGTCGGACGTCCTACCGCTGGTGGCGTTCCTGAAGGCTCTCGATGAGGTCGCGGAGGAGGACTTCCACCACCTGCTGACGGACGTCGAACCCGAGGATCACGAGTCGGAAGTCTCCCCCTAGGGGCCCCCCGACCATTCTTCAGGCGACGCCCAGAGCCTCGCCGAGGGTTTCGCCGATCTCCGCGTGGATCACCAGGTCGGCGATGGCGTCGAGATCGGTGCGATCTCGATTGAGGATGATCAGCCGAGCGCCATTGCGTTTGGCGAGCGCCGGGAACCCGGCTGCCGGGTAGACCACGAGGGAAGAACCCATGGCGATGAAGAGATCGCAGGAGAGGGTCTCTTCTTCGCTTCGCTGCATGGGTCCTACCGGCATCGATTGACCGAACGAGATCGTCGCGGTCTTGAGGGATTCCCGAGCACAGCGAGCAGGCGGGAGGCTTCTCGTCGCGCCGGAAGGTCTCCAGGATCGGGGCGAGTTCATGGCGCTCGCCGCACTCGAGGCAGCGCGCGTAGGTGGCATTTCCGTGCAGTTCGATCACCCGGTCCTCGGGAACGCCGGAGGCCTGATGGAGGCCGTCGACGTTCTGGGTGATGATGCTGGAACAGACTCCTGCGTCCACCAGGTGGGCGAGGGCCCGATGGCCTCGATTGGGCGCGGCCGAGGCGAACATGGCGTCCGAGGCGATCTTCCGACGCCAGCTCTCGCGGCGCATCTCCTCGGAGGCCAGGAAGTCGCGAAAGTCGATGGGCTGCATCTTGTCCCAGACGCCCCCCGGGCTACGGAAGTCCGGGATCCCCGATTCGGTGGAAATCCCGGCTCCAGTGAAGGCGGCCATGCGCGTGCAGCCCTCGATGGCCTGGCGTAGGAGATCGATGTCGCTCATGGAGTTCCGGCCCCGCAGCCGGTCTGATGGCAGTCTAGCAAGCAGGTCCCGGCCTCCCGGCCAGCGCCAGGCTCTGTAGTATGCTCCGGCCCCTTTCCCGCGGACCGTCTTCGTTCGCAGCAATCCAGGAGTTCGAAAAGATGTCGTTCAATCTGTTCCAGGGAAGCGAGAAGTACATCGTCTCGCCCGAGTTGAAGGACTCGGTCAACGTTGCGATCGCACTCGAAAAGCCACTGCTGGTTCGCGGAGAGCCGGGGACCGGCAAGACCGTTCTGGCCGAGTCGATCGCGGAGGCGCTGGTCATGGAACTCCTGACGTGGAACATCAAGTCGACCACCGAAGGGCGGGACGGCCTCTACATCTACGACACCGTGCAGCGACTGAACGATGCCCGTTTCGGCGACCGCGACATTTCGGATGTCCGGACTACATCAAGTACGGTCCCTCTCGGGCAGGCGTTCACATCCGAAGAGCGCAAGGTGCTGTTGATCGACGAGATCGACAAGGCCGACATGGAGTTCCCGAACGACCTCCTTCACGAGATCGACAGGATGAGCTTCACGGTGCAGGAGACGGACGAGTCGTTCACGGCCAAGCACCGGCCGATCGTGATCATCACGTCGAACGCGGAGAAGGAACTTCCCGATGCCTTCCTGAGACGCTGCGTCTTCCACTACATCGAGTTCCCCGAGAAGGAACTCATGGAGAGCATCGTCCGCGTCCACCATCCCGACGTCGAGCAGACCCTGCTCGAGCAGGTCCTGGTGCGCTTCTACTGGCTTCGCGACCTGCCCGATCTGCGCAAGCGCCCATCGACGAGTGAGTTGATCGACTGGATCGCTGCATTGCGGCGTGGCGGAGTCGATTCCGAGACCATCGAACAGGAACTGCCCTTCCTCGGTGTCTTGCTGAAACGGGAGTCCGATACAGTTCTGGCGTCGGCGGCGCATCGTCGCGGACGGGTCAACTAGATCGATCCACAGTGTTCAGCGGCTTCCTCTACCACCTGCGGTCCTACGGACTGAAAGTCTCCTTGATGGAGTGGTTGGGCCTGATGCAGGCTCTGATCGGTGGCTTCGCGCGCTCGAACCTCACGGTCTTCTACAACCTCTCGCGGGCCATGCTGGTCAAGCGAGAGGCCGACTTCGATTCGTTCGACCGCGCCTTCGCGACCTACTTCGCGGACGTTGGAGAGGTCTTCGAGGTCGATGAAGAGATCCTGCAGTGGCTCGAGAATCCCGAGCTTCCCAGGGAGTTGACGGAGGCCGAACGCGAGTCGCTGAAGGAACTGGGCTTCGAAGATCTGATGGCGAAGTTCAAGGAGCGGCTGGCCGAACAGGACGAGCGTCACGATGGTGGCAACAAGTGGATCGGCACGGGTGGCACGTCGCCGTTCGGTCATGGCGGCGAGAATCCCGCTGGGATCAGGGTCGGAGGCGGAGGCGGCGGCCGGACCGCCGTCCAGATCGCATCCTCCCGCCGCTTCCGGAATCTGCGCAACGATCGCGTTCTCGACACTCGACAGATCGGAGTCGCGTTGCGTCGACTGCGCAAGCTCGACCGCGACATCGGTCCGAAGGAACTCGACCTCGACAAGACGATCGACGAGAGCGCCCGCAATGGCGGCGAGATCGAGATGGTTTTTTCGCCACCGCGCCGCAACAAGATCAAGCTGCTCCTCATGATCGATGTCGGCGGTTCGATGGATCCCCATACCCGGCTCTGCGAGCGGCTGTTCTCGGCCGCTCATGCCGCCAGTCATTTCAAACAGTTCGAGTCGCGCTTCTTCCACAACTGCGTCTACGAGAAGCTGTACACCGACATCAGTCGCTGGAAGGGCGAGGCGACCCGCGACGTCCTGAAGCGCGTCGATGAGAACTGGACGATCGTCTTCGTCGGCGACGCCTGGATGAGTCCCTACGAACTGACCTATAGCGGCGGGGCGATCGACTACTACCACGACAACGTCGATACGGGACTCGACTGGTTGCAACGTTTCCGGCGCCGCTGTCCGAAGTCGGTTTGGCTCAATCCGGAGCCGAAGCGGATCTGGAACGCACCCACGATCCGGATGATTCGGCAGGTCTTTCCGATGTACCCGCTGACGGTCGATGGACTGACGGACGCGGTCGACGTTCTCCGTGGTGTCAAACCGAACAAGCCCTTCGTGGATCCAGTCCCGGAGGATGGGCGCAACTGGGGCATGGGCTGACCGTCGTTCGACGTCGAGGCGAAACCGAGGAGATGAACGTGGAAAAGCGACCGATGAGGGTCTTCGTACCCCTGTACTGGCAACCTTCCTGGGACCTCCCGGGGTTTCCGCCCAGGAAGAAGAAGCCGGCGAGCCGAGTCGAACGTTCTCGGACCGGGTCGTGGTCACGGCAGCACGGATGGAGCAGGACGAAGAGGATGTTGCCGCCTCCGTGACGATCTACGATCAGGATGACATCGATCATAGCGCCGCGCTGACGGTCGATGACTTCCTGCGGCGTTCGCCGGGCTTCAGTCTCTTCCGCAGGGCTTCGAGTGTCGTCGCTCATCCGACCACCCAGGGGGTCTCCCTGCGTGGCATCGGCCCGAGTGGGGTCTCCCGTTCGCTGGTCCTGCTCGACGGAGTTCCGATGAACGATCCATTCGGCGGCTGGATCTACTGGAGCCGGGTGCCGTTGATGAGTCTCGAGAAGGTCGAGATCGTTCGGGGTGGCTCTTCGAGCATCTGGGGTAACTCGGCTCTGGCCGGTGTCGTGCAACTTTTCACTGCCCCCCCGGCCGACGGCGTGCTCGATATCGCCACGCAGGTCGGCACCAAGGCAACGGGACGGCTCGACGTGATGTGGTCGGACCACTGGTCCAACGGGAGCTACCGGCTCTGGGGTGAGTACTTCGATACCGATGGCTACTACGTGGTCTCCGAAGACACTCGCGGCGCAATCGACATCCCGGCCTTTTCGGAGGTCGCCAGTCTCGGGGGCGAGGTCGACTTCGATCTCTCCGACTCGATCCAGTTGGCGGTGCTGGCGACCACCTTCGATGAAGAGCGTGGCAACGGCACTCCGCTCACCAACAACGCCACGGACTCAACCAACCTCACGCTGCGGGTCAATGCCCTGGGTGACGGCGGCGGTGAGTGGTTGGGATCGGCGACGGCCTTCGATCAGGGCTTCGAGAGCACCTTCTCGTCCCAGGCCGACGACCGCTCCACCGAGGGGCCGGCGTTGGACCAGTACTCGGTGCCGTCGGATTCGCTCGGCCTTGCCGTCCACTGGAATCGGGCCTTCGGCGATCAGGATCAGCATCGCCTCGGTGCCGGCATCGACGGTCGGGTCTCCGACGGCGAGACGAACGAACGTTTCCTCTACACGGACGACGTTCCAGCCCTGGTGCGAACGGCAGGAGGCGATGAGTCCAATGCGGGACTCTACGTTCAAGACACGATCGCCGTGGGCGATCGCGTTCAGGTGCAGGTGGGTGCCCGCGTCGATCGCTGGAAGACGTCCGACGGCTTTCGGGTGGAGCGCTTCATCGCGACCGGGATCGCGCGCCGAGACGAGACCTTCGAGGATCGATCCGAGACCGAGGTGAGTCCACGAGTCGCCGCGGTCTTCTCGGCCAACGACTCGACCCAGGTGCGCGGCTCGATCTATCGTAGTTTCAGGGCGCCTTCGATCAACGAACTGTTCCGACCCTTCCGGGTCGGCAACGTGATCACCGAGGCGAACGGCGATCTGGTTCCGGAAACGCTGGACGGCATCGACCTCGGGGTCGATTTCCGGACCGGGACCGTTCGGGCGAGCGCGACGGTCTTCTACAACGAGGTCAACGATGCCATCGCCAACGTCTCGATCGCCCCGGGCCCCGGGGTCATTGCCCCGTGCGGCTTCGTGCCCGGCGATGGGATCTGCCGACAGCGCCAGAACCTCGACCGCACGCGGATTCAGGGTATCGAGGCGGAGATTCGCCAGATCATCTCGAGTCACTGGGAGTGGGGCGCCAGCTACCAATTCTCGGATGGCACCGTGAAGGAGGCGGCCCAGGCGCCCGAACTCATCGGCCGGCAGCTTCCCCAGGTGCCCGAGAATCAGGTCGTGCTGAGCGGTCTCTACCGCAACCCGTCAGCCGTCGACGTGTCGGGTCTCGTTCGGATCGTCGATGAACAGTTCGAGGACGACCTGAACCTCATTCCGCTGGCCAGCTTCGTGGTCTTCGATCTCGACGTCTCGCGTCAGCTCAACGAGCGTTGGAATGTCTTCGTCGGAGTCGAGAACGTCTTCGACGAAGTCATCGAGACCGGACGGGCTCCCGGTCGTGTGAACGTGGGCACGCCGCGCCTCTTCCACGGCGGCTTCCGGTTGCGCTGGGGACAGTGACCGCCGATCGTCGCCGGGCGTTCAGCGTGGTGCTCTGCGAAGAACCTGGTAGAGGTTGAGTCGTCCGGTGCGACCGTCGGAGAAATACTCGTCGACGACCTCCATTCTCGACTGCCGAACCAGATTCGAGGCTTCGAGCGGAGTGACGTGATGGCAGTAGCGACCGCTCTCGAGAGACGGCTCGTCGCCCCAGCCGAGAAGGTGATCGCCGGGGTCGAGGTCGTCGGGGTCCAGTCGAAGGCCTGTTGCCACCGCCTCGCCCCAGGGCAGGATGCGCGACGCGATGGAGGGCTCGTCGGCGAACTGCCAGTGAGTGATCAGGAGGCGTCCCTGGGGTTCGAGATGCGAAGCGAGCCTCGCGAGGAGAGACAGCCGTTGTGGGTACGAGGCGATGTGATGGAAGAGTCCGAAGGCCGCGATGGCCCTGCAAGACCCTTCTCGGATCGGCAGAGGGGAACTCGAGCCGAGGTCGCCGCAGAGAGAACTGGCTCGAATTGCCGGTGCGGCCAGGGCCAGGAGGGAGAGGCTGAGGTCCATTCCCAGCCAGTGGAGTCCCCTGCGATGAGTGCCGAGATAGTCACTGAACCGGCCGTTCCCCGAGCCGGCGTCGAGGACGCGGGCGGGTGCCTTCTCCGACGCCGCGGGAATGTGCTCGCAGGCGCGCTTCCAGCCCGGCCAGGGGACTCTGCGGGTGCGGTCGAAGTCCCCGGCGTGTCGAAGATAGAAGCGTTGGTTGATCGCGTTGAGAGTGTCGCGGGTCTCGGGGCGCATGGGGTCTTCTCGTGACGAGTCGGGACAACTTCGAGTTCGAGCCCGCCGAGCACTTGGCCGAGCTTAGCGCCATCCTCCAGGCCTGCGAGGAGATGGGGGAAGATCTGGACCCGAAGAGGCTGCAGAAGATCTTGCGGGTTCATCTCAAGGAGGGACGTAGCTTCTTCACGAAGAGCGAACTCATCCAAGGGTACCGATACCTTCGGCGCGAGGCCGGACACGACCCTGCCGAGGAGGGGCCTCTCGTCGAGCGGCTGCGCATGAAACCCGTCAGGACGTCGAGTGGAGTGGCTCCGATCACCGTGCTGACCAAGCCCTTCCCCTGCCCGGGCAGGTGCATCTTCTGTCCGAGCGACGTTCGCATGCCGAAGAGCTACCTGGCCGATGAGCCGGGGGCCCAGCGCGCCGGCGAGCACGCCTTCGATCCCTACCGACAGGTGGCGTCGCGACTCTGGACCTACCATCAGATCGGACACTCCGTCGACAAGGTCGAACTGATCATTCTCGGTGGGACCTGGTCGTCGTATGACGGCGACTATCGCCGTTGGTTCGTCTTGCGGCTGTTCGAGGCGCTGAACGATTTCAGCCCACGCAAGGTGGTCCGGCCCGAACCGCTGCCCCCGGACGCCCCCGACTGGGCAAGCGCCGAGGAAGAAGTCGTTCCGCTGGAGAACAGCCGAAGCTGCAACCAGGAGATCGTCGATGCGGCTCGAAGCGAAAGGAAAACCCTGAGAGGGTGGAGTCCGCCAGTTGGGAGCAGATCGAGGAGGCTCAGAGGACGAATGAGACGGCGTTCTCGAGGTGCGTCGGCCTGGTGGCGGAGACCCGCCCGGATCATGTCGATGCGAGCGAGGTCGAGAGTCTGCGCCGACTGGGTGTCACGAAGGTCCAGGTCGGAATCCAGAGTCTCGACGACGAGGTGCTGTCGGCGAATCGACGAGGTCACGACACGGTCCAGGCGCGGCTCGCCGTTCACAGGCTTCGCCAGGCTGGTTTCAAGCTCCATCTCCACTGGATGCCGAATCTCCATGGCTCGAGTCCGCAGAAGGATGTCGTCGACTACTCGAGGCTCTTCGACGATCCGGCCCTGCGGCCGGATGAGGTGAAGATCTACCCCTGCTCGTTGATCGAGAGCGCCGAGCTGATGAACTACTGGCGCGACGGTTCCTGGCGACCCTATGAGGCCGACGAACTGCTGGAGGTGTTGGTCGCATGCGTCGAGACGACCCCGTCCTATTGCCGGCTCAGTCGCATCATCCGAGACATCCCCGGCACCGATATCGTCGTCGGTAACAAGGAAACCAATTTTCGCCAGCGCGTGGAGCGCGAACTCGAGCAGCGGGGGATCCGTGCCCGTGAGATCCGCAGTCGGGAGATTCGCCATGCATCGGTCGACGCAGACCAGTTGAGGATGGAGCAGCTGCGCTACCGCAGTTCAGTCGGGGACGAGTTCTTTCTCCGTTTCGTCGATCCTCAGGGGCTTCTGGCTGGGTTCTTGAGGCTCACGTTGCCCGACGCGGGAGAAGGCGCCGTGGAGGACTGCGGCTTGCCGGAGATCGCCGGTGAGGCGATGATCCGCGAGGTCCACGTTTACGGCGGGGTGGTCGGGCTGGGGGGACGTCGCGATGGCGGCGCCCAGCACATCGGCCTCGGCCGGCGACTGATCGACGCGGCAGCGGCCATCGCCGGCAGACGGGGCTTCGCGAGAATGGCGGTGATTTCAGCGGTTGGAACCCGTGAGTACTACCGTTCCCTGGGATTCGAAGACGGGGCTCTCTATCAGCATCTCGCTCTCTCGGAGGGAGTCGATTGAGTCTTTCGCAGCCTTCGCGCCTCCACAACGATTTCTACCAGCTGACGATGGCGCAGGCGCTGTGGAGGAGCGGGCGTCACGATCTTCGCGCAGTCTTTCACCTGAGCTTCCGACGGGTTCCGTTCGGAGGCGGCTTCATCGTCTCGGCAGGACAGCAGGAGGCCGTACGTCGAGCGACGTCGGTTCTCCTCGAGGAGGCCGACGTCTCCTACTTGTCCGATCTGAGGGATGCGAGAGAAAGGCGACTCTTCGAGCCTGCCTTTCTCGACTTCCTCGCGACCGTCGAGCCCGCGTGCTCCGTTGTCGGCGCGCCCGAGGGCACGATCGTGTTCGCTGGAGAGCCGGTGTTGCGTGTCGAGGCTTCTCTGCTCGAGGCTCAGCTCCTCGAGACGCCGCTGCTGAACGCCATGGCGTTTCCATCGTTGATCGCCACCAAGGCCGCCCGGGTCCGGTTGGCTGCGGGAGACGATCCGGTCCTGGAGTTCGGATTGCGACGCGCTCCTGGAGGCGACTTCGGCCTCGAAGCCAGCCGCTGTGCCTTCATCGGAGGCGCCGACGCGACCTCGAACCTCGAAGCCGGAAGGGTCTTCGGGATTCCGGTTCAGGGGACCCACGCGCATAGTTGGATTCTCGCGTTCGACAGCGAGGGTGAGGCGATGTCGAAATGGCTCGGCCAGGCGAGCGGAGAGCGCGTCCTGCTGCTCGACACCTTCGACACGCTCGCAGGACTCGAACGGGCGCTCGAGGTGGTCGCTGCGGAGGGACATGAGTTGGACGCAGTCAGGCTCGACTCGGGAGATCTCGATGCCTTGAGTCGAAGTGTTCGCGCGAGACTGGACGGCTCCGGATGGTCGACTACCCGGATCGTGGCGAGTGGCAATCTCGATGAAGAAAGCATCCTCGAGCTGCGCTCGAATGGCGCCCCGATCGATACCTGGGGCGTCGGCACCCGACTGGTCACGGGAGGGAGCGAGGGCGCCCTCTCGGCGGTCTACAAGCTGGGCGCCATTCACGACCAGGGTTCGTGGGTGCGGCGTTCGAAGACCTCGGACGATCCTTCCAAGGCGACTTTGCCGGGTCGGCTGAGTCCGATCCGGATCGAGCATGCGGGCTGCTTCCGGGCAGACCTGATCGTAGACGAGCTCGATCTCGTGTCCGGGGAAGAAGTGACTCCGGATTCGATCGGGAGATGGCTGGGGTTGGTAGCCCCGAGCGCGAAGAATCTCTTCGTCGATCTGGTCGAGGAGGGGCGCGCCGTGGGTCCGGAGGAAAGGCCGACGGACGTCAGGAGTCGGGTCCTGGCGCAGCTCGAGAACCTGCCGCCGGGTCTTCGAAGGCTCGATCCAGAGTTCCCGTACCGCGTGGCGCTGCACCCGAAACTGGCGTCACGGGTTCCGGGATGGGAGGTCGGCCGCCTTCGGTATGATCGAGCAGGATGCTCTTCCTCCTCACTGCCGATTGGCAGCTCGGGCTGACCCAGCGCCACCTGGGCACACATGCTTCGCTCCTGTCCGAGGCGCGTTTCGAAACGGTTCGTCGGGTGATCGATCTCGCTGTCGAACGGTCGGTCGACGCGGTCCTGGTGGCAGGAGACATCTTCGAAGACTCGGATGTCGACAGCCGAACCGTGGAGTCCTGTGTCGAGATCCTGGAGAAAGCGGCTCCGACTCCGGTGCTGCTGCTTCCCGGAAACCACGACCCGCAGATCGCCGGCGGGGTCTGGGATCGTGACCTCTGGGTGCGCGGAGGAGCTCATGTCCGAGTCCTGCTCGAGCCTCGGGAGATCGAAGTGGCCGGTGCGGCGATCTATCCCTGCCCCCTCACCCAGAAGAAGAGTCGCCAGGATCCGACGGACTGGATCCCCGGGAGGGTGAAGGGGGACCGGCGTCCTCGAGTCGCGCTGGCGCACGGCAGCCTGGGAATCCTGGAGCACCAGGCCAACTTTCCGATCGCCCTCGATCGGGTCGATCGGGCGGGTCTGGATTTTCTGGCCCTGGGAGACTGGCACGGGCTGAAGACCGGAGACCGCTGGGCCTACCCGGGCACGCCCGAGCCGACGAGCTTTTCGGAGAGGGAGGCGGGGCATGTCCTGCTGATCGAGCTCGAGCAGGCGGGTAGCCTGCCTCGGATCGAGAGCATCAAGGTCTCGGGTCATGACTGGTGCGCGCTGCAGATCGACGTTCGCGATTCGACCGACCTCGAGGAGCTCGAACAGCGAGTGAAGGAGGCGTCGACAGATCCCTCGCGGCTCCTGCTGCGAGTCGGCGGAGAAGTCGGCGGCGACTCCGAGATCGGCGATCGCCTCGAGGCCTTCCGGCAGCGGCTCGAGGCCCGGGTCTGCTACCTGGACTGGCGCTTCGAGGAAGCGACCACGGGTCCCCTGGACTGGCCCCCTGGGATGATCGAGGCAATTGCCGGTGCTCTCGAAACGGCTGAAGGGGGAGGCTCCATGCCGGCGCCCTTCGATGCCATCGAGGTCGCGGGGCCGGAGGAAGCCTTGCGAGCTCGGGAGCTACTGGCCCGTCTGATTCGTGGGGTCGCCTAGGCGATGATCCTCGAGGAACTCACGCTGCGAGGGTGGAGGCAGTATCGGGAGAGTCGTCACTTCGAATTCGATGCGGGAGTGAACCTGATCGAGGGACCGAACGAGGCCGGCAAGTCGACGCTACTCGAGGCCCTGACACGGGGTCTCTTCGATCGGCACTCCTCTCGCACCCGAGAGCTGCGATCGATTCCTCCCGTCGGAAGCAGCCTGGCGCCGGAGGTCGAGCTGATCCTCGGTGTGTCGGGTCGTCGTTGGAAGGCCCACAAGCGATTCCTGCGTGAGCCCGAGGCTCAGCTCTGGCGAGAACGCGGGGGAGCGTGGCAACTCGATCATGAGGGCGACAGGGCCGATCAGGAGTTGCGTGACCTGCTGCGAGGCGGTCAGTCGAGGGGCGGGTCGAAACCGGAGCACCGTGGGCTGGCACAGGCCCTCTGGTATCTGCAGGGAGAAGAAGCCCCTGCCGAAGGGCAAGGGCTGGGAGGAAGCCGTCGACGAAGGCCTCCGCGGCTCTTCCAGTCAGGTCCTGCGAACCCACCTCGAGATCGAACTGTTGGCGAAACTACAGGACGTGATGGGGACCGTGTTCACCCCATCGGGGCGGATCTCGTCGACCGGCGAGCTGGGCCGTCTTCAGAGGGAGGTCGAACAACTCGACAAGGAAGTGGTGGCGGCTCGCGAAAGACTGCAGCGTCTCTCCGACTATCGCGAGGCCCTTTCGGAACTCGAGTCCGAGAGTCGCGAGCTGCGAGATCGGATCGCCTCGGTGAGTGAACGACTGACGATCCGGGGCCCGGAAGTTCAGGCGGCCCGCGAACTCTTGAAGGATCGAACGCGAATCGAGGCGGAACTGGCGGCAGCGATGGCGAAGGAGCGTGAGCTCGAGACGAGGATGGAGGGTGCGCGGGTGCGGGCACGTTCGCTGGAGGGCGAACGGGAGACTCTCGCGCTCGAGGAGCGGAGCCTCGGGGAGAACCGCGCCGAAGAGACCCGGCTCCAGGCGCGACTCGACGGCCTCCAGGAAAAACTCAAAGAGGCCGAGAAGACTGTTGGCGCGCGAGAGGCGAGGCTCGACGAGGTTCGAGCCGAGACCGAGGCGCTACGCCTGAGAGACGAGCTCTCCGAGGTTCGAGGGCGACTGCGAGCGATGGCCGACGAGGACGAAGAGATCGTGGCGCTCGAGTCGACTCTCGCCAGCGTGGCTCCGGTGTCCCGGGAGTCGTTGGTCACGCTTCAGATGCTCGAGCGCCGGGTCGAAGCCCTCGAGACGGTCCGAAGAGAACGGGCCCTCGAGGTCCGGGTCGAACGCCTGAAACCCGAGGTCGAGATCGCCGTCGAGCCTGCGCCTGATTCGCCCGCCGATGACCTGAGGCTGCTCGAGCCCACGACCCTGACGATCGGCGAGGACGCCAGGGTCCATATCGCGGCGGGGAGTCGGAGGATCGACGAGGCGCTCGAGACGGCGAGGTTTCAGCGCGGGGAAATGCTGTCCGACCTCGGGGTGGACGATCTCGATGAGGCTGCGCGGCGCCAGGCTCGAAGGGTCGAACTGGGGCAGCAGCTCGACCTGCTCCGGCGCGGCAGGGACCGTCGCTCCGTCGAGTGGTCGAAGCTGATCGAGCGTGCCGCCGCCCTGGAGGAGAGCATCGGCCAGGCATCCCCGGGGGCTCCCCAGGCGGTGTTGCCGGGTTTCGAGGAGGCTTCGTCGAGGGGCACGCTGGGTTCCGTCCAGCACGAGGTCGAGATCGCACGGGCCGAACTCGAACAGGGCAGGACGCTTCTCGAAGAGACTCGTCAGCGACGCGAGGCGGTTCGGGAGAAGTCG